>JASBYN010000008.1 GCA_029983915.1 Finegoldia sp. | reverse complement strand
GGTCTACGTGTCCTATTGTACCTATGTTTACGTGTGGTTTTGTTCTTTCAAATTTGGCTTTGCTCATGTTATCCTCCTATAATATTTATTATTTTTTATTATATCACAAACGTTAACAAATTACATTTTATTTGCTAGATTTTAATGATTATTGTCGACACCAACTTTCGCTTATGCAAATGAAATAGGCTCACAAAAAGCAAGCCTATTTTCCTTTTATTTGTATATTATTTTATGATTGTTATTGTCGATAAAAATAATTTCATCGATTTTTTCTCCTTCTTTTTCGTCAAATGACGCTGTCCAATTTTCTTTTGTCTTTTCAAATCCAATATTGTATTGTTAATTTTGACGTATCCGTATTTGTACGAATTGTCTTTTGGGTTGACTTTTATCGTGGAAATTTTATCTCCCTTCGATATGTCGTATTGTATTTGTGAGATTTCTTTTGTAATTGGCTCTTGGTCAAGGCTACTAAGTGCTGGATTGAATTCTAGTTTTTCCATTTTTTTGCTGTCGTAATAGCCATCGTTGAATGCGTATTGTGCAGCTTCGAAAACCACGCAATCTGGTTGGAATATGTTGAAATAGTAATCGAAGTTCAATATGTTCTGATATGAGTGAATTCCAACGTATTGATTGGCTATGTTTCTCATGAATTTAAATCCTATTCCATTCATGTAGCTTCCTTGAAACATCATTAGTTTTTTCGGAGTTGTTTTTATATTGTCGTTTTGTGTGTATACAAATGATGGATAATTTTCGTCAATTTCCAATTCATCTATATAATCTTCTGCTTTATCGGTAACTTCTTTTTTCAATTCAAATAGAGGCACGTCTTCATTTATTTTGAAATCAGATGTCGGAAGTGATGTCTTTTTTTCAGTGGAAATCTTGAATTCATCGAAGCTATTTTTGTGAATATCCGGAAAATCCTTCGATAGTGCATTTGCGATGTTGTTGACTGCATAAAATGCCCCTAAATCGTTCCAATGTCCTGCGTCGTATTTGACGTTGAATACTTGTTTTCCTTCGTTTCTTTTCTCTTTCAAAATGTCTGTATTGTCGATGTAATTGATTTTGTTTTCATCTAGTTTTGATTTGAATTTTTGTACCCAATCTGCGTTGTAATTGATACCTGCTGGGATTTTGTCTGTGTAGATGGATTCTTTTTCCGGTTCAAACACGAATAAAAATGGGACTTGTCTACTGTCGCAGTAATCCTGAATTTTTTTGAGCATGTCTACGAATTTGTCGATGTAGTCCGAGTATTCGTAATTTTGGATAAATTTGAAAAATATATATCCGTCTTTTCCCTGTTCGTATGTCGGGTGTACTATTTTGCCGAATATTTTACCACTTGCATTGTCGTAGATTTTTATGAAATTGTTGCGAAACCCAAGTCTATCTGAGACGTAATCGTTCAATGCATTGATTTTTTGTCTGGTAGTAGGATTGTCGCTTTCTTCTGATTTGTAGTCATCTCCAAACGGAAAATTTGTCAAATACCTGTTGTCGATTTCAGATTCTACGTTTTCTTGGAAATTAAACGATATAACTGGCAATATCATCAACACAAAAAATATTATGATAAATACGACTTTTTTCTTGTTCGTTTTCATATTTCACCACCTAATATTGAAAGTATATAAATGGGCTATAGCTTGAGTTGTACTTGACGATTACTGAAATTATCATCAAAGCTAAAAGTGCCGTCTCTTTTACTACGATAAATCTATCGCTATTGACTTTGTCCTTCAACGCATATACTTTCTTCATGAAAGGCAATATACTCATGATGAATGCTATGATTAAAAATACTATCAACTTTTTGTCTAGATAGTAGCTGAATGAAGCGTATATATCAGACATCGAGTTTTTGTTGGTGCCGAAAAGCAATCCTAGATAATGTCTCAAATCTTTTTCTTCAATAAAGAACACTACCCATCCCAAATTCACTACGAACATCGTGAATAACCACTTCACGAAATCTGGAATTTTCTTATACCAATTGAAATCCTTGACGATTCTCTCGAAAATGGCGAAAAATCCATGCATCAATCCCCAGCACAAATACGCCTTGCCTGCTCCATGCCATACGCCTGTTATCAGAAAAACCACTCCCAAATTGATTAAAGTTCTGATTTTGCCTTTTCGATTTCCTCCCAATGGAATGTAGATGTAGTCTCTAAACCACGATCCCAATGAAATATGCCATCTTCTCCAAAATTCAGTTATCGATTTTGAGGTATATGGGAAAGCAAAGTTTTCTTTAAATTCTAGTCCCAGCATATTGGAAATCCCAATTGCTATGTCGGAATATCCCGAGAAATCAAAATATATCTCAAAAGTATACACTATAGTGCACAACCACGCTGTTCTCGTGTCGATATTTTCAAATCCCGTTGCCATTATAGTGGAGATTACCGTTGCGAAATAATCTGCAAAAAGAATCTTCTTCGCATATCCGATGATGAATCTGTTCATTCCCATGAAGAAAAGATCCACAGTAGGTTTTCTAGTTGCCAAATTTTTATGAAAATCTCTCCATTTGACTATAGGCCCCGAAATAACTTTGGGAAAGAATGTGATAAATGTAAAAGTCTCCAAAAAACTTCCCGTATTTTCTTCGTATTTATAGATATCTACAAGGTAGGAAATTGCTGAAAAAGTGATAAAAGAAATCCCAATCGGTATTATATCAAATTTTATTACGGTGTCGATATTCTTGTATTTTTTCAAAATTTCAATAGAAAACGGCAAATATTTGTAAGTAAATAGCACACTTGCCAAAGATACTATGAAAAGTGTGAAAATATATTTACCTAGTTTCGTTTTACCGGATTTTTTGATTTTTTCTGTGATTTTCCCCATGACGAAAACGATAACGCTGTAGACAGAAATGAACAACACTCCTCTGAAAGCAGCAAATCCGTAAAATATCAAACTAGATGCGATAATTATGATGTACTCGTATTTTACATTGGAAGATCTGTTCTTGAGAAATGCATGTGCACTAAAATACACCGCAATAAAAATTAAGAAAAACACAAAAGTAAACAATTGTGTTGAAAAATTCATTACATCCCCCTAACGATATTTAAAATTATCAAACTGTTATAAATTCATGTATGTAATTGTATATAATAATGTAAATTATGTCAATTTATCGTTTTTCATAAAAAAAGCACCTAAAATAGGTGCTCAAATTTTTCTCATTTAAACCATAAGTTTCGTATCGTTGTTATACACTTCATCTATTATTGCAGATCCTATGCACACTTCTCCATCGTAAAACACTGCTGCTTGACCTGGAGTGACTGCTTTTGTGTCGTCATATGTCACTACTACGTGCGTATCGTCTATGAATTTGACGTGAGATTTTATGTCCTTTTGTCTGTATCTGAATTTGGCAGTACAATCGAACTCGTCTCTGTTCAAATGATTCAACGAAGTCTCGAATTGACTTGCGTACAATTTGTTGGAGTACAATAGAGGATTGTCCTCTCCTTGGCAAACTATAAGCTCGTTTTTCTCCAAATTTTTAGCACATACAAACCAAGCTGGTCCATCTCCACCTATTCCAAGTCCTCTTCTCTGTCCAATCGTGTGATACATAAGTCCGTTGTGTTTTCCCAATACATTTCCATCTACATCTACTATATTTCCCTTTTTAGCAGGCAAATAATGCGACAAAAACTCATTGAAATTTCTCTCTCCTATGAAGCAAATTCCCGTCGAATCCTTCTTGTCGGCTGTTTTCAAATTGTATTTCTTGGCTATTTCACGAACTTCCTTTTTTTGCAATTCTCCCACAGGAAACATCACGTTTTTGATTTGATCTTGAGTCAACTGGCTCAAAAAATACGTCTGATCTTTGTTGTTATCTAGTCCACGAAGAAGTTTTACCCCGTCGTCACCTCGTTCAATTCTCGCATAATGACCTGTAGCTATATAATCAGCTCCCAATTTCATCGCAAAATCCAAGAACGCTTTGAATTTTATCTCTTTGTTGCACATTATGTCGGGATTTGGAGTTCTTCCTTTTTTGTATTCGTCCAAAAAGTAAGTGAACACTCTATCGTAGTATTCCTTTTCGAAATTTATCGAATAATAATCTATCCCTATTTGGTTTGCTATGGCAACGGCATCCTTGTAATCTTCTTCTGCAGTACAATATCCATTTTCGTCGGTTTCATCCCAATTTTTCATGAATATTCCCACTACATCATAACCTTGTTGTTTCAATAGCAAAGCTGCGACAGAAGAATCCACTCCTCCACTTATCCCAACTACTACTTTTATTTTTGAATTATCCATTATATCTTTCCTTTATTCTTTTCGTAAAAATCATTCAACACACTCGTACATTTCAAAATATCTTCTTTAGTATTTCCATATCCAAAACTAAATCTCAAAGAATGTTCTGCTCTTTTTTCATCGTACATATTGGTAATCACATGGCTATTCGTGATACTTCCCGCAGAACAAGCAGAGCCTGCCGATACGCATATCCCATGCATATCCAAATAAGTAAGCAGAAAATCATTCTTTTCAAAAGGAATATATAAATTCAATATGTGATCTGCTGAATTTTCCACAGATCCATTTACATCGTAATCGAATTTTATATTATCTAAAAAAAGTTTTTTCATATTTTTGATGTAATCTCTTTCGTCTACACTTTTTTGCAAAGATTTCGCCAAAGTGTAAGCTCCCATCACAAAAGAAGTCCCACCTCTTCTGTAATCTTCTTGCTCTCCTCCGTAAATCAAATTGTGCAAATTCTTTTTCAAAAAAAGAACCCCAAATCCATTGATTCCGCCGAGTTTATGACCTGAAAAAGAAAGCGAATCACAGTGAATTTCTTCCACATTCACATCCAAATGCCCCACAGATTGAGTAGCATCGACATGATACCAAATATCCTTGTCTTTCAAATACTCGCCCAATTTCTTCACAGGCATGATAGCACCCGTTTCATTGTTGACATGTTGAAGAATCACAAGTCTAGTCTTATCTGTGATTTTCTCAACTATCTTATCGAAATTCACCACACCATTTTTCTCACAATCCGCATAAATTACATTTGATTTGCTATGTGATAGAGAATTCAAAACAGAAGGATGCTCTATCTTGGAAGTGATGACCTCGTAATCCTCATTGGAAAAATTATTCACTATATAGTTGTTGGACTCACTAGCACCACTCGTGAAAATTATCTTGTCAGTCGTAGTATGCAAAAAATCCGCAATCTCCTTTCGTGAATCTTCCAATACTTTTTTTGATTTCCTACCCAATTTGTGAATACTATCGGGATTTGCATCGAAATCTTCAATATTTTCAATTGTATATTTCAAAAGCTCTACTCTCTTTAGAGAAGTGGCTGCATAATCTAAATAAATCATAAAAACCTCTTTCTTTATGCTATTATACTATATTTTTCACAAGAAAAAATCAACTCCCATCGAGAGTTGACTCATTAAATTACACCCACATCATCTTCCATCATATATCTATTCTGTCTTTGTCTTTTAAAATCAGCCAAGAACTTAAACATAAACACCATCGACAAAATGAATACTATCTGCAATACAATACCATATCGCATCAAAAATGTTTGATGCGTAGACATAATCACGCTCAAAGTATTATTCAAAAAATGCACCAAAATAGAAGCTTGTATACTTTCCGTATAATAATACACTGAACAAATCACAATTCCTCCCACAAAAGCATACACTCCTTGGAACAAATTCATGTGAAAAATCGCAAAAGCAAGCGCATTGAGAATTATAGCCGTAGTATAAGGAAGAATCCTCTCATTTTCAGTGAACAAAACCCCTCTCAACATCAACTCCTCATTTATAGGTGCCAATATGCTAATTCCTATTACAGCAATCAAAGAATTGCTCACCATCAAATCTTGTGAAATCTCAGTGTATGTGTTGAAACTGGATTGAATTTGAGGAATGAATTTACTTACAGCCATCATAATTCCCACAGAAATATTGATAAGCTCCATAAGCCCCAAAGCTATCACAATTATTTTCAAAATATCATCAAAAGATATCTTTCTTTTTTTCAAATAAACTCTATCGTATCTTTTCTTAAACACTTTTGAACGGCGTCGTATGACAAAAGAGAACAAAATTATACTTATAATTTGACCCATTACCAAAAAAACAGCCTGATATTTTTGATAATACGCTGCTACATCATTCCCAAATCCAGCACTTTTCGCCATATTGCTAGCCAAAAATCCAACAACTAATTCAGGAATCATGAACAATATCAAAACCAATACAGCCTGCAACAAAGCCATCAAAAGAGATGAAATCTTAAAATTTTTATCCTTTTCCATAATACCTCCATTGATATATTATACCCAAAAAATCACATAAAAAAATCAAGCATAACGCTTGATTGTTTTAAGCCTTTGATACGGCTTGATTTGCCATATTAAATTCAGGATTTTTCAATTTGACTTCAAATTGTCCTATCAAAAATGACGATACCATAGTAGTCAACAACGAGAACAATATTCTAGTCACAGGAATGTACAATAGCGATAAAGCCAACACTGTTATGTCTGAAAAGAGATATGCCAACGAAATTTTAAGTCCCGTTTTATGCGATATTGTCATCGCCAACGCATCATCTCCACCTGCGGCTCCTCCTTCTGATATGACAAGTCCGCATCCAACTCCTATGAAAATTCCTCCGACTACACTTGCCAAAAGTGGAACGTCGTACATACTTGGGATAACCGGTCCTAAAAAGTTGAAAATTTTTGCAAAAATGGAAAACGACAACGTGGCTACGAAAGCCTTCTTCACGAAATCAAATCCCATTAGTGAAAACCCTAGGGCGTAGCATGTCAAATCGAGAATCATAGAAGAAATCGACTGATCGAAATTGAAAATCTTGTTCAAAAACAACACCATTCCCAAAACTCCGCCTTCAGTGACACCGGATTGCTTATGTACATTTACTACTGCAAATGCCATTATCGCACATCCCAAAACAATTTTTAATAATCCTTTCTTAGTAAATCCAAAAAAATTTAGCATTCTATTAAGCATTTATCTTCCCCCGTTTAGATAATAGACGAGTTAAAAATGACCACAAAAAAAGACTGCGGTTCAAGTTCAACTTGCCTTTGCAATCTCTGGTTTTGATGCTTTTTTGTTTGCTGATTTTTTATTGTAAAAACTCTGAACCTTATCGTTCTTTTTAGCCTGTAAACTCATCACATCAGATACAGCTTCAGGCTCTTTATCGACCGATAGTCATCAGATAAAAACTACCAATACTTTGTACTGGCAACCATAGATAAATATTTACACCGATATTATATACCTAAGTATTCTAATTGTCAAATCGGCACTAAAAAACCCGTAGAAAAAATCTACGGGATAAATTTTAGTATGTTTCTTTGAAGATTTCGAAATAAGCTTGTGGGTGAGCACATGCAGGACATTTAACTGGTGCAGATTTTCCTTCGTGAATATATCCACAGTTATTGCATTTCCACAATACAACTTCATCTCTTTCAAATACTCTGTTCTTTTCTATGTTTTCTAATAATTTTTTGTATCTCTTTTCGTGAGCTTCTTCTACTTCGCCTATTTCAGTGAATACATGAGAGATTTCTTTGAATCCTTCTTCTTCAGCAATTTTAGCAAATTCAGGATACATACTTGAATTTTCTTCGTGTTCTCCATCTATTGCAGCTTTCAAATTTTCTTTAGTATCCCCTAATGCTACAGGAAAGCTTGCATCGATTTCGATTTCTGTTCCTTGTAATTCTTCTCTCAAGAATTTCATGAATCTTTTTGCATGTTCTTTTTCATTTCTAGCAGTTTCTTCAAAAATCATAGAAATTTGAACATAACCTTCTTTTTTAGCTTCTTTTGCATAATAAGTATATCTCATGTTTGCTTGGCTTTCCCCTGCGAATGAAGCCATTAAATTCTTAGCTGTTTTACTACCTTTTAATTCCATTTTAATTCCCCCTTGTAAAATTTGACCGAGTTATACAACTCATAGCCTATAATTATTATATCACATTGTTTATTACTTCGCATTATAACATTTTAATTGATAATTCTTTTCATAAATTTATATAAATTACCCAAGATAAAAAGCATAGCTATGAACACAAATATATATTTGCAATTCAAACCCAAAATATGCGAAATTGTAAACGTGAATACCTATTTAATAATTTCTACATATTATTTTCCCACAAAAACATATCATTAAAATGATGATTGTAAAAATTCATGCAAGAACTCAAATACATAATAGCTAAATTTTCATCCATTCTAAGCTAGAATTTTTTCCTTTGCATATATCACTTATTGACCACTCGGTCAACAAATGTCAAATTAAAAAGCCATTGAAAAAAAATGGCTCACATATCGCTTCTATCGCCGTTTGTAGTAGCAGATCTCATCCCCACTCTGATAACTCTATCTTCTCCCATTTCAATTATCTCTTCACCTTTTGTGACCTTCAATCCATTTATCTCTTCGTAATACACCTTTTTTATAGTAGGTCTACCTTGTTTTATAACTTGTTTTTGTCCTTGTCTTAAATTATTATCCAAAATTTCTGATACCTTTGGTTGCTCTTCCACTATAGAATATTTCTCTTTCATAACATCACCTTTTATTTATATACCCATTTCTCAATTATTTATTTGTATATCTTATAAATAAGCCTTGATTTATTGATTTTTTCAATAAATAGTCTTGCAAAAATATGATAGAATATAAATGTAATATTAATAGATTAAATTTTAACGAGGTGTAGCATGAAAAATTTGAAAGTATTAGCTCTGATTATTATGGCAAGTTTAGTTTTCGTATCTTGCTCAAAAGACAATACAACACAATCCAACACTAAAACAGAGCAAACTTCCAACAGTGAAAATTCTAGCGAAAAAGTAGAAGAAAAAGACAAAGTAGATGAAAAGACAGAATCCACTGCCAAAAGTCCAACCGCCGAAAATCCTCTAATAATAGACGAAAACAACAAAGAAGTTAGAATATTTGCCAATGTAAATCCAAAATTCAAAAAAGAAAGCACTATGCACATGGTAGTAGCATCGACAGGAAAGAACAAAGACGTCGCTATGTTCACATCACTTGCAGACCAAAACAACTTCTATTCTGCTCTAGAAAAAATCGGTGCAACTGCTGGCAACAACGTGACTATGGATAACATGGGAAAAGAATACGTAAAAGGCGACAAAATAAAAATGGAATTCAAATTTGAAGGTTCTGAAGAATATTTAGATGCCAAAGATGTCATAAATGATTCTTCCAACAAAGAAATCGACATAAGATTTGGTGGAAATCAAAAACCTGCCAAAGACATGAACACTGGCTGCATCACTTGCATGCAAAGTTGTCCATTGGGAATCACTTCCAATGCAACTCACTTGATGGGAGAAGACGAAAAAGATGGAGTAAAATACACATTGAAAGATTCAGTTCCAGAAGATAAACCAGTAATAATAGTTTACAAATTAGATAAATAACTTTCATTTAAAATTCTCTATTATCATCCATTACACCTTTTGGATGGCAAAAAGCTATGATTGCGCTCATAGCTTTTTTTGTTTCTTAAATTTGCACTATTTGATTTCTGATTATCAATATTTTTTGTATATTGAATTTATTTTATCTTTTAGTAAATTTTATTTTAAATTTATATAAATTTTTTATTGAAAATATTGACATATCCTCTTTTTCGTGGTAAATTAAAATTGACTTTGGAAAAGGTTTTATTAATTTAAAAGGAGGCTCTTATGAGTAGTTTAATCAGTGCAGAAAACACATGGGCTTTATGGGCAATCTTAGCCTTTTGTGCTGCTGCAGCAATTTATTTGGAACAAAAATACTCTTGGGCAAACAAAGTAACTGGATGTATATTGGCACTTTTATTCACTTTGATCTTGTCTAACGTAGGCATCATACCTACAGAATCACCAGTATACGATTCAGTATGGAGTTATGTAGTTCCATTAGCAGTACCTATGCTTTTATTCAATGCAAACATCAAAAAGATAGGTAAAGAATCCGGTAAACTTTTAATTATCTATCTTATAGGTAGTTTGGGAACAGTATTAGGTGGTTTCGTAGCATTCTTCGCTTTGAGAAATCTAATTCCTAACTTGAATGACATTTTACCAATGTTTGTAGGTACTTACATCGGTGGTAGTGTAAACTTTGTAGCTATGAGTACAGCTTATAAAGTTCCATCTGCTACTGTATCAGCTGCATTAGTTGCAGATAATTTACTTATGGCATTGTATTTCTTTACGCTTATCGCACTTCCATCTTTAGGATTTATCAAGAAAAATTATTCACATCCTTACATCGACAAATTGGAATCAGAAGCAGACAAAGAAACAGACAAAACTATGGCAGCTCAATATTGGGGATCTAAAGAAATATCATTGAAAGATATCGCATTTACAGTAGCCACTGCATTTGTAATCGTAGCTATCAGCGTAAAATTATCTGATGTAATCAATGCAAGTTTTACAGGTGGCGGAAAAGTTACTGAAATCTTGGTAAAATTCTTCGGAAACCAATATCTTCTTATAACTACATTTACGATGATTTTGGCATCAGTATTCCCAAAATTCTTCAATAATATCCGTGGTTCTCAAGAAATAGGTACATTCTTGATTTACCTATTCTTCGCAGTAATCGGTGCCCCTGCAAGTATCAAATTAATCATAATGGAATCACCATTGTTGTTAGTTTTAGCACTTATAATAGTTCTAGTCAACATGATAGTTACATTGATATTTGCCAAACTCCTACATTTCAGTATAGAAGAAGCTATAATAGCTTCCAACGCAAACGTAGGTGGACCTACTACTTCAGCTGCGATGGCAGTATCTAAAGGCTGGGGAGATTTAATTATCCCAACACTTTTAGTAGGAACATTAGGATATGTAATAGGAAATTATTTCGCATTAATAGTCGGTATAATAACACACTAACTAACCTTTTTCAGCAAAAATCCCAAGTTATACTTGGGATTTTTTGCGTGATAGGATATAAAAGATGTCATAGAAAATTGAATTTCTTATGACATCTTATATTATTTTAATTTAATTGTAGAATACTATTTTGGTCTTGTCGAGAACATCTGATACTAAATTGTAAATCAATATCCAGAAAAATCTCAATGCTATGTATATCGACACAAATGTTATGACTATGTAAGCCAAATTTTTTCGGTTGATATATTTTTCGTTCAATGCCAAGTAAAATAAAAGTGTTATCCAAACTTCTATTAATACTTCGTATGCTCCCAATGGGTATAACATCATTGCAAATGTGCATTGTAATAATACCAAAAAGAGGATTTTGTATTTTGCGTTTTTCTTCCAACCATCATCTGTGAAAAATCTATTTGAAGCTTTGTATATTAATTGGAATTTAATTATCGATATTATAAAAATAACTATTGAACGAATAAAAAAGTAAATGTATCCGGCTTTTTTGATACTTCTTATGAATGATACCAATTCAAGCCCTGAGTAATAATCGAGAAACGAACAAGCTATGAATACTATTATTCCTAGTACTATGTAGCCTTTTTGCATTTTTTCAAATTTTGAGAGTCCTATTTCTAAGTTTTCCCCCATAGCTTTCAAAAATTCGAAAAAGTTTTGCAATTTTTGAGACTGCCTGTTTGTTTTATTTTTATTGTTGGTCATAGGCAATCTCCCCCTCGTATTTATTGCCACCTTTTGGTTTTAATTATATAACATATTATAGTATAATTCAATAATTATTATTTATTTTAATTAAAATATGTTGAGATTAACTCATATTCATTGGTTTTAAATTTTGTAATATTTTCTGTAAATTTGATTTTTGTCTGTTGTGTGGATAGGTATTCCCCGTTTACTGTGTAATTGCAATCGGATGGTGTGTCCATTACTAGCAATCCGTTGATGGTTATGTCGGGATTTGTTTTATTGTCTATTTTGTAGAGGTTATTTCTGTCGTAAAATATTCCATTTATTGTGGAGTCGTTGTATATTGTTATTTTTTCAGAGTTTATATAGACGTTATCTGCTTTTTTGGATATGGGTATGATGGTCTTCAAAAATTCTTCGTCAAATTTTGCTTGGGTATTATCGGCTTGGTACTTTTCGTATTCTGAATCGACTAGTGATTTTTCTATTATATACGTGGTGTTATCTATTGTGTATATGAGGCAGTTTTGGTATTCGATTTTTTCGTAGGAATTATCGAATTTGTCTAATATTTGAGCTATTGTGTTATCATCTACGATTTTTTCTTGGAATAAATTCTTTCTTTTGTATATCATTGCTCCTTCAGAAATTGATCCGTTGTTGTCGGGATAGTAGATTTGAAAGTTGACAAATTTTTCGTCGTGATTGTATCTGTCTTGGATTTTAAATTCTACTGTGGTGCTTTTGTTTTCTGCTAAATTCATTTTAATTTCTGCTTCTTTTTTGTTATTCGATAAGTATTCATCTAAAAGCTTTTTTTGTTTTACTATTTGAATTGTAGAATATACGTCTGCCTGTGCTTTTATGTGGTTTTCTTTGTACAAATTATTCTGTCTTACGTTTTTTACTTGTATAATTATGAAAGAGATCAATATCACAAGCAAAAACACCATATACAATGCGTAAATGCTGATGTAGGCTTTTGATTTTTGTTTCATTTTAATTTGTCTCCTATGTAAACCACGTATTTTTTGCCGTTTTCTTCTAGGTAAATGTTATTTACATCGTGATATGCTATGATATCTGAGGATTTGTCATCTACTACGTTCTTTTTCATGTTTAATTTTATGTTGTAATTTTTTATTTCGTCGTAGTTGTATTTGCTTTTTTTGGCGTATCGTATGAGTTTTCCGTCTGATTTTACGAAATAAATATACTCGTGTGATTTTTCATCTTCGTCTTTTATGAGTAAAAACCCTAGTGAATTTTTGAAGTTTGTAAATTGTGATCCGTCTGTCGTTATGGACGTGGAATTTTTTATTTCGTATTTGATAAATGATGATATGTGGCTTGAATCGTCGATTTTGTCTTTTAATTGTAGGCTTGAATTTAGCATTTTGAATGATGTGTTCATAGATAGAAAAACCACTGCCAATACTATGGAAAATATGAACAAGCTCACCATTACTTCTAATAATGTAAATGCTTTGGATTTATTTGTAAAATGAAACATTTTTGCTGACATCTCCATTTGTTATTGTGATGTTGATTTGGTCGAACTCTCCTACATCTTCGTGTGTGATTTGTATTGTGGATCCTTTTGAAAGTATAGATGTATCCATTGTGTCTTTTGTTTGCAAATATTCGAGACTATTTTCTAAGTCATCTAATACGATTTTTTCGACATAAGCTTTTTGTTGTAGTTGTATCGCCGTTTTCAACTGTGGATAGTAGACTACTACTGCTATGGACACTAGAAACAACGCAAACAAGACTTCCATCAACGTAAATGCTTTATTTTTTGATTTCATTTACTCTTATCCTCCCCGATGCTATTTGCGCTACCAATTCGTATTTGTAGTTGTGAGATTCGTATGTAATGGAAGGAAATCCTGAAGCTGCAGATGATTTGGAAATGACGTAGTTGGTAGTGAGTGGATTTTTTCTTGTAAAATACAGTCTTCCCTTTTCGATATTTCTATTTATTATGATTTTTCCCGTTCCATCTACAAATTTGTACGATTTTTCTTGCATGCGAAAATGCACCGATCTTCCCGAATTCATTGCGATATTTCGAGCAGTTTTGATGTCTGTGATTAGCGTATTGACCTCTGTCTTTTGCAAAGCGTTGGATGTAAAATCGTATTTGGCTATGCAAATGATGATAATTATTGAAATTATGAACAGGCTAACTAAAATTTCTATCAAACTAAAAGCCTTGCTTTTCATCATATCACCTCAAAAACACTTGGAATAACTGTATAAATCAAAAAAGACGAGAAAATTATCGGAACGAAAGACAACTTTCCCCCTTTCCTTTTAAAAACGAGATAAAAGAATGCAAATATTCCGCTAAAAATTCCCATGTAGAAAACAAATGATATAAATTGTTCTAAATTCATGATTATTGATAAATTAAACACAATTAAGCAGTCAATCAACCCAATGTACTTTTGATGTGTGAATATGGTAATTATGCAGATAATAGCGGGGATTAGGGCTGATGATATGTCAATTCCTTTTCTATATGAAATCATAAGTGCGATAAGCGACAATTCCAAAAAATTCAGCCAATACACTTCCTGCGTTTTGATATCGTCTAGTGACATATCCAATAAAATCATCAAAATAACCACCATGGATAAATCTAGCTTCAATATCTTGCTCGCTAAAAAAATTGCACACGAAGTTATGCAAAATACAAGTTTGCTTGTGAATGATTTTTCGAGATAAGTGTCTATCAATATTTGGATGAATAACAAAAATAGAATTGATATGTATTCCATGTGTTTCTCCTTGGATTAGCCAATGATATCGTGCAAAAACTCCCTGTTTTGGACAATAATGTCCTTTCCCTTCACTTGTATTATCTTCTCGTCGCTTAATTTTTTCAATTCTTGGTTGAGACTAGATCGATTTACCCTCAAAATATCTGCAAGCATCGCTTGAGATGTGGGTAATTTCAGATAATCTACCTCATCCAAATGCAAAATCCAATACGCAAGTCTCTGTGAGACTTTAGAATATTGGGTAGCTCTGATGACGAGTTTGTTGAAGCAAGTGTACTCTGCTATGAATTTTAGTATGTTTTTCGTCAAAACTATATCTTCATCCATTATCTTTTCAAATTCTTTCAATGGCAAAAAATACACGTTGGTCTTTTTAGTGGCGTATACGTCATATGGAAATTTGCTAGTATTTCCAAAATACAAGTAAAATGGAAATGCGTCTCCTGCAAAATAATACGATGATACGATTTCTTTGCCGTTGATCATGTATTCACAGGCTTTCAAGCATCCTTTTTCAATGAATAACGCATACTTCAAATCTGAATCTTTTTCGAGAACCTTTTCTCCTGCGTTGAAAACTTTCTCAATCACATCCAATTTTTTAATTTTTGCCTTTGATGATTCCAAAATTCCATCAAACAATTTAAACTCTAAAATCTTCATAATGACTCCTTTATATATATTTTATCAAATTTATTGAGTTAATAAAACAAATTAAAGCTCATAATCAAAAAAAGATTGCAAACACATTGTATTTGCAAACCTTTTTTTATTTTGATTTAGAATATTCCCAATCCACTCAAGAATATTATTATCAATATTATTGGAAGTACATAAGATATATACTTCATAGCGTTGTTGACTTTGAGTTTTCCTGCTCCATAATTGATTTCTTCTTTGAAAGAATTGAATTTCCATTTTACTATAACGTACAACGATAATACTATAGCTCCCAATGGCATCAATATATTTCCAGATAAGAAATCAGCAAAGTCGAATAGGTTCTTTCCTAATATAGATACATCTTTCAATATGTTTTGTCCAAATATTGTGAGAAGTCCTACTACGAATATAGATACCAATGCGTATACAACGCTCTTTTTTCTATCTATGTGCATCAATTCTGCAAAAGATGAGCTGACTGGTTCCAAATATCCCAATGCAGATGATAATGCTGCAAAGAACATCAATAAGAAGAATAATGCTCCGAACAATCTTCCAAATGGCAAATGTGTGAATACGTTGCTCATAGTTATGAACAATAAGCTAGATCCAGAGTCTGGTTTCAATCCCAAAGCGAATACTGCTGGGAAGATTGCAAATCCTGCTATCAATGCTGCCAACGTATCAAATCCTATTACCATAAGACCATCTGCAGGTATGTTAGAATCCTTGTTGAGATAAGATCCATATACAAATGCCCCACCACTTGCAATTCCTACAGAGAAGAAGCATTGTCCAAGGGCTGTAAGTAAAGTTTGTGCGTTGATTTTTGAAAAGTCAACGTTCATGTACCATTTTACACCTTCCATAGCATTTGGAAGAGTTATAGATCTGATGACTACCAATATCAACATTATGAATAGTGAAGGCATCATAAATTTACATGCTTTTTCCAAACCGTCATTCAAATTTTTCGCTGATATTACGGCGATTATTACTGTACAAATCAAAGTGAATACAATTAATATCACAGGATTTGCCATCATTTCAGTAAATGAAGCACTGATTTGTTCTCCAGTAAATCCCGACATTTGACCTGTTATCATCTTCAACAGATAAGCCAATATCCATCCCATTATTTGAATGTAGTAAGTCAATATGAAAAACGCACTCAACACCCCTAGCCAACCAAAACTGTTCCATATGCTGTTTTTCTTCGTCAATTTTCTCATTCCGACTATTGGGCTTGCCTGTGCCTTTCTTCCAAGTGTAACTTCCATATAGAATAAAGGCACTCCTATGAAAATACATATTAGTAGATAGACTAGTACAAAAGCCCCTCCTCCATTTGTTCCTACGAGATATGGAAATCTCCATACATTTCCAAGTCCTATAGAAAATCCCGCTGCTGCCATTATATAACCAAATCTACTGTTCCAATTACCTCTATTTTCATCCATGATAGCACCTCTTATTTCTTAAATATAGTAGGCTTTTCTACTTTAGTTTGTAATGCTTTGATAGCTCTCTCGACTAATTCTTCTCTCATATTGTCTTCACGATCTCCCAATTCAGGATTTCCTACAGGATATGGAATCGCAACTGTAGGCACGATTCTATTTGCTCCAACTGATTGAGAAATAGTTGTGATTGTCGCCATGTGAACTATCGGAATACCGTATCTTTCAATTTCTTTTACCATCGTTGCTCCACAACGAGTACATGTACCTCAGGTACTAGTTAGAATAGCTGCGTCAACTTTTTGTTCTTTCAATTCTTTTCCTATTTCTTTTCCGAATTTCTTAGCATTAGCTACAGAAGTTCCAGTTCCTGTTGTAGTGTAGAAATACTTGAACACATCAGCTATTACATTTTCTTTTTTCAATCTAGTAAGTTGATCCAATGGCGCTACTCTATCTGCTTTTTCATTGCAATATACAGGGTCAAATCCACCGTGAATTGTGATAAATTTTCCCTTCAATTCATCCAAATCGCTGATATCGTATTTTGCCCATTTTTGTGCAGATGCCGATTGAACCTTGTCAGGATTTCCTTCCGGAACAACACCACCTGTAGTTATAAGTGCTATCGTAGCTTTGCTCATATCCTCGATAGGAGCTGCAGGATCTACCTCGTCAAACTCAGGCATTGGAAGTTCTGTCTCGAAATCTTCACCGTTAAATCTCTTCAACAACATTTCTACAGCTCTTCTAGCACCTATCTTGTCAGAAAATTCAGTCAAACGTCTTCCTTGTGCCAGATAATTATCTTCTTTTGGAGATAATGATTTGTTCTCGATAATCTTATTAGTCAATTCAGCCATAGATTTTATAGCTTGTCTCATCTTAGCTGCAGAATCAGCTGTCTCTACGATGTAGCTATTCAATCTACACATATCTACTGCTGGATTTTCAATGTACATTCCCGTTACAAGCTTGACATCTTTATCCTTCAACAAATTTATAACACCAGAACAAGCCATTCCGTATCTTCCTGCATTAAACGCCGGTCCCAAAACAACTATATCGGGTTTTATCTCTTCAAATTTTTCCAATATAAACTTATCGGATTCTTCCTTGTGCTCATTGTAGTAATTATCCCCACATACGATAGTAGCTACAACCTCTCCTCCTTCTAACAATTTAGAAAAAGCATCTGCACAACCTATAGCTCCATTTTCCAAATGAGGCGTATAATCAGCTTTGTCTTCTCCACCTACTTGGCCAAAAAACTGATTAACATAATATAATATCCTTTTCATAATACCTCCTAATAAAGCTTAACTGTCAAATTATGGAATCCTATTTCAGATGTAGAACCAATCACTGCATTAAGCTCACATACAATAGTTCCCTTTTCTTCATCCAAACATCCATCCCATCCACCTGCTAAATTTTTAATAGCTTCTACATTACCTATTACTTTTTCTGGCTTATCCAAATGCACTAAATGCGATACATTTCCAGTCGATACAACTGCACACGCTTCCTTCTTAGCATCTGCCAACGGTTGAGAATCTCCTGCCCATCCAGCACACTCATCAGTTATAAGAACAGATTTTATACCAGCTTTTTCAAGACCTGAAGATATCATAACCAAATCCGAATCTGGATTGCCGTATCCCTCTTCAGATACAATTACACCATCAGCTCCCAACATCTTGCACAATTTAACCGTATAATCGCTAGTTCTAAACTTTCCATCCAAAGTAGTAAGCTCTGGAACCATAATCTCTCCAATGAAATTTATAGTCTTTCCATGTTCCTTATATAACTCTTTGATTACAGAATTATTTTGATGTTGATAAGTAGTTATCTTGTCACAAGCAGCCACACAGTTACCGCTTACAACAGCCCCATCCAATTCTTCATTAGGATGCAACAAAGTAGGCAAAATCTTCTTCACATCAACACCGTAAATATACACATCATGCAACAAACCTTGAGCTATCATCATTTGAGCATACACTACCTTTGGCAAATCCTTATATCTTTCAGTCTCAGTTTGAATATCTTCAATCTCGTACACCTCTGAATTATCAGCTTCGCAATTTTCCAAAACATTTCCCAAATACTCTGCCGATTTCAAACCAACAAGCCTAGCAGTAGTTTCGTGCTCGTGAGGTTCTATACCGTCTTCTACGCTAATATCTACAACCACATTCAAAGTCTTAGAAAATGGAGTATAATCAGCACCTTCTCCCCACATATCTATAACGCCTTCTTGGAACCCTACCACATCTCCTACAGTGACAACAGCTACATTCTTCATCACCTTTGTCACGCCATCTCCAAGTTGCTCAATCTCTCCAGTAACTCCAGGGAATTTATTCGTCCTACCCACTCTAAACCTAGGTTCAATACAATCTTTCACCGGAATAATCCTAGTCTTCTCACCCGGTTTTGCAATATCGATCTTGATCTCAGTTACAAAATCCACATCCTTCAAAAAATCAATCATTTCATCCTTGTTGATAAAAAGAGTCTTATTCTCTATCTTAGTAACATCAGAAAACTCGACATATTCTATCAGAACATTTTGATACTCTAATCTCATGACTTACTCCTTCACTAATTCTCTCCAATGCCTTCTTTAAGTAACTGCATATCCATCAAACAATAATCCGACTCATTCTTGTAATCTGGCTTTCTCTCACCCATAGTATTCAAATACGTTGTGATTGAATTTTCGATAATTTCAACCGACTTCTCAGAAAATCCCTTTCTTATAACAACACTTCGTACCGGTGAATAGAACATCCTAATCGATGCAGCTAGAGGATGCGTAACCATCGAATATCCAAGATGTGTGAGATCTCTTAACTTATAAAGCACATCTATGTATTCTCCATCTACCCTTATAATATTTTCATACTCATCCATAACACGAGCATTATTCGTTACAATAATAATATTACTTTTCATTACGTCCTCCTTGACATAATAATAAATCATATCCATTAACAAAAAAAGTTAGTATACTAACACATTTTATAAATTTCCAACAAAAAGTCGAAACAAAACCATACAAAAAAGCCGGATTACCCCGGCTTTTCATTGCAATTATTAAATTTTCTTACTGTCAATAATTTTAAAAATTTTTGTGTTATATTTTGCTCAATTTGTAGACGCTTTTGTCGATTGAGAAACTTTTCTACGAGTCTTGCGAAGAATTGAGCATCAAGTTTTTCTAATTTTTACAGTAATTCTTGCGACAACTTCCCTTATCTTGCGACTTCCACATCTTTGAAATCCACTAGAGTAGTTAAGTTTCTCAGATGAGACAAAATTCGAAAAAAATCGCCTTGATTTCATTCGAAGAACTTCGGCTCGGAAATTGCACTGGCGTAAGCGTCAGCGTGCTTGCAATTTCGAGAAGTTCGAGATACTGAAATCACCGATTTTTGTAGACTCTTTTGTCGATTGAGAAACTTTTCTACGAGTCTTGCGAAGAATTGAGCATCAAGTTTTTCTTTTTGTGACAGTAATTCTTGCGACAACTTCCCGTTGTCTTTTGCTCTTTTAGAAATCTATTTTAGCCAATGATCCCATTGGATCCCATGGTTTAAGAACTGTAGGCTCTTGTTCGTATGCTTCCAACACTTTCTTGTCTAGGTTTTTCTTGTTGATCAACGCTTGGTACATATACTCGTCAAACCACTCATCGCTCATTACCAAAAATCCATCTTTTCCAGCATCTTTTCCCCAAGAATTTTCAACCTTGTATCTATTTATTTTCTCTGTTTTCTCATCGTAATCCAATCCCATGAACACCATTGCATGAGTCATCAACGATTCTTTGTAATCTAATCTGTCTTCTTTGTTGAAATCAAAATCAAATCCAAAAAGATCTTCTACATCGACAGTATTCAAATCGAGTCTTGAACCTTTTCTGTAGAAATTTTGTCCTACATCACATCCAAACCACACTGGTTCTCCGTCTTTTAATTGTTTCAATACGGCTTTTTTCATATCTTCAATAGGAATGTTGACGTATTTTACAGCATCTCCTTCTGTGATATTGCCCAAGAATGACACTGTGTATGATTGGTAGTAAGGTTTGTCTTTCGTTGGAGCGTTGATTACAGAGATATAATCATCCAATTCAAAACCAACGTAATCGTTGAAAAATTCAACAGGAGTAATTCCTTTTACTGATATGAACTTTTCGTCTTTATCCCAAGCTTCGAAATCAATAGTTTCTGGAGGTGTTCCCAAAGATATGCACAATATGTTGTAGATATTTCTCATAAATTCTTCTATTTTCTTGTATAATTCTTCTTCAGTTGCACCGTTTTTGCGGTCATTTCTCAAATCTTTGGCGTACATTCTAAGAGTTTTTGTCAATATTCTATTCAATTCAGCTGTACTTGATGAATTTTCCGTTTCAGGCATTGCGTACACTGGAACTGTTCCGTATTTCTTCAATATATTTTTGAACATATCCCATTGTCCACCATCTCCAACAGGACTTTGCAACAAATAAGCCACTAATCTGCTATCTAAGTCGTTGTCAATAGTCTTGACTACGGATTCCAAGAAATAATTGCTTCTCTCTAATTTATCGTAAAATAGAGGGTAATTCTTTGATAGTTCAAATTCTTTCAAATTATTCTTTTTGCACAAAGAATACTCCATCACATTTAACGCTGCAAACATCCAACATCTTCCGGATTTTTCTTGATTTCTGATGCCATTTTCTTTTAAATTGATGTTGAACTGATGCCTGTTGGTATCGTCTTCATATCTCGTAACAGCTGCATTCAATATTCCATTGTTCATCGCTGCCCTTTGCGCAACCCTATTGGATCTATTCGCGTTGAACTCTACTTTCATCTTGTCTAAAAAATCTTTCGTTATTTTCAAATTACTCACTCCTTAAATCGATTGTATAATTCATATTATATACCTAAATGATATTTAATACCAAATTAAGCTACAAATCCCATTACCCCTTTAATAATCTCAAACTTTCGTGTATAATTTCTTTTCGGAGGGCTTATGTTTGTAGCAAATACTTATAGTGAATTATTGGAAAAAGAAAATTTAATATTCGTAGATGTCAGAAGTGAATCGGAATACAACAAGGAAACCATTCCTAATTCCATCAATATTCCAATTTTGAACGACTCACAAAGAGTCGAAGTATCCACTATTTACGACAACGGCGACCAAGAAAAAGCAAAACAATTAGCCGCACGATACGCATCAGAAAAACTAGAACACATATATATCACTCTGAAAGAATTATCTGAAAAGCACAACGTATGCCTTTTTTGTCAAAGAGGATCTCTTAGAAGCACAGTCCTTTTCAACATGATGAAAACAATGGGACTCAATATCTACAAATTAAAAGGCGGATACAAATCGTACAGAAGATATGTCATAGAAAAATTAGAAGAGCTAATCAATTCTCATGAATACGTCAATATCAATGGCTTCACAGGCGTTGGAAAAACAGAAATATTGAACGAAATAGAAAAAAACGGTAATAACGTACTCAACCTAGAAAAATTGGCAAATCACAGAGGATCTACATTGGGAAACGTAGGACTCGGAGAACAACCCACTCAAAAAATGTTCGAAAGTTTGCTATTGGAAAAACTCATGAGTTTTGACGATGGACTTGTATTTGTAGAAAGCGAAAGCAGCAAAATCGGCTCAATCAACGTTCCCAAAAATTTGAGAAACAATTACAACAATTCACCTCATCAAGTAATGGTATACTCTGATTTGAAAGACAGAATCGAAAGAATAAAAGCTGACTATATCACCGATGACAATTCGATTTTGGATATAGAAAATTCGATAGACAGACTATCCAAATACATTGGAAAAACAAATTCCACGCTTTTAAAAGAAAAATTGTCGGAAAAAAACTACGACTATATCATTGAAAATCTAATAGTAAAATACTACGACATAAATTACAGTGTCAAGAAAAAAGATTTTGAATTCACAGTCAATAACGATAATTCACAAAAATGTGCAAATGAAATTATGAATTTTTATAAAATTTAATACCGTCCATTTTGGATTTTTATACAAAAATACTGCCCTAAAAGTTTTGCTTTTAAGGCAGTTTTATTTTTATGCTCTAAAATAATTTATATCTTCGTATTTGCCACTTTCTACGATTTTTCCGTTTTCTAAAACGAAGACTTTGTCGTATTTATTGAGGATTTGCTCGTCTATTTTGTGAGTGATTACGAGTACTGTTTGTGCCAAAGACAAGACTGTGTTTTCTATTAGTCTTGAATTTTTGAAATCCAATGAGGATGTGGCTTCATCTAATATCAAAAACTCTGCGTTTCTGACTAAGCATCTAGCAATTGATATTCTCTGCTTTTCTCCTCCTGAAAAGTCTCTGGAGGTTTCTCCGTACACTGTGTCTAGTTTTTGTGGCAATGAATCTACAAGTTTTGATATGTTAGATTTATCTACTGCGTATTGGATTTGTTCATCTGAGAAATCATTGTACAAGCATATATTTTCTCTGATTGTATCGTTGAACATGAATACATTTTGGTTGACAGGAACTACATTTGAATACAATGATTTGCGAGATATGGCGTTGAGTTCTCGGTCGTCTATTTTGATACTTCCATTGTAATCATCTAATCTACCGAGTAAAATCTTCGCCAAGGTGCTTTTGCCACTTCCACTTTCTCCTATTATTGCGTATTTCTTGCCTTTTTCTAATTCCAAGTTTATTCCATTCAATACTTTTTTGTCACCATATGCGTATTGTAAATCTGTCGCGGTTATTTTGTCGTCAAATTCAAACTTCTCATCTCTTTTATCTTCGTGGTCTTGATTTGCAAATGACAATTTTTCAGCTACGATGTTGTCCATGCTCTTCATGACGCTGTACATTTGTGGAATGGCTGACAATGGTTGTTGGACGAAATTGGATAGTTGTACTACCATCATGAATTGTCCTACTGTTATTGTCTTTAATAATGCAAATATCAATGCAGCTATTTGGCTTGCAGCGTATACTATTGAGCTTATGGATACTGATACTGTGGAGTAAAATGATCTGTCTTTGTCTGCGTTGTACCTATTTTCTTCGTTTTCTGTGTTTAATTTTTTGAATATTTCTAAAATTTTGTTTTCTATTTTGAATGATTTTATCAAATCGTATCCGTCGACTATTTCTTTTGATTTGGATAAGAATTTTTCATTGGATTGTACGTATTCTCCTCTGCTTTGTTGAGGTTTGGAGGAGGAAAATTTGGAGTAAATCAAAGGTATCCAGCCTACCAAGAATACTATGAGTAGAACTATTTTTTCGTTCATAAATATGGCAACTGATGCTCCTATGAACATTATTACCATTCTAACTATTGTCAAAAACGGTTTGATGTACATATCGCCTATTTGATCTGATAAATCAGTGACTGAATTCAACACATTAGATGCGTTCAAATCGTCGTTGTGCAAATAGGTCTCCATCATTTTGATTTTAAAATTTTTCAATGCGTTTATTGTGACGCGTTCTGTCTGTACTTCGATTGTATAGCTTGCAAATATTTTGAATATCATGGCTAATACCGTTATTATGGCAACTTCTCTCACGCTGTATTTGTCAATTCCTATTGCCAAATCAAATATAACTTTGAATGCAAATGCAAAAGACAATTCTCCCAATATTTCCAATATAGATGATAACACGAATAGTACAAACTGAAGTTTGTCGTTTTTTACTACTAAATTCCATGCGTTTTTCATTATGCTATCACCTCGTTGAAATAATTTATATCAGAATAGTTTCCCTTTTCTGCAATTGTGCCACCTTGCAATAAAAATATCTCGTCGTATTTTTTCAATATGCTCTCATCTATTCTGTGAGTGATGACTAAAACTGTTTGATCCAATGATAGGAGTGTGTTTTCTATTGCCCTTGCTGTTTTGATGTCTAATGAAGATGTCGCCTCGTCCATCACTATGAAAGAAGAATCCTTCACGAGAGCTCTAGCTATGGAAACTCTTTGCATTTCTCCTCCAGAAAGACTCGTTCCATACTCTCCAAGTACAGTGTCTTCCTTGTCGGGAAGTTTTGATATCACGCTATCTAATTTCGATTTTTCTATGGAATTTTGTATGATATCTGTCCCGTAATTGCTATACAAACTTATGTTGTTTTTTATTGTATCGTTGAAAAGAAATACGTTCTGACTGACTAGTGATATATTTTTGTAGAAATCGTCGATATTTATCGTATTTAATTCTGTTCCGTCAAATTTTATAGAACCTTGTGAATAATCCAATTTGTTCAATAAAATATTCGCCAAGGTACTTTTCCCGCTGCCGCTTTCTCCAACTATTGCGTACTTCTTTCCCTTTTCAAGCGTGAAACTAACATTGCATAGAACTTTATTATCGCCATAACTGTACGACAAATCGTCTACTACTATCTCATTATCGAATTTAAAATCAGCTAATCTATCCGACTGTAATAGTCTTTTAGATTTCATCTCATCTATTCTCTTTAGTTCAGGCTCGATTGATTTCATGCTTATAATGCTCGCTGGCACTTCCATTAGCGGTGAGATTATATAATTGCTCAACTGTATTATAGCTCCTATCTCTCCAGCAGTCATAAGCCCTTTACCAGCCATATAAGTAGCAGATATCAAAGCAGCCAATATTCCAAGTGTAGAAATGAAAAACGAAAAAGCCATGTGAAACACTGCAAATCTGTTTGCCTTGAATAATTTATCCTGATTTTCGTTATTATCCTTTTTGAATAAATTCATTATTCTATCTTCTATTCCAAAAGATTTTATAGTCTCGTAGCCATCTCCTATTTCTTTGGCACGAGATATGAATTTTTCATTTTCGCCTATGGATTCTCCTCTCAACATCTGATTTTTCTTGTTGAAAATCTGTGGAATTACAAGCGATAATAGAGAACACACCACAGTCAACACAAATACTATCTTATTTATATGTAATAGATAAATACTCGTCCCTACGAACAAAATCACATACCTTATAGCCTTCAAAAATGGCATCACATACATATCCTTTAATTTTGTCGTAGTAGAATTTACAGTGTTCAAAAAATCAGACGACACCGTATCATCTTTGCTATTCACATAACTTTCTATAATCAACTGTCTAAAATCCGTCATAAATTTTTGCGAAAATTTGTATGAAGCCTTGTTGATAAAATACCCACCAAATGGATTGACTACGAATATAACTATGGTCAATACAATCACGACAGGAACTGAATAAATCGATTTTCCAGAAGCTGCGTTGATTACTTGTGCTACTATATATGCACATAGCATATTCAATACCAAACTAACAAACGATGCCAATACAACCGATGAGAATTCTTTCTTGTATCGCTTCGCTAATCTAAAAGCATACATCTTACATAAATCCCCCTGTATTTTATGAATAATTTTTAAAATTATTCTATCAATTTTTATTATACCACTTATAGATTTTAATGTGTAAAATATTTTATACTATTTTGTCTAAAAGTCGACAATATTTGCAAATTATGATAGTATTGGTTTGGTAACATTGCCAAAAATTTTAATTAGGGATGAAATAATGAAAAAATCGTACATAATGAATTTATTTTCTAATTTAATATTTTATGCTCCCGTTGCCCTTTTGGTAAGAACTGTTCAAGGTATTACGATGTCACAATTTTTCATATTACAAGCGATATTGTCAATAACTTGTATGGTATTTGAATTTCCATTGGGCGTTTTGACGGACAAAATAGGACTTAAAAAGTCAATAGTTTTGGGGCAATTTATAATGCTTATAGCTAGAATTACGTTATTTTTTGCAAATAATTTTTGGATTTTCGCAATAGAAGCATTCTTAGAAGGTATAGCTTTTGCTCTAAATTCGGGAACTGTAAGTGCATATATTTACAATTTATTTGGAGACGACAATTACGGAAATAACATTTCCAAATTTTATAATTTTGGAACTGTAGCTTTTATTTTGTCGACTGTTTTGTTTCCTTTTATTAATTCTAAGTTTGATATTAGGGCTTTAATTGTCGCAACTATAATCGCAAATGCCATTTCATTTTTGATTTCTATTTTTCTTCCTGAGTCAGAGGATAAAAATTATGAGATCGAGAATTTAAATCTAGTATCTAATTTAAAAATGTTGGTGAAAAATTATAAGTTTAGAAGGATTATTTTAATTGTATCGATAATCAACCTGTCATTCTTGTTAGTGAATTTCTTTTATGTGCAAATTTTAATTGAAAACGGATTTTCTGAAAATACAATTTCTCCGTTGATTTTAGCTTATTCTGCCATTCAATTATCTCAACCATACATTGTAAGGTTTCTTGGAGAAAAAAATTCATGGAATAAAATACGCAAACTATCTATCATCGCGTCTGTATTCTTTTTCGCTTTATGTGTAGTAAAGAAAAGTCCAGTTATTATTTTTATGATAATACTTCCTACAATTTTGACTGTACTTGGTGTGTTTATCGATAAAATTCAAAACAATTATGTAGATGAATTGGGTTTAGATAATTATCGAGCTACTATTCTTTCTTCATTCAATTTCTTTGCAGATATGTTTGAAGTTGTGTTTTTGCTTTTTAATTCGTATATTTCATCATTCAACTACAGATATATATTTTTATTCATGGCTTTGCTTTTTGTATTAAATGGCATCAACAAAAAAGCAAACTATCCTGCTATATAGTACAATTTGAAGTATTATTTTATAAATTATCGCATACAAAAAATAACCATGGCAATGCCTTGGTTATTTTTGTTTGAATGTTATGTTGTTTCTCTTTGCTACTCTTTCGATATTTTTCTGATGAGTTTTGATTCTGTGCAATCTTCGTTGATATGCTATGTTGATTCTCTTATTGATTTGTTCTAGTGCTTTTTCATTTTCCACGTTTTTGATCAATAATTCTTTCAATCTGTTTTGCAAGTTTTCTTCTCTGTGAATTCTATCTTGTAAGATTTTATAGCTGTTTTCTACGAAGGATTTCTTGAATTCTACGTTTGGAATTCTACCTTTGAGTTCTGATTTGAATTCTTCCAAATCTTTTTCTATGTCCATTGATTTTTCCAATGCTTTTAGTTTGACGTCTTTTTTGATTTCTTCGACATATTCTTCCACTTTTTCTTGGTATTCGATTATATATCTGAATCCGTATGCTTGTTTTATTGATATTATTACGTCAACTGCTGTGATGGCAAGGAATAAGTATATCAAGTAATTGATGTTCGTGTTTTCAAGTCTTCCTATTATGTCAAATACGTGTTTATTGGAATATTTTATCATGATTATGGACGCTACTCCGAAAAACAACGACGACCTGAGGCAAATGTATCCTTTGAGATTCATGAATCTTTCTGTGTAATCCCAGTATCTTACTCTGAAGATTTTTTCGATTATATATCCTGTGAAGTATTCCAGCACAGTTGCTATGAACATTCCCGATATGAATATGACTATGTTGGAGCTGTTCAGTCTCGATATTGCATGGTTTACGAACAATGTGATGAATACTGCTCCAAATCCGTATATTGGAAGTATTGGTCCGTACAAAAATCCTCTGTTTGTGAGTTTTCTCTGATTTGCACTGACCCATATGACTTCCCATATATATCCAAAAAAAGAGTATATATAGAACAAATACACTAAGTCCAATATTTTCATAAGTTCTCCATTAGTAATAAAGATAGGCTTATCGCCTATCTTTAGTTATTTTTGTTTTGATTTTTCTATTAGTTTATATGCCAGATGTATTATCAAAGCTATACATACTGGAATGTAAATTTTTGCTATAGAAAAATTTTTGAAATATTTGATGATGAGTATTATCGCAACGACTGCTGCAGTGATGAGGTATAATTTGAATTCATCGAGTGATTTTATGGAGTTGTTCCTGTTTTTGTAGATTATATTCGTCACTACGATCAAGGATAATGCGAATACTATCATCATTATTCTGAGCTTTCCGTCTGATATTGTAATGTCAACTAGAAATCCAGAAAGCAATAAGAATATTACATAGATTATATTGATTTTTGTCTTGTCATTCATTTTATAATGATTGTGCTGCTGTGATTATAGCTAATTTGTATACGTCTTCTTCGTTGCAACCACGAGATAAGTCGTTTACGGGTTTTGCCATTCCTTGCAAGATAGGTCCTATTGCTTGGTATCCACCCAATCTTTGTGCGATTTTGTATCCAATGTTTCCAGCTTGTAAGTCAGGGAATACGAATACATTTGCATGTCCTGCTACTTTTGATCCTGGCGCTTTTTGTTTTCCTACTGATTCTACTATTGCTGCGTCAAATTGCAATTCTCCATCTATAGGTAATTCTGGTGCCATTTGTGCTGCTAATTCTGCTGCTTTTCTTTGTTTTTCGGCAAATTCGTGTTTTGCAGATCCTTTTGTAGAGAATGAAAGGAATGCTACTTTTGGATCTATGTCGTATAGTTTGGCTGTTTGCGCACTTACAACTCCTACTTCTGCCAATTGTTCTTCTGATAATTCGATGTTGATTGCTATGTCGCTGAATAGGTATCTTTCGTCTTTTGGTCCTATCATTACCATTGCTCCTGATACTAATTTAGTGCCTGGTTTTGTTTTGATAATTTGTAGGGCTGGTTTTACAGTGTCTCCTGTTGAGTGAACTGCTCCTGATACTAATCCGTCTACAAGTCCTGTGTATAGCATCATTGTTCCGTAGTAGTTGACATCTTTTAACATAACTCTTGCTTGTTCTTCTGTGTTTTTGCCTTTACGTCTTTCTACAAATTTATCTACCATTTCATCAAAATCACTTGCTGTTTCTGGATTGATTATTTTGATTCCTTCGATGTTCAAGTTTTCTTTGTCGGCTAATTCTTTGATTTTTGATTCGTCTCCCAATAAAACTGGAACGATGATTTTTTCGTCGTTCAATCTTACTGCAGCTTTCAATATTCTGATTTCTTCTCCTTCAGGAAATACTATTTTTAAATTTTTGCCTGAAATTTTTGATTTTAATGATTCAAATATATCCATTTTCTCTCCTTTTTATTTCATCAAAGCTTCTTTCAAAGCTTCTTTTTCTTCTTCGCTGAGTTTTTCACTACATTTAGCATTAGTTATTGTCTTGATATAACTGCTGGATTGTTCTCTTCCAAATATAGATGTCATTATAAATCCGTTGTTGTTTCCATCTAATATGCAAAGAGAATACGATAGTTTGTTGGTTAAATATTCAAATGCATCGTAATTTACCAATCCTACTTTTTGTATAGTCGTCGATTGTAAATCTTCTACTATTTTCAGAGATTTTGAGATTTCTTCTATCCTCTCTTGGTTTTCCATTATATCAAGTGAATTTTTATTCAAAATTTCCTCTACGTCCAAGTCCTGCATTCTAAAAAGTGCATCGTATCTTCTTTTTATTCTGTTGACTTTTTTGTTGATTACTTTGATATTTCTAAAGTTTAGTATAGATATCAATACTAGTAGCACCATAAAAGCGATTATTACAATACTCGTAGGATTAGATTGACTCATTTTTTTCTCCTAAACTGATTTTTTTCAAAGCTTCTATTGCTATGTCGACTTCTTGTTCTGTGTTGAAATGTCCAAATGAAAATCTAACTGCTCCTATTTTTTCTGTGCCTATTGTCTTGTGAGCTAATGGCGCACAATGAAGTCCTGCTCTAGTAGCTATGCCGTATTGTTCATCCAATAGGTGTGCTAATTGGCTAGAGCCGATTCCTTCTACGTTCACAGATACTACAGGGCCTTGGTTTTCATCCAAACTTCCATACAATATTATACCCTTTTCATCTTTCAAACCACTTATAAATCTGTCTTTTAATTTATTTTCATGATTTCTGATATTTTCTAGTCCTACTTTTTTGATGTAATCTACGCCTGCTGATAATGCGTATATTCCAGGGCCATTTATAGTTCCTGCTTCCAATCTGTCTGGATATTCGCTAGGTTGATCCAACTCTTGTGAATGAGAGCCAGTGCCACCTTCTTTTAGAGATTGTACGTCAATTCCATCATTTATATACAATCCACCTGTTCCCATAGGTCCAAACAAAGATTTGTGTCCAGGAAAACATATCACGTCTATCGGCATTTTACTCATGTCGAAATCCAAATATCCCATTGCTTGAGCAGCATCTACGATGTATAAAATGTCGTGAGCGTGCATTATCTCTCCGATTTTGCAAAAATCCACGATAGTTCCTATTAGGTTGCTCATGGCAGTAGTCACGCAGACTCTAGTCTTGTCTGTGATGGCTTCTTCCAATTTTTTAGGGTCGATTATTCCCTTTTCATCTGCATACACTATTGTCAAATCTATGAATCCTTCTTCTTGCATTTTGTGAAGTGGTCTAAGCACTGAATTGTGCTCCAAAGATGTAGTTATTACATGATCTCCTTTTTTGATGAGACCTTTTATAGCTATGTTCAACGCATCTGTACAGTTAAATGCAAATATCATGTTCATAGGGTTTTTGCCACCAATAAATTCTGCCACATTCATTCTCGAGTTGAATATTGCCCTGTCCATTTTCAAAGACAATTTGTGTCCACTTCTTCCAGGATTTGCGGCAAATTCTCTCATCGCTTCATCGTGTTTTTCATAAACTATATCAGGTTTTGGAAAACTCGTAGCAGCATTGTCAAAATAAATCATTATACCTCACCAATTTTTTTGTATGATACTTCTTCTATTTCTCTCAACAAAACTTCGGATTTATCTTCAAGTGCTGTGATTTCTTCTGAAACTTTAGTGCTATCTCCCAATTGCTTCATGTTGATTTTGGCATTGAGCATGACTGATTTCATACTAGATTGTAATAAATATGCACTTGCTAACAAGTCTGTTATTGCATATTTATCGATATATTTAGATATTTGTTTTATCAATTCCAATGCTTCCATCATAATTCTAGCTGATGACATAGGTGATTCAGTAGCTATCACATATCCGTCAGCTATCATTTTCTTTCTGTATTCCTTTTCTTCTTCAGTAGTTTTAGGTAATTTATAAGCTTGAAGTACAGAATCGAAACTTTTAGTATCTTCTACCATTTTTTCTTTCAATTCTTCTATTATTTCTGTAAGGCGAGAGACGTATTTTCTCACGTTGTTTTGAGTTTCTTCGTCCAATTCCTTAAATTTCTTCTTGTCTTCAGTAAGATAAAAACTCATATTGCCTATACCTACTCCAAGTAGTGCTGTCAAAGCACTTATAGAACCTCCGCCTGGAAGTTCTTTTGAATTTACATTGTCGATAAATTCTTCTAAAGTTTGATCCATGAACATCATATCTCTAATATCTCCATAATCCTTTCTAAATCTTCATTTGATAGATACTCTATCTCTATCTTACCGCCTTTTCTTTTTGGCTTAATTCTAACCTTTGTGGCAAATTTTTCCAAAAATCTATTCTGCAAATCCTCCAAAAAAGGATCCTCATCCTTAGACGACCTTTCTATCTCTCTCACGTTAGTCTTTTTATCCAAAAGTTTATTGAGTAATAATTTTCTCTTTTTTAAATCATCTATTGACAACAAACTCCTAGCTTGAGATGACGTTATATCGCCTTTTTTCAAATGTTCCAACGATTCTTCATCCAACGTCAAAAGCCTGATAGTATTTGTAATATAAGATCTAGACTTAGACAATTTGTCGGATAACTCTTTTTGAGTCAAATCGTACTTTTCTATCAAATTTTTGTAGGCGATAGCTTCTTCGACAGCATTCAAATTTTCCCTTTGAATATTTTCTATCAAAGACACTTCTGCGACTTCCTTGTCATCCATCTCCTTGACGATAGCTGGTATCTTATCGAGTTTCGCTTCAACGCTTGCAAGATATCTTCTCTCTCCTGCGATTATCTCGTAATCTTCGTTTGATTTTCTAACTATAATAGGAGAAATTACACCGTATTCTTTTATAGAATTTGCAAGTTCTTTTATCTTGTCCTTTTCAAAATTAGTTCTTGGTTGATCTTCTCTTCTTATTATTTTCGATAATTCTATCTCAATAATCGAATCAGAATTGGTGCTTTCTATGATATTTTGTGGTATTAAAGCGTCTAATCCTCTTCCTAAACCTTTTTTCTTGACCATTATAAAAATTCCTCCGCTAATTTCTTATAAGCTATAGATCCCTTGGAATTCTTGTCGTATCTCAACGCACTCATTCCATAACTTGGAGCTTCTGCTAGCCTTATATTACGGGGTATCATCGTAGTAAACACCTTGTCTTTAAAGTATTTCTTGACCTCTTCAACCACTTCCAAACTAAGATTGTTCCTGCCATCGAACATACTCATGACTATGCCTTCTATCTCCAAATTCTTATTTAATGAACTTCTAACCAAATTTATAGTGTTCATCAACTGGCTAACTCCTTCCAACGCGTAGTATTCGCATTGTATTGGAATCAAGACAGAATCAGATGCCACCAAAGCATTGATAGACAAAGTATTCAGCGATGGTGGACAATCTATGAAACAAAAATCATAATCATCTATATTAGAAAGTATATTTGATAACACCTTTTCCTTATTATCGACATTGATAAGCTCCACCTCAACCCCAGAAAGATCTGAAGTTGCAGGGATTATATCGACATTTTCTTCCTCGGTTTTGAGAATACAACCTTCCTCGTATTCGCCATTTATCATCAAATCGTACACGCTTTTCGATAAATCGAACTTGTCTATTCCCAAACCAGAAGTAGTATTACCTTGAGGATCCAAGTCAACTACTAGCACTTTTTTCCCATTCAAACCAAGAGCTGCAGATAGATTGATCACCGTAGTAGTCTTACCTACTCCACCTTTTTGATTAAATACACATATTGTTTTCAATTATACAGCTCCTTTCATAACTATTATAGCACAAAAAAATGTTACAATGTTTCACGTGAAACATTTTCTAGTATAATCAATCTCAACCTTTCCAAAGCCTTGTTGCTCACGATATTTCTTATCTTGTTTCTTTCACCGTGAAGTTGGAATTTCAACGTTTCTATCTTTCCTTTATATCCTATTCCAACAAAAACCAATCCTGCATTTTCTCCAGAAGCATATCCCGTAGTAGATATAGCACAATCGACATCGTATTTTTCAAACATCCTCTCTACCATTTCATGTGCCACATTTTCACTAACCACGCCATTTTTTCTTATAGTATCGGCATTTACACCTAGTAAATTGATCTTTGCCTCATCTGAATACAACACCAATGAACTCTTCAAAAACTCGCTCATACCTGCTACATTTATAAGCTTTGATGCTATCATTCCTCCAGTTATCGATTCAGAAGTCATAATAGATAACCCATACTCTTTCAATAATTTGAACAAAGATTGCTCTATAGTCTCATCATTTTCACCGAAAATGTATTTTCCTATCCTCTCTCTAATCTCTTCTTTCTTTTTAGCTATCATTTCAGATGCCTCTTGCTTGTTCTTGGCTTTTGCAGTCACCTTCAATATAACCTTGTCTTTCTTGAAATAAGGAGCTACAGTTGGATTCTCGCTAGCCTCTATAATATCTTTCACCATTTCATTCACATGCCATTCACCAAGCATTGAAATATTCAAAGTTTCAGACATAATACAACCACTGCTATATTTTTTCAACACATCTTCCACTTGATTCTCATATATAGGTTTCATCTCTTGAGGAGGTCCCGGCAAGAACAATATCTTCTTCCCATTGCTTTCAATCATCGCACAATCAGCCGTTCCATTGTAATTTGAAAACACAATCGCATCCTCTGGGAACATACACTGACTAATATTGCCAGAAATAGCCTTCTCATTTCCACCAAAATACTCCCTCAACTTTTCATAGCTCTTCTCGTTCAATACCATCTCTTTACCAAGCGCATCACAACAACATCTCTTCGTTATATCGTCCTCAGTAGGTCCCAACCCACCAGTCGTGATGACCAAATCATTTTTCTCCAAAGCGCTCTTCAATTCATTGTACAACCTGTCGTAGTTATCCCCCACAACAACCCTCTTGTACAAATCAAATCCCAACTCCTTAATTTTTATAGAAAGATAAGTAGAATTCGTATCCAAAGTGTCTCCAAGTAACAATTCCGTCCCTACAGCTATTATTTCGGCTTTCATATTCCCTCCATATATTTATATCTCTTTTTTATTTCATACGCCTTAAAACGCCTCTCAGCGAGTCTTTTTTTTCTACAATTATTATATCACTTTGACAAAACAAAATGTTTCACGTGAAACATCTCCACTCTCTTTTGTGTCAAATAGAATTTAGAAGAAATTTCCATCGTCTTTTTATAACCATTTCGATAAAATTTGTTATCCTATCTTGCATTTCATTTTATAGAAAAACTTTGAATGTGAAAGTGCATATGAATAAATGTCTATGATTTACAAATAAGACAAAAATCCGTCTTGAGTTGCATGTTTGAGCATATGCGAGTTTGCAACTCAGATTTTTAGATTGTTTGATTAAATCATACATTTGTGAATCGCTGCACTTGAGCATCAAGTTTTTCTTTTTTTCACAGTAATTCTAGCGACAACTTTTCCTTGTCATTCGACTTCCACATCTTTGAAACCCACTAGAGTAGTTAAGTTTCTCAGATGAGACAAAATTCGAAGAAAATCGCCTTGATTTCATTCGAAGAACTTCGACTCGGAAATTGCACTGGCGTAAGCGTTAGCGTGCTTGCAATTTCGAGAAGTTCGAGATACTGAAATCACCGATTTTCGTAGACGCTTTTGTCGATTGAGAAACTTTTCTACGACTCTTGCAACAACTTTTCCCTTATCTTGCACTTGAGCATCAAGTTTTTCTAATTTTTTCAGTAATTCTTATGACTACTTTCTCGTTATCTTGCATTTCATTTTATAGAAAAACATTGAATGTGAAAGTGCATATGAGCAAATGTCCACGATTTACAAACAAGACAAAAATCCGTCTTGAGTTGCATGTCTGAGCGTATGCGAGTTTGCAACTCAGATTTTTGGATTGTTTGGTTAAATCATACATTTGTGAATCGCTGCACTTGAGCATCAAGTTTTTCTATTTTTTACAGTAATTCTTGCGACTACTTTCCTCTTATCCTGCGAATCCATAAATCTTTGCATTAAAAAAATCCACTTCTAAAGTGGATTTTTCTTAGGTTTTCCGCCGCCACGAGGATATTTCTTAGGTGTTTGCTTTACCTTTTTGATTATTATCAAACTTCTATCCTCATCTGCGATCTTATATTCTTTTTTCTCTACAATTTCTCCGCCTAGAACCTTGATTGCATTCTCCCCTATATCTGTTTCATCTGTCTTGCCTTTCATGGATATCATATATCCTCCAACTTTTACAAATGGAAGGCAAAATTCAGCCAATGTGTCGAGTTTTGATACGGCTCTAGATATGCAGTAATCAAATTTTTCTCTGTATTCATCAGTTCTAGTGCATTCTTCTGCTCTTTCGTGCACTGCTTTGATGTCTTGTAATTCTAATTCTGTGATGACATCTTTTAGAAAATCAACTCTCTTATTCAAACTGTCGAGCAATGTGACTTTCAAATCACTTCTCGCTATTTTTAGAGGTATACCTGGAAATCCAGCACCCGTTCCCACATCAACTATCGATTTGTTTTTTCCAAATTCAAACAAATTCAATACGTACAACGAATCGACAAAATGTTTCACGTGAAACATTTCTTCATCTGTTATAGCAGTTAAATTCATTACTTTGTTTTTTTCAATAACCAAATCCCTGTGTTTCAACAACAAATCTATTTGTTCGTATGTCAATTCCAAATTATACTGGTTCAATACTTCTTTTAATGTCATTTTTTCTTCCTCGTTTCAAGGTAAATCAATATAACGTTGATGTCTGATGGGCTTACTCCACTTATTCTGCTAGCTTGACCTAAAGATTCTGGTTTGATGTCGTTCAATTTTTGTACTGCTTCGTTGGATAATCCAGTCACTTCCTTGTAATCTTCTATCATATCCAATTTTCTGTTCTCTAGTTTCTTGAATTGCTTGATTTGGCTCATTTGTTTTGCAATGTAGCCTTCGTATTTTATATGTGTCTCCACTTGTAGTCTCAAATATCTAGGCAATTCAACTCTTCCTTCGTCTAGAACTGCAGTATTTTCGTAAGTCAATTCTGGTCTTTTGATAAGGTCAAACAATGTCAATCCTGTTTTCAATTCAGCTGAATTCAATTCGCTCAATTTTCTGTTGGTTTCTTCAGTTGGAGTTATCATTATAGATTTCAATCTTTCGATTTCTCTTGCGATTGTGTCTCTTTTGTGCAACATCTTCTCGTATCTCTCATCTGTTGCAAGTCCGATTTCATGAGCTCTTTCAGTCAATCTCAAATCGGCATTATCTTGTCTCAATGTCAATCTATATTCGCATCTACTAGTCATCATTCTGTATGGCTCATTAGTGCCTTTTGTTACCAAATCGTCTATCAATACTCCAATGTAAGCATCAGATCTATCCAATACGAATGGCTCTTTCCCAAGTAAATTCATAGCTGCATTGATTCCAGCTATTATTCCTTGTCCTGCAGCTTCCTCATATCCACTAGAACCGTTGATTTGTCCTGCAAAAAATAGATTTTTTATCTTCAAATGTTCCAATGTCCTCTTTAATATAGTAGGATCTATGCAATCATATTCTATTCCGTAAGCACTTCTCATGAATTTTACGTTTTCAAATCCTATTATAGTTTTGTACATCTCTTTTTGCACTTCTTCTGGAAGAGTCGATGATACTCCTTGCACATACATTTCCTTTGTGCTAAGTCCTTCAGGTTCTACGAATACTTGATGCTCATCTCTTTCAGGAAATCTAACTATTTTGTCTTCTATTGAAGGACAATATCTAGGTCCTATTCCCTTCACTATACCTGCATACATAGGAGATCTATCCAAATTTTCTTCTATTATTTGCTTTGTCTTCAATGTAGTATATGTCAAATAACAATTTTCTTGTTTCTTGGAGATATCCTTGTCGTCATTCATGAAAGAAAATGGAATCACATCCAAATCCCCTGGTTGCACAGTCATCACATCGTAGTTTAGACTGTCTCTGTGAACTCTCGCAGGAGTTCCAGTCTTGAATCTTCTCAATTCTATTCCCAAGTTTTTCAAAGATTGAGATAATTGTTTTGACGATTTCATACCATGTGGTCCAGATTCGTAAGTGTATTCTCCCATCATAACGAGACCTTTTAGATAAGTTCCCGTAGCTAATATCACTGCTCTAGTAGGAAAAATCGCACCTTGTGCAGTAGTTATCGACTTGACTTGTCCATCTTCTACTCCGATGTCCACTACCTCTGCTTCAATCAAATCCAAATTTTCTTGGTCTTCTAGTACGCTTTTCATCTCATCGTGATACTTTCTCTTGTCTGCTTGCACTCTCAACGAATGAACTGCAGGGCCTTTTGAAGTATTCAACATTCTGGATTGAATATAAGTCTTATCTATTATAAGACCCATTTGTCCACCCAATGCGTCCACTTCCTTCACTAAATGGCCTTTTCCAGTACCACCGATGTTTGGATTACATGGCAAATCAGCCACAGAATCCAAACTTATACTCATAATTGCTGTCTTCAACCCAAGACGTGCACTTGCAAGTGCAGCCTCACAACCAGCATGGCCTGCACCTACTACCACAACGTCGTATGGGCTTTCATAATATAATCTATCCATTTTACTTTCCTATACAAAAATCGCTAAAAATCTTGTTCAATACATCGTCATCGATAGTTTCACCAGTGATTTCTCCTAAAATTTCCCACGAATTTCTCAAATCAACCTCGAAACAATCTATAGGGACTCCCGCATCCATATCACGCAATGAACTCTCCAATGATTCTATAGCTTTGTTAATAATATCTCTATGTCTTATGTTGGTAATTACATTGTCGTTATTAGCTTCAATATATCCCTCATTAAACATATCGATAATCTTCTTTTCTAAATCTTCTATGCCCTTGTTTTCTTTTATAGATGTCCTTATGACCTCGTAATCGTTCAAATTGACATCTACATTGTCTGCCTTTTCTAAATCTATCTTGTTCAAAATAACTATGGATTTCTTATCTTTGATCAAATCCAATATCTTCTTATCTTCTTCATCAAAATTTCTAGAAGAATCGAAAATAGCTATGATCAAATCAGAATCGGAAATAAAAGACACGCTTTTTTCCACTCCGATTTTTTCTACGACATCGTCAGTATCCCTAATTCCTGCCGTGTCGTTGATTTTCAAAGAAATTCCATTCAAATCTATATACTCTTCTATGACATCTCTAGTAGTTCCAGGAATATCTGTCACTATAGCTCTATTTTCTTTCAATAAAGCATTCAATAGAGATGATTTACCTACATTTGGTTTCCCAATTATAGTCGTGTTGATACCATCTCTTATAATTCTACCTCTGTTGGCACTGTCGGATAACTTTTTGAGTTTATCCAATACTTCCTTTCCCTCAATCAAAACAGGTGTGTTATCCAATTCATCTTGCATATCTTCTGTAAAATTGATGGAATACTCCACTCTTGCGAGCATATCCAAAAGCATATCCCTGATTTCTTTTATGCTCTTGTTGACACTGCCTTCCAATTGTTTCATGCTAACAGAATAAGCCTTGTCAGTCTTTGCCTTGATCATGTCGATAATAGCCTCAGCTTGTGACAAATCTATTCTTCCATTCAAAAAAGCACGCTTAGTAAATTCTCCAGGTTCTGCCAATCTCGAACCGTTTTTCAACAAAACTTCCAAAACCTTTCTCACAGCAACTACTCCACCGTGAGTGTATATCTCTACGACATCCTCACGAGTGTATGTGTGAGGAGCTTTCATATAACAAACCAAGACTTCATCGACCATTGTCTCATTATCCACAATATGGCCATAAGTCATCTTTCTATTCTCAATTTCAGAGTTGGCGTTAATCTTTCTGAACACTTTGTCCAATACATCGAAACAACCATCGCCAGTCATTCTAACTATTCCAATTCCAGCTTCACCTGTAGCAGAACTTATAGCTGCAATACAATCGTCCATAATTAGTCTTATCCTTTCATTTTATAGTAATAATATATTATATAGTAAATGATTTTTGAGTTCAACTACATCTATATCAAAACAAATGGACTACACAAAAGCATAGTCCATAAGATTAATTATTCTTTTTTATTATAACTCTTCTATTAGGCTCTTGACCTTGAGAGAACGTCTTGACATTTGAATTGTTTTGCAAAGACGTGTGTATAATTCTTCTTTCATATGGATTCATAGGCTCCAATTTTATATCTCTGCCTGTCTTTACAGCTTTTTGAGCTAATCTTTGTGCTAATTTTTGCAAGGATCTTTCTCTTTTAGTTCTGTATTGATTACAATCCAAGATAACTCTTATATAAGTGTCGCTATTTCTATTAGTCACCAAATTCACGATGTATTGAAGAGAATCCAAATTTTCTCCCCTCTTACCTATGATAATTCCGATATCGTCTTCTTCTTCGCATAGAATGTTGAATTTTATCATATTTCCTTCTACTCTAGATTCAATATCGCAAGATATTCCCATATCTTTTATCATTTGTTCCAAGAAACTTTTGCTAGTCTTGAAAATCTCATCGTTGTGATTTATCTCTACATTTTTGTCTACAATTTCTGTATCATCTTCGTCTATGTCGTAGTTATCTTCTATGTCAATTTCTTTTTGTTCTTCTATTTCTTCTTCAACAGATACTTCATTTATATCTTCTAGCTCTTCTTCATGAGATTCTTCAGATTCTTCTTTTATATCTTCTTTCTCTGATTCACTAGATTCTGTAGATATAACTTCTTCTTTAGTATCTTCAGATTTCAAATCAAAATCGTCCGACAAAATACTCTTTACAAAATCTCCAGTTTGCTTTTCTTCTACTTCATCTTTCAATGAAACCCTAACTACTGCATCTTTTGCACCGAATATTCCAAGAAAACCTTGCTTAGGTTCATCTATCACTTCAATGTCAACTTCGTTTTGATTTGCTTGAAGCTTTTCTAAAGCCTTACTTACGCATTCTTCAACAGTTTTTGCACTAATTACTGTGCTTCTCATTTAACTTCCTCCGCAACAACTTTCTTGTCTTTACTTTTAATTATTAACCTTATAATAACTTCTATCACATTTGAAAATGCCCAATATAGAATCAAACCTGAAGCGTATTTACTTGATATGAAAAACATAAATACAGGCATGAAATAAAGCATAGATTTGCTCATCATTTCAGCTTGATCAGGCTCATTTGAGTTCTTGTTCTTATTGGATTTTGGCATACTGATTTTAGCCACCAAAAATTGCGTAATAGCGTTGATCAAAGGCAATCCAAAAATAACAGGATCAGGTTTTGTCAAATCCTTAATCCAAAAGAAATTACGAGCAACCTCATTGATTTTTTCCGCATTGTCAAACATGTACTTACCTGGATTTTGCATTACTCTGAAAAGAGCAAGTACAAGAACCATTTGTAAAATTATAGGCAAACATCCTGATAGCGGATTGAAATTATACTTTTTGTATAATTCTTGCATTTTCAATTGTTGTGTTTGAGGGTCATTTTTGTATTTTCTCTGAATTTCCTTCATTTCCGGTTGCATTAGAGCGTTTTGTTCTTGAGTTTTTTGAGTATGAACAGTTACCGGAAGTGTTATAAGCTTATATATAAGCGTAACTAAAAGGATAGATATCGCAAAATACGATATACTCTTAGGCTCATTAAATAAATGAGCTATATTCTCATATATAAATCTGAGAATAGTTCCAAATATATTTGCAATTGTTTGCAATTTTACAACTCCTTTTTATCTTAGTGGGTCGTATCCGCCCTTTGAAAATGGATTACATCTCAAAATCCGCCACACAGTAAGCAACAAAGCTTTGAAAAAAGGCTTCTTTTGGAAAGCTTCTATCGCATATTGAGAGCAAGTCGGATAGTATTTGCACTTTCCATGCCCCAAATACGGTGATATAGCCTTTTGGTAGAATCTAATCAAAAATATCATTATTTTTGACATTTCTTGCTACCGGCCTTTCTACAAACGTGCAACAAAGCAGATTCAAGCTGTTTGTAGGTTAAGTCTTGAGTGTTTTTCTTAGGGATAATCACCATATCCAAGCCCTTGTCAAACTCAGAAAAATTAAGTCTTACTATCTCTCTGAGTCTTCTCTTGATTCTATTTCTCTCTACAGCATTGCCGTATTTTTTAGTAACAGAGAATCCGATTCGGCTTCCTTTTTTTGAATTTAGCACTACAAGGGAAAAATTTCTATTATAATAAGTCTTTCCCCTCTTATACACTAAACTATATTCTCTGTTATTTCTTAACCTTAAACTTTTCTCCATAATAAATTAAAGGTCACAAAATATGTGACCTAAGCTGATAATACTTTTCTACCTTTTCTTCTTCTAGCCTTTAAAACAGCTCTTCCACCTCTAGTAGCCATTCTATTTCTAAATCCGTGGTCTTTTTTTCTTTTTCTGTTATTTGGTTGATAAGTTCTCTTCATCAATCGCACCTCCTAAATGTTTTATAAAGGACTTTTTTCTATAAAAACACTACTCCAATTATACTTATGTAAAATGTAAAAGTCAAGCTTTTTTATTGATTATTCCATTGAATTTTTAAATAAAATTGGATACAATATACATATCAAAAAATTTTGATATGAGGATAAAATGGATAACAGAGAAATAGCAAAAATATTCAAAGCAATTAGCGACGAAAAAAGACTGGATATCATAGATTTATTAAAAGACGGAGAAAAATGTGCATGCGTACTATTGGAAAAACTAGATCTGAACCAATCAGGCTTATCGTATCACATGAAAATACTCGTAAACTCCAAAATCGTAGAGTCCAGACAAGTAGGCAAGTGGACTTACTATAAAATATCCGAGCAGGGAAGAATCGACATATCGAATCTCATTTTAGAAATCACAAAACCAAACTAAGGAGGCTGTCATGAAAAAAAATTACTCTGACGAAGAAATAAGAGATCAAGTCACAGAATTTTACGACAACATAGCAAACGGAAAGACTCACACACAAGTAAAATCTATAGACTTGTACAAATCTCTAGGTTACGATGAAAATTTATTGAAGAAACTACCTGAGGAAATTTCCAGCGGACTTAGTTGTGGAAATCCTCTAGACAATTTGATATTACAAAAAGACGATGTACTATTGGATTTAGGTTGTGGAATGGGACTTGATGTATTCATGGCTAGACTAAAATATCCCGACTCCAAAATGATTTACGGGATGGATAGATTGGATAGCATGATAAAAAAAGCAAGTATGGTTAGAGACAAAAAGAAATTCAAAAACATAGAATTCAAGAGGGGAGAGCTTATCGACATGCCTTTTGAAGATAATTCAATCGACAAGATAATCAGTAACTGCGTCATCAATCTCGAACCTAACAAATTAAAAGTTTACGAAGAAATCCACAGAATACTAAAACCAAATGGAATGTTCATAATAAGTGACATCACTTTGAAGAAAAATTTGAACGAAGACATACTATCATTAGATAACATCTACGGATCCTGAGTTGGAGGAGCACTTCTGGAAGAAGACGTGGAAAGTATAATCAAAAAAGCAGGATTTGAAAATTTCTTTGCAAAAAGCGAAGAAGTGACAGACGAATACGCAAAAAAATGGGGATATGGTCTCAAAATAAAAGACTTCATACAAGAGACTATGTTCATAGGAAACAAGTAATCATTGGCAGAAATTTCTGCCAATTTTTTATTTTGTGGATAACTTTTATCCACAATCAATCCTTAGTTTAAAATATTAAACCAATTTTGGGGATAAGTTTTTTCGTTTTTCAAAAAATAATTGAAATTTTTAATCAGTTTGTAATAAAAGATATGTTTTGTTATAATTGAATTGTAAAAAAAAGTATGAAACATACACGTTTATTAACATTTTGTGGATAAGTTGTGGATAATATGTTTATTTTTAATTTTAACTTGATTAAACTTAGAGTATTTTCCAATCTTATATCCACAATTATTTTTCTACAAATTAAAGTGGATAACTTTTTAAATTGTTAATAAATAAAATTTAAAATTTACATTATTAGCAATTTACGGGTTTATTTAGTGTGGATAACTTGTAAATTTGTGGATAAATGTGTTGATAAGTGCAAAATGAGGTGAAATATGTCCGATAAAGACGAAATCTGGTTAAAAATTTCGAACACTTTCAAAAATGAAATGTCAGATTTAAATTTCAACACTTGGATTGCTCCACTACAACCTCTTTACTTAACCAATACGGAGTTTATTTTATTGTCTCCAAATAGATTTACGAAAAAAACTATATACAACAAGTACTACGACGATATTCAAAAATATTTTGATTTTATAAGCAATAAAAAGAGAAAAGTAGTCATAATAGACAGATATGAAATAGACAATTACAATCCGGAAATGGTCAGTCAAGAAGATAATATAGATGGACAGAGGACTATATTCAAACAAGAAGACAATCCAACTAATGAAGTTGAAGAATCAGTTGAAGAATATAAAAAAATTTCAGATTTAAATCCTTATGGAACTAATTTAATCAATAAATACACATTCGATACATTTGTAAAAGGTAAGAACAACGAATTGGCACTAGCAGCTTCTCAAGCAGTCGCTAATAGCCCTTCCATAGCTTATAACCCTTTGTTTCTTTACGGGAAAGCTGGACTAGGTAAGACGCATTTGATGCACGCTATAGCCCACGAGATACTCAGGAGAAACCCAAAGGCTCGTGTCATATACACTACAAGTGAATCTTTTACCAATGAACTTATTTCTTCCATAGGTGATAAATCTACCAAGAAAAATTCTCAATTTAGAGAAAAATACAGAAACATAGATGTCCTTTTAATAGACGACATTCAATTTATCGCTGGAAAACAAGGTACACAAGAAGAATTTTTCCACACATTCAACGAGTTGTACAATCACAACAAACAGATAATACTATCTAGCGATAGACCTCCAAAGGAAATAAAGACTTTGGAAGAGAGACTTGTATCTAGGTTTGAATGGGGGCTTATGGCAGATATTCAGCCTCCAGATTACGAGACTAGAGTTGCCATTATCAATAAGTATTTGGATAGGAATAACTCTTCGTTGAACCCTGAAATAGTCGATTATATTGCCATGAACATCAAGAGCAATATAAGAGAGTTGGAGGGGGCTGTTATGAATGTAATGGGTCAAAAAACTCTGTTGGGAGATGGGGTAATAACTTTGGATTTGGCTAAGAATTTGTTGAAACAAATGATAGCAGAGACAAATATGAGACCTGTTACAATTGATTTAATTATAGAATGTGTATGTAATAGATATGATGTCAGTCAGGATGATTTGTTATCGAAGAAAAGAGCTAAAAATATCGCTTATCCTAGACAAATAGCTATGTATATATCCAGAGAGCTTTTGGATACTTCTCTTGTCAGCATAGCTTCTAGTTTTGGAAAGGATCACTCTACTGTGATGCACGGGATTAACAAAATCAAAGCAGATATGAAAAAGAATGACGATTTTAATTTTGAGATTCAGAATTTGATTAAGTCAATTCAAAATTCTTAATTTATTAAATTTTTATTATGTGGATAAGTTTTATTTTGAAAATTATATCCACATTTGATTACCAATAAGTTTGTTGATAGTTTGTGGATAACTTTGAAATTGTGATTTGAAATATTGGACTGTTGATACTGTTGATAGTTCTGCTATTTATTCAGATTGTATTAACAGTTTTATCAATACAATAAATCTTTAGTTTTCAACTATTATCCCACTTATCCACAGTACAAACACTACTACTACTACTATTACTAACTATTATTATTATTTTTATAAGCGAAAGGTAAAATATGAAATTAAAAATAGCACAAAAAGAATTACTAAAACACATCAATATTGCGCAAAAAGCTGTGTCATCTCGTACGACTATCCAAATTCTAGAAGGAATTTTATTCGTAGCTGAAGAAAATCATCTAAGACTTGTAGCAACAGATTTGGAATTGATAGTGGACACTAGAGCAAATTGCGAGATATACGAAAAAGGTCAGATAGTTATAAATTCATCTATAATAGGAAATATAGTGAGAAAATTACCTGATAGCGATGTGTATATAGAAGTAGAAGAAAACAACGTGAATATAAAATGCTTATCGAGTGAATTCAACATCCAAGCTCAAGATTCAAATGAATTTCCATCCCTTCCATATATAGATAAGGATGTAAGTTTTGAATTAGAACAAGAAGAATTGAAGGATTCTATAAGAAAGACTTCATTTGCCAGCAGTATGGATCAAACTAGAGCTGATTTGACTGGTGTATTGTTCAATATAATGAATGATAAGATAGAATTTGTAGCATTGGACGGATACAGAGTTGCGTTGTATTCGTTGTCGAATGTGAGTGATTTTGAGATGAAGGCGATAGTTCCATCGAGAGCATTGAACGAAGTGTACAAGATTTTAGATGAAGGAAAAATCAAAATCAATATAATAACTGGAAATATAATATTTAAGTTGGAAAACACAGATGTGTATTCAAGACTTATAGATGGTCAATACATCGACTACAATCAAGTTCTAAGACAAGAATACTCGACTATAGTTACTATAGAAAAGAGAGCTTTCCAAATGGCTTTGGAAAGAGCATCTTTGATGGCAAAAGAAGACAAGGCAAATTTGGTAAAGTTGGATTTTAGTTCCAACGAGCTTCATATTTCATCTAATACTGAAATAGGTAAGGTAGATGAATATGTGAAATGCGAGATAGGTGGAGAAGATTTGAAGATTGCATTCAATGCGAAGTATTTGTTGGATGGGTTGAAGGTTATAGATGATGAAGATATCACTTTGAATATGAGTGGAAGTCTAAGACCTATGATATTCAAACCATTAAATGATGCTAATTACACATATCTTGTACTTCCTGTCAAACTTTCTGGAGGAAATAATGAATAATATAAAGATAGAATCCGAATTTATAAAATTAGAACAATTTTTGAAATTTGCAGCTATTGCTCAAACAGGTGGCATGGCAAAAGAAATGATTCAAAGTGGATGTGTGCTTGTAAATGGCGAAGTAGAAACTAGACGTGGCAAAAAGCTATATCCAAATGATGTTGTAGAAGTTGAAGGAGACAAATACGTAGTCGAATAATGATCGTACAAAAATTAAGATTGTATAATTACAGAAATTTTAGCGATATATCTCTGGATTTTTGCGATGGGTTGAATTTGATAAAGGGAAGAAATGCTTCGGGAAAGACTAATATATTAGAGGCTATAAATGTGGCATTGAAGGCGAAAAGTTTCAAGACAAATTCCAATTCACACCTCATAAAATTTGGAGAAGATTCTGCTAGAATTGTAATGGATGTAAATGACGATGGATTTGAAGACAAGATAGATATAACTATAACCAAAGATGAAAAGATATTGAACGTCAATGAGGCTTATGTAAATACAGTAAAAGAATACAACGAGTATTTCGAGTGTATAGTTTTCAGACCTGATGATTTGAAGATAATAAAAGAGAGCAAATCTCTAAGGAGAAAATTTTTAGATGAGTCGATAAGTGGTGTGGATAAATATTATAAATCTACACTGAAAGAATACAACAAGGTCTTAGAAGAGAGAAATAAACTCATCAAAAACAGATACGGCGAGTATTTTAATGAGCAGTTGCGTGCTTTGAATATTCAATTATCAGACAGCGGATCTTATATAATGCACAAAAGAAAAAGTTATGTAAAAAGATTGGAACTAATAGCTAAGAATATTTGCAATAATTTGAGTGATGATTTTGACGAGCTTGATTTAGAGAATGTTTTTTCGATAGAATATGTAGACGATTTGAAAGATCAGAAGAATTTGTATTATAGAAGTTTGATGAATAATACACAAAAAGATTTGGAAAATAGGCAAACTAATTTAGGTATCCATAGAGATGATTTGGATATATCAGTGAACAATAGACCGGCTAAATTTTTTGCATCACAAGCTCAGATAAGAACGGCTATTTTGTCGATGAAATTGGCACAGTTGGATTTGAGTAGGTTCTATAATGATAGATTGCCGATTATTTTGCTTGACGATGTGTTCAGTGAATTGGACGATTATAGGATCAATTACATTATCAAATACATTAAAGATTATCAGGCTTTTTTGACAACTTCAGAGAGATCTCCAGAGGGGATATTTACTATAAAAATAGGTGATTAAATGTATTTGGATATAGGAAACGGCAAATTGATAAGTGAAGATGAGATTATAGTTATAATAAATGTCTCAAATGATTATTTTGAGAAAAATTTTGAAAAAGACGATCTTGATTTCACAGAAAATGTAGAGTTTGTGAATGAAGATATGGACATAACTATAAGGTCATTGGTTGTAACCGATGAGGGAATTTACAAATCGAATATTAGTGGATATTATTTGATGAATAATTTTATGAAAGGAATAGAATGAGTAAGGATAGATTATATACTGCAGATCAGATTACAGTGTTGGAAGGATTGGAACCGGTTCGTGTAAGACCGGGAATGTATATAGGTTCTACTGACGAAAAAGGACTACATCACATGGTATACGAAGTAGTCGACAACTCAGTCGATGAAGCATTGGCTGGAGTATGTGATTTGATCAAAGTTACAATTAAAAAAGACAACACCGTTATTGTAGAAGATGACGGTTCAGGTATACCTGTGGAAATTCACCCTAAAACAGGAAAATCAACTCTTGAGACAGTTCTTACAGTATTGCATGCAGGAGGTAAATTTTCCAACGACGCATACCAATACTCAGGTGGTCTACACGGAGTAGGTGTCAGCTGTGTCAACGCTTTGAGCACATACCTTATAGCCAGAGTAAAAAGAAATGGCAAGATGTACGAGCAAAGATTTGAAAGAGGAAAGACAGTTACAGAATTAAAAGTTATAAAAGAACACGTCAAAGGAACTGGTACTACTATTGAATTTTTAGCTGACGATACTATTTTCGAGACTTTAAATTACGATAGAAATGTGCTTAGCAAAAGATTTAGAGAAATGGCATTTTTGAACAAAGGTGTCAAAATAGAATTTATAGATGAAAGAGAAGATTACAGAGAATTGTTCCACTACGAAGGAGGAATCAAATCATTCGTAGAATACATCAATAAATCTAAAAAACCTCTAGACAAAGAAGTCATGTATATCGAAGGTTCCAAAGATGCTACAAAAGTAGAGATAGCTATGCAATACACAGAAAGCTACAGTGAAACTATAGTTTCATTTGCCAACAACATCAAGACAGTAGACGGAGGAACTCACGTAGTAGGATTCAAATCAGCACTCACTCGTGCATTGAACGATTACGCTAGAAATAAAAATATATTAAAAGAAAAAGACGATAATTTGGCAGGAGATGACGTAAGAGAAGGAATCACTGCAATAGTATCAGTAAAACTCAAAAATCCTCAATTTGAAGGACAAACAAAAGGTAAATTGGGAAATTCAGAAGCGAGAACTGTAGTAGACAGCATAGTGTATGAACATTTGAGCTTCTATTTTGAAGAAAATCCAAAAATAGTCAAGACGATAATTCAAAAAGCTATGGCATCTCAAAAAGCAAGACTTGCTGCAAGACGTGCCAGAGATTTAGTGCGTAAAAAATCCGTATTGGACAACACAACTTTACCTGGAAAATTATCAGATTGCCAAAGCTCCGACATAGAGCACAACGAAATATTCATAGTCGAAGGGGATTCTGCCGGCGGTTCTGCAAAAGGTGGAAGAGATAACAAATTCCAAGCAATCCTACCTTTGAGAGGAAAAATTTTGAATGTAGAAAAAGCTCATTTGGAAAGAATATTGAATTCAGAAGAAATCAAAGCTATGATAACTGCGTTTGGTACAGGAATAGGAAAAAATTTCGACATATCCAAACTTCGTTACGGCAAAATAGTCATAATGACAGATGCCGATGTCGATGGAGCTCACATAAGAACATTGTTGTTGACATTCTTGTATAGATTTATGAAACCATTGATAGAGACAGGACACGTCTACATCGCACAACCACCTCTATACGGAATCATAAAAGGCGTAAAAGTATTGGAATACTGTTATAACGAAAAGCAATTGGAACAAGCTTTGGAAAAATACGGCGAAAAAGGAAATTTGAAAGTACAAAGATACAAAGGTCTTGGAGAAATGAATGCAGAACAACTTTGGGATACTACTATGAATCCTGAAAACAGAGTTTTGATAAAAGTTCAAATAGACGGAGAAGATGAGAACGAATTGGACGAAACTTTTGACGTATTGATGGGAGATAAAGTAGAACCAAGACGTAAATTCATAGAACAAAACGCTGTATATGCACAAAACATCGATGCTTAGGAGAATAATATGACAGAAAGAAAAATAAATATAAAAGAAGTCGATTTGAAAAAGCAAATGGAAAGTGCATACCTAGATTACTCCATGAGTGTAATCGTATCTCGTGCACTTCCTGATGTAAGAGACGGATTGAAACCAGTTCACAGAAGAATAATTTACGGCATGCAACAACAAGGACTTTTCCCAGATAGAAAATACTCGAAATCAGCCAGATTAGTCGGGGAAGTAATGGGAAAATACCACCCACACGGAGATAGTGCAATTTACGATGCAGTAGTTAGACTTGCACAAGATTTCAACATGAGATATCCATTGGTAGATGGTCAAGGTAACTTCGGTTCAGTGGATGGAGATAGTGCAGCCGCACCTCGTTATACGGAATTGCGTATGGCAAAATTGGCACTTGAAATGCTTAGAGATATCAACAAAGACACAGTTGATTTCCAAGATAACTACGATGGAGAAGAACAAGAGCCAGTAGTATTGCCATCGAGATTTCCTAATTTGATAGTAAACGGATCAAGCGGTATAGCAGTAGGTATGGCTACAAATATGGCACCACATAATTTAGGTGAAACAATAGATGCCATAATAGCTTCTATCGATAATCCCGACATAACAGTAGATGAACTTATGAAATATATAAAAGCACCTGATTTTCCAACAGGAGCTAATATAATGGGACTAGATGAAGTCAAAAATGCTTATCGTACAGGTAGAGGAAAAGTGATTTTGAGAGCAGAATCCAGAATCGAAGAAGTAAAAGGAAGATACAAAATAATAGTCACAGAAATTCCTTACCAAGTAAATAAATCCAATCTAATCAAAAAAATCGCAGATTTAGTAAAACAAAAGAAATTAGAAGGAATAAGCGATTTGAGAGATGAATCCGACAGAAAAGGAATGAGAATCGTAATAGAAATCAAAAGAGATTCCAATCCAAATATCGTGTTGAATAATCTCTACAAATACACACAAATGCAAACTACATTTGGAATAATCAACTTGGCATTAGTCAACGGAGTTCCAAAAATCTTGACATTAAAACAATTGATAGATTATTACGTAGTTCACCAAGAAATAGTAGTCACTAGAAGAACTAGATTTGATTTGAACAAAGCGCAAGCTAGAATCCACATAGTAGAAGGATTATTGAAAGCTATAGATAATATCGATGAGATAATCCACATCATAAGGACAAGCTATGACGACGCATTGGAAAAATTGATGGACAGATTCGATTTCACAGAAGTACAAGCACAAGCCATATTGGACATGAGATTGAAAAGACTACAAGGTTTGGAAAAAGAAAAATTACAATCTGAATTCGAAGAACTCACTCAATTGATCAAAAAATTGACTGATATTTTGAACGACAGAAGCCTTCTATTATCCATAATAAAAGAAGAATTGTTGGAAATAAAAGATAAATACGCTGACGAAAGAAGAACAAAAATATTGAGAGACTACAGCGAATTTGAAGATGAAGAATTGTTCGAAGAAGAAGACATGTTCATCACCATAACCAACAAAGGATACATCAAGAGAATCTCTACAGATGCATACAAAGTGCAAAACAGAGGTGGAAAAGGTGTAAACGCAATGGGAATGAAAGACGGAGACTACATCAAAGACATGTTCTCTACTACAACTCATCAAAACCTATTGTTCTTCACAAACAAAGGAAAAGTTTACTCACTAAAAGCATACGAAATTCCTGAAGCAGGACGTAATGCAAAAGGATCCAATATAATAAATCTAATTCAAATAGATCCCGATGAAAATGTCACACAAGTATTGCCATTGAACATCACTCAAGACAAAAACCAATATATAACATTCATCACCAAAAAAGGAAAAGTCAAGAAGACATCTCTATCGTTGTATGAAAACATCAGAAAAAACGGCATAATAGCCATCAAATTTGACGAAGGCGATGAATTGATAGATGTAAAATTAGTAGATGCTGATGAAAATGTAATAATCGTAACCAAAAAGGGAATGAGTTTACAATTTGCAGTCAATAAATTGAGAGATTTATCAAGAAACGCAATAGGAGTAAAAGCTATTAGCCTAAAAGATGATGATGAAGTAGTATCATTTGACATAGTCAACGATAACGAATACCTCGCAGTAATAAGTGAAAATGGATACGGCAAAAAGACAGAACTATCCAATTACACAACTCAAAACAGAGGTGGAAAAGGAATCATAACGTACAAATTAGCCAAAAAGACAGGAGATGTAGCATGTGCCAAAGCCTGCAAAGAAGAAGATGAACTTCTACTAATCAGCAAAAAAGCAGAAGTAATCAGAATCAAAGCAAAAGACATATCTACACTTTCAAGATCTACATCTGGAGTCTTGTTGAAAAACACAGACAAAGGTGAAGATGCAATAGTAGCTGTTACCAAGTACTTTGAAGAATAGAGGTGTAAAATGAAGTTAAATTACGATATCGTAAACAAAGATGAAATTCTAGTAAGAGTCAAAGGCGATCTAGACATCAATACTTGCAACGAATTCAGAGACGATCTAATAGAAGAATACAACAAAGATCCAAAAGACATCAGAATAGATGCCACAGAATTGTCATTCATAGACTCTACAGGACTTGGAGCTTTGATAATGGTATACAACATTATCAGAAACAACGATCACAAAATCTATATTGATAACATAAAAAAACACGTAAACAAAGTATTCACGATTACTGAAATGGATAAAATATTCATCATAAAGGAGATATAATGGAAAAATTCAAAATAAGTTTTCAAAACAAAAAAGAAAACATATCTATGATAAGATTGACATCTTCATTTGTAGCGATGAGATTTGGATTTTCCATTGACGACATAGAAGACATAAAATTGTGTGCTACAGAATGTTGCAATCTCCAAATCAACAGATCAGAAATGATAGATTGCACCATGACAATAGACGATAACTCGATGAAAATGGTATTCAAATTAGACGATGTCAACAAAAGAGAGAACAACGAAAAAGACCAAATATCTAAAATGATAATCCAATCACTAATGGATGAATACAAATTTGATGGAAGTGATATAACAGTAATCAAGAATAGGAAATAATCATGGCTAAAAAAGCAAAAGAAAAGAACGAACAAGTTAAAAAACTATTTATCGAGTTCAAAAAAACACAAGACAAATCAATAAGAGACCAACTAGTTAAAGAAAATCTGTATATAGCTGAAATCCTAGCCAAAAAATACGTTGGAAGAGGAATAGAATACGACGACTTATTTCAAGTAGCATCCATTGGGCTAATATATGCAATCGACAGATACGACGTAGACAAAGGATACGAATTTTCATCATATGCCACACCCACAATAGTAGGAGAAATCAAAAAATACTTCAGAGACAAAGGATGGGCGATAAGAGTTCCTAGAAGAATTCAAGAATTGAACAAAAAAGTAAACGACGCAAAAATTCACCTATCACAGACAATGCAAAAATCTCCCACAATAGAAGACATAGCAGATTTTCTAGGAATAGAAAAAGAAGAAGTATTGGAAGTATTAGAAGGTGCAAAAGTATACGTACCTCAGTCATTGGATCAATCATTAGACACAAGCTCTGACGACAGAGAAACCAACCTCAGTGATCTAATAGGAGAAGAAGACAAATACATGATTCAATTTGAAGACAGAGATTTGATCAACAGATGCATGAAAGATTTGAACGAAGTCGAAAGGAAAATACTACTAGGAAGATATTTCGACAACAAAACTCAAATAATAATAGCAGAAGAATTGAACATATCTCAAATGACAGTAAGCAGAATGGAAAAGAAAATACTCAAAAAATTCAAAGAATCATTAAAGGAGCAGATGAAGTATTAAAATGGAATTACTTCTTCTTGAAAATCTAGAATATATAAAAAAATACGACGACATCAAAATATACGAAAAAGAAGTCGTGTTCATAAAAGAAAAAAGTGGAAGCGGAAAATCCACAAAACCAAAATCACAACCATGATAAACCTCGGAATAAAACACGATAAAGCACTCATACCAATAGTCAACAAATCCATACAAATGGCAATACTTCCAAACCTAAACAGCATGATAGCAATGGGAATAATAAGCCTACCTGGAATGATGACAGGACAAATCCTATCCGGAGTAAGCCCGAATACAGCAATAATCTATCAAATATCGGTAATGATAGCAATATGTGCCTCAGTCAACATATCCAGCTTTTTGTCACTATACCTTGGCTACAAAAGTTTAATCAACAAAAGACAACAAATTAATTTTGAATTATAGGAGGAAAAAATGAGAATAGAAAAAGATTCCATAGGTGAAATCGAAGTCGCAGACGACGTATTATGGGGAGCACAAACACAAAGAAGCTTCAACAACTTCAAAATAAGCACAGAAAAAATGCCAATGGAAGTAATAAAATCTCTAACCAGATTGAAAAAAGCGTGTGCCATATCCAACAACAAATTGCAAAAACTATCAGACGAAAAGAAAAAACTAATAGTAGAAGCTTGCGATGAAATACTAAACGGAGAACACGACGGAGAATTTCCTCTTGCAGTGTGGCAAACAGGATCAGGAACACAATCCAACATGAACGTAAACGAAGTCATAGCACACATTTGCAACAAAAAATACGGTGACAAAATAATACATCCCAACGACGATGTCAACAAATCACAAAGCTCCAACGACACATTTCCATCTGCAATCCACATAGCACTTAAAAACGCAATCGACACACAACTAATAGCTGAATTAGAACACATGGAAGAAGTCCTTGAACAATTGATGAAAGACAACCAAGACATAATCAAAATAGGACGTACACACCTACAAGACGCAGTACCAATCAGACTATCACAAGAAATATCAGGTTGGCTTTACATGATAAAAAGAGGAAAAGAACACATCATACAAGCAAGTAAATCCCTAAACGAATTGGCAATAGGAGCCACAGCAGTAGGAACAGGACTCAACGCAGTAGAAGGATTTGACAAAATGGTAGTAGAAGAAATCAACTCACAACTACAATCAGAATTTGTCACAGCAGAAAACAAATTCCACGCACTCACATCAAAAGATGCAATAAGCTTCACACATGGAGCAATCACATCACTAGCCAATAACCTATTGAAAATAGCAAATGACGTTAGATTTTTGGCGAGCGGACCAAGATGTGGAATAGGAGAACTATCCATACCAGCTAACGAACCAGGCTCATCGATAATGCCAGGAAAAGTCAACCCAACACAAGCAGAAGCATTGACAATGGTATGCGTACAAATAATGGGCAACAACACCACAATACAAATAGCAGCAAGCCAAGGAAATTACGAACTCAACGTCTACATGCCGGTAATAATCTACAACGCACTTCAATCAGTAACACTAATGAAAGATGCAGTAAAATCATTCACAGATAATTGCCTAGTAGGAATCAAACCAAACAAAGAAGTAATAGACTACTACCTAAAAAATTCATTGATGCTAGTCACAGCACTCAACACAAAAATCGGATACGACAAAGCTAGCACAATAGCAAAATACGCACACAAAAACAACACAACACTAAAAAAAGCAGCCTTAGAATTGGGAATACTTACAGAACAAGAATTTGACGAATACGTAGACCCATCTAAAATGTGCTAATACAACAACATCCTTTGCAATAATTGCAGAGGATGTTTTATATTATAACCATAACATCATTATAAACAAAAAGACAAAACCTATATGAAAATAAATTTGATTAATATAATAAATAGAATAAATTGAAAAAAACCCACTAATAATATATAATATAGAAAAGAGAGGTGAGCGTTATGAGAAAGAAGATAATTGCATTGGCATTAGCTATATCTGTATCTGTGACACCAATGATTAAAACATATAGTTATGCTGACAATCTAGATACAACTAACATAACAAAACAAATTAAGGATAAAAAACAAATAGATAAAAAAGAATACTTACAACAATTGCAAAAAGAATATAAAGATTTGAAAATCGATTATTCTAAACTAGACAAAAAAACTAGGGAAGAATACGAAAAAATCGACAAAAAATTTGAAGAATTTTTGAAAAAAGAAATGAAAGACGATGAATTCCAAAAATTCACACAAGAATTGTTGAAAATATTGAACGAAAAAGATACAAAAGTTCATCAAGACATGACTCAATTAGTTCTACAAGTAGAAAAATTGAAAAAATACGACGATGAACAATCAAAAAAATTACAAGAAAAATTACAAAAACTATACGAAAATAGAAATCATCTAACAAAAGAACAATCTGAAAAATTGAGAAGCATAAAAGCTGATGATAAATTAGATGAAACAACTAAAAAATTAAAATCAGAAGAAGAAAAATACGAAAAAGAATTGAAAGACACACTAAAATCTTCTGAAGAATACCTAAAAGAAAATAAAGAAAAAGAAGATAAAGAAGAAGATAAAGAAAAAGAAGAAAAAGACCAAGAAAATAAAGAGCAAGAAGACAAAGATCAAGAAGAAGAAGCTCTAGACCACATAAAAGAAGTAATAGAACAAAAAATACAAGAAAAAGAAGAATATATATCTTCAGTTGAAAGAAGCAATTACACTAAAGAATCTATCGAAAATTACGCCAAAGAAATAGCCAACGCCAAGAAATTATTATTAAAAGAATCTACAAAACAAGAATTGGAAGATGAAATAATAAAATTGGACGAATTAGAATTGGTGAAGGTAGAAAAAGGACAAAATAGAGATAATTTAATCAAAAAAATCAAAGAAAAAGAAAAGATTTTAGCTACAATCAAAAAATCAGAATACACTAGAGATTCATTGGAAAAATACGCAAAAGCCATAGCAGAAGCCAAAAATGCATTGGTCAATGCTACTACAGAAAAAGATTTGGAAGATGCGATAATGAAATTGGATGGAGCAAAATTAGAAAAAGCTGTGAGACCATCTTCTACAAGTCCTAAAATAGTGAGAACTAATGGAACTAGAAGTTCTGTAAGTACTAAAAAATTACCAAAATCAGGTATAGAAAATGAGCAAATTTTATTGACTATAGCTTGCGTAGCAATAATAGCGGGAATATCATTTGCATTTTTCAAAAAAAGAGAAAGAAATTAAAAAAACATCCCTCTGGAAATAACTCCGGAGGGATTTTCATTATAAATACTTTTCCAAATCGTCTTCACTTATGTCGATTTCTTCATCATGATAGAAAATTTTTATTATCATATCTTCTGTGATTTCCCAAATATTAGCTTGAATAGAAAATATATTCCACTCGGAAAAATCGAAAATTCTCTCATAACTTTGCTCTATTTTTTTGACTTCTTCAGGATATAAATGCTTATAATCATTCGAAGCTATCAAAAAAGGATTTGGAAAATTGTTGTCTTTCAAATATTTGTAGTAGTTTTCTAGATCTTCTTTGCTAGATGGAACGTAGTGATTATTTAGTACATAATCCCATTTCGACCCATCGAAGTATATAACTTTATCTGCAGGAACTTTAATCACATAAACTAGCGAATTTTCATCAGGTCTCATGCAGTTTTTCGAGCTGACAGAACACCAAATTGGCAATTTCACATCATCTGGTTTTGGCACCATAATACTAGCTTTATTCACAAAATAAGTATATTTTTCTCTAAAAAACTCGTAAATATCTCCCAAATGTTCACTAGCATATTCTAATTTATTGATAAATCTGCCTTTTCTTTTCAATACATCAAGAGACCTCTTATCTTGCATAGTAAAAAGCATAACATATCCGTCTTTTTCTTTTGGATTTTTCATAACTATCTCTCTCTTTCGTGCATAATAATAAAAGCTACAATAACAGCTACAGGTAAAAACAGGATGGATTTCTTATCGAAAATCATAGATAAAAAAGTACCCATAGTACATCCAATTATGAAAACGAGAATCGCACAATAAGTAGTCATCGATGCTTTCAGAAGGTTTTTATCTTTCAAATAAAAATAATCTATCAAACTATCAGTGGCCTTTTTCAAATTCCCCGTACACATAGTAGTCATCAAATTTACTCCGTTGAACCTTCGAAATGCTTCTATTTGCATAGCACACACAAAAGAAATCAAAAGGCATGCTATCTTATCCATGTTTTTTGGCATAAAGCCTACAATCGACAGCAAAATAGCTTCAAAAACCAAAATCACTTGTCGCCAATGAACTATCTTCAAATATTTGTATTTTTTCTCGATAATCCTCACAAAAGTCGTACCCAAAATGAAAGCTGTGATAGGCATCAAATAAGAAGCTATCTTATCCAAATTTCCCAGACACAAATTGATAGACAACAAAACTATATTGCCTGTCTGAGCAAAAGCGAACACACCTCCACGGGTCAAATAACTATAACTATCTAAAAAACCTCCGATTAAAGTAAGTATCAACATTATCTGTAAACTTTCGGATTTTTGTTTCTCCATACAATCACCTGCTTGCTATCATTATTTTATCACATACCTATTTATAAGAAAAACCAATAAATAAATTCAAAATAATCTACTTTATTATGGTATAATGAATATGATTTAAATGGAGGTAAATATGAAAAAATTATACAAAATAATTTTGGCAATAGCTATAATGAGCATGGCATTGACATCTTGCTCAAAAAAAGAAGAAAAACAAACAAACACTCAAGAAAACACTACACAAGTAGCACAAGACAATACTAAAAAAGAAGAATCTACAGACAAACAAGAAATCGACAGAAAAATATTCGTAGATCCACAATACGTAAAATACATCATAGATGGAAAAAGCGAAGTAAAAGATTACGTCATAGTAGAAGCTACATGGGGAGAAGCAAAAGATAGCCCAGACTATCTAAAAGAAAACGGACACATAAAAGGAGCAATCCACGTCAACACAGATTCCATCGAAGAATTACCAATATGGAATTTGAGAAAACCTGAAGAAATAGAAAAAGCACTACTAGACCAAGGAATCACAAAAGACAAGACAGTAATAGTTTACGGACCTGACACAGGATCTACAAGAGTAGCATTTGCATACATCTATGCAGGAGTAGAACACGTCAAAATCCTAAACGGTGGAATAAAACAATGGAAAGAAAAAGGATTTGAAACAGAAACTACAGAAAACCAACCACAAAAAGCCACAGAATTTGGCACAAAAGTCCCAGCTCATCCAGAATATTTAATATCACTAGACCAAGCCAAAGACAAATTAGAAAACGACAAAAATTTCCAATTAATATCCATTAGAAGCGAAAACGAATGGAAAGGCATAGAATCAGGATACACTTACATCCCTAGAGCAGGAGAACCAAAAGGAGCACTTTGGGGAAAATCTGGAAAAGACAACATGGATATGTCTTATTACGTAAACGAAGACGGAACATACAAAACATTTGACGAAGTCAAAAAAATGTGGGAAGAACAAGGAATATCTACAGATAAAGAAATGTCATTCTATTGTGGAACAGGTTGGAGAGCCACATTACCATGGTTTATGGCATTTGAAAACGGATTGAACCCAACAGTATTCGATGGTGGATGGAACGAATGGCAAATGCACAAAGAATTACCAGTGCAAATAGGAGATCCAAAAGACAAAAACGTAGAATACACAACAGTAGAAAAACTTCCTACAGACAAAGCCACAAAACCAACTAAATAGCCATGAAAATATTCAAAAAAATACTATCTATATTGCAGATCATATTGATAATGGCTATGTGCATATTGCATTACTTCACACAGCACAAAATGGGAATGCAAAGGCATATAATGTACAAAAACATGGTATTCGAAGAAAAAATCGACCCATTTACGATGAACATATTCATAGTAATCGCACTTGGAATTATGCTCATATACCTACTATACAAAATGTCTAAAACACAACTATCGAAGATTAATCTTACAATCTTCATAGCACTTAACCTAATATCAATATTATCGATAGCATATGGCAAAAAAATCTTCAAAATAGATTACAATATAATCACCATAACACTATCGATAATAACACTATTGCAATTTATAAAAGCAAAAAGCTCATCAATTTGATGAGCTTTTTTAATCCATATAACTATCTCCAAGTATTCAAATATTTCTGATATTTAATACTATCTCTATACGGTTTTCTCGCAAGATAATTGTGATTATCAATCATATTCTTTTCATTTTTCGATTTCATATCATAAGCAAAACAAAACATCTTATTGTAATTATTCTTGAAAGGATTCAAATGAACATTAGAATACAAGAAATAACGATACACATATTCCGTATTAGGATCGTCTTTGAAGTAAATTTTAAATTCAGTAGTATTCATCAACCTATAATATGACTTATCAATCGATTTAATATTAGACCTATCAGTTCCTTGACTAGCTAGAAATTCATCTAACTTCTTATCAGCAAAATGATTTTGTACAGGATTATCTATTACCCACCAGAAAACATTGTACACAACAAAAATCACTACCAAAACCTTGATAACTTTTAATAACCTCTTATTCATATTCACCTCTTAACGCCACTCGTACATGTGATCCATGTATTTTACCTTCTTGAAATAAGTATTGCCCAAAGTAGTTCCTGTAGAATATTCCTTTGCAGAAAAAGACATCTCGTTAGTATGACTCAAAACATATTTGAAATCTGTACTAAAAAGCATAATCAAAGAATAATCATAAGTATACTCTACTAATGGATCGTCCTTGAAAATCACATAATATTGGTAATTTCCAGTTGAATAATCAAAACCAGAAGAAAGCTTCAAAATATTATCCTTATTAGTACCTTGCTCCTCGATAAAAGAATATAACCTTTGCTTTCCACATACATATTGAATAGGATGATAAATAGTCCATATCACTACGAAAATTCCAACTATTGCAATAAATAGTCCCTTTAAAAATTTTTTCATATTATAGTAACCCTTCCATAAATTTCTTATATAAACATTCTACTATAATATAAGTAAAAATTGTAGATTTTTATTTCTCAAAAATAGTAAAATCATAACCCCAATTGTATGTATAAGTGAAAGGGGGAGTGAAAATGAAACAATTAAAAATCACTTCAGCAGTAGAATTAGACGGAAAAAAGAAAAAAACGTCGAAAACATTTAGAAACGTAGAACAAAAAGCCACATCCGAAAAATTAAAAGAATGTGCAGATGCCATCAACTCTATCGTAAAAGCAGACGAAAAAAGCGCTTATGTGATAGAAATCACAGAATTATAGGAGGAATAAATGAGTAAATATTTAGAAATGAAATTTACAAATGATGACAACGAGAAAATGACCATTAGATTAAATAATTACGATACTGAGAAATCACAAGAAGAAATAAAATCTGTAATGGATACCATCATATCCACAAAAGTGTTCACAGGAAAAGAAAAATTATACGACAAGAAATTATCAGCAGAAATAGTAACAGTAGAAAAAGAAGAACTAAAATTAGCATAGTAGGAAGATAATATGGACGAACTTCTAAGCTTTGTTGGCAATGTCGGCTTCCCAATATCAGTCACAGCATTTCTTCTAATAAGAGTCGAATCCAGATTAGAAGATATCAAAATCTCGATTGAAAAATTAAACGCCATATTGACCAGCATGAACAGATAAATTTAATTTCATTTTCCACAAAAAACACCTAGCCGTGATAGCTAGGTGTTTTTGCGTTCCAGTATGGATAGATTTAGTAAAAATTTTTTAAAACTAGAGTAAGTTTACATTCCATTTTGGCTAAATTATACGAAAATTATTTTGTGTAATTTATTATATCAGAAAAGTAAAATATAAAAAAGTTATGAAATTAATTTTAAAAGCTATTGACAAATAATTAAAACAGGAATATCATATAACTATAGTAATGGACTAAATAAAAAATGAAAGGAGAAAAATATGAGATACTGCGTAAAAATAGAAGTAGATAATGATAGTATTCCAATTGATAAAAATAGAATGATTTTATCGTTTATCAAGCATTTTTTACAATTATCAGATAATGATTTTTATAGAGAATTGTACAATCAAAGCAATACTAATAGAAAAAAATTTACTTTTTCATTGTATCTAAAAAATTCAAAATTCAAAAGAAATATAATACTTTTGCCGAATAAAATTATGTGCTTATATCTTTCTACGTCTGATATGTTATTTGGAATTGAATTTTACAACGCTATGATAACTGGTAAAGGAAAAAAATATGAATACAAAGGAATAACTATGGTTATAAAAGACATTTCTACCATACCAGAGAAATTGATATCAAATGAGGAAGCAATATTTAAAACACTATCACCAATTGTAATAAGGGAGCATTCAGAAGATAAAACTTGGTATTATGATATTAATGATGAAGTTGGTAAAAAATTTTTCATTCAGAATTTAAAATATCAACTTTTAGATGAATTAAAAGAATCTAAATATGATATAGAAGATATTGATATAAAAATAATAACAAACAAGAAAGTTCTAGTTAATTATTATGGAATATATGTACAATCTAATTTGTGTGTATTTAAAATGTCAGCTAAAAAAAATATACTGACACATTTGTATACATCTGGAATTGGTTCTTTAAAATCTGCTGGATTTGGAATGCTTGATCTAGTTTAGGGAGGTGAATCTGTGGATATAATTAATATAAAAAGTGAAGATTGGCTAAAAAATGCAGGAATTTGTGGACTATATAATATACTTTGTGAAGCAGGAGATAGAGAGAAAATACAAATAAGTTATGATGAAATTATATTTCCAATTGAATTACTAGAGAATTTTTCGGAAAAATACTTTAATTATTTTATCAAAACTTATCAAAAAACTTTTTCGTTATATAAGATAATTTCCACTGGAAAGACACTGGAAAATTGGATCAATAATGACTTCAATGATTTTAATGATAAAAGCTTAGAAATTTTAAATTCTAACATTGAAAATTTTAAAAAATATATGAAAAGCAATAGTTATAAGAGTGCTTATAAGCTTATAGAAGGAAATTTTGATCCAGAGTTAGAAGAAAAAGAATTAAAAAAAATAAAATTAAAGAAAAAAGAAAATGTAGAGGATAGATTAGAAGAAATAAAACATCAAGTAAATCTCATGAAATCTATAGTTGACTATTTCAAAAGTGAAGAAGCTATAAAATACGTAGGTGCTAAAAATTCAATATATAATATCATAAGAAACGCATGGGATGGTGTTAGCTTTTTGAATAAACAATGTAAAAATCCTGATATGTATAGTGAATATCAAGAATACTTTATAAATCCTGTTATAGATTACGCTAAAAATTATGAAGAAAAGAAAAAAACTTATAAATATCAGTGTATTTCTTGTTCATCAAAGATTAAAGATTTGAATTCAGATGTAGGGTTTATAAGAGAAATGGGATTTGATACTGGAAGAAAAACTTCTCATGTATGGGATTTTAATAATTATGTTGGGATATGTCCAATATGTAAATTTATATATTCTTGTGTTCCAGCAGGTATTAATTATGTATATAATAGAGGAATTTTTATAAATTATTCTATGAATATGGAAGATTTGTTTAGAATTAATACTAGTATACGAGAATCTATTCTAGAAGAAGAAAATAGTAGAATTTCGGTTTTTAAATCTCTACAAGAAGCTATGAATAAAAAAATAAATGATGAAGTAGGATATGAATTATCAGATATTCAGGTAGTTAGATTTTATAGAGATATTGATAATGATTCTATCAAATATAATTTTAACATAATAAATAAACCTGTTTTAAATACAATCAACTTCTGCAAAAATCAATTGGAAACAATAAAAAAGGGAAGTTATATTGAAAATGATTCATATGTGTATATATATAATGAAGTCATAAAAAAATTATTAGACAACGAAAATCAATTTTTGTTAATACAAAAATTATTACACTATAAATTATCTATGCCAGATACTACGTATTATAATGCAGGAGTATTGGCATCGGTTTTGAAGCTAAATGTGAAATATTTACAGGAGGTAGGATATATGGAAAAATCCAAAAGTAATTCTAAAGATGGTAAAGAAAGAGATATTATTGATGAAGCAAGAAAATTAGGATATCACCTTCAAATTGCTTACAATAAAATGATTGCAAAAGATGATAATACTGAAAATAATAATTCAAAAAACAACAAAAAATATAACAAGAAACTCAATTCAATAGCATACAGAATGTTAAATTCATTAAAAACTAATAATAAACATTCTTTTATGGATGTTCTAATAAATTCATATATGTATGTGGGAAAAGCAATACCTAAAATATTTGCTGAAAACTTAGATAAAGATTTGGAATTTAAAAATATTGGATATGCTTTTATTACTGGAATGATTGGATATTCTAAAGAAGATGATGAAGCTGATAGCGAAAGCTTAAAAAAGAAAAATTAAATTAGGAGGTTAATATGAATAAATTACAACCAAAAGGAGTTACACTTACAATTATTTTTGAAGCAGAAAGTGCAAATTATGGGGAATCTATAGGAAATGTAGCATCATTAAAAAAAGTTGCAAGAAATGATGGAGAACAATATTCTTATATATCTAGACAAGCTATTAGATATAATATAGTTGAACAATTAGGAGAAGAATATGCACCTGTAAGCGCAGAGGGAAAAGGGGAGAAAAAAGTAGTCCAATTTTCAAAAGACTCTACAATTAAAGAATATCCAGAAATAGATTTTTTCGGATATTTAAAGACAGAAAAAAACACAGGAGGAAAGAAAAGATCTGCTAAAGTGAGAATTTCAAACGCTATTTCTCTTGAAACGTACAAAGGTGATTTGGATTTTTTAACAAATAAAGGGTTAGCTGATAGGATATCTGAAAATATGAATATAGCACAATCAGAAATTCACAAATCCTTGTATAAATACACTGTAACAATAGATTTAGATCAAATAGGTATAGATGGTATAGATGATGAATTAGAATTACCAAAAGAAGAGAAGATAAGAAGAGTTAATAAATTAATAGACACAATTTCTATGCTATATAGAGATATAAGAGGAAGGAGAGAAGACTTAAAGCCACTATTTATTATAGGAGGAATTTATGATATAAAAAATCCATTCTTCCATAATATTGTCGATGTAAAAGATAAGAAAATTAATGTAGAAGCTATAAAGGAATCAATTTATGATTCAATAAAAGATGACACATATTGTGCTATAGTTAGTGGTAAATTTGAAAATGGTTCACAAGTGAAATCAGAATTACCAACAGTAAGCATGCCAGAATTTTTTGCAAAAATTAAATCTAGGATCAGTGATTACTATGAAAGCTGTTAGACTACATCTTTTTCAAGATTTGGTGAATTATAGAAAACCTATTAGTTTTCAGATAAAAGAATCATATCCGCTACCTCCCTATTCTACTATAATAGGGATGGTACACAATATGTGTAGATATACAGAATATCAAAAAATGGATATAAGTGTACAAGGAAAATATACATCGAAGGTAAATGATTTGTACACTAGATATGAATTTAAAAGTGGGTATAAATTTGATAAAACAAGACATCAATTTAATGTAGATGGAATAGGAATAACACGAGGAATTTCTACGACAGAATTGCTATCACAAGTAGAACTTATAATCCATATAAAGCCAGAAAATGAAGAGCAAGTACGAGAAATATATGAAGCTTTTAAAAATCCTTGGGAATATCCTTCTTTGGGAAGAAGAGAAGATTTAGTTATTATAAAAAGTGTTGATCTTGTAGATATCGAATTACACTCATTAGAAAAAGATAAATATTTAAGTAGGGATATGTATGCTTATATACCATTAAAATATAGCGAGAATAGTAAAGATAAAATAAATAAAGGATTTAATTATTTAGATAATTCTATTTTCGTATCAAATGGCAGTTCAATAGTAGGCAAAAAGAGGGGAACAAAATATCTTATAAACAAAGATTATGAATTTGTAAACTATGGAAATAACAAAAATCATAAAAATATAAGAGTATGGAATAAGATAGAAGTATTATATACTTCTAATATATATGCTGATTCAGACTATGAAATACTTCAAGATAATATGGGAGATATGGTTTTTCTAGCTTAGGAGATTATTATGTATATAAATAGATACTTGGCAAAATCAAATCCTGAAGAAACAATACAAAAACATACAGATAATTTATTGAACCAATTAGAAATTTTAAAGTCTATATATGGAGATAAAATAGATGTAAATTTTAAATTGTTATATTACGCTTGCTTATATCATGATATTGGGAAAATAAGTATTGCATTTCAAAAAAAAGTTGATAAATCATTAAAAAATATGCCAATTGATATTGTGGAATTTCCACATGGAGTATTGAGTACATTATTTATAGATAGAAATAAATTGAAAAATTTAGGATTTACAGATGACGAAATAAAATTATTATATCAAAGTGTATATTATCATCATAATAGAGAATCTATTGAAAAATTAGATACAAGTTCTATTAGTGACCAAAGAGAATTATTAGAAAAAGAGTTAGAAGGATTTTCTTATGATAAATTAGAAAATATAAAATTATTTAATTTTAAGGAAAGGCTTATAAAACCTTTAAACATTGATCAATACAAAAAATATGTTATATTAAAAGGATTATTAAATAGATTAGATTATGCTGCAAGCGCTCATATAATAGTAGAAAATAAAAATGATTTTTTAGAGAAATACCTTCAAATTTTTATGAATAATCTAAAAAAAGAAGAAGCAACAAAAGGTAATCTTAATGTAGATTGGAATGATCTTCAGAAGTTTATGAAAAATAAAACAGATGAAAATATAATTGTAGTTGCACAGACTGGAATGGGAAAAACTGAGGCTGCTTTACTTTGGATAGGAAATAATAAGGGATTTTTCACATTACCAATAAGAACATCAATAAATTCTATTTATGAAAGATTAAAAAAAATGTTAATTGGAGAAAAAATTGATCAAAGAATAGCGGTGCTACATGGAGATACAAGATCATACTATTATAAAAATATAGAAGAGTATGATATAGATTCAAGTATAGAACAGTATATTATACGAACGAGGCAACTATCTTTACCAATCACTGTATGTACATTAGACCAGCTTTTTACTATAGTCTTTAAATATAGAAATTATGAACCTGTTTTAGCTACTCTTTCATATTCAAAAATTGTGATAGATGAAATTCAAATGTATGGTCCAGATTTGTTAGGATATTTAATATCTGGTTTAAAAATGATACAAGATGTTGGAGGAAAATTTGCAATAATAACCGCAACTTTTCCGGAATTTTTAGGTAAGATTATGATAGATAATGGCTTAAAATTTGAAATACCAGAATCTCCGTTTGTAGATGAATGTAAAATTAGACATAATGTAAAATGGATAGAAGATAGCATTAATTCTGAATTTATTAAAGATAAGTATAAAAATAATAGAGTTCTAGTCATATGCAATACAGTTAAAAAATGCCAAGAATTATTTGATGAATTAGAATCTGACAATATTAATTTAAATATGTTCCATTCAAAATTCATAAAAAAAGATAGAGCTAATAAAGAAAAAGAAATTACCAAATTTGGAAAATTATATAATAAAGATGAAGAAGGAAATCTCAAATTAAATCAAAATAATGGTATTTGGATAACAACGTCAGTAGCAGAGGCATCATTAGATATTGATTTTGATGTGTTGATAACAGAATTATCTGAAGTAAATAGTTTATTTCAAAGATTTGGTAGATGTTATAGAAAAAGGACATGCACAGATGAATATAATTGCTACGTGTTTGATGGAGGAAATAAAGATTGTTCAGGAGTAGGAACGGTAATTGATGTTGAAATATTTAATATTTCAAAAAATTATTTAAGAAATTTTTTCAAAAGACATCATTCTAAAATTAATGAAAAAGAAAAGATGGATTTAGTTAGCTCAATATATTCTTATGAAAATATAAAAAACACAGAATATTACAATAAGCTTAATAAATTCATACAATATACAAAACTTTATTACCCAGATCAAAGTGATAAGAAAGATGCTCAAAATGAGTTTAGAAGGATTCTATCTACTACGGTAATACCAAAAGTAGTGTATGATAAAAATATTAAAGAAATATCAGATTGTATAGAAATTATAAATGAAAAAGATAAATCACTAAAAGAAAAAGCTATAGCAAGAGAAAATTTATATAATTACACATTGAGTATAAATGAAAGTGAAATGATTTCATTATACACTAATGCAGAGATATTAGAAGTTGGAAGATACGAAAAAATTAATGTAATTTATTCAAATTATAATGATAAATATGGTCTAAGACCAATCAGTAAAGAACAACAAAGAGATGAATTAATCATATGGTAGAAAAAATCACAGGAATAATGATTTATTACTATTTCGTGTGCAAAAGAAAACTTTGGTTATCTTCTAAAAATATCGACATGGAAGAAGAAAACGAAGATGTATCTATAGGTAAATTTATCGACGAAAACACTTACGAAAAATCTAGAAAACATATAATGATCAACGGCGAAATAAATTTGGACTTTATAGAAAAAGACAGGACAATCCACGAAATAAAAAAGAGCAGAAAAATCGAAGAAGCATCTATTTGGCAAGTAAAATACTATCTATACTATTTAAAAAAATTGGGAGTAGACAATTTGAAAGCCAAAATAGACTACCCATTACTAAAAGAAGTGATAAAAGTAGAACTATCACAAGAAGACGAAGACAAACTCGAAGAAATAATATCAGATATCACGCAAATAATATCAAAAAATATTCCACCAAAATTCACAGAGAAAAAAATTTGCTCAAAATGTGCATTTGAAGACATTTGCAAAATATAGGAGAAAAAATGAAAACAAGTTTGTACGTATATCAAAACGGAGAACTCAAAAGAAAAGACAATACACTTCAGTTTTGCTCTACAGATGGACAAAAAAGAGATGTTCCAATCAACACAATATCTGAAATATATATTTTCGGAGAAGTCACTATCAACACTAAATTGATAAATTTACTATCGAAAAACCAAATAATAGTGCATTTCTTCAATTACTACGATTTTTACACATCTAGTCTAGTGCCCAAAAAGGTGAAAATATCCGGCAAAATTTCAGTAACACAATCTGCATTTTACCTCGACAAATACAAAAGACAAGAATTGGCTACGAAATTTGTAGAAGGAGCAGCTAAAAACATATATAGGAACATGAGATATTACAATTCGAGAGGAAAAGAACTAGACGAATATATGAATGAAGTAAAATACTACCTCAAAAATTTGTCCAACGCACAAGACATATCAGAACTTATGGGCATGGAAGGAAATATTCACAAAATTTACTACAAATCATTCAATAACATAATAGACAGAGAAATAGATTTTGACAAAAGAGTCAAAAGACCTCCCGATAACATAATAAACACATTGATATCTTATCTGAACTCGTTGGTTTACACGACAGTTTTATCAGAAATATACAAAACACAATTAGATCCTACAATAAGTTTCTTGCATGAACCAGGTGATAGCAGATTTTCATTGAGCTTAGACATAGCAGAAATATTCAAACCGCTAATAGCAGACAGACTTATATTCTCCATGCTCAACAAAAATCAACTTCAAGAAAAACATTTCAGCCAAGAATTGAATTACCTCTACATCAAAGAACAAGGATCCAAAATAATACTCACAGAATACGATAAAATGCTAAAAAGAACCATAAAACACAAAGATTTGAACAAATCTGTAAGCTACAGATACCTAATAAGATTAGAATGTTATAAAATAATAAAACACATATTAGGAGAAAAAGAATACGAACCTTTCGTAATCTGGTGGTAAAATGTATATAATATTAGTCTACGACATATCAAAAGAAAATAACGGACAGAGAAGATGGAACAGAGTATTTAAAATCTGCAAACAATATCTAAACCACGTTCAAAACTCTGTCTTTGAAGGAGAAATTCAAAAATCTGACCTATTTAAACTAGAAAAGAAAATAGAAAAAGAAATCGACCAAAATATAGACTCAGTTATAATATTTAAAAGCAGAAATGAAAAATGGCTTGAAAAAGACATACTTGGATTGGAAATTGATGACCCACACTTTCTGTAAAATTATGACTGTCGATATCAAATAAACCAAAATACCCAGACCATCGACAAACCTTGAAAATTGAATATAAACTAAGAAAAATTGACGATATTTGGTAAGTTCAAAAAGCTTTGATATAATAAAAATTGTAGATCGACAAAAAAGCCGTATTCCTAGTTGAAAATTACAGCTTTTTACGATACGAGTATAAATAAAACCATATTGGAATGTAAATGACTATTATCAAAAGGAGTATTATAAAAATCAGTTGGTATAAATAAAACCATATTGGAATGTAAATTTGAAATCTTGCTCTGCAATATCTTCGTTTAACAAAGTATAAATAAAACCATATTGGAATGTAAATTTATTTATTATACCGATTACAACGGTTACAGAAATTGTATAAATAAAACCATATTGGAATGTAAATCAATTATGAAAAATTATAGACTGCCCACAGGAGAGCGTATAAATAAAACCATATTGGAATGTAAATACAGGAGAGCCAAAATACGACGAATTTATTTACGATGTATAAATAAAACCATATTGGAATGTAAATTGAATTAAATTTTGAGTTGTACTTGCTTCAAGATTTGTATAAATAAAACCATATTGGAATGTAAATATGACAACAGATGAAGATGATATATATTTGTTAGGTATAAATAAAACCATATTGGAATGTAAATTAATTCACATAATTTGAATTCATTAGCGGTTTACCGTATAAATAAAACCATATTGGAATGTAAATATTTTACACGATACGCCTTACCTGTTTCGTCAACGTATAAATAAAACCATATTGGAATGTAAATCTATACAGAAATAGAAGATTATGACGCAGTTGATAGTATAAATAAAACCATATTGGAATGTAAATTATTTTTTAAGATAATTAAATTCTTTTGTGTTTTTGTATAAATAAAACCATATTGGAATGTAAATGTTGCAGTTTTGTTATCAAAAAATGCAATCATATTGTATAAATAAAACCATATTGGAATGTAAATACCTCGTTAGATAATTCACAGTCTATTTATGAATTGGTATAAATAAAACCATATTGGAATGTAAATCGACAAGATGATTATAACGTAGATGAACATTCGCAAGTATAAATAAAACCATATTGGAATGTAAATGTGTTGATGTTGATAGTGTAACACTTTTACTATGTGTATAAATAAAACCATATTGGAATGTAAATCCTGTTGCGTAACGTGTACTAGTAG
>JASBYN010000007.1 GCA_029983915.1 Finegoldia sp. | reverse complement strand
TATGTTGCTTCTAGTGTTTCGTTTGGAACGTAGTTTGCTTTTGTTTCTTTTCCTTCTGGGTCTGTTGTTGCTGTTCCTTCTACTTCTACTAGTTTGTATCCTTCTTTGTCTTTTTTAGATGTTGTATATTGTTCTTTGTCTGTTCCTTCTGTTGCTGGAACGTCTTCTTTTGAACCTATTACGTTGTTTTCTGGATGTTCTTTGTCGTATACGTCATAGTAAATATGGTGTTCTATGAACGATCCTTTTTCTTCTGTTGGTTGTTCTTTGACATAGATATATGTTGCTTCTAGTGTTTCGTTTGGAACGTAGTTTGCTTTTGTTTCTTTTCCTTCTGGGTCTGTTGTTGCTGTTCCTTCTACTTCTACTAGTTTGTATCCTTCTTTGTCTTTTTTAGATGTTGTATATTGTTCTTTGTCTGTTCCTTCTGTTGCTGGAACGTCTTCTTTTGAACCTATTACGTTGTTTTCTGGATGTTCTTTGTCGTATACGTCATAGTAAATGTGGTGTTCTATGAATGATCCTTTTTCTTCTGTTGGTTGTTCTTTGACATAGATGTATGTTGCTTCTAGTGTTTCGTTTGGAACGTAGTTTGCTTTTGTTTCTTTTCCTTCTGGGTCTGTTGTTGCTGTTCCTTCTACTTCTACTAGTTTGTATCCTTCTTTGTCTTTTTTAGATGTTGTATATTGTTCTTTGTCTGTTCCTTCTGTTGCTGGAACGTCTTCTTTTGAACCTATTACGTTGTTTTCTGGATGTTCTTTGTCGTATACGTCATAGTAAATATGGTGTTCTATGAATGATCCTTTTTCTGTTATATCTTTGTAATATACATATGTGATTTCTTGTTTTGTATCTTTTACATATATTCCTGTTGCTTGTTCTCCATTTTCATTAAATGTTGGATTGTTTACTGGATTTTCTGTATGGTCGAATTTATATCCTTCTACTAAATTTTTAGCACCTGTTACATAATTTTCATTTACCGAACCAGTTTCGGTATTTCCATCTATTGATATTGTTAAGTCTGGTTGTTCTACTCCATTTATTCTTGTTATATATATATGATGTTCTTGAAATTCTCCTTTTTCCACATCACCTTCTGATTTTGGCAATGTATGGTATATTATATTAGAAGTTCCAAGATCCGCATTTTGATTTCCAAAAATAAATCCAGATGAAAGAATTTTAATGCTTTCATCATCAGGATTTACTTTAGACTTTAAAACTATTATATACGGACTATCTATCCCTTGATTTATATTTAAATATAAATATAAAGCACCATTATCAAAATATCCTTGTGGACTAATATTTTGTCCTATCCCCTCTGGTGGATTCATTATGGCGTCTGTAAGTTCTGCTCCTTTATCAAGTTTTATTACTTTTATAGTTGTATTATTTTCTGTGTAGTAAACATCACTTTCAGGATCGTTTCCATTATTGAATGCCATCCCAACACCATTTTCAACAGGCAATCCAGTATCATATCCTACTGGTGCAATGTAGCGAGAATTTTTATTCACATAAAATACTTGTGTATATTCCCCTGTCTCTGGATTAAATTCGGTGAACTGAGATTTCATATCCATATTGTTTTTTTCAAATTGTTTGCCATAATCTACATATAATTTAACAGAGTCAGATTTATCACCCATAGAAATTTTAAACTCTTGATTGCTTGAATTTCTTATCACTTCTGGAGTGTCATAAGCTGCATATTCAACAGAGCCGTAAGCATAGTTCATGCTATTAATAGCATCTGTAAATGTATAAACTAATTTATCGCCAACTAATTTACCCATTGCGATAACTTTATCATTTGCAATAATAGGTATCAATTCTTCTTGCTTAGGTCCAATACCATAAATATTCAAGTTATTTGGTAAAGTTACAGTAACTGTATCTCCTGCTTTAGTTCCTTTTGGTGTTACAAAAGAGAAATGAAATCTTATATTTTCTCCAGTAGCTGCATTAAAAACACCTGGTTGTGCTAATTCATCTGTAGTAATTTTTATATCTGGACTAATAAGTTCGCTACTTATATCTTTAGGGTCTCTATTAGGATCAGCTTCCCTTACAGCTTCTTTTTCTTTTTCATCACTTATTTCAAGCTCTTGTTTTTCTGATTTAGATGCCGTTGCTAATTTAGGTGCTTTTTCGTTTTCTATTTTTTCGTAGGTATAAGTAACTTCTACTACTTCTTCTGTTTTATTTTCTCTTGATGTGTTAATTAATTCAAATCCATCTTTTTCTTTTTCAGATGTTTGGTTAGAAGATTCCTCATCTACTATGTCTCTATTTATTTCTTTTCCTGTTATATCTTTTATGACATAGATGTGGTGTCCTAAGTATTTTATATTCTCGACATTTTTTTCTGTTTCATCTTTTTCTTCTACAGTATTTTCTAATCTTTCTTCTGTTTTTTCTGTTTTATCAGTTTTTTCAACTTTTTCTTTTTCAACTGAGTTTTCTTTTTCTGACTCAACAACTTTTTTCGAATCATTTTGATTAAAAGTCTTTTGATCTTCTATCAAATTATTCGTAGTTAAGTCGTGGTTTTCATCCTTAATTGCTGGATTATCGTTGTTTGCTGTGACTGTATTATCAGCCATTACTTGATTTGTCAGAATAATTGGACTAGCCAATACTCCAAATGCCAATAACATTTTTGCCAAATTTTTATTGGTTTTTTTCTTACTCATTTTACCCTCCTCTAATCAATTAACCTTTTTACACACTGTGCATTATTTTTTGAAATTCTACACTTCAATCTCTTTATACCCATAATAATATTTTTATAACTCTTATTTGAAATTTTTATGAATTTTATTTTATATTGTTTGATTTTTACAACTTTGTCAATAAAAAAGAGATATTATAAAAATATCTCTCCAATGTCCAAATTTTCTTCTATTCCATTTTCATATCTAACTTTCAAACTAAAATCGTCGTTTATAGATAAAGCATTAGCTTTTTCTACGCGATCGTTTTTGTGTACGTTTACTATTTTACCCAAAAACTTCGATTTTTCCCTATATTTTTTCACCAATAAATCTAGCGGACTATTCAAATAATCGTAAAAATTTTTTATTATTTGAATCAAAAGAATTTCCCTTTTATCTTCTTCTGTCTTTTTAGATATAAATCCTGCAGTAGTTTTGATGTCATCTGGAAAATTCGTTTCGTAGACGTTTATCCCTACTCCGATTATTATGTCTTTGCATTTTCCACCTTCAATTGTAGATTGTGTGAGTATTCCACAGATTTTTTTGCCGTCCAATAATATGTCGTTTACCCATTTTATCGATGTGTCTACTGTGAACACTTCATCCACTGCATCGCTTACTGCCAATGCTATTATGGGAGTGAATTTTTTTGCGCTTTCGAAATCGACTTCTCGATCTAATAATAACGAGAAGTACATTCCATTTTGTGGGGAATAAAATTTTCTTCCATATCTTCCTTTTCCTTTTGATTGATGAAACGACACTAAAAGGCTATCGCCGTTTTTGTAATTCAAGATTTCATCGTTGGTAGATGTGGTGTTTTCTTTGAAAACTACTGTATCTAATCCCGTTTTTGATTTTATGTTTTCTGTATTTATCATTCTGCATCCCACCTAGTCCATTTTTTTCGTTCTTTTTTGTTGAGCATTTTTTCGCTATTTTGTAGGCTTTCTTTCAGTACTTCTATAAGTTGAGATTTCTTATCTGGAGTTATCGATGTTATGGCAACTGATTTTGTCTTGTGTGTTCCGTTGTATATCGTGCGAATTTTGAGGTTTTCTAGAAGTAATATCTCTTCTTCTAATTGTCTTCTTATTGATATTCTTTTAAATTCTTTTAGTCTTACATTTTCTACTAATTTTGCATTTTTGAAAAGCACGAGATTTACTACGACGACTTCAAATGGATGCACTTTGTTCAAAAACTCTGCCGTTTTCAATATATGCTCTTCTGAATGATCTTCTCCTCCAAGTCCAAGCATTATATATACTGAGTATTGAATCCCCGCTTTTTCAAGTTTTTTGAGTGCATCGTATTGTTGTCGTGATGTCACGCCTTTTTGATGATATTGTAATACCCAATCGGAGCCCGATTCTATTCCTACGCATATTCTATCCAATCCCAAATTTTTTAGTCGCAACAATTCTTCGTCTGTTTTTCTCAATATATCGTCACTTCGTGCAAATGTCGATACGTATTTCATGTCTGGAAAATTTAATTTGATTTCAGATAAGATTTGTTCTAGGAAATCCGCCTTCAAACAAAGTGCATTTCCCTCTAATAATGTGAATTTTTTGGGTGTAAATCTTTTGTTTTCGTAAAATTTTCTCCTAGTTCTTATATATTCTTTTATATCTGAAATGTCAAAAACTTTGAATTTCTTTCCTACGTTGAGATCACAATACAAGCATTTCCCGTATGAGCATCCCACAGTTACCGGTATCATTTCGTTGTGCATTTCCGGCATTGGCGTATACATATATTTGTCATAAAATCCATCTATCATAAAATCACCTTGTAAATATTTTACAACATTTTAATGATATTTTAAAAATCACACAAAAAAGCGACTCATTGAGAGTCGCTCGTATCAGAGTATCAGAAACTATTTTACTTCTTCTGCACTTTCCCATAAACCGTGGATGTTGCAATAGCTTAACGCATATACTTTACCTGGTTTAGTTGATTTGATATATGTGTCAACGTGTGGTTTAGTGAATACTTCTGATTCGCCATGTGCTTTGAATTCTGATGAAGCTACTTCGATTGGGAATTTTTCTCCTTCTGGTTGGAAGAATACTTTGATCCAAGCGATGTGGTGTTCTAATGTGTTTGGATGTTCGATTTCTTCACCTACAATTGCACATACTTTATATCCATCGTCTTTTTTTTCTACGTGTAATACTGGAACGTGTTTTTCGTTTTTCCAATCTCCTGATTGAACTGTTTGAGTTAATTTATCCATTAATTTTACCCCCTATAAAATTCTTTACAACGTATTTATACCCTAATAGCGATAAACTAATCATTTAATACGTCTGGATTTTGTTCTTCGAGCTGATTTACATTTTTGTCAAACAACATATATGCACATATTGCAAAAAGCAATATCCCACAAATCGTGAACAATAACCCTATCCCACGACCTTTTCCTACTCCAAATATTTTCGCTACAAAAGTATTTGACAATGCTCCATTTTCCACCAAAAGTGGATTGAACACATTATCTGCCAAAAATCCTGCAAATATTATGGCAATTGGAGTGATTATCTTCATGAGGCAATCGACCAATGCTCCCACTCTTCCGAGCATTTTCGTCTCAATTTTTAGTTGCAATAGAGACCCCAACGTTCCATTTGCATATGGTGTAGGCAACATAAAAAAGAAAAATCCTACTGCTATTACTATCCAGTGATAATTTATTCCCATGATTATCATTCCAATCGAGCAAATTATCAAACTCAAAAATATCAATCTTACTTTGTGTTCTTTGCTCGGAATTATTCCCGAGATAAATCCACCCAACACCATAGCTATTCCCGATATCGAATTGATAAGTCCGTATATTTTCGTATCGAAATTACTCATTACCAAAGGTCCTATCAATACCATTCCTATATTTGCTATGAAATTTAAAATTGAAAAAACGACTATTAGTTGAATGAATCCTTGCTTTTCTTTCAAAACATTTACGGCTACTTTCAAATCATCCACGATAGTTTTTGTGAAATTTGAGCTAGGAACTTCTTCTATTTCCTGCGTGATTTTTTGTGGCAATATAGTAAATATAGCTACGAAAAATGTTATAAAATCTATGATGAATAATCCTGCTAATCCTATAAATGGGAAAAGTGCTCCTGCAATTAAAGGTGCTAGCATGTTTTGAATTGCCCTTATCAACTGCATGAATCCATTTGCCCTTGGCACATCTTCTTTGTCAACTAAAAGAGGGATTGTCGCATTGAATGCTGGATTTTGGAATGTACCCAAAGTCTGCGACAAAAACGTCAACGGATATACCATCCACACTTCTATTTTTTTAGTCAAAAGCAATACCACCAAAACGACTTTAAGCAAAGCATCTAATGAATCTGTACCCATTATTATGTATTTTCTTTGCTTTCTATCTGCAAGAGAACCTGCAAACGGTGCAAATAAAATTCCTGGCAATATTTGCACCAAAAAAGTCATTGCAAATGTAGTCGCACTTTTCGTCATCATGTATATCCACAACGACAATCCAAATGAAGATATGCCAGAACCTAACACAGAGACGAATTGACCGAACCACACCACTAAGAAATTTTTAAATCTTTTGTTCATTTTTGATTTTTCATTCATTTTTATCTCCAAAATTCATAATTAAAGAAATTTTTTATAAATTATGTGATATGTAAATTGCACATCAATTGATGTGCAAAATTTTAGTTGTCGTATTTTTCTATATCTGAGATAACTTCTCCGATGTATGATATGGTATCTCTCAAAGGTTGATCTGTAGTGATATCTACTCCTGCTTCTTGAGCGATTCCCACTGAATCCTTAGTAGAACCTAATGATAATGCTTTTAGCCATCTATCTGCAGCTGGTTTTCCTTCTTCAATTATCATTTTGGATACTTGAGTTCCTATAGTAAGTCCTGCCGAATAAGTGTATGGATACAATCCCATGTAATAATGGGGTTGTCTCATCCAAGTAAGCTCTGCACCTTTTGTGATTTCTACATCATCTCCCCAGAATTTTTCCAAAGTTTCTCTGAAAATTCTACACAAATCGTCAGCTGTGAATCCTTTCTTATCATCTATCAATTTATACACTTCTCTTTGATAGTATGCTTCGATAAAATGAGTCACGAAATTATGGAAGTAAGTTCTAGAAATTATTTGACCAGACAAATATCTTCTCTCTCTGTCGCTAGTCGATTTTCCCAAAAGATATCTGCTCATTATAAGTTCGTTGGTAGTAGATGGAGATTCTATAAAATACATAGAAGGTTCATTGTCCAATACATTTTGAACTCTTTGAGAAATATGAGATTGACCTGCATGTCCCAACTCGTGCGACAAAACTATAGCTTCTGTCAATTTGCCAGTCCAAGATATCAATACATAAGGATGTGCCAAATAAGGTGACGCACAAAATGCACCTGTAGATTTGCCAAATGTATTCACGAAATCTATCCATTTTTCGTCAAATGCACGGTCCAACATTTTTTGATAATCATCGCCTAATATAGATAATCCGGATTTCACTAACTCTCTAGCTTCTTCAACGGAAATATTTTTAGAAAACGAATTTTCGACATCCAATTTCAAATCCATAAATGTCATTTTATCCAAATTGTATTCTTTCTTTAGAATATTGGCGTATCTTCTCATGTGTTTTGGCAATTCTTCCATGATTACGTCCAATTGTCTATCGTACAATTCTCTCGATACATTTTGTCTTTCCAACAAGAAATCTATCACAGAATCGTAACCCCTAAGCTCGCTCTCTGATTTTTCAGCTTGGCAATGAGATAGATAAATCATAGCCGTAGTATTCTTGTATTTATCCAATTCGTTGTAGAATACTTCGTATGCTTTTCTTCTCAAATCCGTATCTGGATCGTTATCGTATAATCCCTCGAAAAAATTGTATGTCATTTCATACTTTTTGCCATTTACTTCAAAATCAGGGAAAGTTATATCGTGAATTTTCGTAGTATTGTATATTTCATAAAAAGAGCTGAAAGTTTGAGAAAATTTGCTTATAGCATTTTCTACTTCTTTTGACAAAATGTGTTCTTTTTTTCTCAACAACTCGTCGATATATCTCTTGTTGTTTTGATCTGATTTTACCTCTTTCAAAACTTCATTGTCCAATTGAACTAATTCCGTCTCGAAAAAACTCAAATTGTTTTCTATATCGCTCAACTTAGTGAAAGTCATCATGGCTCTTTTTTGAACTTTTGCATTGTGTCCATCTGCTTCTGCATCTAACGATGCAAAACTTGCCAATCTGTCGATATTAGCGATTATATCCCTGTAATCGTCAAGTGCGTTTTTAATAATATCAGCTGATTTTAATTTATTTTCGTAGTTGTTTTCAAAATCAACTGCCATTATCTCAACTGAGTTCAACGCCTTTTCAAATTCTTCTTCGCTTTTATATAGAGAAGACAAATCCCACATATAATTGGGATCTGCATCTTCTCTTTTACAATATTTCAATATATCCATTATATAGCCCAGTTTCCTTCTTTGAATATTTGGACTTCAGTTCCATCTTCTGTAGTCGCCACTATTTCCATATCAGATGAACCTATCATGAAATCTACGTGGATCAATGAATCGTTGATTCCATTTTCTTCCAATTCTTCAGCTGTCATATTCACTCCGTTTTCCACGCAAGTAGGATATGCTTGTCCAAATGCCAAATGGCAAGATGCGTTTTCGTCAAATAGAGTCTTGATAAATGTAATATTTGATTTTGAAATCGGAGATTCATAAGGAACTAATGCCACTTCTCCCAAATACATTCCCCTTTCATCTATATCAAACATATTTTTCAAAGTGTCTCTTCCAACTTCTGCATCGAAATCTACTACTTTTCCATCCTTGAATTCAAATCTCATCTTGTCTATAGTGTTTCCATCGTAATTTAATGGTTTAGTGCTATATACTACTCCATTTACCTTGTATTTGTGAGGAGCTGTGAACACTTCTTCAGTAGGAATATTTGGAACAAAAGTATTTCCGTAATTATCTGTAGATTGTGCAGCTACCCACATATGTCCTTTTGGAAGTTCGATTGTCAAATCAGTTCCCAATGAATTTTTATAATGAAGTTTCTTGAATTGCTTTTCGTTCATAAATTGAGCGTGTGAATCCATAGTTGCCAAATGATCTTCCCATGCTTTTATAGGATCTTCTACATCAGCTCTAGTAGCCTTGAATATCTCATCCCATAATTTTTCTACGGCTTCTTCTTCTGAAAGTTCAGGGAATACTTTTGTAGCCCATCCAACTGTAGGAGCACAAACTACACACCAGCTATTGATGTCGTTCATAGTGTATTTTTGGATTGGCTTCATCTTTTCAGCTGCAACCTTTGATCTCATTTGCACTCTTTTTGGATCGATTCCCTTCAAATTTTCAGGATCTTGACCTGATACAGAAATCACTCCTGCCTTCTTTTCAAAATAATATCTAGATTTTTCTGCAATAAAATCTGGAAAATCTTGAAGAGCTTCCTCAGATGCATTTTCAAAATACATTCTGTTGATATAATCGTCATTCCAATCCACTATAACCTCTGTAGCTTTTCTTTCGTATGCGTATTTCACCAAAAGTCTAGCAAAATCTGCTCTCTCTACCGGACATCTAATTATTATAGGTCTTTCGTTGGCGTTGATACCCTTTTCAATAATAAGCTTTGCGTAATTATTTAGTTTTCTATCAAAATCGTTCATTGAAAATCCTCCTTTTCACATAATTATATTATATTGTTTTCCCAAATTTTTTTCAATTTAAATTATTTTAAATAATTGTAAATTACGTTAAATTTCCTCATTTGTAATTGACTTTAAATTATTGATATATTAGAATTTAAATATAAATTGAAAGGATGAATTATGATTAAATACGCTATTTTTGATATGGATGGAACCCTAATCAATTCCATGTACAAATGGAACAGAGTTATATTGGATTATATTGAAAATTTAGGATTGAAACCAGACGATGATTTTATTCAAGTATTGAAGACGAAAACTTTATTGACGTCGATAGATTACATTCACGAAACTTTTGACATCAAGAAAAATACCGACGAAGGCTTGAATTTCATATATTATACTATGAAGAATGGATACCTCAACGAATTTGAATTGAAACCAGGAGTATTAGATGCACTCAAAAAATTGAAATCTATGGGCGTGAAAATGTGCGTAGCGACAGCTACAGAAGATCAATTGGCGATACCTGCACTCAAAAAACAGGGAATCATAGATTATTTTGAATTCGTACAAACTTGCAAAAACTCTGGATTTCACAAATACGATACAGAATATTGGCAAACAGCACTCGACAAATTAGGTGCTAGCGCAGATGAAACTATCGTATTTGAAGACGCATTGTATTGTATAAAAACAGTCGACAAGATGAACATCAAATCAGTCGGCATAATGGACGACGAAACTACAGATGCAGACTACGAAAAAATAGACAACATAGTCGAACAATACATTGAAAGCTATGACGAATTGGACTACGATTTGTTTGATTAAGGTGGTTTAATGAATAAAATTTTATATACGTTTCTCATATCGATGCTTCCCGTATTGGAAATAAGGGGATCATTGATTTACGCCCTGGCAAATAACGTCAATCCAGCTATCGCATTTGCTGTGTCTTTCATTGGAAATCTACTTCCAATTCCATTTCTAATCATACTTACAGAAAAAATATTGAAATGGTTGGATACAATGAAAACATTCAAACCATTTGTCGATTGGATCAACAAAAAAGCAGACGAAAAAAGCAAGACTATCGACAAATACGGAAGACTTGGATTGTTCATTTTAGTTGCCATTCCACTTCCAGGAACAGGTGCATGGACGGGTGCATTAGTTGCTTCGTTTTTAGGTCTCACTCCTAAAAAAAGCATGCTACCAATAGCATGTGGAGTAATATCTGCCGGCATTATAGTAATGCTATCTACAATGGGCGTACTTGGAGTAATAAAATAAAGTAGAAGTTATGCTTCTACTTTTTTGTTGCCCATTTTCAAAAAAACATTTCCTATAAAATTTTTCACCATTAAAGTTCATAATTTTATATATATTTCAATGACGTTTTATAGTATAATAATTTTATAGAGAGGAGGATAATTTTTATGAAAAAGAAAATGTTTTTACTACTTAAAATATTACTAGGATGTCTTGCTATTTTTCTCATTGCAAAATGGATTATAGCCGTTCCCGTTCAGAGACATTACGGTTATCAAAAATTGTACAAATACATGGATGCCCAAGGAATTAAAAGAGACGATGTAAAAGATATAAAAGCTTCCAAAGATTATCTGAAAGGCTGGTATGATTTCAAAGTTGAATTAAAAGATTTCCCTAATCATACAATATTCTACACATATACTCGATATAAGGACGGAGAAGATCATATGGTTATGAGTTCAATTGAATACGAAAAAGGCGATGAATATCATGCTTTCGATCCAGATGAAGTAGAAAACTTTAAATATCCTCCACTACCTAAAGATTGGGAGAATAATATAGATAAAAATTAATGTATGTAATTATAAATTAGGTGATTTTATGAAAAAGAAAATGTTTTTAGTGTTTAAAATATTACTAGTATATCTTGCTATTTTTCTCATTGCAAAATGGATTATAGCCGTTCCCGTTCAAAGGCATTACGGTTATCAAAAATTGTACAAATACATGGATGCCCAAGGAATTAAAAGAGACGATATAAAAGATATAAAAGCTTCCAAAGATTATCTGAAAGGTGCTTATTTATTTAAAGTCGAGTTAAAAGATTTCCCATATCATAATATATTCTACGTATATACACGATATAATGACGGAACGGATAAAATTTTTATGGATGGGATTCAATACGAAAAAGGCGATGAATATCATTCTTTCGATCCAGATGAAGTAGAAAACTTCAAGTATCCCCCATTGCCATATGATTGGGAGAATAACGCAAAAAAGTAGTTCTTTTATGAACTACTTTCTTTTATTGAATGCGTACGACAATATTATCATTCCCACTGCAAATAATATCATCATTCTTTCGTTTTTACTTCCAGAATCTGGAAGTTTTTCAGTATCCTCATCTTTTTTTTCAACTACAAGTGATTTTTGCTTCAAATCTTTTTCTGGTAAATACACTGTAAATTCTCTGCATTGTTGATCGATCAAATGCAATCTTCCTACTCCATTAGAGTTTAATCTATCTTCGTTGTTGACTGTGAGTACGTAATTTCCTGGATACAATCCTTCAAACGATACCCTTCCGTAATCATCTGTATAATCAGAATACATCTTCTCTTTTCTCGCATCTTGAAGAGATATGAATACTTTTTTTACTGGCTTGTCGCCCTTTTTTACATTGATTATGAGTTTGGAATCAAATCCATCTTTCAATTCAATATTCACTGCGCTATTGTACATCAATTCCCCATCTTCATCGTCAATTTTTATCGTGTTTATGTGTTGTTTTCCATAATAATCCAAACTCTCCGGCAATTTGTGTATTATTACATCGTATTTTCCCGGTTCTTCCAATAAAAATGATGATATTCCATATACATCTGTCTTCGATATGTATTCTTTATCCTTCGATTTCAACTTTACATATACGTCTTTTAATTCGACTCCGTATTGATCGGTAATCTTATACGACACTTTGTACTTTTTGTTGAGTTCTTCTTTTGCGCTAGAAAATATCGTCTTCGTATTCACTACGTTGTTTTCCAACTCCATCTTATATTCTTTGAAATAATGCCCAGAAGGAGCAGATGCTACCTTGATTTTGTATTCATGCGGAGCAAGTCCTCTGAATTGTATCTCTCCTTTTTCATCTGTCTGATTTTCGCTAGATTTTCCGGTAACAGAATCTGTCACTATCAATTCAACTCCTTGAATCGGATTGCTTTTTTTATCCAATACCGTAATTCTAAATGTTGCATTATCCTCATCTTTTATTTCTTTTATCGCAAATGATAAATTGCTTTTGAAATTTTGCATTATCCTTTTACTTATAGAATCGTATTTGTCCCTATCAGGATTTATCATACTATCTACCTTGTCTATCTCAGATGCCGTCGTAATCTGAGGAATCATAATTATAGTGAATAATACAAAAATTAGTTTTTTGAATATTTTCATATCTTACTCCTATTACTCTATTATAATATATCATAAATTTTACGATTATTTGGAATTTTCCACATAAAAAATCACACATCGTTGAGATGCGTGATTCAATTCAAACTATTTGATTAGTTCGTTTAATTGTTCTGCAACTTTTTCAGATACACTAACTTCTCCACCAAATACATTTATCTTTTCGATATTTTTATCTTTTAGTGCTTGCTGTGTCATATCTGTCTTTTCCTGCAAGTCTTATTGTGTTGTAAGCTTCTAGGCTATCTACTGCTTTTGATATCGAGTTTTCTCCACCTATTACGTAGACGTTTTTAGTTGATTTCCATTGAATGCTAAGTCTTGGATTTCTTTTAATGAACTAGGGAAATTTATATTAAATTGTGTTTGCACAATTTTAATCTATTTTCTTTTGGTAAAGTTCTCCTTCTATTTTTTCAAATCCAACTGATTCAAACATTTTTATGCTTTGTTTGTTGAAATCGAATATGTTTGCTTTTACGATTTTGAATCCTTTATTTTTGGCGAGTTTCAATATTTCCTTTACGCTTTGTCTTCCGATGTGTTTGTTTTGGTATTCTTTTGATATTACGATTGAGATTTCTCCATCTTTGAGCAATGTGATATCTCCTACTAGTGTGTTGTCGTATTGTATATAAAAGCAATCTCCATTTTCATCTAGGTATTTGTACATATCTTGAAGTCTTTTCATATCGTATAAAAAATCTATGTTGTCTACTTGTTTGCAGACGTCCAAATCTTGATACCATTGGTATGTTGTATCGTAATTTGGATAGTACGGTATTAGTTTTATTTTATGTGTTTGCATTTTTATCTTTAATTCAATCAATTCTTTTTCTATTTTTTTCATTATGTTATCCCAAGAGTGAGTGAGTACTAAATCGTGAATTTCTTCTGGTATTTGCTCTTGGTTTTCGATTTTTTTGATTTGATTTTCTATTCCATCGGCTAATCTGTTTACAAATGGTTCGATTTCTTCTTGATATGGTTCATCTATGGTCTTTAGTTTTGGCATTTTGACGTATTCTATTGCAGTGCTTTGGTTGATTTCGTCTCCTAATGTTTCTATCAATCCTTCTATTTCAGTGACTACAACTCTCATTCCACATCCCAATGCTTCTATTGCTATGAGGCCCAATCCTTCGTAGTAGCTCGGCAATACGTATATGTCCGATTCTCTCATCATGTCGGATAGTTTTATCTGACATGATGTGTTGGTGATGCAAAAATTCTGTGAGTTTCCAGTGTTATCCCACAATTCTACTTTTGTTTCGATATCGACATTTCCGACTAAGTGCAATTTCAAATTATCGTGTTTTTCTTCTAGTTTTTTGAAAGATTTGCACAATTCGTATACGCCTTTTGCGTGTGATAATTTTCCTGCAAATAGTATGGTGATTTCTTCTTGGTGTTGTTTTGGGTATTCTTTTTGGCAAAATATGTTGCTGTTGTAACCTCCACCCATTACGATAATTTTCTCGTTTTCTATTCCAAATATTTGCGTTATGGATGTGATATCTTTTTTACTCAATGCTAAGACTTTTTGGGCTCTGTTCAAATTTTTGACATGATTTCGAAATAATTCTGGGTTTAATTTTGTCTGTCTTATGTCTGTTCCATGATTTATCAATAATACTGGTGTTTTGTCGAAAACATCTAATACTATGCTGCTCAAAATCCAGCAATGATGTGATATTATGACATCTGGGTTGAATTCTCTTTTTGCTTTTTCCAGTTTATCCGTAAATGCTTTTTGCCAATCTTTTATCATTTCATCCGATAAGTCTTTGTATTTTGTGCTTTCGTAAGGCATTTCGTCGCTCATTCCAACTATTGGAAATTTCAATAAGTCGCTTTTGAATTCGACTGGATATTTTTTGGTTTTGTCGTCAAAATCTATGTGTATATCGTCTTGTATTCCATAAATCACTGCGTTTTCGTGATTTTTCTGCATATATTGAACTATGTTTGTGAAATACACTCCACTTCCTGTTTTTTTGGGAAGTTGAGCTATGACATGAAGTATTTTCATTCAATCATCCTTTTTACGTAGTATATTACTATATTATCATAATAAATTTATTATTTCTGCTTTTATTTATTGAAATAATCTATAAATCATTGATTGCTTTGCTTATCTAATGTATAATATGTTGTACTATTTTTGTATAGGAGGCGAATAATGGAAAATTTAAATGAATCTCGAAGTAATCTTCTCGGCAACGAGTCTATTCCTAAATTGATTTGGAAGTTTTCAGTTCCTGCAATTGTCGGAATGATGGTGCAAGCTCTCTACAACGTCGTAGATAGAATATTTTTGGGAGCAGGCGTCAATCAGATGTCGATAGGTGGTGTGTATTTGACTTTCCCACTATTTTTGTTCTTGATGGCTTTCGGAATGTTGATTGGTATTGGTGGTAATTCTCTATCTTCTATAAGGTTTGGTGAAGGCAAGAAAAAAGAATCGGAAATAATTTTGGGAACTTCTTTGTACTTAGCAATAATTTTTGGTGTTGTAATCTCGGGAATATTTTTGATAAATTTGAAAGGATTTTTGAAGATTTTTGGAGCGAGTGACACTTTGATGCCGTACGCATACGATTATGGAAAAATAATATTATTCGGTGCTCCTTTTCAAATGGTAGGTTTTGCGATGAACAATTTCATCAGAGGAGAGGGCAATCCTAATGCTGCAATGATTACTATGTTCATCGGGGCGATCACCAACATAATTTTAGATTATATTTTCATATTTCCTATGAATATGGGCGTAAGTGGTGCTGCATTGGCTACTACTATCGGTCAAATTTTATCTTGCGCATGGGTAATTAGATATTTCTTGTCAGATAAAGCGCTTTTGAAACTTAGGAAGGAAACTTTTAAATTCAATTCTCATTATTGTAAGCAAATTTTCGAGTTGGGTATTTCTCCTTTTGCTATGCAAATCGTCGCAAGTGGAATCAATATAATTCTCAACAACTTTTTGAAAATTTACGGTGGGGATTTAGCTACATCTTCTATGTCTGTAATCTACAGTGTATCGCAAATAGCATTTATGCCAATTTTCGGAATAAATCAAGGAATTCAACCAATATTAGGATTTAATTTCGGCGCTCACAAATACAGACGTGTTCAACACACTTTGAGAATAGCCATAGTAATTGGTTCTGTGTATATGATATTGAATTGGGCGTTCACAATGATAAGACCTGATTTGTTGATCAAAATTTTCATATCGAGACCAGAAGATTACAAGGTTATAAAAAATATTGCAATTCCTGGACTTAGAATATACAACTGTATGATTTTCTTATTGGGATATCAAATAGTAGGTACGTCTTTATTCCAAGCTATTGGAAAAGCGAAGATAGGTTTCATATTAACTATGACAAGACAGTTGATATATTTACTTCCATTGCTTTTGATACTTCCAAGATTTTTCGGATTGACAGGCGTATGGAGTGCGATTCCTATCTCTGATGCGTTATCCACTGTAACTGCAACGTATTTCTTGGTGAAATCAGGATTTTTAGTCAAAAAAATAGAAAGGGACGAGGATTTCGTCTTGAGAATATAAAAATAGGTTTGGTTGCATTTGCAATCAAACCTATTTTGCATTTTACATTATAAATGATATGACAGCTATCGATATAACGCAGGTCAAAATCGTTATTGGGAGAAAATTATCGCTTGATGTCTTTTTAAAAGATCCTTTATTGAAGATCAAATATATCAAAGACATAATTATCCATACGATTCCTATTATTTTCAAAAATTCCATCGGGTAAATTTGTTTATTTCTGATGTATCTTATGATTTCGTAAAATATAGAATACGCTCCAAAATACAAATACATTTCCGCCAAACTGATTTCTTTTTTGTGTTTCATATCTTATTTACCTGCTATAGTTACATTGTCAAATGCTATAACAGCTGGTGCCAAGCTGTTTTTCCTTGCTTTTAGCTCTTTTGAGAAAATCATTTTGTCTTGTACATCTTTCACGTTAAGTGATATCGAACCACCTGTTATGAAAGATTCTTTGCCATCTTTTACAAGTCTTGCAAGTCTGAATTCTCCACCGAAATCTCCAGTAGCGCTATCCATCAAGAAAGACGAAAATGCCAATATTTCTACGTAATCTTGAGATTTCAATTCTTCTACTGATGTATCTCCTTGTTCTACTTCAAACACTGGAGAACTACCCATGTTTTTGACATTCAAATAATAGCTGAATTTTGCACTTGTCACTAAGTTTTCCACTACTCCGTTTTTGTACAAACTGTACGCCGATAATTTTTTACCTTCTGCATCGACAGGTCTTCTGTTGATAGAAGATTCAAGCATTGGATTGATTTTCATGTTGAAATTGACTCTTGGATTTTCTCCGAAGAATTTTTCGCCGATTTTTGCATTGCTTATATTTTGGTAAATCATAGCATCTTTAGCTTGATTGTAATAGTAATACAAGAATTGTTCTACAGCTTCATTCGACAATAATACTCTTATATTTTCAATCTTTTCATTTCTCACAGCGCTAGATCTTTTTTCTGTTTCAAAAAGTTGTTTGTCTACAATTTCTTCTATTTTAGAATAATCGATGCTTGCCAAATCGTATCCGTTGAAAATTTCTACAGGTTCATCTCCGATATTGCAATCAGTCACTATTTCAAAAGTGAATTTATTAGTTGGATATTTTACGTCTACTCCTTTGGAAGTGATTATGTGGCTTTTTGCTTCTACGGCAAATATTTCGCATGAATTGACTCTAGATTTGTATCCATAATCTTTGTATATTACATCGTGAACTTTTTTGAAATCATTAGTCAAATCATCGCAGACTTTCACTGCATCTAATGATGCATAATCTTCTTCTTTTTCTGGCAATTCGTAGTATTTATTCTTTACGAATTTAGCTGCAAATGCTGCTCTATCTATCTTCTTTTCTATGTCTTCTACATCGTCGAAAACATTCAATCCAACTAGACTTTCACCTTTGAATTTTGTTCCATTTTCTTCGAAATCGACGAATACTCTCACAGCAGTTTCATCTGTGACACAACTTCTGTTCATATCCACTTTGTCTTTTATCAAAAATACTTCATTTGATTTCGACACAGTGTTTACGATTATCCAATCCGTGATATTTTCTTTTTGTTTTAGTATGTTTATCAATTTTTCCATTAGCTCAAAATCCCCTTTGCTTTAATGTATGCTCCGCCAGTAGATGTTTTCACCCATTCTTTCCAACCTTTTCCACAGTATCCTCCGCCTGATAATACAAGCCCATCTGATACTTGAGTGATAGATTGCAACAAATCAGGAACATAACCTGTCAAATACACAGGACTTACGATTTTGCCAGTCAATTTTCCATCTACGATTTCTCTGCCTTTCATAGCTACGCATTGAATTCCCCAGTTTTTTGGATCTTCCATTCCCGATGAGAATCCTTCCAACAAATATCCTTTTTTGATGGATTTGATCATATCTTCGACAGAATCTTCTCCTGCTTCGAAAAATGTATTAGTCATACGAGTGTATGCTTTTCTTTTGAAACTTTCTCTCTTTCCATTTCCAGTAGATTCTGTATTTAAAAGTATCGCAGACAATTCATCGCACATTCCATGACGTAGTATTCCCTTGTCGATTATCACTGTATCTTTTCCCAAATTTCCTTCATCATCGAACAAATAACTCGACACTTCATCGTAAGCACTAGCTCCATCGTGCATAGTTATCTTATCTGATGCCACTCTCTTATCTTGGTATTCAACGCCTTTCGCACGTTCTTTCACATACATATCCATTTCTGCTCCATGTCCAAAAGCTTCATGTGCTATAAGACCTGTGAAATCAGGATCGCATATTATATCGTATTCTCCTGGAATGACTTTTTCTGCACTAAGCAATTCTTCAGTTCTTCTACAAGCATCTTCTGCTGCATTTTCAAATTCTGAAATCAATTCACTTCCACAAAGTCCTGATTTGGAGATAAAATCTACTTTAGTATTTTTGTCTCCATCGTTTGCCACAGCCATACAAAAACCTGTCGCATACGCATATGATTGATACAAGTCTCTATTTTTTGACAAGAAAATCTTGTTTACTTGAGTTATATTCAATCTCAAACTAAGTTGTACAATCTTGTCGTGTTTTGATTTTACTTTATCGTGAATTTCTTGCAATTTTCCTATAATTTCTTCAGGATTGTCTTCATCTGGCAAATTTTCGACTTCTCTGATTTTTTCCATAGTTAACTCTTCATCTCTAGGAAGTCTATCGTATGTCACCTTGTTCAAAGACTCTACGATTTTTTTGCGATCTTCATTTGCCAATTTCCTTACGTTTTTGCAAACTTCTTCTACATTTACCTCGTTAAATGAATATTCGCTAAATCCCAAATCCGTATACACTCTTATCACGAAACCTTTTTGATAATCTGGAGATGGATTCAACGCAATAGATGCTGTAGACACACTATAACTAGCTCCATCTACATCGCAACCCAATATAGATACGTATTTGAAATCATTTTCTAGATTTTTTATAATTTCTTTTAATTTGGATTTATTGTCCAATAAAAATTTTGATGTATTTAATTTTTTCATATTTTACTCCCTCCACATTAGATTATATTAGATATCAATTTTTATTACAACAAATGAAAAAGCACAAAAATAAGGCTATTTGCTTATAGCCTCATTCACAAATTATCTTTCTTTTTCGAGCTTTTCTCTTTTCATAGCTTTTAGCTCTCTAAGCGCTTGTAAACCGTCACTTTGTTTTACTTTTGCAAATTTATATTCAATTGGAAGAATACTAAAAAAAGCATGGACTAAAGCTAAATAAAAAGTAAAGAAGACTGCATTTCTATATAACTCATTTACGCCTTTCACATTGTTGATTTTTAATGCAATTGGCAACACCATAAAAAATATAATTAAGCTTACCGCAGGACCTCCCAAATAAGCTATTATATTCTTTTTATAATCTTCATCATCGTCATCATATTCAAAATAGCATGCTCCAGATCCTATACCTAATCCAATATTAAATCTCTTAGATTTTATGATTTTTTTTCCTCTTCCTATTTCTATTCTCCATCTATCATCTTTGTATGCAAATTTATACGCCATTGCATGTCCCAATTCGTGCAATAAAATCAATCCGTCATACAAAATATAATACAATAAAAAATTCAATATATTAGTTGTCATTCCCCACCTCTGCGTTTTCGTTAAATATTTTTTGGATATCATCTTGAAAAAACCATCCGTCGCTAGTGTATCCATCTGGTGGAAGATCTGGCATTTTAAATGCAAAAAATGTATTCAATATCAAAAATAAATTGTAGTACGCCATTATTCTAATGACAATAGGTGATATTCCCATATGTATTACTAAGTGTAAATCCGCTCTTCTATTCACTAGATAAATTAGTGGAATTAACAATATTATATTAAATACTATTCCCAATGCTCCACCTACATAAGTGAATACAGATCTCCAAGTTCCACTCTCCATTTTATCTCCATAATAAGTCTTGCTAGATAGTGGGATTTTATTTATCTCCATAGTTTTCGTTTTGATTAGTGGTTTTCCAAATCCTATTCTTATTTTATTAATTTTATCTTTGAATAAAGTTTTATAAAATATTGTATGCCCGATTTCTCTGAAAAAATGCGACAAAAACATTTGAATGTAAATTATCACGATAGATACCACTATACCTATAAGTACTTCTTTCATGTCTCCTCCTTGTATATCGTTTATTTTGGGATGATTACGATTTCATTATACCCCATCCCCAATTTTTTTGTCAATTATTTTGCTAATATTTTATTTATTTTTTACAAAAATGAGACATAAAAAACCATCCTCTTATCTAAGAGAATGGTTTCGTATTTTATTCGTGTAATTCTACTGTATCTTCACGATATTTTTCAGGAAGGCTTCCTTTTTCTTTGTTCATTCCGATATAGAAATTAACGCTAGCTTCTTTTGATAGAACTTCCAAATTTTCTATCAATTCTTCTAATTTTGAATCGTCCATTTCAACTATTGAATATATACCATCTATATAGATTGTTTCTATGTCGAAATCTCTTGACATTATTCCTGCTAAGAAACCATACAAGCTTTCAGGACTTGAAATGTGGAATGTAGATGCATCTATTAATCTAACTGAGTGATCTAATGAGAAGATGTGCTTTTCATCAGAATCTATGAATACTATATTTCCGTTGTTGTTTTTCTTTTCGTCATTTGCTTTGTCGATTAACCATTTAGTCTTTCCGCTTCCTTTAGGTCCTACTACAAATTTAACCATTTTTATCATCCTTTCTTAAACCGTAATAATTTTTAGTTTAATTTCTTTATAATATTATACCCATTTTCCCATCAATTTTATCACCTTGGAAAATATTTTCTCGTTCCATTTTTTCCAATATCATATCTTGTATCTTCCAATGGCTCGTATTCCAATTGCAAAACACCGATTCTTCTTTTGGCATTCTGCCGACCAATCTTTGTATCAGGATATCCTTATCCAAGTATCTCAAAAATTCTACTACTTCGTCCACATACGTATCGAGAGATTTCAATTCGACTTCTCCGTTTTCGTACATTTTAGAAAGTTTGGTGTTTTTGGGGATGTAGAGAGAATGGATTTTACATTCGTCTACTTGCAAAACAGATAGTAGTCTCGCTGTTTCTCTGACATCATCCATGTCATCCCATGGAAGTGCGAGTATTACATGGGTGCATATTCTAAATCCGTATTTTTTTATGAGGTTGCACGCTCTCACAAAATCGCTCGTCTCGTGTTGTCTGTTGATTATTCGAAGGGTTTTGTTGTTCGATGTCTGAAGTCCCAATTCTATTATTATGTCGACGTTTTTTTCTTCTTGTAATCTCTTCAGTATTTGCAAATGCTCTTCAAATACACAATCAGGCCTTGTAGATATGCTGATGGCTACTACGTCTTCTATTACAGATTCGTACATATATTTTTCAAATAAGTTAAGTGGCATGTAAGTGTTGGAATAACTTTGAAAATACGATATGAATTTATGAGCATTGTATTTGTGCTCGATAGTTTCTTTGTCTTTTTTCAATTGCTCTCTTATGGATAATGTTTTCTCATTGTTTTCAAAACTTCCACCTTCTTCGTGGCAATATATACATCCACCTTTTGAGAGTCTTCCATCTCTATTAGGACAAGTCAAATCCAATTTTATCGGCAGTTTGTAGACTTTTTCTCCGTAATGCTCTTTTAGATATTTGCTGTAAATATTGTATCTATCAGTCATTCAAGTTTTCTCTTACGTATTGTAATACTTCTTCCGGGTTTTCATCCGGTTTTACTTTTCTAAATTCTTTGACTAAATTCATGTCTTTGTCAAACACGAATGTCGATCTTTCTGTCTTAGTGACTTCTTTTCCGAACATTTTTCCTTTGTAGACGCATCCGAAATTATTCAAAAAATTTCTTTCAGGATCGGATATCAATTCTTGTTTCAACCCTTGTTTTTTGATGAAATTTTCGTGAGTTCTCACTGTGTCTTTGCTAAGTCCCACTACTTCTGTGTTCAATTTTTTGAATTCGTCATAAAGTTCGCTAAACCCATCAGCTTCTATTGTACATCCACTTGTGTTGTCTTTTGGATACACGTAAACTACAAGATTTTTTCCCTTGTACTTGTCATAATATTCTTCGTTTAAAAATTCTTTTAAGTTATTCATAATCCCTCAACTCAAATAGTTCTTTTAGAAATTTTGCCAATCCGTCTTCTTGGTTGGTGTAGCGTGTGATGACATCGCTGTTTTGTTTCAAAATATCGTCGCTGTTTTTCATGGCGACTCCTAGTCCACTTCCGACTATCATTTCTAAATCGTTGTGTGCATCGCCTATGGAAACTACTTCTTCTTTTTTGATTCCCAAATGATTCAATATGGTCAACGCCCTCTTGAATTTGTCGGTCTTTGCGTTTTGGACTTCCAACATTCTCACATTTGGAGAAAAGTATTTTGTGTGAATGTGGTAATTGACGTTCTTATCCTCTTTTAGCAAATCTATAAGTTGAAATATTTTGTTTTTGTTTCCTATCATCACCATAGATACTACATCTGTCATGTCGGATTTTTTCTCAGATACAGTCATTATCTCGTCTATTTTCGCCACGCTATCTATAAAATCTTTTTTGTCGAGTCCATCTTGTATGATTAGTTTGTCTTTTACAAAAAAGTAAGGTTTGATTCCGTAGTCGTGTGATTTTTCGCTGAGCTTTTTGACTACTTTGTAATCCACAGACAAATCTTCCACATCGCTAATATCAAAGCCACTACTAATAGTGGCTCCGTTATTAGCTAAAATTATTGGCATGAATTTCAATTTATGTGTCAGTTGTTTAGCTCTGGACAATCCTCTTCCAGTTGCAATTATCACTTGCACTCCATCTTTTTGAAGTTGTTCTAAGATTTGTGCACTATAATCTGTGATTTCTTTTTCATCTGTCAAGAGTGTTCCGTCCAAATCTATTAGTACAGCTTTAAATCTATTCTTCTCCTTCATCTTCGTCTTCATCTACTACAAACAAAGATTCAAAAGTAGCTTTTGCGCTTTCGTATTCGTCATCATCTTCGATAACGTCTAGGTTTGCTTCTTCTTCGTTGATTTCTTCGTATTTGTAGATCATTATTTCGTTGTCTTCTTCTGATACTAAAGCGATGTAGTCGCTGTCATATCCTTCTACTTCAAATACTCCCAAAATTCCACATTCCAATTCGCTTCCATCTTCAAGAGTCAACACGATTGTATCTAGTTCTTCTTCGTGATCGTGATCATGATCGTGCATTTCTTCGTTGTTCATAGCGTCTAAGTTTTTTTCTTCGTTCATTTTTTTCCTCCATTATAATGATTCTATCAATTTTTTCAAAAATTCGTATACTCTGTCTGTAGATTCTAGATCCAATGTTTCTTTTGGAGTGTGTACTCCGACCATGTCTGGACCTATTGATATCATATCCATGTCTGGGTATTTTTTAGAGAATACTGCACATTCTAATCCTGCATGGATAACTTCTATTTTCATGTCTTTGCCAGTCATTTCTTTGTATAGTGATAGGCATTTTTCTCTCAACAAGCTATCTTCTCTGTATTCCCATGGTTCGTAAAATCCTTCTGTGCTAACTTTTGCTCCGTTCAATTCAGAAGCTTGAGTGATTGTGTTTTCAACTTCTTTTATCTTATCTAATACTGATGATCTGATAGATACCATGAATTTGAATGAAGATTGTTCTGTAGTGGCAATTGCTTGGTTAAGTGAAGTTTCCACTAAGTCTTTTCCTTCTACCATATTTACAACTCCGTTTGGTATAGTTGTAAGGAAGTTCAATACTCTAGCTGATGAATCTTCATCCATTGGATTTTGTTTTTCTATTTCTTCAAATCCAAATTCCATGTTTTTTTCTACTTCTTTGTATCCATCTACATTGACTTCTTCTGATTTGATTTCGTCATCACTTGCTATTATCAATTCGGCATTACGAGCGATGGCGTTGTGTTTTGTACCTCCGTTTAGAGATACGATTCTTACTTTGTGGCGAGATGACAATTTTTTCAATATTTTTATCATTGATTCAATGGCGTTTAACATTCCATTGTTGATGTCAGATCCACTGTGGCCACCTCTGTATCCGTTTATAGATAGTTTGTAGAATTTATTTCCAAATTCTTCTCTTTTTATGTCAAATTCGGAATTGACAGTAATTCCACCTGCACATCCTACAGTAACTACGCCTTCTTCTTCGCTATCTACATTTATTAAGTATTTTCCTTTTAGGAAATCTTCTTTTACTGCATTGGCACCTATCAATCCAACTTCTTCGTTGGTAGTAATCATAAGTTCCAAATCAGGGTGAGATAAATTTTCGTCTGCAAGTATAGCAAATCCCATTGCTATGGCAATTCCATTGTCTGCTCCCAATGTAGTTTTGTTGGCAGTCAATTTTCCGTCTTTTTCGATAAGTTCGATAGGATCTTTGTCGAAATCGTGATCGCTATCGTCTTCTTTTTCGCATACCATGTCCATGTGTCCTTGCAACACAATTCCTGGATGGTCTTTTTTGTCTTCTGTAGCTGGTTTTCTGATTACTATGTTGAGTTCATCGTCTACGTCGTAATCCAAACCCATTTCTTTTGCTTTATCTACTAAATATTGATTTATCCTCGTTTGATCAAATGAACAACGAGGTACTTGTGATAATTTTTTGAAATTATCCAATACTATATTTTCCATATTACACCTCTACTTTTATATACCCAATCATTTTAGAAAAAACACAAATTTTAATTTGTTTTTTCTGTGGATTGTTTTTGCAAAAATGATGTCATAAATTGATCCAAATCTCCGTCCAATACGTCTTGTACTTGTGGTGTCTCGTAATTAGTTCTGTGATCTTTCACCAATGTGTACGGTTGAAATACGTACGATCTTATTTGAGATCCCCATGCGATTTGGTTGTATTTTCCTTGAATGTCTTCGATTTTCTCACGTTTTTCTTCTTCTTTTATCATGATCAATTTTGCAATCAACATATCCATCGCGTATTTTCTATTGGCAATTTGAGATCTCTCGCTTTGGCATTGAACTGTAACTCCTGTAGGAATGTGAGTTATTCTAACTGCAGAATCTGTCATGTTGACGTGTTGTCCACCTGCTCCTGATGCTCTATAGGTATCTATCTTCAAATCCTTGTCGTCAATTGTTATTTCTGAACTTTCTTTTATTTCGGGAAATACATCCACCGATGCAAATGAAGTGTGTCTTCTCTTTTGTTGATCAAATGGAGATATTCTGACTAATCTGTGAACTCCTTTTTCGCTTTTCAAAAATCCGTACGCATTCATACCTTTGACTTTGAGTGAGACTGATTTTATGCCGCCTTCTGTGTCTTGGTTATAATCTGTTATTTCGTATGAATAATTCTTGCTTGAAATCCACCTAGTGTACATTCTCAGTAACATTTCTGCCCAATCTTGGGCTTCTGTTCCACCTGCTCCTGAATGTATCGATAATATTGCATTATTCTTGTCGTATTCTCCCACTAATAGCGTCTTGATTTTAAATTCGTCGACATCTTTTTCCAATTTTTCTAGCGATTTTTCGATGTCTTTCGAATATTCTTCGCTGTCTTCTTCTTTTGATAATTCTAGCATTATCATTACTTCATCTAATTTTTCAGAAATTTCATCGTATTTTTCGACATCTGCTTTCATAGAATTTAGTTCGTCGAAAATTTCCTGTGCTTTTTCGCTGTCATCCCAGAAATCAGATTTAAGTGTCTTTTCTTGTAATTCGTTTATCTTTTCTCTCAAACCATCTAAGTCAAAGAGACTCCTTTATTTCTTTTAAATTCTGAGATAAACTTTCTATTTTTTCATTTACCAAAAATGTATCCATATTACCTCCGATTTATAGAAAAAAAAGGGGAATATTCCCCTTTTAATAGTTTTATTTATAAGTTTCTTCCACAGCAGTTCTTGTATTTCTTACCGCTTCCACATGGACATGGATCGTTTCTTCCGATCTTTTTGCCCTTGACAACAGGTTTGTTGACTTCTTCTTCGCCACCTGTAGCAGAAGTTTCATGAGCTACTTGTTTTCTTTCGATTTCTTCGATTGGTTGTACGTTGAACATTCCCCTTACAGTGTCTTCTTTTATAGAATGGTTCATGTCTTCAAACATTTCAAAACCTTCGTTAGTGTAAGCTCTTACTGGGTCTTGTTGTCCGAACGCTCTCAATCCAATACCTTGACGTAATTGATCCATAGCATCTATGTGATCCATCCACTTTCTATCTACTACCATAAGAAGTATAACACGTTCGATTTCTCTGAATTTTTCTTTTCCTATTTGTTCTTCTTTTTGATCGTAGAATTCTAACGCTTTGCTTGTTACATAATCTGTGAATGTTTGTTTGCTGTAGCTATTTAATTTTGTCAAATCAAGGCTTCCTTCTGGAAGAAGTGTATTCAAGTATGTCATTAATGGTTCTACTTCCCAATGTTCTGGGCTAGGATCTTGACAGTATGTTTCGATTGCGTTTGTAATGACGTCTTTTATCATTTGAATGATAGATTCGTGCATGTCTTCGCCATCTAATACTTTGTCTCTTTCCGCATAGATTACTTTACGTTGTGCATTCATGACATCGTCGTATTTCAATACGTTCTTTCTTATACCGAAGTTGTTAGATTCTACTTTTCTTTGAGCTCTTTCTATAGCTTTTGTGATTGTCTTGAATTCCATTGGTTCGTCTTCTGGGAATTTTCCTGATTCAGCGTATTTTTGAATAGTTTCTCCACCGAACAATCTCATAAGATTATCTCCCAATGAAACGAAGAATCTAGATCTACCTGGGTCTCCTTGACGGCCTGAACGACCACGCAATTGGTTGTCGATACGACGTGATTCGTGACGTTCTGTACCTAATATATACAAACCTCCTACTTCCAAAACTTTTTGTTTGTTTTCGTCAGTCATTTTCTTGTATTTCTTGTATAATTCGTTGTATACATTTCTAGCTGCTATAAGTTCTTCATCTGTACTTGGCAAGAATGAATCCAAACTTTCAATTACGTATTCACCATATCCTTGTTTTTTCATGTCGTGTTTTGCCATGAAATCAGGGTTACCACCTAAAAGAATGTCGGTACCACGGCCTGCCATGTTAGTAGCTATTGTAACTTTGTCGAACATACCTGCTTGTGCGACGATTTCTGCTTCACGTTCGTGTTGCTTAGCGTTCAATACGTCGTGTTTAATTCCATTTTTCTTCAATAAATGAGATAGTTTTTCTGAAACTTCAATTGAGATAGTACCTACCAATATAGGTTGTCCTGTCTTGTGTACTTCTTTGATTTCTTCTACTATTGCATTGAATTTTGCATTTTCATTTATATATACACGGTCTTGTTCGTCAACTCTGGCAATTGGTTTATTTGTAGGAATTTCAACTACGTCCATTTTATAAATTTCGTTGAATTCTTCTTCTTCTGTCTTAGCTGTACCTGTCATACCGCTTAATTTGTTGTACATTCTGAAGTAATTTTGGAATGTAACTGTAGCCAATGTCTTGGATTCGCTCTTAACTTCTACTCCTTCTTTGGCTTCTATAGCTTGGTGTAAACCATCAGAATATCTTCTACCTTCCATGATACGTCCAGTAAATTCGTCTACGATCAAAATTTCATTTTCTTTTACTACGTAGTCGATATCTCTCTTCATAGTGTTGTTGGCTTTCAAAGCTTGGTTGATATGGTGAGCTAATTCCATGTTGTTAGGATCAGATAAGTTTTCTACGCCAAAATATTCTTCTGCTTTTTTGTTACCTATTTCAGTAAGACTTGCAGTCTTTCTCTTTTCATCTACTACGAAATCAACTGTTTCTTCTTTGAATTCTCTATCGAAAATGTCCGGTTTATCTTCGTCTGGATCCATGATACGTCCAGTAAGTCCTTTTGCGAACATATCTGCTCTCATATACATATCAGTAGATTCATCGCCTTGACCTGAAATGATAAGTGGTGTTCTAGCTTCATCTATCAAAATAGAGTCGACCTCGTCCACTATAGCGTAATTAAGTCCTCTTTGAACCTTGTCTTGTTTGTAAATAACCATGTTATCACGCAAATAATCAAATCCGTATTGGTTATTTGTACCATAAGTAATATCACAGTTGTAATTTTCTCTTCTTTCGTCATTATCTAATCCGTAGACGATAACTCCAACTGATAATCCCAAAAATTCGTGAACTTTACCCATCCACTCTTTATCTCTTTTTGCAAGATAATCATTTACAGTTACTACGTGTACACCTTTTCCAGTAAGTGCATTCAAATAAGCTGGAAGAGTGGCAACTAATGTCTTACCTTCACCTGTTTTCATTTCGGCAATTCTACCTTGGTGAAGAACAACCCCACCTATCAATTGAACACGATATTGTTTCATGCCCAAAACTCTGTAACTTGCCTCTCTAACTACAGCGTATGCTTCAGGTAAAATATCATCTAATGTTTCACCGTTTTTCAATCTCTCTTTGAATTCAACTGTTTTATGTTTTAATTCATCATCTGATAATTGTTGCATTGGCTTATCATATGATTCTATTTTCTTAATAATCGGTTCTATTTTTTTTATCTCTTTTCTATTGGCTGAGCCAAAAATAGATTCAAATACTCCCATGTAAATCTCCTAACTTTAATATTTATGAATACTATCTCTTATTTTAACATTAATATATTGTATTTACAACAAAAAATATCACTTTTATCTTGACAATTTACAAATTATTATTATAACAAAAATCATTATTCAACAGAAATTTTTTTACATAAAATCACAATAGATTAAAAGTCAATTTGAAATCCGTACCACATCCACGAGAACCCATCCACCCATAAAATATGTTACAATAAATGTGTTTTAAGGAGGTATGACTTATCTTTAGAAATTTAGGAAAAACCGTCGACATGACAGAAGGAAATGAAAGCAAAAAAATCATAGCCTTTGCCATTCCTCTCGCACTTGGCAATGTATTCCAACAACTTTACAACCTTTTTGACACACTTATCGTCGGAAGATTTGTCGGCTCAAACGCCTTAGCTGCAGTCGGCTCAACCTACACACTCATGATTTTTATCACTTCTATAATAATAGGATTGTGCATCGGATCTAGTGTAGTCTTCTCCAAATTTTATGGAGCAAAAGATTACAGCTCCCTACAAAAATCCATATTTCAATCTTTTTTCATAATAGCAGTGATATCCATAATTTTATCTCTAATATCCATCACATTCGTAGATGAAATATTGAATCTAATCAGAATTCCAAAAGAAATCATGTCAGATGCCAAAACATACGCCTTGACGATTTTTTCGGGAATATTTTTCATATTTTTATACAATTATTACGCGGCAGTCTTTAGATCGCTCGGAAATTCAACAACACCACTTGTATTTTTAGCTATATCCATGATTTTGAACATAGTATTGGATTTAGTTTTCATAATAAATTTCGATATGAAAGTTTTCGGAGCAGCATTTGCCACAGTAATATCGCAAATCTTATCCGGAATAGGACTTGGAATATCAGCTCACAAAACGCTCAAAATCACCAGAGTAAAAAAAGAAAACATGGTTATGGATAAAAACATAGGAAAACTCATACTGAATTTCTCATTGCTATCTAGTATTCAACAAAGCGTCATGAACCTCGGAATACTCATGATACAAGGCCTTGTAAATAGTTTCGGAGTTACAGTCATGGCTGCATTTGCAGTAGCCGTAAAAATCGACACCATCGCATACGTCCCAGCACAAGATTTCGGCAATGCCTTCTCCACATTTATCGCCCAAAATCACGGTGCAGATAAATACGATAGAATTTCTAGAGGAATAAAAGCATCATTTAAAATAGTGACCTGTATTTGCATACCAATATCCATTTTGGTATTCGTATTTGCACCACAATTGATGAAACTATTCGTCTCATCTAACGCCACAGATGTAATAGCAATCGGAAGCCAGTATTTAAGAATAGAAGGTGCTTTTTACTTTCTAATAGGTTATCTGTTCTTATTCTACGGATTGTTCAGAGCAATTGGATATCCATTTATGTCCATAGTTTTGACAATAGTAAGTCTCGGAACCAGAGTAGCCTTGTCGTATACATTAGCTCCAATTGTAAACATAGGAGTCATAGCTATATGGATATCCATTCCAGTAGGATGGCTTTTGGCAGATATTTTGGGATTTATAAAGATGAAAAATAAAATAAAAAATCTATCACTATCATAAAAATTACCCAAGTAATTCAATTTGAAATTACTTGGGTTTTTTACAAAAAAAGAGAGGGTCGCCCCTCTCTTTTACACCGATTTATCGGATTATTTTAATCCTTGTTTTTTTTCCATTCTTCCGTATAGATACAATGCTAATAAAGTGAATAGCAATGGTCCTGCTATTGACATTATAGTAGTCATCCAATCTCCACTTGAGATAGCTGGTTCAATTATTGTAAACAAGTTTGCAAATCCTACTACTAGACAAACTAAGAATACGCAAATTTTAACTGATCCAAGTGATTTGAATTTCTTGAATGGTTTTTCTATGCTAGTGTCTTTGCTGAAACCTAAGAATGAGTAAGCTATGAAGAAGTATGGTAATGTCATAGATACGTTAGTCATTGACACCAAAACTTCGAAGAATTGTTTAGCGCTCTTTCCACCGAAAGATACGATTGCGATTATAAATATAACGCAAGCTGCTTGGTATTTCATTGCATTTACATACATTCCGTTCTTTTCTTCAGTCCAAGATTTTGGCCATAATTCTTTTGGTGTACCACCTATTAATTGTTTAAGTGGAGAATATACCAATGTGAAGAATGCGCCTGTCAAAGCCATGAACATTGAGATACCCATGTATCTAGATACCCACAAACCTACTGTTCTAGCAGATGCATCAGCTAATCCAAAAGCCAATCCTAATTGATATCCCATGTGATTCATGGCGATATAAGATACGTTACCCAAAGTTATAGTTTCTTTTGAGAAGTTTGTGAATGCAGAATTCCAATTAGTAAATGTACCGAACATCAAAATTCCAAGTACATATCCCAAAGTTATTATTATAGATGCAAGTGTTACACCTTTAGGGAATGTTTTTTCTGGATTTTCAGTTTGGTCTACAAGTCCACCTACTACTTCGATTCCACCGTAAGCAAATATAGCGTAAACTACAAATGACAATACAGCTAATCCACCAGTAGCGTATTTTGGATTTGGCGCATGGAAGAATGCGTCAAAGTTGATTGGTTGTGCTACGTGTCCTTTGTTTAAAATTAAGATAAGTAAACCACCTACAAATAAGAAAATATTGATAAGTGCTACGGCTGTTCCACCTATTGATGTAATCTTTTTGATTTTTTCCAAACCTTTATTAGAAATATAAGTAACAAGTAAAATCCAACAAATGGCTAATATACCCAATGTCTTTACAGAATCCAATCCGAACAATGACCATTGTTGTGTTTTATCTACACCGAAAATTGCATTAGATAAAACTATCCAAATACCAGATCCAACGTTAACTTGCCAAATAATGTAAGATGCAAACCACATGAAAGTGATTACGAATGCATATTTTCTACCTGAACTTCTTTCCATCCATGAATAAATACCACCTTTAGCATCTTTAAATGCAGAGCCGTACTCAGCAATCATGAATGCAAATGGTAAGAAAAATGCCAAACCAGATAATATATACCATGGAATAGAAGCATATCCCATTAGATAATAAGATCTAGTTATGTTAGTGAATCCGAAAACTGATGTGAAAATCATCAATATCAAAGCTTTCAGATTAAGCTTGTGTTTTTCTGACATAAAAATTCCTCCTATATAATATACCAATGCATATCATTTGACTCGGTGTGACATAAAACGATATACATTTCAAAGAAAGAGAATTGAATTATAATACAATATGAAATCATTAAATTTTAAAGAATGTCGTTCTAATTTCTACAATGCCTAAAAATCTAGCCTTCAATAATTCATTTCTTAAATCCCTTAATTCTCCCTTTAATATACATTATAATAACATACATATAAAATTGTCAATCTCTAATTGCACAGAAATATTGAAAGTTTGCTCAAAGCACCCGTGAAAACGATTGAATATTTATCCTTGTCCTATTCATTAGTTGTGTCATAATCTATGGCTTAATGAATATTTATCAATCTATACTAATCATTTAATTAAATGAAAATACTCAATAATTACATAACAAAAAACATATGGAAAAATTTAATCAAAAAAACATTTACAAAATTTAAATATTTTAAATTAAAAAGAGGTTATCTTGCGATAACCTCTAAGTTTTACTATAAAATCGAAAATCCTAAAGCCTTTGAATCTTTTGCAAATCCTTTTACAGTGTCTAACGAGTATTCTTTTAAATCTTTGCCGTTTAATGAAAGTTTTTTGATCAAATCTGGAGTGCAAGTGATTATGTCCACGCCCAATTCGTCTGCTTGGTAGATGTTGAGAGTTTCCCTTGAAGATGCCCACAACAATTCGCATCCTTTTTTCTTTCTACAAATTTCCAAAGCTTGTTTCATTATAGGTTTTGGATCTACTCCAGTGTCTGCAATTCTTCCTGCAAATACTGATACTATGCTAGCTACTCCATCAGTCAAATTTTCCACAATTTCTTCTACTTGCTCTACTGTGAATACTGCTGTGACGTTCAATTTGATATTTTTCGAGCTCAATTCTTTTATTATAGGAGCTGTAGATATGCCTTCACTTGTAGTGACAGGTATTTTTACATATACGTTGTCTGCCAATGAAGATAATTTTTCAGCTTCTTTTTTCATAGTTTCCAAATCATCTGAAAATACTTCAAATGAAACTGGGTATTCTTTTATTTCACTCAAAACTTTTTTTGCAAATTCTACATAATCTGTAACTTTTGCTTTTTTCATCAAGGATGGATTTGTAGTAAAACCTGTGACTATTTTGGAATCCAAAGCGTCCATCATATCTTGTATTACTGCTCCATCAGAGAAGATTTTTGTCTTTATCTCTTTCACTATATCATCCTTTCTATCGCGTATCTATTCTTCTGTTTCATTGTTGATTGCAGTAGTTTTCTTGCTGACAATAGATGGTACGATAAGTGCTACCAACAATGCTAGCATTATTATATACACGCCTATATTTCCCATTGCATTTCCAATTTTACCCAACAATATTCCTATAACTCCAAAATCGAAATCTCCAAATGTAGTGTTGTTGAATCCTAATTTTCCTAGTACAGGAAGTAATAGCGCTGGTAAGAATGCCAAGAAAAGTCCGTTGATGAATGAACCTAACATAGCTCCTTTTCTACCACCAGTTGAGTTTCCGTAAATTCCAGCTGTAGCTCCACAGAAGAAGTGTGGTACAAGTCCAGGAATTATAAGAACTCCTCCTGCCATTCCCAATATGAACATTCCAATCAATCCACCTACGAAACTGCAAGCAAATCCCAATATAACGGCTGTAGGTGCATATGGGAAGAATACTGCACAGTCAACTGCAGGAACTGAGTTTGGAATTAATTTTGTGGCAATTCCTTCAAATGCAGGAATCAAATCAGCTAATATCATTCTAACACCTGCATACACTACTGCAACTCCGACTGCAAAATTAAGTGCTGAAAGAACTGCGTAAATGTATGGGTTTTGTCCTTTTGACAATCCTGATACGAAATCCGGACCTGCTTTTATGCTAGCTATCAAATAGAATACTATCATAGTCAAAGCAGTTGAAATAGTAGTGTTTCTCAAGAAAGACCACTTTTCAGGAATTTCTATATCTTCTGTTGATTTTGAATTTTTGCCAACCAATGAACCTATAAATGCCGATAGATAATATCCCAGAGATCCAAAATGGCCCATAGCTATTTCATCGCCATCAGTTGCCTTCAATGTGTATTTTTGTCCGATTGCTGGAGATATAGAACTCCACGCTCCTAATAAGAATCCTCCTGAAAGTACCAATGGAACTCCTTTGAATCCTATAGCTCCCAATGTTGCTGACAATAAGCAAGCCATGAAAAAGCTGTGATGACCTGTCAAGAATATATATTTGTATCTAGTAAATCTAGCAATTATTAAATTAACAATAAGTCCTACTACCAAAATAGACATCGTTTCTACTCCCAAAACTTTTTGGGCAACAGATGTTATCGCTTCGTTGTTTGGAACTACTCCTGTGATGTTGAATCCATGTTGAATCATTTGACTTAATGGATCCAAACTTGTAGTGATGACGCTCGCACCAGCAGATAGCATTAAATAACCTAAGATAGGTCCCAAAGTTCCAGTCATTACTTTGTGTGCAGGTTTTTTCAACGCTATTAATCCGACCATTGCGATAAGTCCCATCAAGAACGCCGGTTCCGACAAAACGTCTTTAAAAAATCTTAAAAATCCCATAATTCCTCCTAAAATTTATTTAAATTCTTCCAATACAGGAACCAAATCTTCTTCTATTTTCTTTTTGTTTGTGTAGCTTTTTACGATGGCTACTTTTTGGTCGTCAGAGAATATAGATTTGAATTCTTTTACTGTTACAAAAAGATCTGCGTCTTTTCCAACTGCCGCATTAGAATCGCAAGATTCTACGTTGGCTTCCAATCCCATTTCCTTGGCGATAGTTTCTACCTTCATTTTCAATAGCAAACTACTTCCTATTCCATTTCCACATACAGTTACAATATTAATCATTTTCTTCCTCCAATCTTCTATTTACAATATCCAACATTTCTTCTTCTGTATTAGCTTCTATCAATTCGTCTGTGACTTCTTCCGAGTCCAAAATTACAGACAATTGTTGCAATACTCCAATATGTGAAGAAGAATCTACTGCTGCCAAAACGAAGAAAATACTTGCCCAATTATCTTCGTCTTCTTCCTCATTTCTAAAATTGACCGCCTTTTTGAATTTAGTCAAACTAATTCCCATTTTTTTGACATTTCCATTTGGTCTAGCGTGAGGTACTGCTACATTGGGAGCCAATACTATGTATGGACCCAAATCTTCTACGCTCTTTATCATATCGTTTACATAACTTTCATTTATATAGCCACCATCTAATAAAGACCTCGATGCAATTCTTATGGCGTCCTTCCAATCATTTGCCTGCTCCTCGATTTTCACCAAACTTTTATCTATTAATCCTTTCAAATTTTCACCCCTTTATTCTGTGCTGTGTTTTATCATTTTACCATAAATTCGTATTTCGTTAAATATGTTGGTATATTTATTTCCACATTCCTTTATTATGATATATACCCTTATAATGATGATAAATCACATTTTGATTCAAATATTTCGAATTTTATTTTTATTTGTATTTCAAAATTGCAGATTTGATTTGGTGTTAAAACATTTATTTTTTTGAATTTTTATGATATTATTAAAAGTAAATAGTTTAATAAAGAGGTCTATATGAGAAAATCTTGGAACGAATATTTTATGGATTTGGCACTGACTGTTGCCACTCGTAGCACTTGCGACAGGGCATTTGTCGGATGCGTGTTGGTGAACAAAGACAATAGAATAGTATCTACAGGATATAACGGTGCGATAAGTGGCAATCCTCATTGCGATGAAATTGGCCACACTTTGCGTGATGGACATTGTATAGCTACAATTCACGCTGAGATGAACGCACTTTTATACTGTGCAAAAGAAGGAATTGCCGTCAAAGATTGCGTCTGCTATGTGACTCACTTTCCTTGTTTGAATTGCACAAAGTCTTTGATTCAAGCTGGAATCAAAAAAATATACTATCACGAAGCGTACAGAGTAGACGACTACGCCATAGAATTGTTGAATAAGAATAATATTGAGTACATTCAAATTTAATTGGGGTGCATTATGGATAAAATCAAAAAACTTTTAGTTGCCAATCGTGGAGAAATTGCTATAAGAATTTTCAGAGCTTGTAGCGAATTGGGAATTCGAAGCGTGGCAATCTATAGCGAAGAAGACAAGACTTCCCTTTTTAGAACAAAAGCTGATGAATCTTATTTGATAAAAGATGCAGCTTCTCCTTTGTCTAGTTATTTAGACATAGAAAAGATAATTTCGATAGCCAAATCGAAAAACTGTGATGCTATCCATCCAGGATATGGGTTTTTATCTGAAAACGCAGAATTTGCTAGGAGATGTCGAGAAGAGGGAATTATTTTCGTAGGTCCTGACGAATCAGTTCTACATAATTTGGGAGATAAAGTCCAATCTAAATTGGTTGCCAAAAAAGCTGGAGTAAAAACCATAGAAGGTGTAGAGAAACCTTTGAGGGATAAGAAGGACGCTTTGGAAGTGGCAAACAAGATAGGCTATCCTGTCATGGTAAAAGCCTGTGCAGGTGGCGGTGGACGTGGAATGAGAATCGTAGAAAAAGAAGAAGATTTGGAAGATTCATTCATTCACGCACAAAACGAATCGAAAAAAGCCTTCGGTTCAGATGATATGTTCATCGAAAAATACATCAAAAACCCTAAACACATCGAAGTTCAAATTTTGGCAGACAATTACGGAAACATAATCCATCTATACGAAAGAGATTGTTCAATTCAAAGACGTCACCAAAAAGTAGTCGAATTTGCACCTGCATTTTCTATTTCTGAAAAGACAAAGGACGAATTGCACAAAGATGCTATCAAAATCTGCAAAGAAGTTGGATACACTAACGCAGGTACTGTTGAGTTTTTGGTAGATGAAGATCAAAACCACTATTTCATCGAAGTAAACCCTCGTGTTCAAGTCGAGCACACAGTAAGCGAACTTATCACTGGAATCGACATAGTGCAAACGCAAATTTTGATTGCAGACGGAAAGAGTTTCGATTCTGACGAAATAGAAATTTATTCCCAAGACGATATAAAACCACATGGATACGCAATTCAATGTCGTATCACTACCGAAGATCCGTTGAATAATTTCATGCCAGATACAGGTAAGATAGATTTGTACCGTACTAGTTCCGGATTTGGGGTAAGACTTGACGGAGGTAACGGATTCACAGGATCTGTCATAACTCCATACTACGATTCGCTTTTGGTAAAGATAACTGCATTTTCCAGAACTTTCCAAGACACTATCAATAAAGCAATTCGTGCGTTGAGAGAGACTAGAATCAGCGGTGTCAAGACTAACATCGGATTTATAATCAACGTATTGAACACAGAAGAATTCAAAAAGGGAATTTGCGATACAGGATTTATCAGCAAAAACCCGGATTTATTCGATATAAAACCAAATACCGACAAAGAATTAAAAGTGTTGAATTTCATAAGCGAAAAATCCATCAACAACGACAAAAAAGAATACAACACTCCACAAGTTCCTAAATTTGAAAAATCCAATAAAATCGGCACTAAAAACATCTTCGATGAAAAAGGAGCCAAAGGATTATCCGATTGGATATTGGATCAAAAGAAACTTCTAATCACAGATACAACTCTCAGAGATGCTCATCAATCGTTAATGGCAACTAGAATGAGAACTAGAGACATGCTTCCTATAGCACAAGCGACAAACGAATTGATGAAAGACTTGTTCAGTTTGGAAATGTGGGGAGGCGCTACATTTGACGTAAGTTATAGATTCTTGAAAGAAGATCCTTGGATAAGACTTAGACAGCTTCGCCAAAGAATACCAGATATACTATTTCAAATGTTGCTTCGTGGAAACAACACCGTAGGATACAAAAATTATCCCGACAACGTCGTAGTGAAATTCATACAAAAAGCATCTCAAAACGGAATTGACGTATTCAGAGTATTCGATTCACTCAACTACATCGACGGAATGAGACTCGCTTGCGACACAGTCTTAGAAGAAAACAAAATCCTAGAAGCTACACTTTGCTACACAGGAGATATATTAGACCAAAACAGAGACAAATATTCACTAGAATACTACGTCAAAAAGGCAAAAGAATTGGAAAAAATAGGTGCAAATATCATCGCTATAAAAGACATGAGCGCATTATTGAAACCATACGCAGCCACAAAACTAATATCTGCTCTCAAAAACGAAATATCAGTTCCTATTCATTTGCACACACACGACACGACTGGAAACGGAGTTGCCACTATAATCAACGCCTGCGAATCTGGAGTCGACATCGTAGATACTTGCTTCAATTCTATGAGTTCTCTTACAAGTCAACCTGCACTAAATTCTGTCGTAGCAGCACTTGAGCACACAGAAAGACAAACAGGAATAAGCTTGGAAAATTGCGACAAAATAAGCAATTATTACAAGGACGTGCGTGCGTACTATTCTAAATTTGAAAGCGACTTGAAAAGTGGTACGACTGAAATTTACCGTTATGAAATACCTGGTGGGCAATACTCCAACCTCAAACCACAAGTAGAATCATTTGGCTTGGGAGAAAAATTCGACGAAGTAAAATTGATGTACAAAAAAGTCAACGACTTATTAGGAGACATCATCAAAGTAACTCCTTCATCGAAAATGGTCGGCGACATGGCGATATTCATGGTATCAAATGGATTGACACCTGAAAATATCTACGAAAAAGGCAAAAACCTCGACTACCCTGATTCTGTAATATCATTTTTCAAAGGAATGATGGGACAACCAGAAGGTGGATTCAACGAAAGATTGCAAAAAATCGTACTAAAAGGAGAAGAACCAATCCACCAACGTGCAGGATTGTACCTAGAAGAATTTGATTTTGAAAAAGACAAAAAAGATCTAGAAGATAAATTCAAACAAGAATTTACAGAAGAAGATATAATCGCACACGCATTATATCCGAAAGTATTCGAAGATTATATAGAATTTAGAAAAACAAAAGGCAACTTCACATATATGGACACACCTACATTCTTTGAAGGAATCAACGAAAAAGAAACAGTAGAAGTTCCAATAGAAGAAGGCAAAATTTTGATAATAAAATTAATCGAAAAAGGTCGCCTAGAAAAAGACGGATACAGACAATTCACATACGAAGTCAACGGCAACAGACGTGCAGTCAGAATATTTGACGAATCTGCCAAAATAATAGGTCGTGAAGAAGACAACATATCAGTAGCAGATCCTGACAATGACAAGGAAATTGGAGCATCAATTCCTGGAAGAGTAGTGAAAGTCTTAGTCAAAGAAAACGACAAAGTATCCATAAACGATCCTCTAATCGTAGTAGAAGCTATGAAAATGGAGACAAATATACTTTCAAAATCAGAAGGAATCGTAAAATCAATACTCGTCAAAGAAAACGACACAATAGATACCGATCAACTATTAATAGTATTAGAATAGAAAAAATGGATTGTAGATTCTACAATCCATTTTTATTTAAAATACACTAAATCTCCATTATTCAACGGTTTGTATTTCAAATCATTTGCCTTTTCAATAGAAACCGTATCGTAGACATCATTGTTCTTTTTAGATATTTCAGAATACATCTTATCGCCTTTCAAATAGTAATAATATTCATATCTATATTCTGGCATATCCTTCAATACAACCCAATATTCATATCTGTCGGATTTCGTACTTCTAAAAGCATCGACTTCTTTTATATCATCTCGTGAAATATTTTGCATATCCATGTACTTGTACATTCTATTAAAACCCATATATCTGTGAACGGGATATTTTATAATGATGTTCACACAAAGCAAAATTAAAACTATCCCAAATACTATTTTGAAAAACTTTTTGCCTTTTCCATTAGATTTCTTTTTCTCTTTCATATTTTAACTCTCTATTTTTCTTAAATTTTATATATCTTTGGATTGGATACTGTAAAAAGATTAAAAGCATAACCACATTTGCAAATTTACCTTTGAATCTATTTGTAAAAAACAAATACGTTATTATTCCTTCACAAATCCAAATCGATATTTCTCCTATCCTTTTCAATTTTTTCATAATTTCACCTAATAAAACAACAAATTGCCCTTTACTTTTGATTTCTCATAGAAAATCCTGAACACTACAATTCCTACAACTACCCAAATCACACTTACAATAATTCCCTCAATAGCTACAGAAGAATAGCTTTTAGAACTTATGATAAGCCTGCTGATTTCATTAGAAATCGTAAGTGGTATGTATCTCGTTATTTTCAATATCGCATCTGAAGATGGCAATGTATCTGTGACAAATAAAGTGACTAATTGCACTAACAAAGTCAAAGCTCCCGTTTTCTTGAAGAACAACGACACTCCACACAAAACCATTCCTATCCCATACATTCCCACCAAATTTATCAAAAATGGAACTATCAACGTAGGATTGAACGATAATTGCACGTGAAATACAAATCTCGATATTACGCTTAGAACCAATATTACTACAATTTGAACTATTTGAGAACTGATTAATTTTGCAAACATAAGAATTTCTACGGGTGTTTTGGAATGCAAAAACATAGGCAAAGTACCGTTTCTAGCCTCTGTGTTCAATCCCGTAGCCATTGTAGATATCGCTGCAGATGCGAAAGTCCACATCATATATCCCACCAAAAGCAATTCTTTGCTGTCTGATCCTGAGTATTTGTCTGAAAACGACGAACCTGTCGATGACAAAAAGAAAAATACCAAAATCACGCTAAATACTGCTATATCGGAGAAAAATGCAAATTTATATCTGACTGCCGACTTCAATTCCAACTTTATTTGATACCAAAATGCTCTAATTGATTTCATTGTCTACCTCTTCATATATATTAGAATTATTTATCGTTATTTTTTTGCAATCCAAATTATTCACAAATAAAATATCGTGTGATACTATCAAAATTATCACGTCTTTTTTTATTTTATTTATGAGATTTACCAGTATATCTATGTTTTCTTGATCCAAACCTTCAGTAGCTTCGTCCAATATAATGCATTTATTGTCTGTTATTATAGATGAAAATATAGATACTATTCTCTTTTGTCCATGTGATAATTCCTCACACAAAGTGTTTTTTAGTTTATCATAACTTGTAAATATCGGTTTCATTTTTTGTATATTATCACTTATCTCATCTTTAGTGAGTCCTCTTAAAACTCCAAAATAATACAAATTTTCATCTACAGTATTTTTCATGTAGAGATTTTTATCGCCACCGTATATTATGCATACATCTTTTTGGGTTAACCCATCGAATTCAATATTCCCAGAGTCTTGTCTCATCAAGCCTGAAATCAAATTTATTACTGTAGTTTTCCCAGCTCCATTTGGCGCTTTTAAAACAGATATCTCTCCTTGTTTCAATGTAAAAGTAGCATCTTTTATGACCTGCTTTTTGTCAAACGATTTCTGTACTTTTTCTAATTTTATTTCCATTTGTCCCTCGATTCTCATGAAAAACCAAATCTTGACGTATTTAAAGTTGTCAAAATTTGATAAAATTTAAAAACTATGTGTTTTTTTTACAACATTATTATACTCCAAATATATTTTATAGTAAACATTATATAAAATCTCCCAAAACTTATTACAAGTATCGTATCGAATTTTATCTTCTAAAATACTGCTATATTGCTAATTTTTACAACATATAATATACTCAAATTAGTGGAGGTGTTTCATGAGATTAATAGTATGCAAAAATTACGATGAAATCAGTAAAAAAGCCAGTGAGTTGGTGAAAAATATAATGCTTGAAAATCCAAATCCAATTTTTGGGTTTGCTACGGGTTCAAGTCCTATTGGAATGTATGAAAATTTGATAGAGATGAACAAAAAAGGCGAGATAGATTTCTCAAATGCAGTGAGTGTAAATTTGGACGAATATATGGATATAGATGAGGACAATCCTCAAAGTTATCATTATTTTATGCATGACAATTTATTTTCTCATATCAATATCAAAAAGGAAAATGTCCACATCCCTTCTGCTTCTTCTGATACTTTTGAAGAAGATATTAAAAAGTACAACGAAGTGTTGGATTCTGTAGGCACTCGTGATGTGCAAATTTTGGGAATCGGAAGAAATGGTCACATCGCATTCAACGAACCAAACGACAAATTAAATTTGAGAACTAACATTGTCGATTTGAAAAAATCTACTATAGAAGCTAATTCCAGATTTTTTGAAAAAGAAGAAGACGTGCCTACAAAAGCTATCAGCATGGGTTTGGAAGATATTTTCAACAGCAAGATGATCATACTTTTGGCAAGTGGAGCGAAAAAACACGATGCTATCCAAAATTTAATAAATTCACCTTATTTAGATTTGCAAAACCCATCTACCACTTTGCATTTGCACAACAATTTCGTATTGATAGTGGACGAAGATGCTTATAACGGATAAAATGCGTGCCTAAGCACGCATTTTTTATTTCTTGCTATTAGATTTGATGCTGACTATAAGAGAAATTATAGCAAATACACCAACTATGAACATACCTACTAAGATAAATTTTCCTAAGACACCTGCATTTGTTGATATTGAATCGTACAAGAGTGTCACTGTGAAATTCAACATAACCATTACGTAAGTCATTGTAAAATTAAATACATTTACCAAAATTTTAGTCTTTTTATCACTTACATTTTTTATTAAATACGCAAAATTTATCACACTTATTACCGACAAAATTATCGATAAGATAAGGTAATTTCTTGCTATTTCATATACTTCATATCCACTCATAAAATCCTCCTATTAGATATTGTGTAATTAATCTTTGAAATCTTTTTCCTGCATATTTATATTCTTCTTAGTCTTATTATACCGAAATGATTTGATTATAACAAACAAAAAGAGAAGGTCTCGCCTTCTCCATATAACTATCGAATTTCAATAGCCATCTAATCGATAAGAATATTCATCGGATATGTTACATATACACTTTCATCAAACCTAAAATCATGTAAAAAATCACCAAAACTGAAATTGTTACACTTTTATGTTTTTTGCTGATGTCCATAGACAAGATAAAGCCTATGAATGATATTACATTGACTGCAATAATTGAGATCATAATTGGATTTGAAACTTTAATTATTTCATTATTTGCCATAAAAATGGCTATTAGTGTCAATATATAAGTAATTTCACTAATTATTTTTATGCTTTTCTTTTTCATTAATACCTACTTTGTGTTGTGAGTTTTTCTATATAATTTTCTTTTATTTACGTTTGTGTTTTATTGGATAATGAATATTCTTATCATTTATATTTTATTGTCTTGAATTTAGTTTGTCAATATTGATACAAAAAAAGAAGGCATTGCCTTCTTTTTTATCCGTTATTTAAAATCTGTTATCGTAATTATCCATTTCGACGCAAGAAAGTCTATAAATCATTTCATTGTATGGTGCTTGTATTCCCAATTTTTCTGCTTGTCTGAATACTGCTCCGTTCAAAAATTCTGCTTCTGTTTTTCTGTGTTTTTGAGTGTCTTGTGCAGCTGATGGCATTATATCGTCGTATTCGTCAGGAGAATCGAGTACGTATTGTCTGAAAAGTTCTTCTCCATCGAAATTGTATCCCAATTTGTCAGTGACTTGGATAAATTCATCTGATATTTTCTTCAATATAATTTGTGAATTTGGGTCTTTTTTGGTGTATTTCGTGGATAAATGCATTACTGCACATGGTAGGTTGTAGATTGCATTTACATACAATTTTCTCCACATTACTTTGTTTACGTCTTTGTCTAGTTTTGTTTTGATGTCGTTGTGGTTGAATGTCTTTTCTAATAGAGTGTATGTGTTTTCGTCGTGATTTTCATTTGCAGGTCCAAATATTATGTTGGTCTTGTCTCGTTCAAAACTGGATACTATGACTCCTGGTGATTGTATATATGCAGATATATACAATATTCCTTGTGCGATATTTTCTTCTTTTATGTGTTTTCTGATTACATCTACGTTTCCTATTCCGTTTTGTAGTGTCATTACGATAGTGTTATCGCCTATTATGTTCATGTTTTGTGTGAGGATTTTTTCTGTGTCGTATCCTTTTACCAAAATCACTACTAAATCCTGTATTCCTAATTTTTCTGAAGATGTAGATGCAGAGTTTACTTTGACGACTGTTTGTGTGTCGTCATTGTCTTTTATTTTGATTCCGTTTTGTGCGATTTCTTTCATGTGAGCTTCATATGGGTCTACTAAATTGATTTCGTCATCCGAAGAATTGACAGCTCTAGCTACCATGCAACCCATAGCGCCTGCTCCCAATATAGTTATTTTCATATTATCACTCCTTAATTTTCTTGAACGTATTTCACCACTGCTTGATTTAATTTCGGTATCATTTGTTTTTTCCTAGATAATAGTCCTTTTGCCAAGAATGAATTATTTTCTATTTTAGTATCAAATGCAGATGCTAGTTGTTCTTTGAACATTCCCGATACCAATACTTCGCTTTCTTGTTTGAATATATCAGTGAGTATCAATACAAATGATGCTTCGTTCTTTTCGTTTCTGATTTTTTCCATTTCATTCAATAAGCTTTCTTTGATTTTTCCTAAATTGTCCAAATCCATAGAAAATATTTGAGCTACTCTTGTCGTATAAGATTCTATTTCAAATGTTTTGACGTCTGTATTGAGCAAATCTACAGGCGATTTTCCTTCTAATGAAGTCCCTGCTTTGAACATTTCCATGGCAAATTTTTCTGGATCTATGTTGGCAATTTTCGACATTCTATCCAAAATCATCTTATCTGTTTCTGTAGATGTTGGCGATCTGAATAATAATGTATCAGATATTATCGCTGAGCATAAAAGTCCTGCGATTTGTCTCGATGGAACTATGCCTCTTTCTAAAAACATTTTGGATATTATCGTACAAGTAGATCCTACAGGTTCATTTCTAAAATAAACTGGGTTTTGTGTAGATATGTTAGCAACTCTGTGATGATCTACTATCTCGAGTATATCACAGCATTCCATATCGTCTACTGATTGATTTCTTTCGTTGTGATCGACTAATATTAATTTTTTCTTTTGTTCGTTGATGACGTGATATCTCGATATATTTCCCACTACTTTGTTTTGGTTGTCAACTACTGGATAAGATCTATATCTAGTTTTCGCCATTGTGTTTTTCACTTCTTCTACTGTATCTGTATAAAGGAAATGCACTATATCTTCATTCGTCATTACATAGCTAACTGGCACTGATTGTGGAAGCAATCTCGCTGCCATATATGTTTGAAATTTTGTCGATATAACTATGATGTCTTTTGCTTTTGCTTTTTGCAACAAATCGTCATCTAATACGTTGTCTCCTGTCAAGATTATCATGCTGACGTTTTTTTCTATGGCACTTATTTGAGCGTCTTTTCTGTTTGCCAATATGACGATGTCATCTTCCTCTACGATTTTTTCCATTTGGTCAGGCTCCATTGCACCTACTACCATTTTCCCTTTTAATTGTCTGTCTTCTGCCGGAATATTCAATATACTCGCACTCAATACGTCGATTATATTTTCTACAGGAGTGTCAGAATGAATCAAAATCTGATCGTCCCATACGTCCATGTAACATTTTGTTATATCAGAAAGAGACACTACTCCCAAAAGTCTCTGTTCGATATCAACTACTGGAAGACTAGATACTTTTTTTTCTTGCATCAAATTTGTAGCTTTGTACAAACTTGCGTATTGAAATACGCACATTGCTTCGTCTATATCCAAATCTTTTACTTGTGGTTTCATAGAATCTTTGAATGTAGGCGCTTCTACTTGGAAATAATCTAAGACGTATTTTGTCTCTCTGTTGATATCTCCCAATCTAATTGCCTCTACATTGGATTGTCCCGTTCTTTTTTTCAGCTCTTGGTATGCTAAAGCAGCGCATATAGAATCCGTATCTGGATTTTTATGACCTGTTATATAAATTTTTTCCATATTATCTCCTTCACAAAACACAGTGAAACATTAAAATTCAGCTATATTTTGGTTTAATTTTGTTTTCCTAACTTCTATGATTATATAACAATTTTGATATTATTTAAATACTTGTTACAAAATAATTCAATTTAATATATAATGGTATGAAAGGAGAGATTAAATTGGATAAACTTTTAATTGTAGTAGATTTTCAAAATGATTTTGTAGATGGAGCTTTGGGATTCGATGGTGCAAACGAACTAGACGAGAAAATATGCGAAAGAATTCAACAAGCTAGAAAAGACGATGAAAAAGTAATGTTCACATTTGACACACACGAAGAAAACTACCTGGATACGCAAGAAGGAAAATTTCTTCCAGTAGAACACTGCATCAAAAACACAACTGGACATAAATTATACGGAAAAGTAGCTGATTGTGTAGAAAAAGACGACATAATAATTGAAAAGCCAACTTTCGGAAGCATCGAACTTTGCGATTATTTGCGTGACAAAAATTTCAGCGAAATAGAATTATGTGGATTGGTTTCCAATATTTGCGTACTTACTAACTGCTGTTTGGTGAAAACTTTCAGCCCTGAAAGCACTGTGATTGTAAACAGAAATTTAACCGACAGTTTTGATAAAAAATTAAACGAGGAGACTTTCGATATATTAAAAGGAATACAAGTCGTAGTGAAATAACTTGACATTAATTCATATTGGTGTTATTGTTAGATGGTAATAATTATATAATTATCTTATTGAGAGAAGTGGAGGGAATGGGCCCTATGAAACTCAGCAACCTATTTAATTAGGTGCTAAATCCCACAGGTATATCCTGAAAGATAAGTTTTCAATATCCTTACCTTTCAGGTGAGGATTTTTTTTATGGAGGTAGTAATGAAAAATATATTTATGACATCTGAATCAGTTACAGAAGGTCATCCTGACAAAGTTTGCGATCAGATTTCAGATGCAATCCTAGATGCAATTATAAAAGAAGATAAAGATGCGAGAGTTGCCTGCGAAACTTGTTCAACTACAGGTCTTGTAATGGTAATGGGAGAAATCAGTACTACAAGCTATGTAGATATCAGATCAATCGTAAGACAAACTCTATCTGAAATAGGATACGACAATGCAGATTACGGTATCGACGCTAGAACTTGCGCTATAATAACTTCATTAGAAGAACAATCACCTGACATCGCACAAGGCGTAGACGAATCTGAAGAATACAAAGGAAATAAATCAGACGAATACGACAAATACGGTGCAGGAGATCAAGGAATGGTATTTGGTTACGCTACAAACGAAACTGAATCATCACTTCCATTGCCATTGGAATTATCTCACAGATTGGCAAAAAGATTGGCAACAGTTAGAAAAGAAAAAGTATTGAATTATTTGAGACCAGATGGAAAAACTCAAGTAACAGTAGAATACGAAAACAATTCTCCAAAGAGAATAGAAGCTATAGTTGTATCCACACAACACGACCCTGATGTAGATTACGAACAATTAAAAGAAGACATCAAAAGAGAAGTAATCATGAAAGTTATAGACGAAAACATGATTGACGACAACACTAAATTCTACATCAACCCAACTGGAAAATTCGTAGTAGGTGGACCAATGGCTGATGCAGGACTTACAGGAAGAAAAATAATCGTAGACACATACGGTGGATTCTGTAACCACGGAGGTGGAGCGTTTAGTGGAAAAGACCCTACAAAAACAGATAGATCCGCAGCTTATATGGCTCGTTACATCGCGAAAAACGTCGTAGCAGCAGGATTATGCGACAAATGCGAAGTCGGATTTTCTTATGCAATAGGAGTTGCCAAGCCACTAAGTATGTTCATCAACACATTTGGCACAAATAAAATCGACGAAGAAAAAATACTTCAAGCCATCAACGAAAACTTCGACGCAAGACCAAAAGCAATCATAGATAAATTGGATTTGAGAAGACCAATTTACAGAAACGTAGCAAGTTACGGTCACTTTGGTAGAGACGATTTGGATTTACCATGGGAAAAATGCGACAAAGTAGAAGACTTGAAAAAATATCTATAATTCAAAAATCCTCTTTGCAAAATAGCAAAGAGGATTTATTTTAATTATCTGAATATCCTATGGATATATCTTCTTTCAATACGTATTCTTTTGCAGCTTTGTAGTCGTGATTATCATTGAATTCCAACAATTTCTTCTCGTGTTGTGCTGTCACATCTTGTCCATCTTCTGTCAATACCAGATGATTTTTATCCTTGGCAAATTTTTCCAATGAATTTTGAATCAAAGTAGTATCTTGTTTTTCATCTGATTTAAAATATTTTTCGACGATTTTATTATTTGTCTCCATATTGCTATCTGCTTTAGCCATATTAGTCAAAAAATACACATTGCATATCAAAGATAACAAAACTTTGTATTATATTTGAATAAATTATGCTCTATCGTACTCAGATTGCAATTTTTCACGCAAATTTACAATCACATCTAAATAATCTTCTGTAGAATCATACACTTTACCAATTTCCTTTTTGATTCTCCAATCGGTAAAAGGATTGTCAAAGACTATATCCAACAAAAAATCCTTAGTTCCATACAAATCTTGAAATTCTTCTAAATCGACATTCACATCTGATAGTTCCTTTTTTAGACTAAGAGATGTATCTTTTATCCTCTCAAGTTTTGATTGTGCTTTTTCCATTTTGCTTCTTTTGAAAAATCCAACCATGCTATCGCCGAAAATAAAATCAGCCATCGCCCAATTTTTCGCGGACTTCAAATCATTCAATACGTCTTCTAATTGTTCTATCAATTTATCTGCCACGTCAATAGCTTCCTTTAATTCCTTTTTGTCTTGTGTGTACATAATTATATCTCCTTTTGTTTTAATTATATCATAAAATTGCTTGTTCAGAAAAATTGTATCAGTTAAAAACTTTTCAAATCAAGCAATCCACCACGTCCCATCAGGTGATTGGTACAAATATCCGATTTCTTCTGATATGACATTCCCATCGAAATCTTTGACAATTACTTTATTATACAAATCGTACTCGTCTGTAGCCCAGTTGTTTTCATCGTCCCATCCTCGTTCAATCCAGCATTCCATATAAATTTTCCCATCTTCTATAAAACACACAGTCTCATTTTCGTCTAATTCAACGGAAAATTTTTCTGGATAGTAAGATCTTAAATCATATTCTTGGCTGATGACGTGAACTGGATTGCCCACGATTCTTAGATTATACAAATTCACCTCATCCATCGAAAAACATTCTATCAAAATCGGATTATTTTCCGGAATATACTGAAATAACCTTACTATTTTCTCATCGTAATTTCCTTGCAAGAAATAATAAAATCCATCTGCATATACAGGATCGCTATAAATCACATTTCTTTTCTTATCGAATGGTCGATATACCTTCCCCGATTCTAAATCGTAGAAATTTATAACTGAACCTTGATATCCTCCACTTTTCGACCAATTAATCAAATCGTAAAAATCCGAACTATCAGAATGCGAAAAAGCAAACCTATCCTGCCCGATTATCTTGTCTATATATTTACCTTTTGGATTATCAAACCTTTTAATCATTGTTCTCTCCTATATCATTTCTATTAATTATATCAGAGCCTACTTTTAATCAAATGGAATTTCCAATGTAACGACAGCTCCACGCTCTTTTTTATTCGATAGTAGGAGTTTTCCTTTGTGTAAATTCATGATTTTATCTGCAATGAACAATCCCATCCCGAAATTATTTGTTGAATTTCTACTATTATCTCCTCGGTAAAACTGTTCTGTGGCATTTTTCAAATCGGATTTGGTGAAGCCCTTCCCTTGATCTGAAATTTTTATCTCTAAAAACTTTTCATTTTCAGAGATTGACAGCTCGATATCCGTTCCATCAGGACTGTATTCTATGGAATTGATTATGATATTGCTTACTGCTCTTTCGATTAGGTTCTGATCTATTTTGATTTTGCGATCATTTATTTCTATTGTATTTTTGAGTTTTCGATTATTTGCAATGCAAATTTGATATGCTATTTGTGTAATCGAATTTGCCATATCTTTTGAATGTACTTCTTGTAGTGTGATTTCTGTCAGGTTGTCAGTTTTATTGACAATCATCAAAGTCTTGATGTAATCTGTAAGTCTTTTTGAGTTTTTGATTATATAATCTACCAATTGTTCTTGTTCTGCATCTAGGTTGGTCTCTTTCAAGAGCTGTGCATTTCCTTGTACTATAGATAGTGGTGTTTTCAAATCGTGTGTCAGTGACGAGATTTGGTTTTTCCTCATTTCTGCATTAACCCATTCTTTTTTCAGCGATTGTTCCAAGGCTATTTTCATGCTATCCAAGCTATTTAATACTACGTTAAATTCTTTGATGTCAGTGGTTTCTATTTTAAAATCCAGGTCTTTTTTTGAAATTTTTTCAGATGCTTTTAGCATTGGTTTTAATTCATTGGATACTTTATTCGCCCAAAATAGCGTAGCTATGAAAATGGCTAAAATACATAATGCAATCAAAATCACCAATAAAAATATGTTGACATCTGGAAAATTTCTGTTCATCCACGCATTTTCATAGTACGGTTTGAGACTATAATTTACAATTACAATGCCATCTTTTCTCTCGATTTCCATGTAAGATGAGCTTTCCGAGTTGAACAAATCTCCTTTGTGAAATTTTATTGCTTTTTGTTCTTCTTCTGTATTCATATTTGTTTTGAGAATGTGCTCTGTTTTTGATATGAATATGTACTTTGTCTTTTCTGGCAATAATTTTTCGTTGAAATTCTCGCTTTCTCGAATTTTATTTTTGTTTTCAATTATGAGATCTTCTGTATAATCAGATGCTACTATAAATCCTGTCGCAAATAATGATCCGTAGATAAGCAATGAAATTACAACGGATATTGCAACCGCTACTACTATGCTTATCAAATATTCAAAAAAAACTAGTTTTAATGATTTTCCTTTTATTTCCATTTGTATCCTATTCCCCACACTGTTTCTATCGGCATCACATCGTATTTTTTAAATTTAGATCTGATGTTTTTGATGTGTTCTGATATTGCAGAAGAATCTCCCTTTCCATCATATCCAAATATTATTTCATAGATTTGATCTCTAGAAAATACTTGTCCTTTCCTACGAGCCAATAGTTCACAAATTTCATATTCTGATTTTGTAAATGGCAAGATTTTCCCTTTTGAGTATATTTGTCTTGACGATAAATCTATTCTTATGTCATCTAACATCAAACTAGAATGTTTTTCTCTTTTTTCCCTTCTTAGATGTGCTTCAACTCGTGCCAATAATTCATCTACGCCAAAAGGTTTTGTGATGTAATCATCTCCTCCACTTGCAAGTCCTTCCACTAGATCACTTTCCATTGTTTTTGCAGTCAAAAATATTATAGGACAATCTACTTTGTCTCTTATTTTTTTGCAAAAACTTATTCCATCTATATTAGGCATCATTATATCGAGAATTATTAGATTGTAGCTAGATAGATTGGACTCGTCTACAAATAGCGGATTTTCGTAGATATCCACTGTGTAATTTCTTTTTTTGAAGATATTTTTTATCAAAATCAACATATCTTCTTCATCATCTACAACCAAGATTTTTGTCATTTTAGAACTCCTTTTAGTCCATATACGGTTTGCCATCCCATTTATTAAACCATATTGTCGATATCAATAACAACACGACAACTATCAAAATAGCTATAAAAGAAAATTTTAGCAATTCTCCTTTAATTATGGATGAATTCGATAATTTATTTCCAACTAGGTATGTCAATGACAGTCTAGATGGCCAACTATAAGGAATAAAATACCAAATTTTATCTCCCAACACTGTCATTGAAAGTCCTGCAAGTAGCGTTCCAAAAAAACCCAATCCAAGACTTGCACCTGCTCCTATAGCTATAGATACCCATAAATTTATTATATATATTCCTAAAGTTCCCACAAAAACCAACATCATTTCTATAAAATAATCTATAATACGTTGATTTTTAAATAACATCCCAAATATTATAACTGATATTGCAGTAGAAAAAAGTGATCCCATCATCAATACTATTAATTTGCAAATGTAGGCTTTTGTTCTGGATTTTGTCGACGATAGCATCACTTGAAAATTACCCGCATTCATCTCTAAATCAGATACTTTTGCAGTTATCGCCCCTATTATAATTGGAAATATCACCGACAACAAAACTAAAAATATTTCTATGACGTCTTCTTTTGGGAAGTTTTTTATACCAGTAGTTTTTGCCAAGAAAAAGTAAAAAGTTGCGTATACAATTGGCAAAATCAAATGCACCCATATAATCGCAGTGTGTTTTAATCTATAAAATTCTGATTTTATTATTCTAATCATCATTTCACCTCTAATTTTGAAAACCAATTTGCAGTAATTATCGTCAAAATAGCAAATAACGACAATGACACTATTATAGCAACTGGCAAAGAAGTAGTGATTTGATTTAGAGAATCTGTTATAAGTCCGTTAGGGAGGATTTTTAAAACCGAAATCATCATGCGTGAAGCATATGAATACGGCGAGAATATCCACAACGAAGTATCTGCAAATCTTATTCCAAGTCCTATACCCAAGATAGTATTGATCACTACTGCCCATATAAATCCAAGTTTTTTGGCTAAGAACAAACACAATGGTATTTGCCATATATTTGCAATTAAAAGCAAAAAGCTTGCCAACAATAACTGCAAAAATTCATATTGAACCACAATCTGTCCTATCATGGATTGCACTAAAAAAGTCAACATCATATGAATCATTATAGTAACTGCTACATATATAGCTATTGTCAAAATTTTTGATATCCATATCTTTTTCAAATCTATGTCAAGTGAAAATACAGCCTTGTAATTTAATTTCTTTTCATCTCTCAAATTCACAAGTCCTGCTATTAAAGAAATCATAGCTGGAAGTACAATAATGTACCACCAATTATACGAGTTGGTAGCAAAATAAGTCGGCATCAATACAAAAGATAGTGCCACTACGAAAAGAGGCGAAATAATTAAAAGTTTTTTTACAAAACTGCGTTTATTTTTCAAATTTTCAGCTAAAATATACGACATGATTATCTCCCTTCTTTTTTTATAATATCCATGAATAAATTTTCCAGATTTTCACTGTGATCGATGTGTTCTTGGTATTCTAGACGTCCTTTGTTGATAATTCCAATATATTCGGCTATTTGCTCTACTTCTGCCAATATATGACTAGATAATATCACCGTTATTCCTTGCGATGGAAAACTTTTGATAAGTTCTCTAAGTTGTTGTATTCCAACTGGATCCAATCCATTTGTCGGTTCGTCTAAAATTAAAAGTTTAGGATTATTTAGTAGCGCTATAGCTATTCCCAATCTCTGTTTCATTCCTAAAGAAAACTGTCCGCTTTTTTTCTTGCCTGTATCTTTCAAATCGACAATCTCTAATACTTCATCTATTCTAGAATCTGGAAGTCCTAGTAATAATGTCCTCACTTTAAGATTTTCCCTAGCAGATAGATTTTCATACAAAGGAGGTGTTTCAATTAATGCCCCAATATTTGATAAATCTTCACGACTCCAATCATGGTTTTCGAAAATAATTTCTCCAGAAGTTTTGTGAAGCATTCCTGAGAACATTTTTAGTAAAGTAGATTTACCAGCTCCATTTGGCCCTAAAAGTCCATAAATTGAATTTTCTCTAACTTTCAAATTAATCTCATCATTGGCTTTTTGTTTGCCAAAAGTTTTAGTCAAATTTTTCGTCTCTAAAATGTATTTATCCATATGATAATCCTCCTTTTCTTTACAATTTAAGTATAAGAAATAAGTTTAAGGAATCTATAAGGTCTAAATTTTTAAAATAAAATATCCCTCTACTGAAATTTCAGTAAAGGGATGTGAAAATTGTAATTTATTTTACAGCTTCGATGATTTCTCCGATATCTCCATCAATACATATGCTTCTGTCTTTGATTTCTCGTGGACAAAATGATTCTCCGTAGTTTATACAAGCGTACACTGCGTTTTCATTTTCGAGAGTCATTTGCCAAAATGGGTATTTTACTATAACTGGAGTGTTAGATCCTACGCCAAGTTCTAGATATAGTACGTGCTTTTTGTCGTGTGAATGAAGATAATCAAAGTATCTAGCTGAGGATAAATGCCAGTTTTCATCTTCTACAAATGAGCTGTCTACTCGAAGATTCATAGCTACATCACTTCCGTCATCTGGAGATTTTGGAATCATTTCTGTCGGTATAACCATTTTTATTTTTCCGTTTTCGGGGATAGAAAATTCGCCCTTTTCATTTTCGACAAAACCTTGAGCTTTCATGGCTTGCATGACCCATTTTTCGTTGTCGTAAGTTTTTCCGTTTTCTCCGTCTACTGTTTGGAAAAGTCCGTAATCTCCTTGTGTGAAGAAAAGTCTTTTTTCGTCAAATCCTGCTTTTTGAAATTGATGATCTACATTTGTCGTGATTACGAAATAATCTTTGTCTTTTACAAGTTCGAACAATTCCGAATATACGGGTTTTGGTGCATCTAAATACCTGTTGATGTAGATGTATCTCGCCCAATAAGCCCAGTTGATTTCAGGAGCGAAGTGCGCCACCATAAACCCACCGGAATACATATCTTGGATATCGTATTTGTCGACAAAATCTCCAAAATACTTCTGAAGTCTTTCTCCAGAATATGTGAATCCTGCCGATGTGGATAGTCCTGCTCCTGCTCCGATTACGATTGCATCTGCTGATTGTATCTCTTTTTTCAATCGCATGATTTCTTCAATTTGTGCTCCTTTTGCGTAGTGCATTTTTCTGCTCAATTTTCCGACAGCTCTTATTCCGTTGTTGACCGTCTCTGCGTATCCATTGTTCATATTATCGTAATTCTTCTTCATAATATCTTGTATCCTCATCTTTGAAAGTGTTGAATATAACTCTATCGATTTTTTCTGGATTTTCACTTAGCCATTTTTCGACTGTCTCTACGGCAATTTCTGCTGCTCTTTTGTTTGGAAAATTAAATACGCCTGTCGATATGCAACAGAAAGCCACGCTTTTCAATCCGTTTTCTGCACACATATCCAATGTGTTCTTGTAACAATCCGATAAATCTTTTTCCAATTTTACTGTCAATTTATAACTTACAATCGGGCCTACAATGTGAATGACTTTTTTTGCAGGAAGATTGTACGCATCCGTAAGCATAGGAACTGCAGTGTGTTGTTCGTAGTTGTCACCGTATTTTAGGCGAAGTTGGTTCATTTTTTTGTTGCACTCTTCTCGAAGCTCGATTCCTGCAAATGTGTGAATGCTATTGTCGATGCATTTGTGCATTGGTATGAAACATCCCAACATCTGAGAGTTCGCCGCATTTACTATTGCATCGACTTCAAGTCTTGTGATATCTCCTTGCCAAATTGAGATTTTTTCTTTCACTTCTGGAATATCGGAAAGTTTTACGATTTTCTTTTCGAGTGATATTTCTTTGAGATAATCGTCTTGAACATCTAAAACTTCTTGTGATATCGGTTTTGGAAAGCGAATATTCATAAGCGATCTGAGTATTCTCTTTTTCCCTTCGGTATCAGTTGGAGTCTCTAAATTTTTATATTCTTCTGAATCTTCCTTGAATTTTTCTACCAAATAATCAAGTCTTTCTTCTTGTGTCATTTCCTTTTTCATTCAATCATCTCCTAATTACTGCATTAACTGGACAAATCGTCATGCAATTTCCACAATGTAGGCAGTGTTCTTGTTCTATGACATAATGAGTGCTATCTAAAATTATACAATCTTGTGGACACACTTCGACACATTTTCCGCATGCAATACATTCATCAGTTATATAATAGCCTTGGTATTTATTTTCTGCTCCTCCAAAACCGAAAGAATCCCTCTCTATAGGTTTTTTCGAAAGGTCAAACCATTCTCCCGTTCCTTCGTAAATCTGAAAAACTGTCAAAGCCTTCATGGATTCTTCCGTTGGATAAATATCTTTCATATAAGGATTTTTCTCGAAAAGCTCTGGGATTTTCTCGTATCCTAATTCTCGCACTTTTCCTCTGACAGACACTGCGACAGTCGACATAGTGTCTTCTCCTTTCATGGCAGTCAATGCGACAAATCCTCTGTTTTTCAATCTTTTATAAAACTCTTTTCCCTTGGCTGTGAGAAAATACAAACTATCCTCGTCAGAGTCCATAATATCTATAGCTGCCGTTACGGGAAGATTTTCATCGTCTACCGTCGAGATAACTGATCTGTGTATAACTTTTGCCACGTATTCTAGATAATCTTTTGTTTCCATTTTCACTTCCTTTTAAAAAGGACTCCAAAACCAAAGCCTTGAAGTCCTATAATCAATCTTCTTTTGCCAAGAGATCTTCCATGCCCTCTCTCAAATCTACAAGCGTGTATTTTTTCATTCGCTCTTCCATTGCATTTTGTATATCTGCAAGCTTGTCATCTAACAAAGCGTGAATATTTCTACCTACAGGGCATTGTGGATTTGGTGAATCGTGAAATCTGAACAAATTACCATTTTCTACAGGTTCTATTGCCTGATATACATCATAAAATGATATATCCGATAAATCTCTCGTCAATTCTATACCACCAGTTCCTCTGGCTACTTTGATTAGTCCCGCATTCTTCAGCTGTGAAAGTAATTTTCGTATGATGACAGGATTGGTGCCTATGCTTTTCGCCAAAAAATCACTCGTCACTTTATAATCATCTTTAAAGACGTCCACAGCGGTGAAGATATGCAAAGCGACTGTAAATCTACTTGAAATCTGCATCTTATCACCTCCAGATTACTGTCATCATACTACTTTCAAGATATAATTTCAACGGTTACATTGTTAGAATTTGCCGTTATCGTTCTTCCAAGTATCTTTTTCAGCTATAGTTTCCATGACATCCCAATGTTCGATAATTTTACCGTCTTTTAATCTCCAAAGATCGTAGAATGAAGTATGCGCATCTCCAAATTTTCCTTCAGAAACTGCCAACACGAAATTTCCTTGTGCCAAAATTTGATGAGTAGTATCGTAAATCATTTGAATTCCTTGTTTTCCAAGAGCTTCTAAAGCTTGTCCAAGTCCTGAAAGTCCATCTGCAATATTGCTGTTGTGTTGAATGTATTGATCTCCATCGAAATAATTAGGAGTATTTTCTGGGTGCTTGTTTTGCATTACATCTACGAGGAAGTTTTTAATTATCTCGCGATTTTCTTCTGTCTTATCCAAATCTTCCAACTCATTGTATCCGTCAATTTGAGTGTGACCTGAAGGATTAGGATCTGCCTTAAAAGCTAAATTGTCCCAATGTTCTACTATTTTACCTTCAGAATCGAAACGGAAAATATCAAACGCTACTTGATCCTTAGATCCTGCAAAATTGTAAACAGTTTGTAGAAAAACTTTGTCTCCATCTTCAAATGCACGAATGTTGTTCACAGTTGTCTTCACTAGAGCTGATGCAAGATAACGAACGCTGTCTACGAAAGCATCTGCTCCTGTAGCATATGCCAAGTTGTGTTGGATATATCCATCTGCCAAAAGTTCCTTAGCTTTTTTAGTGTCTCCTGTTGCAAAAGTACCTATAAGTTCCAATGCTTTTTCTTTTTTACTCATAAAAATATCCTCCTTAAAAATTTTACGTTTTTTTGATGTAACCTTTTTAGTTTCATCTTGCAATCAAAATATACCATCGTTTAAATGTAATGTCAATAGTTACATCGTGGAAATTTAAAAATTTTTCAAAATTTTTACAATTACAGAATTATCTCACACAAAAAAAGCACCTACATTTGTAGATGCTTTCGTAATTATTATTTTATCTCAAGGTTATTTTGACGTTGATTTTATCTCCGTCTGTAATTTTTAATTGTTGTCTTATCTTTTTCAAAACTCCAATTATATAACAGATATTTCCGTTTTCGTCTTTTATTCCCATGTTCACAATGCTTCCATCATAAGCTATCCCGTTGAACTCAGCATGAACTTTCACTCTGCCCTTGCCAAATTCTTTTCGTATATCCCACGGAAATACGATATACGCTCCACCATTATCTGGCATTTCGTGCAATATCGCACTGAATTTATACTCTTGTTGCATACTAATTTTCTACAAGGTATTTTGGACTTTTGCCTTCAAACACTCTAATTACCTCATCTGCTGCCGAATTTGCCATCTCTACTCTAGCTTCGTAAGTGTCATTTCCTATGTGAGGAGTGAGAACCACGTTATCTAGTTTCATCAAATCTTCATTGATCTTTGGTTCCTCTTCATGAGTATCGATAGCAGCGCCTGCAATTTTTCCATCTTTCAAAGCTTTGTACAAAGCCTTTTCGTCGACTATTCCACCTCTTGCAGTATTAATCAAATAAGCATTTTCATTCATTTTATCCAACTCTTTTTCACCAATTAAGTGGTGATTGTCTTCTGTATAATTCATTTGAAGAACTACATAATCTGCATTTTTCAAACCTTCTTCAAATTCCACAAACTTTGCGCCTATCTCTTCTTCTGCATTCTTGAACTCAGATCTATCCTTTATGTCATAATACGAAATATTCATGTGAAGGCCTTTCGCCATTCTAGCTATTTCCTTTCCTATATTTCCAAAACCATCTATGAATAAATTCTTATAAGCCACTTGATGTCCGCCGCTAAATCCCATAACTTGCCATCCATTAAATGAATTTTCCCTGACCATTTTTTGATTTTTCAAAATTCCCCTGGACAATGCAAGCATCAAACCAATGGCAGTCTCTGCAGTCGAAGCAACTGAATTTTTTCCTGGCGTGTTGGTAAGCAAAATATTATTTTCTTTGGCGCTCTCAGCGTCTATATTATTTACACCTGCTCCAATATTCGCTATTATTTTAAGATTTTTATTGGATTCTATTATTTTCGGAGTTATCTTCACATTTACTCCAGTTATTAAAGCATCCACATCCTTTGATTTTTCAATTATCTCATCTTCCGATGGAGTTTCTAGCTTATCAAACATACTTAATTCAATATCTGCATCTTTTAAAGTCTTGATAGTCTCTTCTGGTAGCTTGACAGCTGAATAAACTTTTCGTGTCATTTACACCACAATCCTTTCATCATTTTTCTATATCCAACTATTATATCTATACCCTATTGAGAAATAAGCTAATCTTTGGCATATCATAGCGTGCCAAATTTTAAATCATATATTTTCGAAAATCAACGTCAAAAGTATATTTTGTAACATTGTCGACTGTGTATAAATCCAATAAAAAACGACTTTTAGAATTTGATTAAAAATCCTAAAAGTCATTTCACTAAATCTTTATTTTTTGATATTTGGTATAATATTTAATAGACTTTGATAGCTGTCTACATCATGGTAGACAACATTTTCTGTAGATATTTCATTGAATAATTTTCTTGCGCAAGATATTTTTGCTTTCTCTATCGGTCTCAATTGCAAACTTTCCATAGTTCCTTTTGTCTCTGCAATGAAGAAAATGTGTTTTACTGTTCCCTTGTGAAAAGCAATCGCCCAGTCAGGACTGTAGTTTCCAACAGGAGTTGGTATTGAAAATCCCTTTGGTAATTTTGCATATACACAAACTTCATCCGCTCCATCCAAATCTTCTGCGAATTTTCGCTCAACAGACTTTTCTGCCAATCCATCTGTAAATACATAAGGTTGAATATGTTTTTTTGCCTCAAAAGCTTTATCTAGCGCAGAATGCTTTTCAGATGTAAATATCGAAGTATCATATTTATCTTCAATTTCATCATACGAAATGTGCTCTACTATCATAGCTGCTTTTTGTTCTTTAATTAATCTAGCTACTTTAATCATAAATTCTTCCGGGTTATCTTTATACATATAAAATTTATCAAATCTTATTCCCTTTAAAATTTTCACTATAGTTTTTCTTGTTAAGACAGTATCTTGTGCAATCTTACCTATTAAATCGTATCTTATCTGGCTTGTTTCATAGTGTTCTAATGTATGTGTACTTGATTTTGCCGAATAAAAAGACATGCCTTCATTAACTTCAGTCACTGTAAGATCATCTTTTTGTTCAGAAACTGAAGTTGTATATTGTAGTTTACTCACAAATAATTCATTATTAATTGCTTCAATTGATTTTTTTATTAATTCATCACTATCAAATGAAACAGTATAAGCATACTTATGGTTAATATATGACCAGAGTGTTTGGAATTCTTTCTTGTAGAAATTTTCGTTAAAATCATTATCTAAAATCTTAGTATCATTTCCATTATCGACCATTTCATCTAAGATGCTATCATTGAACACACTTTGTATCAATTTATGAATTCCATCTTCCATATTTTTTAAACTTTCTGGTAAAGCTGCAAGACTGTTATTTTCTAAGTCAATATGATATTTCTCTGTAATCTTGTCAGTACCATCATCACTTACATAATCATTTTTAACTAAATATTGATAAATAATGTTTGCTTCAAGTTTAGTGACAGTATGTCTTTGCCCTCCAACATCTACAAATTTACCTTCAAAGTAATCTATAGACGCGGATCTTGGACGATCATATAAAGTATCCTTTATCTCTTTTTGCAAATCAGTTACAAAATCCTTATAACTTTCACTAGCAATTACAGTAAGCTTATTTATCTTATGCACGCCAGTTTTACCCAAAGTGTTCTCGTCCATACGACTTCCATCATTATCCACACACAAGCGCAGTCCTCTTCCTATCTCTTGTCTTTTCATAGTAGCGGAATTTCCTTGTTTTAGTGTACAAATTTGAAATACATTTGGATTATCCCACCCTTCTCTTAATGCAGAGTGAGAAAATATAAATCTAGTCGGCTCATCAAAAGATAATAGTCTTTCTTTATTTTTGAGAATCAAATCATAAGCTGATATATCATCGGAAATATCAGAACCTCGCTTTACAGAACTATTTACTGTTTTACCATTTTTGTCAATAGAAAAATAACCCTTGTGAGTATCAGTTACATCTATCTTTTGTAAATATTTTTGGTAAGGCGTATCAAATAAAGTTACATATTCATTAAGAACATTTATATATTCTTTTTCAAATATTTCACCATATTCACCTAAAAGCTCATTGCCATCCTTATCATATTCTCTATATTTTGCAACCTCATCTATGAAGAATAATGATAAAGTTTTGATACCTCTATTAAATAATTCTTCTTCTTTTTCAAAATGTGATTTTATAGTCTCTCTTATTTGTACTCTTCTTATATCTTTTTCAGAAACGTCTCCTCTAACCTCACCTTTTTTTATAACCTCTCCATTAGTAAAGCTAACTGTAGCTGCGATTGGATCTATTTCAGATATTCTAAATCCCTTGTATTGCTCCATATTATTAGAAAGTTCATATAGATTATCGTCTACCGATAAAATTCTCGTTTCTCTGTTTATAGATTTGTTATAAGCTATTTCAAATTCTATCCTTGCCTTAGGAGCTTCTTTTGGAGATAAAATTATATCATCTAGATATAAGTATTTATCTGTACCTCTAAAATTTTTTACTTGAAATCCCTTTACTTCAATTTTTTTTACTAATTTTTGATTATATGCATCGACTGCATCCAAAGCATATACCATATTATGTTTTTCCTTATGCGTAGCAGAATAATTCAACGTAAATAAAGGGTTGAAATTTTTTAGAGCTTTTTGAGTGGCACTTCCACCCATTTTTTGGGGTTCATCCAAAATTAAAACAGGATTGTTAGCCGCTATAACATCAATAGGTCTTCTTGAAGCAAATTCATCTCGCTTGCTATAGATAATCCTGGACTCCTTACTTCTTCCACCTTCCTTAAGAGATGAATTAAAAGCTTGCATATTGATGATCATCACATTTATTCCAGAATCACTAGAAAATGAATCTAGCTGGTTCAAATTTTTACTGTCATACACAAAATATCTCATTTTTTTGTGGTAAAGTTCCATAAAATGATCTTCTGTAATTTCAAAAGATTTCCTTACACCTTCTCGAATAGCCAGAGATGGCACCACAACAATAAATTTAGACCAGCCGTATTTTTTATTTAATTCGTACATGGTTTTTGTATATACGTAAGTCTTTCCGGTTTCCGTTTCCATCTCGACATCTATAGAACAAGCTCCTATATCTCCTATTAGTGAATCGGATATCATAAGATTATTGTTCTGTTGCACATTTTTTATATTCAAAAGTAGTTGGCTTTTATTTATATTGATTTTCGCATTTTTAAATCCTGTTTCATTTAGGATATCATCATACCCATCGACTGTATTTTCTAAATCAAAGTTCATCTTCGTTTGGATATCGCCGGTTTTTGCATCAACATCTCCCAAATCCCTCCTATAAGTAAGAGCGTCAGAATATCCTTGACCTAAAAAACAATCCACAACAGAATTTACGGCATCCGTTTGATAGTCTTGGATTTTGAACTTAAACTTCATACTAAATCACCTTTCTTATAGTCTCTGGACTCATACTCTCAAATATTTGCTCAAAATTAGTTGCCAAGCTGTCACTTGCCATGGATGAATCTCTAAATACAGCATAATAAGGCTTACTTTTTGCTATTTCTCTCACCACTTCTTCGGTGACATCATTATCAAAACAAGCAATCAGATAATTATCTTCTACCATAAAGACTTCTTTTCCGCCTACATTATTGACATCAATATTACTCGATAGAGGCACACCTAAATCGAGCATAACTTGGAATAAAAGATCCTCCGCAGTTCTATCTTCTTTTATATTGTCTTCAAAATTATTGAGTATACTTTGCTGAGTATCTACAGGTGCATAGAACACATCTTTCATATTGGAAGTATCCGTTTTTAGAACTCTAAATCCAATATCCAAGTTTTCTATTCCTTCTTTATCTTTATTATCTTCTAAAATCTTCTTACCAGCTCTTCTAATTCTTTCCTTGCCTATTTCACAAATATTTTCGTATCCTGCCTTATATGCTTCTGATTTTTCATCCGTCTTTTCAGGAAGTTGTACCATAATAAACTTACGATTACCACCATCTTCTGCATTTAATTGCATAACTGCGTCTGCTGTTGTTGCTGAGCCAGAGAAGAAGTCAAGAACAATATCATTTTTCTTTGTATAAGAATACAATATTTTTTTTGCAATATATATAGGTTTAGGATTACTAAAGAATAAGTCTTCTACTTCACCACTTCCTCCATAATAAATAACAGATGATACTGTCTCGTTAATATTTTTATCCAGATAATACTTTCTATTTGGTTGAGTTGTCTCATCTATGCCAAAACAAATCTCATTGTTAATTAATAGTTCATCCATAGTCTCATCTTTGTATCTCCAACCTTTAGCTGGTACAGGGCATTCTTTTTTCGTAACAGGATGTATTAACGGTCTAAATGATCTCGTCTCCGGTTTATCAGGAGCTGCCATAGACACCTCTCTATATATTTTCCCATTGCTATCAATAAACTTATATGCTCTCTCTCCGCCTGTAAGACTGTTTTTATTTTTAGTCATCCATTCAGAATATAACTCCCTTACTCTATTATTAACGCCCTTCTCCTTCTTGGTATTTTTTTCTACAAAGCTGATCATTCTATCAGCATTCTCTTTCTTCTGTATAAAATCACTTGCTGAAAATTCATTATAATTTTTCGAAAAAACAACAATATATTCATGCTGGTATGAGACTCCCTTGACAGATCCTTTTGGATTTCTTTTATCCCAAACAATTATTCCCATTTCATTTATCATACCGAAAATTTCTCTACAAATTGAGACTAGTTGAATAATTTCATTCTCATCAATATGAATCATAACAATACCATCATCAGTTAATAAATTCCTTGCCAATTTTAACCTTGGATATATCATATTGAGCCAGTCAGTGTGGAAACGTCCATTTGACTCCAAGTTTTTTTCAAGTCTATTTCCTTCTTCGTCGTATTGTCCGCTATTGTTTAAATATTCCTCAGTAGTCTGAGAAAAATTATCTTTATATACAAAATCTTTTCCGGTATTATATGGAGGATCTATATAAATCATTTTGATTTTGCCAAGATAAGTCTCTTGCAAAAGCTTTAATACTTCTAGATTATCTCCTTCTATGTAGAGATTTTCTGTAGTATCAAAGTTTAGGCTTTCTTCTCTACAAGGTCTAAGAGTTTTGCTAGTTGGTGCATTTGCTGCAAGTATTGATTTTCTCTTATCTGGCCAGGTGAATTGATATTTTTCTTCTCTTCCTTCTACAACTTGTGAAGAAATTTCTTGCATCAATATATCTTTATCTATAGCCTTCACGACTTCTCCATTTTCATCAATAGTTTCTGTCACTGCGTTTGGAAAGAGATTTTTTAAGGTTTCATATTTTTCTTCTGCCAAATTTTTTGTTTGCATATTAAGCTTATCCATTTAAATTACCTCCTAACCTCTATAGCCAATGTCTTTCGCCACTTTTTTTATCTGCATAATAAAACTATCTTCTTTTCTTTCTTTGTTCATTTTATTAATTGGAGTAGAAGCCCATCTATATATTTGTTCTATGCTCCCGTAACCTCTTTTGAATATTTTAGCGTATTTTAAACAATTTTCTTTAGTTGGAGCATCTGATAATATTATTTCAATCTCTTCATCTTTCCAACTTTTTCCTTTATTTGATGTATCCCTATAATTTTCATTTTCTTTTTCAAAATTGAAAACAATGCCTCTCACATAAGATATTTTTTTATCAAAAGGCATTCCTTCAATATCATTTTTTAAAAGATTTTCTAATGACTCTTTAAAATCTCTTTTTGTAATCTCTAGCTTATCCATTTATAAGTCCTCCAATTGTTTTTTATATTGGTTTAATTCTTTAAATAATTTAAATTTTTTCTTAGATTGTTTTTCTTTTCTAGCTTTATTCTCTGTTATATTTATGAGTTTCATAAGTCTATTTTTTTCATTTTCTATTTCTATTTGTTCTTTTAGGTTATTGTCTTTTTCCAGCGTGAAATTCCCAACTTGAATGACTAGATTTTCCCAAACTGCTTTTAGATTTAGTCCATTTAGATTGATGTGTATTTCATCTTCTTTTTTCCAATCACTAACTAGTAAGTTTGTTTCGTAGATAGCTAATCTGTATTCATTTTTGTACGATAGTATCAAAAGAAGTTTTTGTCCAAAAAGTTTGGAAATTAATATTATATTTGAATCTAAGTATTCTTTTGTTTTTAAATCTATTTTTACTACAAAAATAGCCGGAACTTCTTTAGTTTTTGTCATATTGATTGACTTTTCTGATAGTTCATTAGTTATAGTAATCCTACTTATATCTTGGTCAAATCTTTCTTTTTTCTTTCCGGATAGCTCTTTAGGGAATCTTTGATATATTGTATTTTTGTAGATTATTTTTTTGATTTTAGTTTTTTCTGGTAAATCAAACATTAGACTCATCCTTATCTTTAATTACTAAAAAACTTATTAATTCAAAATCATCCAGTCCCTCTATGCCTTCAGTAAGAAAGCTCATTTCCTTACCTGATAAAAAGCTATCTAATTGGCTTTCATTTTTCACCTCTATTATTGAGTTTATAGCATCTTCTAATAAATTTGAATACTTGGTCATATCTTTGCAGTTTTTTGTTTCCGTATTAAATTTATTGCATAGATAAGTATCTGCTTCTTTTTTGCCTTTACATAAAAATCTATATGAATCTAAAAGTTTTTTTGGCTCTAGGTGATCTATTATTACTTCTCCCTCATCTGATAAGTAAACCATATAAAATGGATGTAGCCTATTTTGACTATCGATATTTACATTATCATTAAGGTTTTTAAGGACAAATATTACACCAGCCGGCAAGTCTTGAGATGCTTCTACAATGGCATTCATACCATTTGGAGCATTCTCTAAATCTGGATTTTTCTTTATATAGTCTAAAAGATCAAGTCTAAATTCATTTAATCCTAAATCCATAATGGATATTCCCGTGTTCATTTCTTCTATATCTACTACTTCTTCTTGCAATTTTTTCAATTGTTTTTTTCTATATTCCAAGTCAATTTTTTGCTCTGTGCTAAGCACATTATCATCTCCTGTAGCAGTCATGTCTACGATTTTCATCCTAGTTTCTACACGAGCTTTTAGGTTAATGTACTCATCAAGAGTTATATCCGGCCAAAAATTAACTAATTGGACATATTCATTTTTTGATCCTATACGGTCAATACGACCAAATCTTTGAATTATTCGAACTGGATTCCAATGAATATCGTAATTAATCAAATAGTCACAATCTTGGAGATTTTGACCTTCTGATATACAATCTGTTGCAATGAGTATGTCTATCTCTTCATCCATATCAGGTAGTAGTAAATTTTTTTCTTTTGATATTGGAGAAAATAATGTTAGCACCGTGTTTAAGTCACTACTTATTGTATTTAATGTAGTTTTGCCTTCGGTTGACCCTGTTATTATGGCAGAGTTTAAATTGTATTTGTCTTTTACGTATTTACTTACATTTTCATAGAGATAGTTTGCTGTATCTGCAAATGCAGTAAATATTATGATTTTTTTATTCCCTTTGTTGATGGGATGTTCTTGCTTTGTGTCTATTAAATCCAATAGAGTTTTTAATTTCGTGTCATGAACAGGCGTAATATCTCCAACCATCAAGCTAAGTAGGTCTAAGATTTCTTTATCATTTATAAGATCTCTTTTCCAACTTTTATAGTCCATATCTTGTATATCTATTTGAACTTTTCTTCCGATAACAAATAAATCATCTTCTCTATCATCTTCATCAAAATCTATATTTGATAAATCTTCTAGAGATAATCTTGAATTATCATTGCTTTTTTCATATTTTTCTATTTCTTCTATAGTTTCTGCTATCAAGTTATCTATTCTATCTAATGTCAATTTAAATGAATGCACTGAACTTTCCATCCTTTTCATAAGATTTGTAGACATTAGTCTCTTTATTCCTTTTTCACGTCCGGACTGTGTAAGTCCTCCTTGCACTTGATTAGAATCGTATTTGGTAGTATATTTATTTATCTTGCTTGGTAAAATATAATCTGTAGGAGTATATATACAAAGTTGTAGATTGTTTAGTTGTTCAAATATTTCATTATAGGTTACAGCTTTTTCTAAGTCTGTAAGTCCTGGTCTTTTTGAAATAGGTATGTTTCTTTTTGGAAATGAACCTATAGCTGATGTGTCATAATATTTTTGAATATGTTTTCTAGAACGAGCTATAGTAACACTGTCTAAAAGTTCGAAAAAGTCACTGTCTAAGTTACTCAATAGTTGATCTGTTGATCTTTCTTGCACTTCTAGTTTAGTCCAATTGTTAAATGCGGTTTGCGCTTGCTTAAAGATATCGTCAATATTTTTTTTAGTTTTTAATTTATCGTCTATTAATTGACTGTCGCCTTCGTATGCTAGGGCTAATTGATTTTTCAAATCAGCAAATCTATTATTCACTGGAGTGGCAGATAGCATTAAAACTTTAGTCTTAACGCCTTTTCTTATTACTTTGTTTAAAAGTTTGAGATATCTATTTTCTCTTTCATCATCTCCGCTTATTTTCCCTCCATTGCGAAAGTTATGAGATTCATCAATGACCACCAAGTCGTAATTTTCCCAGTTAATTCTATCTAATTCTAATCCATTAGATACTCCTTTAGTTCGGCTTAAATCGGTATGGAATAGTACATCATATCTCATTCTATCTTCTACTAATGGATTGTTAACATAATTTGCTTTATATGTGTTCCAGTTATTGGCTAATTTCTTAGGACACAATACAAGAACTGATTTATTGCGACTTTCATAATATTTTATTACTGCTAAGGCTGTGAAAGTTTTTCCTAAACCTACTGAATCAGCAAGTATGCATCCACTGTATTTTTCAAGCTTATTTATTATAGAAACTGCTGCATCTTCTTGAAAATTAAACAATAGATTCCAAATCTTACTATCTTTGAATCCTGTCTTTTCATTAGCTAATTCGTCTTCTGAAATATCTTCTAAAAATTCATTAAATATATTATATAAGGTTACAAAGTATAGATAATCCGGAGAGTTTTCTTTGTACACATTTGTTATGTTTTCTATTACTTCATTTGTCACTTCGTCAAATCTATCTTTATCATTCCATAGATTTTCAAAAAGATTCAGATATTCTTTGCTAACTTCAAAGTCATTTTTGTTGACAATGTAATAAACATTATTTCCTTTTTCAATCCCTAAATCTACTGTAGTAAAGCTATTTATTGGAGAATAATTTTTGTCATCAACATTTATAAATCCAATCATTTGTTCACTGGTTTTATTAGATTTAAATGTAACTTTTCTTTTAATCCAATCTGCACATTCTTTTGCTATAGCCTTTTGAGTCATTTCATTTCTTAGCTTTACTTCAAATTCTGATCCGTATAAGTTTCTTTCTCTTTCTTTTCTTAAGATATAAAATTCTCTTTTTTCTTTTTTGGATTTTTCTTTGATAAAGGTTGGAGATGTAAATATAAATTTCATTTCATCTATGCCTTCTAATTCTTTTTTTAATTGATCGTAAGCATAGATTGAAAAACTTGCTGCTGCAATAGAGATTTTGCTACCTTTTTTTATTTCTTTTTTCAAATCATCTTTGAGTATTTTATTTTTATTATCAATAATTCCCAACTTTAATAACCACCATTATATAATTTTTTGTTGTATTTGAGCAATTAATTTACTGTTATTTTTAATTGCTCATGATACTATTATACTAAATTTTAAATATTAGCTCTAAATTTATAATAAAATTAAAATATTCAACTTAATCTCATATATCAATTAAGTATGAGAATATTTTGACTAGTGCTGGAGTTTTATATATAATTAAATACACAAAAATACCCTTTTGCTGTTATAAGACAAAAGGGCACTCATTATTTTCATTATTAAACTGTTTTATTATTCTACAATGTGCTTTCCAAATTCAGCAATTGCTTTTAAGTCTTCTTCGTTTGGACGACCTTTGTGCATTGACTTAAATTCGCCTTTGCAGTGGAATTCTCTGTCATCTACAGAAATTCCTACTTTGTTTGCTTGAGATTTGACTTTTTTAAGTGTTGAGTTTAACATGGCTGCAGATCCAAAGTTGACAATTTTGCCGATTTTTTGTTTATCTAGAGAGGCAATGTACTTTTTCACTTCGGGATCGATGCTAAAAGCATAGTATGAATTTCCCAAAAATAAGATATCTACCGGCTCTTCGATATCTACATCGATAGGTTCTGCTTCTACTCCCACAGCTTTTGCTAAGGCTTCTGCCAATTTTTTTGTATTTCCTGTTTTTGTGTAATAACGAACTGCTACTTTCATGCGATTATCCTCCAAATTTTCTCAATTAAAGAAGAGATTTGACTGCTTCTTTTACTTCTGTCATTTTTGCTGTAGGTTCAAATCTTTGACATACATTTCCTTCACGGTCAATCAAAAATTTTGTGAAATTCCATTTGATGTACGCTTTATCTCCAAAAGTCTTGTTGTTCTTTTGGGCAAATTTTTCCAATCCAAAACTCTTCAATCCTTTGCCAAATCCTTCGAATGGTTTTTCTGTGGCTAGATATACGTAAAGCGGATCGGCATTTTCTCCGTTGACATCTATTTTTTCAAATTGAGGAAATTCTGTGCCAAATTTTAGGCTGCAAACTTTGTGGATTTCTTCAGTCGTACCAGGTGCTTGGTTGGCAAATTGGTTGCAAGGAAAATCTAAAATTTCAAATCCTTGGTCTTTGAATTCTCTATACATTTCTTCTAATTCATTGTATTGTGGTGTAAATCCACATTTTGTCGCTGTATTTACGATCAACAAAACTTTTCCCTTATATTGGCCAAGAGATTGATCTTGTCCTTCCATATCTTTTACTGTAAAATCATAGACGTTTTTCATTTTATTCCTCCTCATCTATTACTTTCCATTGTTTTTCTTGTCCGAGTACTTCATATAATAAACTATATAACTGTCTAAGTTTATCTTCTGATAAATCTACGCAAGATACTATTTTTTCTGGTATGATTTTGGCATCTTCTTGTAATTTTTTGCCTTTAGTTGTGAGTCGAATCATGACAACTCTATCATCATCTGTGCTTCTTTCTCTTTCAATGTATCCGGCATTTTCAATTTTCTTCAAAACAGGAGTCAAAGTTCCAGTATCGAGCATTAATTCCTGGCATATTTCTCCCATAGATGCCTCATTTTTTTCCCATAATACTAAAAAAACGAGATATTGGGTATAAGTAATTCCCAAAGGTTTTAACCATTTAGTGTAAAGTTTTATGATTTTTCTCGATGCTGCATAAAGTGGAAAACAAATCTGATTTTCCAACTTCATATATTCATGATAATTTCTATCCATATTCGCTCCTTTATATCGTGTACAATTATATTGTACACAATATAATTAAAATTTCAAGTATTTTTTTAGTTTTGTTTTGGATTTTGTGTTTATTTTACATAAATTTTACTTCGTTAAAAATCAAATGTTGTAAGATACGTGTAATTAGTTATAATAATAACTATAGAGGTGATTATATGAAAACAAGTAAAGATAATGATGTTCTGTCGACTATTATGCAAAGGGAAAAGTCAATAGTAAAAGTTAGCGTAATCAGCATTGTTGCGAATTTTTTGCTCGCTGGATTTAAAGCTGCAGTGGGATTTTTCGCAAATTCAATCGCCGTTATATTGGATGCCGTCAATAATCTTTCCGATGCTTTGTCATCTGTGGTCACGATTATTGGCGCAAAACTTGGAGCAAAATTGCCCGACAAAAAACATCCTATGGGTTACGGAAGAATTGAATACATTAGTTCCATGGTTGTAGCTGCAATTGTTTTATACGCAGGTATAACTTCTTTGGTTGAATCGATAAAAAAGATTTTCCATCCGTCAAAGCCAGAATACAACATGATTTCTATTGTCATTATTTCCGTTGCAGTTGTGGTCAAATTATTATTGGGTAAATATGTAAAAAAACAAGGCACAAAACTGAATTCAAGCGCTCTTGTCGCCTCTGGGTCGGATGCTTTGTTTGATGCTATTCTCTCTACTTCTGTGTTGGCTTCGGCTATAATTTATTTGATTTGGAAAATTTCTCTGGAAGCTTATGTAGGTGTAATTATTTCTGTATTCATAATCAAAGCTGGTCTAGAGATAATGAAGGATACTCTCGATGATGTAATTGGAAAAAGAGAAAATCCCGAAGTAAGCAGAAAAATCAAAGAGCTAATCATGCAAGAGCCTGAAGTAAAAGGCGTGTACGATTTGATTTTGTTCAATTACGGTCCCAATAAATACTACAGTTCTGTGCATTTGGAACTGCCCGATACGATGACAGTAGATGAAGTCGATATACTTACTAGAAGATTGCAGATAAGAATTTACAAAGAAAGTGGCATCATTCTAACTGGTGTTGGCGTGTATTCATTCAATACGCAAAATGAAGAAGCTGCAAAAATTCGCGACACTATCCAAAATACAATTTTATCTCATGAATGGGCTTTGCAAATGCACGGTTTTTATGCAAATACAGAAGAAAAAACTCTTCGTTTCGATGTCGTCCTAAGCTTTGATGTCGATAGAAAAAAAGCATTCAAGATTATGATGCAAGAAGTAAAATCCCTATATCCCGATTATAAATTGGAAATTCTTCCAGATATAGATTTTACAGATTTAGATTCATCGGATTTGTAAATATAGATAGAATGATGAAAAATGCTTTATAATTTGTATATTTGATTGCTTTTATCTAAAAACCAGACAAAATAAATTAATTAATTAAAGTTTTGGCAGTTGTAAATTTTTATCCATTTTAAGTGCTTACGTTTTCCTATATAATTAAATTACAGATAAGATTCATAATATAGGAGGTACATTATGGAAATTAAAACTTTTGACGAAAGACTTAAACTTGGAAATGGCGACTATGATAGACTAGTGAATTCAAGAAAGCCAAAAGGAATTGACGACAAAAAAGCCTACATTGTAGGTACAGGAATTGCAGGTCTTGCAACTGCAGGATTTTTAATCAAAGATGCCAAAATGGATCCATCTAGAATCACTTTCCTAGAAAAAGATGATATCGCAGGAGGAGCACTTGATGGTAGACTTCTTTCCGAAGTAAATTATGTAGCAAGAGGCGGACGTGAAACAGGTCACCATTTTGAAGTGTTGTGGGATTTGTTCAGCGTAGTTCCTTCAAGAGAAGATCCAAATATGTCAATACTTGATAAATTGTACTACACAAACCTCGACGATCCAAACTACAGCAATTGTAGAATTACACAAAATCGTGGCGAAAAATACGATAACGGAAAATTCAATCTTTCACAAGACGTTATAAAAGAAATCGTACATTTACTTATGACACCAGATGAAAAATTGCAAGGTATCAGCGTTGAACAAGTTTTTTCTGAAGAATTTTTGGATAGTGATTTCTGGACATTCTATAGAACAATGTTTGCTTTTGAAAATTGGCACAGCGTTTTGGAATTAAAACTATACATCAACAGATTCATTCACCATGTAGCAGGACTTCCTAACCTATCTGCACTTCAATTCACAAGATACGACCAATACGAATCATTAGTAGTGCCACTAATGAAATGGTTAAAAGATAAAGGAGTTAAAACAGAATACAACTACAACGTAACAGATGTAGAATTTGATTTAACAGAAAACAAAAAAGTTGCGACAAAAATCGTGGCACAAGATTCCAAAACTGGAGAAGACAAATCAATATCGTTGACAGAAAATGATTTGCTATTTGTGACTACAGGTTCAATAGTTGAAGGATCTAGTTATGGAACAAACGACAAAGCTCCAGATTTGAATATCAATACAGAAGAAGCATTCAAACTTTGGAAAAACATCGCAAAGAAATCCGAAGAATTTGGTAAACCTGAAGTATTCGCATCTGATATCGAAAAGACAAATTGGGAATCTGCAACTGTAACAGTTAAGAGCAAAGAAATTGCAGAATACATCGAAAAAATCACTAAAAGAAGTCCTTACACAGGAAAAGTCGTAACAGGTGGAATTGTAACAGTAAAAGATTCAAAATGGTTGATGAGCTGGACTATCAACAGACAAGGTCAATACATCGGTCAACCTGAAGATCAAATTGAAGTTTGGGTTTATTCACTATTTACAGATACAGAAGGCGACTATGTAAAGAAAACAATGAGAGAATGTACTGGCGAAGAAATTGCCAAAGAATGGTTATATCACATTGGAGTAAATGAAAGTGAAATCGAAAGACTTGCAAAAGAAACTTCAACAGTACCAGTATTCATGCCTTATATCACTGCACAATTTATGCCAAGAAGTTTTGGAGATAGACCTTATGTAGTACCAAAGAACGCAGTTAACTTTGCATTCTTAGGACAATTTGTCGAAACATTGGATAATCCAGGACGTGATACAGTATTCACTACAGAATTTTCAGGAAGATGCGCAATGGAAGCTGTATACGTATTGACAGGCGTAGAAAAAAGCGTGCCAGAAGTATTTGCATCGAGATACGACATCAGATATATACTTGCAGGAATAAGCGCTCTCAACGATGGCGAAAAACCTAAATTGCATATTCCACTTCTTAAACTTGCAAAAATATCAAAAACAATCAGTGGAACTGAAATTGAACAAATGCTTCGTGAATACAATTTAATCTAATATTGTTTTTAAAAACTGACAGTCAATTAAGTAGAAGAATTCCTATACTAAATTTAAAAGGCCGGCACCTTAAAATGCCGGCTTTTTTGCTTTTTATATTGAAATTATATAAGTAAAAAATGGTTTATAAGTTAACTCAGCTTTAATCTTTCTTTTTTATCATTAAGAAAGAGCCATACTCATCCACCCCATTATCAACAAAGCCATTAGAGATCCAAAATCTATGAGAATCATCTTTGGCATAATTTAATGCGTAGTATAAGGCTCCGTCATTTTTGGTATATTCTTCAAATAATTTAAAACATTTATGCCCCGTACCATTTCCTCTAAATTCAGGAAATACCCAAAAGTCCAAGATGAAACACTTTCCGTCTTCGCTTTTAAATGTTAGGAATTGGGATGCGCCGATACGAATATCGTCACGTACAAAATATACCATGTGAAGTGTATCCGGAATGCGGAGCATATAACTTTCCAAAGTATCCCTATACTCCGAACTTTGAAAGTATTCTTTTTCTTCTTCCGTTACTAAAAATCCGTCATTAATTAAATACCTATACTGAATATTCCAAAATTCACTTGCTCTCTCTAGTGGGATTTCTTCAATTTTAAGCATAAAATTCCTCCTTAATATTCCGTCTATTTATTGTTATATACCCATAACATTAAAATTAAAATCTATCAAAATCTTCCTTTGCTTCAACTTTTTTTCTACTCACTTTTAATTGAAAGCCTTTAAAGCCTTGCTTTAACTACTCAAATCTATTAAGATTTACTTATGTTTTTTTCATAAAGATAATCCTTGTCGTGAATTGAGTCTAAAAAAACTTCTAGCAATTTGTATCCCATTTTTTCATAAAGACCCTTGTGCTGAGTCAAAATATGAATCACATCCACTCCAATTCGCTCTTCAGCATATGATATAAAATCTCTAGAAAATCCTCTTCCTCTAAAATCAGGATCAACCCAAACCATAGCGATAAACCTCTCGTATTGCGGAAGTTTTATATAATCTTGGTTGACTATTGTAAAAAATCCCATGATTTTATCCTGATCCATAGCGTAAAAAATCTTAGCGTCTTTTCCTAATCTTTCTTTTATGGAATTATTTGAAATAATCTCATAAAGACTTCTCCCTGCTCCCCAATCCACAGTTTTTAAATATTCTAAAAGATTTTCTCTTTCCTCTCTTTCATTTTTAAATTCATAAATTTTCATATTGTCTCCTTTTAATTTACAAGATTATTATTAATTTATTATATAATCAAATGTAACTTTGAGTATTGTAAAATTACAAATGTCCATCCAGCTTCATATATAATATGGGATATGGATTACCTTGTTCATCATTTTCAGTCCTTTTATAAGTTTTAAATCCCATATGCTCATAAAACTCTACAGCTTTAGGGTTTTGTTCATTAACTGTAAGCTCATTTACTGCATAGTTTTTTATTCCATATTCAAGTAAGCGTCTGCCTATTCCTTGTCCTATATTTTTCGGATTCAAAAACAACATTTCAAGTCTTTTGTTTTCTATTCCCATAAATCCTATAATTTCACCTTCATCATTCTCGCAAACTATTAAACTTTCCACTTGCTCTATTGCATGAGGTACGTATTTTTTTATCATATTTATTTCATTTAGACTGAGAAATTTATGAGTTGATTTTACAGATTTTTCCCAAATGTCAACTAAATTTCCGACAATTAAATCTGTTCTATCTATAACTTTATATACTTTCATTATTTTCTTCTCCAGCTCAAATCCTTTGTAAATTCATAGCTTATTTATTCCTGATACGAAATTTATTTTTTTCTCCATGGTCTATCATACGAATACCACATATTTGCAGAATGATCGGCAAGCCTTGAAAATGGATATATTTCTATCCCTTTTTCTGTTAATTTATCTTCTAAGTAATCACGCACCATCCATACATTTGATGGATTAGGGTGATTCATTGTCAATACTCTATTAAATTCCTCTTCTGTAATCTGAAGTTCATTCAATACTGTATTCAAATCTTCCCCCAATCTTTTATAATTCTCTTGTAACTCTTTTGCGGTGTTTTTCTTTTCAATAAATGTAAGCATTTTTACCCCTTTCTTAATTTAATAATTTGACTGAATTTATCTAACAAATTAATATAGTTTCTTTATTAAAAATATGAAGTTTTAGTTTATACCTTCAATTCTAAAGATAATTCTCGATAAAATCTTTTTTCGGCATCTCTTTCATTTCTCTAGTCATAAATATTGCTGCTAATATAAAAGTCAAAAAGTCTGATATTGGAGCCGCATATATTATCCCATCAATTCCAATAAGTTTAGGCAATATAACCATCAGTGGGAGTAAAATTATTATTTGTTTGGATAGCGCAAGTATCGCTCCATTTCTTGCCTTGCCAATTGACGGGAAGAAAGTAGTTATCGATATTTGTATTCCATTTAAAAATACAAAAAACAGAAAAATTCTCATATATTTTATTCCAAATTCAAAATATAATTCATTTCCACTTCCAAATATTGATATAATCTCTTTTGGAAAAACTTGAAATATTACTGATGCCACTACTGAAATTATAAATACAGTTGTTAAAAGTAACTTAACAGTCTCTCTAACTCTACTGTATTTTTTTGCTCCGTAATTAAAACCACAAATTGGTTGAGAGCCTTGTACTATTCCAATTACAACCGATGTGAAAATTACATTTATTTTAGCAACTATCCCGCCTATAGCTATAGGTATGTCACTACCATATATAGACATCTCACCGTAAGTTTTCAATAAATTATTAGCTGTAATTTGTATTATCATATTAGAAAATTGGAATACAAATGATGTAAATCCTAGTGATACTATTAGCTTTATTTCGTCAAATCTAGGAATAAAATCTTTCATTTCAAAATTAACCGACTTAAATCTAGGAATATATACAGCTAATATTATTGCTGAAATAATTTGACTGATTACAGTGGCCCAAGCTGCTCCTCTTATTCCCATATTTAAAACAAATATGAAAATTGGATCAAGTATAGTATTTAATACTGCACCCACAACAATAGCAATCATTGAGTAAGTAGATGAGCCATCTGCACGCACAAGAGGATTTATTCCCGTCGAAAACAATAAAAATGGAATTCCAAATGAAGTAATGCTTGTATAGTCCATGGCGTATGCAAGTATCTTATCTGTAGCTCCAAAAAAAATCATAAGTGGTTGCAAAAATAATCTAACCATTATAGCTATAATTACACCACATATTATTAGGGTACTGGCAGCAGTTCCTGCTACAATTTTAGCTTTTTTAGGATTTTTTCTGCCTAATTCAAGATTAAAATTTGATGCTGAACCAAGCCCCGTCATCAAACCAATTGCCATACAAATAGTAGTTAGAGGAAAAGCGATGCTAGTTGCTGCATTTCCAAGGTATCCAACACCTTGACCTATAAATATTTGATCCACAATGTTATAAAGTGAATTTACTACATTTGCTATAGCAGCAGGTACTGCAAGCGAAAAAAGCAATTTAGAAATTTTTTGACTTCCCATAGGATTCTCTTTAATAACTGACTCTGCTTCCATTATGCCTCCTTAAATACATAGTTTATTAATAACATTCTTGAATAAAGCTAGTTCTTCATCAGAAATATCCTTGAATAAGTTTTTTTCTGCATCTATTACAATATTCCAATATTTTTCAACAACCTCTTCACCTTTTTTAGTTAAATATAGTGCATAGGCTCTTCTGTCATTTTCTGATTTTTCTCTTTTTACATAATTCTTCTCTTCTAATTTATCCAATGTCTGTACAATGACATTTTTATCTTTATGGTTTATTTCAGATAATTGTACCTGAGTAATTCCAGGATTTTCGTATAATAATAGCAATGTTATATAATTTCCATAAGTAATACCAATTTCTTGAAAATATGGCTTGGCATACTCATGTATCTTGTCACGAATAAACATTAATTTAAAACATATAGTGTTGTTTAATTTACACATTTTATAAACCTCCCATATAGTATGCTATACGTATTATATATGTGTTTGGATAATTTTGCAAGGGCTTTTTAATTTTTTAACCTTCTACAAACTCACGATAAATAAATAGCAGCTAACTATCGTTCAAGAAATATGGACAATAGTTAGCTGCTACTTATTATTTAATATTATATATTTTTATTTATTTTTAGATAATTATTAAACTTAAAAATTTTTGAATCTTTTACTAATCTAACAATCTCTAATTTATACACTATGTCATAAAATTTTCCACTCACAAACTTCTTCATTTGTCCCACTTTGAACCCTTTTTACATACATAAAAGTCACAACAGTCTGCACCTGAAGCTATTGTTCCATTTCTTTTTAGTACTCCACCCATCAAAGATATAGATTCATAGTCCATCTTACACATATACGGTATCAAGTCTTCATGATGTTCCTGTCTTCCTAAAGCACAAAGGCCACACCTATGGTATATCACTGTATATTCGTTTTCATCTCTGCCTAAAATAAGTTCTGTGTTCCAATTAAACTCACTATCGGAAGCTGAGTTTGCAATCCTATTTTTTGCTATTTTCTTTCTTTGTGCCTTTATATCAAAAGCCTTTTGTTTTTGAAAACCTCTCTTTAACATAGGTGCCTGTATTGTAGCACTTACCATTTTTTCAAAATCCTCTGAATTCATTTTTCCTTCCATTGCATCATACACAGATAGCCACAGCATTCCACCAGCAAGAGATATTCTAAGAGGATTTTTTCTAAAACTTCCTATATCCGGTGTTCGTTTAATTATTGCCTTATAATTATCCTTTGAAAGCTTTTTTATACGCTTTATATCTATGTCTTTCCAAGATTGCTCTATAAATTTAAATATTGTAGGTGATATAGCATACCACATGATTCTTTCACATAACGAATTTTTCACGACATTCATCTCCACAAATCTTTGATATTACTATATATTAAAACCCTAAATGAATTATCATAGTTCGCTTAAGCTTATCTGCAAAGTACATATATATCTTCGTCTTAAATTTTAGGTTTTTACACGTTTTAAGAGCATCTTTAAAGAAACCGTCAACACTGATAAGTTCTGTATGTGTCTTGTTTGCAAATTCAATTGGATTATCTAGTCTAAAATACATTTGTGCATTTTTATTTCCTGTTTTCTTCACATATTTATTAGCATACTCCAAACCTTTAGAGTTTGTTGCGTCAAATATCAATTCTCCATTAGGAAGTTGTGCTTTCATTTTTTTAATCATATCTACAATTTTATCTTCGTTAAAATACTCATATACACCCGCTACAGAAATGAGTGTCGGCAATGAAGTATCTATTTCTTTAATCCACTCAAGCTCAAACATATCTCCAGATATAAGCTTCTCATTTTCAGCGTTGCCCAGCACTCTTTTTCGCAGTTCCATTACATCTGGAAGATCTAATTGATAGAAATTTGCAGTTTTATTTCCTATGCGATTATACGAAGTCTCTAAGCCTGCTCCTAAGAATACCACGTTGGCCTTTTTATTTTCATCAAGGAATTTTTTAATTTTCACATCCATGGTCTCTTGTCTACAAACGCTGTCCATATAAAAAAATTCCGTACTATTGTCATCTATACCAGCTGTTTGAATCTTAAATTTCAAAGATAAAGCCTTTTTATCATAAAAAAAATGCGGGAATTTTTCAGATACATATATTCTGGCAGCTAAAGGTATATATAAAGTATCCTCAACACCGTTTAATTCATTACCTTTACTCACTCTTTTCGTCTCCTTTCTGAGTATATTGATAAATTGAAACTCTTTTTTATTGTTTCCGTGTGGACTAGTTCAATTATGCCAACAGCGTTGACACTTCTACATGCGCAAATAATAACCCCCACACTTGATTTTTCCCTCTTTTTCTTAAATTCTCTTTCTAAAGCTTATAGGTATAACTTCAATTCCCTAACTTTTATTCTAATCATTTATTTACACTATGGTCGTTTTCTTCTTCAATAAACAAACCGTCTACACATGAAACGAGTGAATGCTAAGTATGCCAAATAGTTATGTCTGTATGAGGAAACTTATCGACTATACTTTTTAACGATTGCGCAAAGCTATCGTTAAAAGTTTACATAGATTTATCTTCCTAATAATCCAACAATCAAAGCCTGAGCCACCGCTACAAATGGTAAAATCAAAAACGGAGCTAGCACAAAATGTTCCATGATTGCCAAATGCTTCATCCAATTACTAAGTTCATAATCCGGATGTCCCTCTGTTCCTGGAATGACGATCTTGTCTTTATATTTTCCCTGGAACAACAGACAATCCAATAAAAAGAAATCTCCTAAGTTTAATATGCTCCACTGAATATACGCAATCCAAAAAAGATTCCAAAACCCCGAAATGTCTGTAAGTAATAGACTTACTATTGAATATATGAAACAAATTCCACAAATTATAATCGTTATGATAAGATTTATATTTTTCTCTTTTTTCGTCATCTGTAAAGGTGCCGCTTTCTGAATTGCCTTTGGATAAGAATCAAAAAAATATCTCGGATTGATAAGTACCAAAGCTGCCACTGCGCCGTTAAAGATAGCAGCCATTGCAATTCCGTCTAAAACTGCTCGCGTTACATCCATAAAACATTCTCCTTAGTAAAATTTTTATTCTCAAGAACAAGATCTGTTATTCCACTCTTTTTGCAATAATCACCCCAATCGGTGCAAGAGACCCATATACCAATTCCATTTCAACTACTGAAAATCCGCATTTCTCAATAAATTCTTCAAATTGATTTTTATCCCATTCTTGATACATCTTAAAGCCTAAAATAGACATTATTCTTTTGATAATTTTTTTTGGCTTTCCTTCTTTCCATAAAAAAGTAGGGGCAAGCAAAATGCCATTAGGTTTTAATACTCTATGTATTTCCTTCATTGCCTTACCCGGCTTAGGCATAATATGAAGTGCATTAGCGATTACTACACAATCAAACTTTCCGTCTGCAAAAGATAATGATGTTGCATCGGCTACTTCAAATGTAAGGTTTTCGTATTCTCCACGCTTTCTTGCTTGAAGAATCATTTGCTTGGAAAAATCTGTTCCAATCCAACTTTTAGCATACTTTGAAAGACTAAACGACAGTTGCCCCGATCCGCAGGCAAGTTCAAGTACGTTCATGTCTTTATTCAAATAAGGACTGATGTATTCGCAAACCTTATCATAAACTCGTTTATCTTTCTTCATAAAAGGATCATACAGGTTAGCAAATTTATCCCAGAATTTTTTATTGCTTTTGTCACTCACTGCCAACACTCCTTTAATATAGATACTCATGCCGGTATATTGATCTTATTTCCTCATCAATGCTTTGCACAAAATGTGATATTTCACATAAAATCCTTTTTTACTTTAAATTATCTTTTTTTGGCAATAAATACTAGTTGTTTTTTTCTATCTAAATAATATTCACAGCTAAACCCGATTTTACTTAGCATTTTTGTCAAATCATCAGGTGAATAGACCTCAAAATTTAACATATCCGCCCATTTTTTTATATTTTTTCTATCTCGAAACGCTCCTTCATTGCAAATCAAAAATTGTCCATCATTTTTCAACACGCGATATATTTCTTTGAAGCATTCTTCTATATTTTCCCAAAAATATATGGTTTCAAATGCAGTGACAATATCTATAGATTCATCTTCAAAAGGAATATTTTTTACATCGCCTTCTATGATTTTGCATCTTCCCATTTTTATCGCATCTTTATTTAGAGTGCTTGCTACTTCTACGCTTGTTTTTGAATAATCTATTCCATAAACCTTATTAGCTTTTGTCAAAAAATATTCTATGTTACGTCCACCACCGCAACCCAAATCTAATATAATATCTGCTTTATTAATTTCTAAAAAAGATCTTCCCCATTTTGCTAATTTTTCATGACCCTTATTCATGCTTTTTAGCATAAATCTACCACCAAAACTATCTTTTGGTTTTATTACATTCTCAAAGAAACTCTTAAACATTTACTCCTCCGATTGATACTAATTATCACAAATATTATACCACGTTTCCCCTTTTCAGACATACCTATAGATATCTATTTTATCTACATAGCTTTATGATTTTTAAAGTTTATATGTTCCCTCAAAGCCAACCTAACAAAAAAATGGCTTTTAGAATTATCTCCAAATTCTAAAAACCACTGATTTCAACTTTTTATAGCCTATTATCTTATTTTCTTGACATCAAACAAACCGTCTCGACATTACATGATACGTCCTAGCTGAGACGATATTTTTCAAATAGGGTGCCTCCTTTAACGTCCCAAAATTATTATTCTGCCTGTGAATCAAATGATTGTTTCACAATTTCCATATGCTCATTGTATCCAGTACTTTCTCTAAGCTTTTCTAAGCAAGATTGATATGATTTTATTTTTGTATGTCTTTCCGCCATACCACCCTTATTTCCCTTTGAATAAGTTTTTTCTTTTTCATGGATGTGTAGGTGGATGGAATTCTCTGTAGAAATATCCGAAGTAATCTTTGTAGTATTCTTTGGTAATGCTTGGTTTAAATTGCTACAATGCATTGGTTCATTTTCATATATTGCATTGGTGGAATCTGCATTTTTGCATTGGTGCATTTTGCACTCTTCCATTGGTATGGTTATTTGACTCTTATAAAATCTCTTTTTCTCGTTCTTCTTTTCTCTTCTTTATATTCAAATACAATTTTTCCAATTTTTCATTATTTATCGTATACCATTTTGTTTTATCTCTTGGATCTTTGTTGTAGTTTCCGACTAATAGGTATCCTACTTTTTCTAACTTTGAAAATGTCCTTTTTACAGTATCTACACTCATATAATCAAAGTCTTTTTCTTGCCATACACGAATAGAGTTATATGTCCAATATTTCCCGTCATGATAATTTTTCCCGGACTTTTTATTGATTTCAATCCAGTAATTTACTTGTTGAAGTATTAATGCTTCGTTTAATCCTATTTCTCTTACCAGTGTCTTATTCGCGAGAATAGGTTGCTCATCAAACAAATATATACTCATGTCTCAACACCTCCTTTCGCTTTAAAAATAGAAAAAGACGATAGAGTTTTTAATTTTCTATCGTCTTAAATCTGTGATATTTAGTTTTGTATATCGGACAAACTGGGATTTGTCTATCCAAAATGGAATGGAATAACAATATTAAACAGGAATGCAAGAACTATACTAATTGTTCCCATTAGCGCAGAGCTCCTCAATGTGTCTCTCCTCAAAACAATAAGTCCAATAATAAAGACTAACAATTCCAAAACAGAGAGTGCACTAAAATACCAACATCCATATACAAAGCACATATTGAACAATACTGCCAAGATTAACACCGATAGTATAAATGCCTGTTTGCTTTTCCCTTTTGCATACCAACAAACAAAAGCCAATAATGGAGAAACAGCCGTAAATCCAAGCCAAATCATCGCATAACTTCTTGGGAAAAATCCTGCAATATAGTTTGAATACAAATAGTAACTTACAACCATACCAACAAAGAATATAAAAACATTACTGCTTGCTCTTATTGCAGAATTGCTGTAAATAGAGATACACAATGCAATCAATACCCAGATTGCAAAACCCCCAAGAAAATTACCAATATCTAATGCTCCATTTATTGTCATAAGCACACTCGGAAGTTCAGCTTGACGAAAATCCAAATATTTTGAAAAAGTTCCCAAAGCTATTCCAAGAAGCAATAGTGCAATAGTATTAATAATTTTTCTATTATTGGATATTGGATTTTCAGCATTCCTTATATCATTCAAACCCTTTATCATACCTTCCTCACAAATTCAAATTTCTCTATCTCTCTACAAAATGATGATTTATAATATTCCGTTTAGTATACATGATTGTTTATAACATTCAATAAATTTATCTAGCCATTTATCCCTGTAATTTAAAAGAATACTATCAAAAATTAAACCCTAATTAGCTTAAAAATAGGCTGCCAAGTCATCAGAAACTGAATTTTCATAAACTGCCCTTTCTTTCTATTAAATCATTTTGAAATATCTAAGTGCATCCATGATGGCTTCTTCTTTTTCAGGTGTACACTGAGGAATAACTTGATTCTCCTTTTTAGACTTATTGTAATGTTCTCTTAATTCTATTCCACATTTCCTCTTTACCTGTGCAATATATAGTGTAGGCACTTTCAACTCAAATTTATTCCAAACATACTCTTTAATTTGCTCATAAGTAGCCTTGCCCTCAGCACTTGTCAAATCCAGTTCATCAAGCTCTATTTATCTATATGCTTATCGACACCAAGTTTGGACAATATCGCTACCGTCTCATCCATAAAATATAATCTTATTATTATATCCTTTTCTTCCTCACTTAACTTTGATATCGCTTTTTTTGTAGTTTCAATCATAGCATGTGTTTCCACAATTTTTTCTACATCAATGCTATTGTCTTGAAGATTATCTTCAAAATGTCCGTCATGATTTAATTCTGAAAAAAGTATTAATTTATTTTTTCTATCCAATTTTCTAAGATATTTTTCATGCTCAATGCTTTTCCAATAAGTTTTATATACTTCTTCATTTACAGAAATTTTCTTCCCTTTGACATATAAATAGAATTCTTTTTTGCTCATTGTATAATCCTCCTTTTTCGTTTTCCGTTTTAAAAAACAAAAAAGGAGGACTCCTACACAACGGCGTAAAAAGTCCTCCTAAAGGTACAATATTAAACTGTATCAATATTGTTATTACTATATTAAGTTGTATTTTTTCATGTCTTAAACGGATATCGCTTTAACATTGTTACCTTTTTCATAGTACCTCCCAAATATTCTATATCTATACTCTTAATATAAACTAACTATAGTAATCTTTGAGGGTACAAATACAAGATATTGAGACATATTATTTTTCGGTATAACAATCCCTACCTATCACTAATACATTAGCGTTATTACTAATGATTTACAAGTATTAATTAATCTTGTTCATTCCCCTCTTCTTTTCTTTTTTTGATACCAAGAAGTAGTAATATGCTTGCAGCTAACGATGCTAAAGCCCCATACAAACCAGTTTGAGATTCATCACCCGTTTTTGGTAAATTTCCAAGTTTATTAACAGAGTCATTCGATTTCTTTGCATCCTTTTCCTCTGCGTTATTAGTTGAATTCTGTAAACTTGAGTTATTACCATTATCGTTTGGCTTATTTGAATTCACATCATCCTTAGATGAACCTGTATCGGAGTTATTTTTTGGAATTGAGTTAGGGTCTTTTGGATCAGAGCCCTTTTCAATTTCTTCTGTATCTG
>JASBYN010000006.1 GCA_029983915.1 Finegoldia sp. | reverse complement strand
TTGATAGTGCTAAAAGATTTTGTGTACACAGGAACCATAGCATCCATTAAAAGTACACCATTTCTATCAGCTGCATTTTTCATCCTCAAAAATGAATCGTATCCTACAGTCAAAGCCTTTTCACACAAAACGTTAATCTTCTTATCCAAAGCTTTGATAACTTGATCTTCGTGAATCAAAATAGGACTTGCCACATATAGACAATCTATACCACTATTTAAAAATTCTTCCATGTCGTCAAAGCAATTTTTGCATCCGTATTTTTCTTTAAACATAAGAGCTTTTTCCATAGACCTAGAATACATAGAAAAAAATTCAAAATCATCTATTTTAAAAGCATTTTCTAGAAACTCATCTACAATAAAATTAGACCCTATAATCCCAAACTTCATACGCACCACCTATCTCATATAAATTATATATACCCATTGCTATATAGATTATCTACAAATTTGCAATAAAAAAAGGCTCTTCACGAGCCTAATCACGATTACTTAATTTTCACTAAATTTTTATCTAAAATATATTTTTTCTCTTTTAATTTCATAAATAGGAAATACACTCCTCCTACTGGAACGTACAAATAAAATGTTATGAATCTATTGATAGCCATTATACTAAAAGCCAATGATTTTGGCATCAAAGCCGAATACACGAGCATCATACTTCCTTCTATAACTCCAACTCCTCCAGGAATGTGGACACTTTCAAAAGATATAGTCACTACCGCTTGAATCAAAACCAATCCGAAAAAAGTATATTCGCTAAGACCTAGAGATTTGTACAAAATCGCAGGAATTGCAAATGAGAATAACAGCATCGGAATTGAAATACTGATCAATTTGAAAAATACATTCTTATTATTGAGCAAAAATTTCCCAAAATTTTTGTGTTTTTCAATAGTCTCATCTATCTCGTCTTCAGTTCTATAAAATCTGTGTAAAATCTTTATCTTACCAAATATAGAATTGAAAAATCTTATTACCTTAGATGCTAAATTGCTATTGAACATCAAAAATCCAACAGCTATTACTAAAAAAAGTTGACATCCTATCCCATATATAACCAAATATTTGAACTCAGATATAGACGCTATCTTACCTACGAATCCAAAAGCAAGTGCTACCATAAAAATCACTACCATTGATAAATGGTACACCCAGTTAAAAGACAATAGCGAATTTATAATCGTTACAGAATCTATATTGTCAGTCTTCATAATATAATATTGAAGAGGTTGACCTAGACTTCCTCCTGGAGAAATCATACTGAAGAAATAATCTGTAAATGTGTAACCAAAAGTCCTACTCAATGGAATATCATATCCTTGAATTTTCAATAAGTACCTGTACGATATAGCTTCTAATAAAAAGAACATAAACATCGAAACAACACATATCAATATAAACCCAACACCCATGTCTTTTACCACAGATACGAAATCACCTGATCCCATTTTGTTTTTTATTATCAAAATTGTAAGTATACTAAATCCTATAGCAGCTATCACTTTCAAAATTGTATTTTTGTTTTTCATTTCGCACCTCTTACTATATAAGAATACCATTAAACTAATACAGTTACAACAATATATGAAAATCATTGACATTTTGTAACTATTTACATAAAAATTACATAAAAATAGCCTGCTATGAGCAGGCTAAATTCTAAATTATATTATTTTTTGATTACTTCTATCTTTACTAATTCTCCATTCAAGTCTACATCTTCTCCAGATGTGTTTTCATCTTCTACGATGTCTAAAGAAAGAGTTTCATCATTGATAAAATCTTTGTAGATAGAAATAGCTTTTTTGATTTTTTCTGTAGGATTGATCTTGATTAAGATGTTGTCCAACACGTCAAATCCGTTATTCTTTCTCATTTGTTGAACTTTACTTATCAATTCACGGGCAAAACCTTCCATCAAAAGCTCTTCTGTTATTTCAGTATCCAAGATTACAAAATATCCGTTTTGCATAGTGACATCAAATCCTTCTTTTGAGTTGATTCTGACATCTACATATTCTCTCTTGATTTCAACATCATGTCCGTTCAATTCTATATTCATATCGGCTTGATCTAATTGAGCTACGAAATCTTTGGCATCTACTTCTTGCAAATACTTGCCAAATGCTTGGATGTCTTTTCCTAAAATTCTTCCAGCAACTTTGAAATTAGGTTTTAATTCGTAATTCATATATTGAGATAAATCATCCTTGTATTCGATAGATTTTACATTGATTTCTTCTTTTATCAAGTCTGTGAATTGTTGAATTTTATCCTTGAATTTCTCATCTAGTATTATTTTATACAAAGGTTGACGTACTTTTATATTTACTTCTTCACGAGAAGCTCTAGCCAATGTAACGAAAGTTCTCACAGCTTGCATTTTATCTTCAAGTTCTTCATCTATCAAATCTTCATTCACTTTATCAAAATAAGACAAATGAACTGATTTTTCTCCAGTTAAATTATCGTACATTTCTTCTGCTATAAATGGAGTAAATGGCGCTATCAATTTAGTCAATCCCACCAAGATTTCATAAGTTGTATTGTATACAGCTTTTTTATCTTCATCCATTTCAGTTTTCCAGAATCTTCTTCTGCTACGTCTGATATACCAGTTCGATAAATCTTCGATTACGAAATCAGATATTTCCCTAGCAACTTTTGTATATTCAAATTGATCCATATTTTCAAAATAGAATTTTACTAAATTGTTGTATCTAGATAATATCCATTTATCTATAACGGCTCTATCTTTGTATTCTACGAAATATTCGCTAGGATCGATATTGTCTGTTGTAGCGTACATTTGGAAGAAATTGTAAGTGTTTCTAAAAGATCTGAAGAATTTACTTTCTACTTCTTTCAATCCGTTAACGTCAAATTTTGTAGGAATCCATGGTGGAGATACATACAATGAATAAAATCTAACTACATCGGCTCCGTATTTGTCGAATAATTCTATCGGATCGATAGTGTTTCCTCTGGATTTACTCATCTTCTTTCCATCTTTATCCAAAATCAAATCATTTACCAATACATTTTTGTATGGAGCTTTTCCAGTTATCATTGTGGATATAGCTAACAAAGAGTAGAACCAACCACGAGTTTGGTCGATACCTTCATTGATAAAATCAGCTGGAAATACTTTATCGAAATCATCAGAGTGTTCAAATGGCCAATGTTGTTGTGCAAATGGCATAGCACCAGAATCAAACCAAACGTCTATAACGTCTTTTTCCCTAGTCATTATTTCTCCACACTCAGGACATCTAATGTGAACATCGTCTACATATGGTCTGTGAAGTTCGATATTTTCATCTATATCTTCAATTGCCAATTCTTTCAATTCTTTTCTAGAACCTACAGAAATTGTGTGATTGCACTTTCCACATTTCCAGATATTCAAAGGAGTACCCCAATATCTATTTCTAGAAATAGCCCAATCTTTTATATTTTCCAACCAGTTTCCAAATCTTCCTTCCCCTACGTGTTCAGGATACCAATTTACTCCTTTGTTGTTTTCAACTAATTTGTCTTTCAATTTGCTAACTTCTATATACCAAGATGGTTTTGAATAATAGATAAGAGGAGTGTGACATCTCCAGCAATGAGGATAATTGTGCTCTATCTTTTGTTTTTTGAATAATTTATTTTCTTCTTTTAATCTAGCTAAAACATCTGGATCAGTGTCCATAACACGTTGTCCTTCCCATGGACCTCCGACGAATTTACCTTCTTCATCAACAGGATTTATCAATGGAAGATCATATCTTCTACCTGTTTGATAGTCGTCTTCACCAAAAGCAGGAGCAGTGTGTACAATTCCAGTACCATCTTCTACAGTTACATAATCTGCACAAGTTACAAAAAACGCCTTTTTATTTGGTTTATAAATAGGTAATAATTGTTCGTATTCCATATACTCCATATCTTTTCCTTTTAATTCTTTGATTAGAGTATAATCTTCTCCTTCATGACCCAACAAATCATGTGCTTTATTTTTTGCAATGTAATATTTTTCGCCATCTTTTTCAGCTAAAATATAATCTATTTCAGGATTTACAGTCAAAGCGACATTTGAAGGAAGTGTCCATGGAGTAGTAGTCCAAGCTAAGAAATATTCATCTGAATGTTTTCTCTTGAATTTTACATATGCAGTAGTAGTTTTGATATTTTCGTATCCTTGAGCTACCTCATGAGAAGCAAGTCCTGTACCACAACGAGGACAATATGGAAGGATTTTCGCTCCTTCATAAATCAAACCTTCCTTGTACATCTTATCCAACAAATTCCATACAGTTTCTATATAATTATTGTCCAATGTAATATAAGGATCGTCCATATCGACATTGTATGCCATTCTATCAGACATTTCTTGCCACATTTCACGATATGAAAATACAGATTTCTTACATTCATCGTTAAATTTTTCTACACCGTATTCTTCGATAGCCTTCTTGTCTTTTAATCCTAATTTCTTTTCAACTTCGATTTCAACAGGAAGACCGTGAGTATCCCAACCAGCTTTTTTGTACACTTTATATCCTTGCATAGTTTTATATCTACAAGTCATATCCTTCAAAGTTCTACTGATTACATGATGAATTCCAGGTTTACCATTGGCTGTTGGAGGTCCATCATAAAATACATATCTATTGTCTTCACTTCTGCTATTATATGTCTCATTCAAAAGATCAATATCTTTCCAATATTGACTTGTAGCCATTTCACGTTCTTTGACTGGCTTTTTAGAAAGTTCATTAAATTTTCTCATCAATAATAACTCCTTACAAATAAATTAAAAAAGTCCCTTGGAAAAAATCCAAGGGACGAAAAATCCGCGTTACCACCCTAAATTTTATGGCAAAAAAAGCCATAACACTCAATTAACTTATAACGCAAAGCCAAACGCATCAACCTATTAGATTGACGAGCATATCGCAGATGATCCAAATACTTCTAAATTCATCCCTCTCACCAAACGGGACTCTCTGTAGAATTATCAAAATATTTCGTTCTGGTCGTAGCATCTAATGAATTTATATTATTACAAATTTTATATTTTGTCAAATTTTATGAAATTTATACACAAAAAAATACAGTAAAGTATTTTACTGCTTCTTTTACTTCATCTTATTTTTCGATAGTTTCATCATCTTCTTTTAGCTTTTCATCAGATATGTTGTATCTAAGCATTAACTCTTGTGCCTTTAAAAGGGCAAGTTTTGCTTCGTGTTCGTTTTTGCTTTGCGATAACGAAAGCATTTTCTTTATTTTATTTACTATTTTTGTGTTCATCTTTTTATAATTACATCCCAGCTTTCTGGGTAATAAATTTTATTTTATTTTATTTTATCCAACTTAGTTTTCAACTCAACATCATCTTTTGGTATAACATTATATTCTTTTACTTCCTTAAATCTTTCGTATTCTTTATTGGTTAACATTATTGACTTATTTGTTTGTGGATTCGTTATTTTTGCACCAGCGTTTTCTATTCTCGACAGTCTTTTGAAAGTGCCTATTGATACAGTTACAACAACTACCACAACTATGCTTATTAAAGCTATAATAGTTCTTTTCGACCAATTCCATTCTTTTGCTTTAGGTATTATGCTAAAAACCCCAAAGCTATTCATTATTGTTATAGCTATTATGAATATAAAGACTGCATATTTCATACGGCTTGGAACGTAGACTTTATCAACTTCTACTATATAGTTGTTAATTGCCGTTAACACGATTTTTTCCTTTACTTTAAAACAAAAAGAGAAGTCTTAGCAAAGACCTCTCTTTATAGTTTTGTTATTATTTTCCGAATGTTACGTCAGCCATTGTTTTAGCATTTTTGTATGTGATATGGAATCCTGCTGGGTCTTTATCATCTGCTCCGAACCAGATATCTGAGTATCCTTCGTGCATTGATACTCCCATAATAGTTAATTCATCCCAGTTATCGTTACCCAGAATTACATCATTATGTTTTGGTGAATGTTGCCATCCATCTAAACCGTCTTCTGGGGTTAATAATATGCTATCAGCACCCATTGATATTTCAAAACCGTAGTCTTGGTATGGTGTCAATTCTTTTGGTTTATTCCACATGATTTCTTTCCAGTTAGCATCATCATTATACATACCACCTTTCCAGTTGCCATGGTTAGACCAACTGTGGAGATTGCCTACGTTACCTTTTTCATCTTTTTGACCTGCTCTGTAGTAAAGAATTTGGTCTTTGTTGTGAGTTCTTGCTACAAAAGTCAATGATTTAGAAACGTTCAATGGTTTTAAACCTTTAGATATACGATAATCGTTAACTAATTTTACCAATTCTTTTTCTTTCTTAGAAAGTGGAGTGTTGATGTCGAAATTAGATAAATCAGAATCGTCTTTTGATCTTGCTTTTAAAAGTTCTTTTGCACCTTTTTTCATATCTTTATCTTCTTGTTCGTTTTCGTCTGGTTTTTCTTGATCCTTGTTGTCTTCTGGTTTAGTTTCATCATCTTTGTTGTCGTTTGGATTTGGTTTGTCACCAGGTTCTATTATGATGTCGCCAGTATTGATATTTTCATCATCTTTATCATCTGGTTTGTCAGTATTTTCATTTGGTTTATCTGGAGTTTCTTCTTCGTCTTTTTTGTCGTATTCTTCATTTTCTTTAGCGTTGTCTTTGATGGCTTTTTCAAGTCTTGTGTATTGTTGTTTAGTTACTGATTTTTCACCGCCAACAACTGTTACTTCTTCAATTTCATGCCACATATCGACATATTTTACTACTAAGTCTTCGTATGTTTTATTAATTAGAAGTATAGATGCTTGTTCTTTTTCTGCCATTGAAGTTGCTGTCAACGCGTCTGCGAAGTTTTCACCACTTGTTACAACAACTTTGTGAGGAACACCATGTTTTGATTGTTTCATAGCTAATTCTGCTGTTTCATATCTATGTGTACCCATAAGTTGCATTGTATCATCTGGTAGACCTTTTATGTTTACTGATTTTTCTCCACCCATGACAAATTTCACATCATGTGGTTTTACGTTTTTAGGTAAATCTTTACCATTAGTTAATACTACTGTGTAACCATAAGATTCTGCTAGGGGAGATGCTGCTAATGCGTCTGCATAGTTTTTACCACTTGCTAGAACAACACCTTTGCTGTTAGCTTTTAATTGTTTATAAAGTTTTTCACTTGTTTCGTATCTGTCGTGTCCTGATATTCTTATTACCTTAACACCTTTTAGTTCTTTTTCAACTGATTTACCTATGGAGTTTTCTCCACCTATGATTGCTACTTCTTTAGCACCTAGTCTTTTGATTTCATTTAGAACGTCTTTTGATACTTTGTTCTTTTGAGCCAAAAGAATTGGTGATTCTTTAGCTAGGTTTCCTGCAACTAATGCGTCTGCATAAGTTTCTCCACTTGCTAGAACTACTCTGTATGCTTTTTCAAAACTTCTTTTACTTACTTCAACCGATGTTTTATATCTGTCTACTCCAGATATTCTGTCAATCTTTGCTACATGTGTACTTTCTGCGAAAGATACTTGTGGCATAACACTTGTTAGCATTACTCCAGCTAACATCAATCCTAAAATTTTCTTGCTTTTCATAGTAAGCTCCTCCTTAATATTATTTACAAATATATTATATCACTTTCGTTATGTTTTGAATTATTTTATTTCATAAAAAAATAAGTGTTAGATGAAATCTAGCACTTATTTTTCTTCTTTCTTTTGACATTCTGGACATATTCCCCTAAATTCCAATATATGAGATTCTATTTTAAATCCAGTTGTATCTTCTAGTTTAGATTGTATTTGTCCCATTGGGCAATTTTCTATAGGAATTATTTTTCCACATTTTTTGCATATAATGCTGTGTTTGTGTTTTTTTTGTTTCAATCTATAATACGATATTCCGTCTACTTCGCATGCTATTTCTACAACATCTTTGTCAGTCAAAGTTTTTAGATTTCTGTATATTGTAGACAAATTTCCTTTTTCTTTTTCTTTGAATATTTTGTACAAGTTTTCAGCTGATATTGGTTGGTCCAATTCTTCCAATATCGAAATAATTGATTTTCTTGCCCTTGTAATTTTCAATCCTTTTTTAGATAAAATTTCCTCATTCATGTTATCACCATAATTATTATATCATTATATGCGTTTTTTATACAAAAACTGACCTGAAAATAAATTCCAAGTCAGTTCTAATTCCTAGTCTATCCAACCATATGCTTTCATCAATACTTCTACTGGTTTTCTTCCTTCGTATCCGTTGATTAATGGTTGTGTGTCGTTGTTAATAGCGTCTATAAAATTCTTGTATAATGGTGTATGTCCATTTCCATATACATTGTCGATTTGTTTGTTGCCTTCTAGTTCGCCTGTCTCTGATTGATCTTCAAAAACCCATGTTTTTATTTCATTGACAGCTAATCCACCTATTACGGCTGTTCCTGTAGAACCAAATACAGATATTGTCTCTTCTAAGTTTTTTGGATATACGTCAGCACTTCCTTCTAGAAGACCTATTCTTCCACTTTTGAATCTCATTAGAATTACACCATAATCTTCCATTTCGATATTTCTCAAGAATGTTTCTGTTTCAGCTTTTACGCTTACTAATTCGTCATCCATCATCCACAATAAAAGATCAAGTGCGTGTATACATTGGTTCATCAATGTTCCACCATCTAATTCTTTTGTTCCTCTCCATGGAGCTAAATCGTAATAGTTTTGGTTTCTATTCCACAATACTCTAGCAGTAATGTTAGTCATTTTTCCAAATTTATCTTGGTTTATGGCTTTTTTCAATTTTTGGATTGGTGGGTTAAATCTGTTTTGGTGACAAACTCCAACTTTCAATCCTTTTTCATCTGCTATTTTATTGATAGTGTCGATTTCATCGAGATTCATAGCCATTGGCTTTTCTATCAACACGTGTTTTGAATGTTCTAGACAGTATATGGCAATTTTACCATGGTATCCACTTTCTGTAGATATTGAGCACATGTCGATATCTACTTCGTCTAGCATTTTTTTGTAGTCAGTGTATACTTTTACATCTCTATCTGGAAATTTAGATAGATATTCATTTCTTTTTTCGATAGCTCTTTCTTCTATTACATCACAAACTGCTACCAATTCCATTTCTGAGTCGTTATTTGAAATTCCTTCTACGTGTTTGTATGAAATTCTACCACAGCCAATGATGGCACATTTTATTTTCATATTCCCTCTTATAATAATTCTATCTTATCTCTGTTGTTCTTTACTTCTCTTGTAGCATATTTAGTGTCGAATACGAATGGAGCGTTATCTACTACCATTTGGTAATCTACATTAGAGTGATCAGCTGTGATTACAACTAAATCATATCCTTTGATTACTTCTGGGTTGATTTCTTTTAGTGAATATGTCTTAGTTCCATCTTCATTTACATATGATGGGTTATATCCATCGTAGTAATCTAAGATAGCTCCTTCTTCTCTAAATTTATCCATTACTACAAATGCTGGTGAATCTCTTAAATCGTCGATGTCCTTTTTGTATGCAATTCCTAAGATTAAAACTTTTGATCCGTTTAATGGTTTTTTGAATTCTCTAGATAATATTTTCATAGATCTATCTACTACCCATTCAGGCATGCTGTCGTTAACTGTACCGCTGGCTTCTATGATAGGCATATGAACGTCGTATTCTCTAGCTTTCCATGTTAAATAGAATGGATCTAGTGGTATGCAGTGTCCACCAACTCCAGGACCTGGATAAAATGCTTGATATCCGTATGGTTTAGTCTTAGCTGCATCTACTACTTCCCACATATTAATTCCCATTTCATTAGCTAATTTAGAGAATTCATTTACCAATCCTATGTTTACATTTCTGTATGTGTTTTCTAAGATTTTTTCTAATTCAGCTACTTTTGGTGAAGATACTGTGAATACTTCTCCTTCTAATACATTTCTGTACAATGCAGCTGCTACTTCTGTAGAGTCTTTTCCAATTCCTCCTACTACTTTTGGAGTGTTCTTTGTTTTGTATTTTTTGTTACCTGGATCTACTCTTTCTGGAGAAAATGCTAGGTAGAAATCTTCTTCACATTTTAATCCTGAACCTTCTTCCAATATAGGTCTCATCAATTCTTCTGTAGTTCCTGGGTATGTTGTAGATTCTAGTACAACTATTGAACCTTTCTTTAAGTATTTTGATACATCTGTTGTTGATTTTTCAACGTAAGAGATATCTGGTTGTTGGTAAATATCCAATGGTGTTGGAACAGCTATAGCAATGAAATCACAGCTTGCTACTGATTTAAAATCAGTTGTTGCAGTTAATTTTCCAGCTTCAACTATTTCTTTTAATTCTGAGTCAACTACATCGCCTATGTAATTAATTCCATCATTTACCATTTGTACTTTTTCATCTTGTACATCAAATCCTATTACTTTGTATCCTGCCTTTGCTTTTTCTACTGCTAATGGTAGTCCTACATATCCTAATCCTACAACCCCTACTACTAGAGATTTGTCTTCAATTTTTTTCAATAATTCTTCTTTTAAATTACTCATTTGTTACCTCACTTAATTTATAATCTTTTAGAACGTACTTTTTGTTACATTTTTCACATATGTAGTCTGTAAGAGAATCCCTTTTTAAAACTTCTCCACATGAACATGCGTATCCATGGTGTCTAGCGGGATTTCCGACAACTATTTCATAATCTCCTACATCCTTAGTAACAACCGCTCCTGCTCCAATTATAGCATATTTTCCAATAGTATTTCCACAAACTATTGTGGCGTTTGCTCCTATCGATGCACCTTTTTTTATTAATGTGTGTCTGTATTCATCTTTTTTTTCGATAAATGCACGTGGATTTATTACGTTTGTGAATACACATGATGGTCCCAAAAATACTCCATCTTCGCATTCTACTCCAGTGTATACACTGACGTTGTTTTGCACTTTGCATTTATCTCCAAGTTTTACCCCTGGAGAAATTACAACATTTTGTCCTAGGTTGCAATTTTCTCCAATTTTACTATGTGACATTATATGACTGAAATGCCATATTTTAGTTCCTTTACCTATTACAGTGTCCTCATCTATATAACAAGACTCATGGGCAAAAAAATCCATTATACAATCTCCTTTAAAGAATTAATAATATATTCTCTCTCTTCGTCGTTCATTTCTGGAAACAAAGGGATGGCAAATGTTCTTTCAGAAAGATATTCTGCATTTGGAAAATCTCCCTTCTTATATCCTAAATCATTGAATGCTTTTTGTAAATGCATTGGTACTTTGTAGTAAGTTCCAGTTGCAATATTTTTTTCTTTCAATTTTTCTTCGATTTCTTCTCTGTTGTCTGATTGAAGGATGAACAAATGGAATACGTGTTTTCCTCCTTCTGTTTCTGTAGGCATCACCAATGATGTGTCTTTTAATGCTTCGATGTATTTGTGAGAGATATTTCTTCTATTTTCTGTGTATTCATCTAGATGTTTTAATTTTATTCTCAATATTGCAGCTTGTATTTCATCTAGCCTAGAATTGTGTCCTATCAAATAATTGTAGTACTTTAATGGATTGTATACTGTGTTGTCTCCTGTTGATACTTCCATTTTTTCCATCTCTACGTTGTTGATGATAGAATATGCTTTCATTCCGTTTTCTCCACTTCCGTGAACTTTCAAAGCCTTTATTATTGTAGCTAAATCGTCATTATTTGTAGTTATCATTCCGCCATCGCCATAGCAGCCTAAATTTTTAGTTGGAAAGAATGAAAAACAAGCTATGTCTCCCAATGTACCTACATTTTGTCCTTTATATTGAGAATTTATCGCTTGAGCAGCATCTTCTATGACGAATAGATTGTGATTCTTTGCAATTTCATTTATTTTATCCATTTTGCAAGGATTTCCAAATAAATGTACGCATATTATAGCTTTAGTTTTGTCTGTAATCTTTTCTTCTATTTGAGAAGGATCTATATTGCAAGTATCCAATTCTACATCGCAAAATACAGGCTTAGCTCCTACGAATCTTATGGCTTCTGCTGTGGCAAAAAATGTGTAATCTGTTGTGATTACTTCGTCGCCTTCTTTTATTCCCAATGATTTTAAAGCGATGATAAGAGCATCTGTTCCATTAGCGACTGTGATAGCGTATTTGCAGCCTATTTTTTCAGATATTTCTTTTTCGAATTGTTTTACATTTTCTCCCATTATGTATTGTGCATTTTCAAAGCACTCCAATACACTGGAATTTACTTCTTTTTCGATATTTTTATATTGTCTTTTCAAATTCAACAATGGTATATTCATTAACATCCTCCAGTTAATTTTTATAAAATCTTCAATGTTTTAAGTATTATTTTAATGTCATTTAATAAATTGATATTTTCGATGTATTCTCTATTTAATTCAATTTTATTCGGCATGATTTCTTCTATATATGTCTTTTCCGGATCATCCGATTTATCCAATACTTCTGATTCGTTTCGATATTTTATGCTTGCCAAATCCGTAATTCCCGGACGTATTTTCAATATATCCTTATCTGATTCAGAATACATATCTACATATTTTCTGACTTCCGGTCTAGGTCCTACAAAGCTCATGTCCCCTATCAATACGTTAAAAAGTTGAGGAAATTCATCTAATTTTGTCTTTCTCAAAAATCCCCCCACTTTTGTAATTCTAGGGTCATTTCCTACGGTAATTTTCATTCCCAATTTTTCAGCATCAACTACCATAGTTCGAAACTTCAATATTGTAAAGTCTTTGTTGTCTTTTTTGACACGTTTTTGTTTGAAAAAAACAGGCCCTTTTGAATCCAGCTTAATCGCTATTGCGATTATTATCATTGGAATACACATTATTATTATTCCAAATAATGAAGCCACAATATCAAACAATCTTTTGATGAAAAGATTAAATTTGCTCTTTTTAAGGATTTCATCTACTCGATTTGCCATATTATTTACCACTCACTATGCTTTTATAAGTGTCGATGACATAAGATACATCTTCATCACTCAATAATGTATGCAATGGCAATGTTATTTCGTTTTTGTATTGTTCGAAAGTATTAGGATAATCTTTTATGTCAAATCCCAATTTTTTATAGCCTGTCATCATCGCTATTGGTTTGTAGTGTACATTTGTGGCGATTCCTTTTTCTGCCATTTTGATTATTATTTCATTTCTTCTGTCTTCGTCTATTCCCTTAACTCTAGTAAGGTATAGATGTCCATTACTTGTATAATCTTTTCCAAAATGGTTTAGATATTCTATTTCTGTTCCATCAAATGCATCGTTGTACATTTTAATTATTTCTTTTCTTCTTTTTAGAAGTTCATCGTATCTTTCAATTTGCGCTAATCCTATTGCAGCCAATATATCAGGCATATTGTACTTGTAATAAAGTCCTTTTATATCGTACTCCCAAGCACCTAGTTTTGTCTTATCCAAGGCATCTTTATTTTGTCCATGAAGAGATAATAATTGTAAATCTGTGTATATTTGATCTACATCTCCGATATTTATAGCTAACATTCCACCTTCTGCAGTAGTGAAATTTTTTACGGCGTGGAATGAGAATGATGCTATGTCTTGGAAAGATCCTATCATTTTATTTTTATAAGTAGAGCCTAATGCATGAGCGCTATCAGATATCAAAGCAACTCTTCCCAATGATTCTTGAATTTCATTAGAAGGTCTAAAAATAGATTTCTTAGCATCTATGATTTCGTATATTTTATCGTAATCTACAGGAACTCCTGCTATATCGACAGGAATTATAGCTTTAGTGTTTTCATTTATGCTGTCGTAAAGTTTGTCATAATCCATGAAAAATGTATCTTTTTTTACATCTACCAATTTGATAGTAGCGTTTAAATGATCTACGACAGAACAACTAGCTGTATAAGTATAAGCTGAAGTTATGCACTCATCTTTTTTACCGTTTACTCCCAAAATTCTAAGGGCACATTCCAATGCTGCAGTTGCTGAATTGAAGCAGCAAGTTTTTTTAGAGCCTGTATATTCTTGTAATTTTTTTTCCAAAAGTTTTGTTTTAGGTCCGGTAGTTATCCAACCTGACTTTAAAGCATCTACCACTTCTTCAATTTCTCTATCGGAAATATCAGGTGGTGAAAATAGTATATTCATAAACAACTCTCCTTATTTTATTCGTAATATATTATACCACTAAATAGCCAAGCTTTGTATATTAAAATTGTAATTGTAGAAAAACAAAATAAAAGATAGTGCTCTAAATTTTTCATTCTTATGCACTATCTCTTAAATATTTCAAAATATTAACAAATTAATCTATGCTTTGCATAGCTCCTTTTTTGTACATTTTCATCGATTTTAAAAGCAACATTATGATGCAAACTATCATTATTGCAAATGACACTATTATTTCCAATATTTTTACGTCATTCATCAAAAATCTCACAGGCATCATTATAGCAGATGAGAATGGAACAAATGACAATACCAATGTCAAAATGTCACCTTCTTTTCCTAGAGAATTCAAGATAACCATAAAAAGCCCTACTAATACCAAAAACACAGGTATTATAAAATAATTTATGTCTTCATTTCTTTTTATTGCAAGTCCCAATATCTGGAATAAAATCAAATACAATACAAATCCGAAAATGAAGAATAACAAAATCGTAAGTACAAATTTAGGACTCAACGTATTTGTGAAAAAATTCCATATTCCTTCAGGGTAATAATTCTTGTTCACAAATATTCCAAATATTCCCACGAATATGAATATAAAATACTGAATCAACCCCAAAACAGCTGAACTCAACAACTTACCCAATACAAAAACCCCAGGTTTTGAACAAGCTAATAGAACTTCTATAGTCTTATCCTTTTTCTCTCTGGCTATGTTGTTTGCCATCACTGCTCCATAAAATAACACCATGAGGTCAAAAAGTATTACAAAAACTATTGAAAACACAAAAGAATGCGATCTATCTCTATTCAATACTTTTTCAGTAAAAGTTATCTTTTGCTTGGAATTTTTTTCTATATAATCCGGATTTACACCTTTGTTGATGAGACTTTTATCGTAGTTGTATTTTTGAAATGCCTCTACAAATCTATCACTGCTATCGTCCATAAATTCTTTGTCGTGGATATACGATTTGAATTTAGTAGAACTTTCCACTACAAATCCTTCATTGTACTGTCCACTATTTACAGCTTCTTTCAATTGTTCTTCCGATTGCAATACATCCTTATCGTCTAATCCCATTATAGCTTTCAAATACTCCATGTCGATGTTTTTATCGCTACTATATATGCAAGTATTTTTAAATTGCAATGCGTTTATATTTAAAGTGGCATTTTTATTTATTGAATTTTTACCTGATAAAGAAGGCATGAACCTAGGCAAAAACGATAATAAGAACACCAATGCTGCGATTATTACTGTAGCTATCACATAAAAGTTGTGCCTAATTATGGAATTAAATTCAAAATTAAAAACTCTATTAAAATTTTTCATTATTCACTGACACCAACTTTCGATACAAAAACATCTTGAAGACTTGGCTCGTATTGACTAAAACAGTTGATGTCGATTTGATTGAGCATCATAAACTCCAACACATCTTCTTTTGTTATGTTTTCTGTCAATCTCACTAAAAGTTTGTATTCACGAATCACTGCGTCTGGGTATATCAAATTTTCAGCTTCCAAAATCTCTTTTAATTGCCAAATACCCATATTGTTAGCGTTCAATAGCATTTTCTTTTCAGCCATCGAACTTTTAATTTCATTCAAATCTCCACTAAGTAAAATTCTACCTTCTTCTATTATGCAAACATCTCTGCAAAATTCTTCTATATAACTCATCAAATGACTTGAAAATATAACTATTTTTTGGTTTCTAATGAATTCTCCTACAGCTAACTTCAATTCATGTGAATTTATAGGATCGAGTCCTGAAAAAGGCTCATCTAATACTAAAATATCAGGATCATTCAAAAGTGCAGATATTATCTGAACTTTTTGCTTCAATCCTTTTGACAATGTAGACAGCTTACGGTTTTTATAGCTGGATAAATCAAATCTATCCAGCCAATACCTTACATTTTGGCGTGCACTTCTTCTATCTGCACCCTTTAATCTTGCGAAATAATAAAGTTGTGTGAACACACGCTCATTTGAATACAGACCTCTTTCTTCTGGAAGATAGCCTATTTTTAGATCATCGTAATTAATAGGAGAACCGTCTACTAAAATCTGTCCGCTATCTTTGTCCAAAACATCTGTGATTATTCTCATGGTAGTTGTTTTTCCAGCTCCATTTCTTCCCAAAAATCCAAGTGCTCGTCCACTTTTGACTTTGAAAGATACATCGCTGAGAACTTTATTATCTCCAAAAGATTTGTTGATATGTTTTAATTCAAGCTCCATATTATTTACCAATTATTTCAATATTGAAACCATCCGGATCTTTCATAAAATAAAATGTAGCTACACCTTCTAATCCACCCAAATCATCAACTTCATACCCCAAAGATTTGTGGTATTCGTGAGATTTTTCCAAATCTTCTACTTCAAATGCCATATGTCCGTAGAAATCTCCATGAGTATAATCAGTCTTTCCATAATTGTATGTCAATTCCAACTCATAATCTCCTTCTGCTTTCATATACACCAAAGTGAATTTATCTTCTGGAAAATCTTTAGTTCTAGTTACTTCCATACCCAATGCCTTTTTGTAAAATTCTATTGATTTTTCTAGATTAGCTACTCTTATACAAGTGTGCAATGCTTTGTATTTCATAATTCCTCCTTATTTATTGACTATCTTTTCAAATTCCAATACTTTTTCTTTAAATACTTCAAATGCAATTCTAAGCACTTCTTTGTCTTTTATATCTGCCCCGGCATTTTTAAGTTGTACCAATGGATAATGCTTGTTGCCATCCTTCAAGAAGTTTTTGTAATTTTCTAAATCTTGAGCATCTCCTGACAAAATCTTTTGTGACAAAATAGTAGATGCACTAAGTCCAGTAGCGTACTTATATACGTAGAAATTACTGTAGAAATGAGGAATTCTCGACCATTCATACTTAATCAAATCATCTGATGTGACGCTATCTCCAAAGTATTTTTTATTCAAATTATAATAAATTTCGTTGAAATCTTCACCTGTCAAAGCCTTATCTTCTTCAACTAATTTGTGAGTTTCTCTTTCAAATTCTGCAAACATTGTTTGTCTGAAAATAGTTTGTCTGAATGAATTGATGTGATGATCTAACAAGTATAATTTTTCTTCATCATTTTTTGCATTTTTGATCATATAATCTAATAACAACATTTCATTGCAAGTGCTTGCCACTTCTGCAACGAAAATAGTGTACCCTGCATACATAAATTCATTGTTAGCTCTAGAATAATAAGAGTGAAGTGAATGGCCTAATTCGTGAATTAAAGTAAATACAGAATCTATATCATTCGTATAATTTGTCAAAATGTATGGATAAGAGTCATAAGATCCCCAACTGTAAGCGCCTGGTTTTTTGCCTTCTTTTGGATATACATCGATCCAATTTTCTTCAAAAGCTTTTTTCAATATAGATTGATACTCTTCTCCCATAGGTTTTACTGCTTCAATCACAATTTTTTTAGCTTCTTCAAATGGAATTTCTCTATTAAACCCTTTTGTCGATGGCACATACACATCGTACATGTGGTTTTCATCAATTCCAAGTAAATTTTTTCTCAAATCATAGTATTTGTACAAATATGGCAAATATTCATGAACAATATCTATCAAATTGTCATAAACTACTTCATCTACATCGTCATCAAACAATTCCATTTGTCTTGCACTGTCGTATTTTTTGATTTTTGACAAAATAACTAAATTTTTGATGTTTGCATATAATGTCGAACCAAAAGTATTGTTGTATTTGCCTAATTCTTCGTAATATTTTTCAAAAACTTCTTTTCTTTGTTCACGAGGAAGTTTTGATAAAAATGGAACAAAATTAGCATTTGTAAGTTTTTCACCAATTGACTCAACGTATGGAAATTCCATATCTGTGTTTTGTAAACTATAGAAATCATTGTGAGGACTTGCCATAGCTTCGCCCATCAACGAAATGATGTTTTCTTCTTTCGCTGATAATGTATGTTCTTTGAATCTCAAAATCTTTTTGAAAAATATTTCGTATTTTGGATTTTCTTTGATAAGCTTGTCTTGTTCTTCTGAATTTAGTGACAATACAAAAGGCTCAACAAAAGAAAATCTCGATTGAAGTTTATTGAATAGAGAAGATAATTCCAATTCTAATTTTACACTTTCAGAAACTTTGCTGTTCTCATCTTTCTTCATCGAAGCGTAAGTGTACAAATTATCCATTACCCTTTCTGTATCGAAAAGCGTATTTAATATTTCAATAAAATTATCCTTTTCATTTTCTCTTAATTTATCGATTGTTTTTATATTTTCATTAACTAATTTAATGTCTTTTTCAATTTCATTTTTGTCCTTGTACATCTTGGACAAATCCCAATTATTCATACTATCACCTCTCTTTATATAATACCTCAAACCATTATCATTCACAAACAAAAATAGGGAATTCGTTTTAGAATTCCCTAAAATTATTTTTCAATTATTTTAAAAATATTTCCTTTGTTAAACGCTAAAAAGAACAGCCCAACTAAAGAAAGCGGCCATCCCAAAATCCAAAATCCCCAGGATAAAAGAGGTTTATCTTCAGAAATATGGAGCAAATACGACCTTATAGATCCGAATGTCAACAAAGATAGCACTACATATACAGATAAAATTACATAAACCACTTTATTCAAGCTGAAATTTGTTAAATACATTATCAACAACCAGCCAATAAATAATTCCAATGCGATATGTAGAATCCTCAAAATATTTTCGGAAATCTTCTCAGGTTTTCTAATATCTTGCCACCAAATACATTGTGCTAAAAATTTAATGTCATTCATTGTAAAACTCCTAGAAAAATAATTCATATAAATATAAGAAGCAAATTACCCAATCAATAATCCAATCACTAAAATAAATCTAATCATCTTATTTTGGTTAACTGTAATATTTCTTGAAAAACAAGGATAAAATACTTACTTATATTTATATATTATTTTCCTAATTATCCCCTCTATATCTATTTTTTCTTCTTTTTTACCATTTTTAGTCTGAAAAATTCTTCTCTTTCTTTTTCAGCCAAGATATCTTCAGTATCTTTGATAGATTTTTCATATTTAGGTATTTGAATTTTATCCAAAGCGTTAGCACGTTTTTGTGTCTTTTTTATTTCTTTACCCAATTTATATACTGCATTTTCCATTTCAGCAAGCTCGTATATAGTTTCTCTTATTTTATTGAAAGCTATAACAGCCTTATCAAATGCAGCATTAGTTCTATAAAATCCGTACTGTGCTTCTGCTCTAGATTCTTCCGCTACTACATGAGGAACTTCTACTCCCATTACAGATTTATAAATAACATCAAATTCCTTTTCATGACTTATAGAATGAGATATTTCTTCCAACCTATCTGTACCTACAGTAACAGAAGCTTCTGTCAAAAGGCTGTATGCTTCTTCAAATTCCGATTCGATAGAATCTTGTAGCGTTTGAGCCCTTTTCATAAGTCCCATCATTTCTTTTATGAGTACGGTTCTCTTTTTGTCGAGAAGATTATATCCTTTTTTAGAAAAGTCGAGAGTTTTTTTAGCTTTTATTAAATTCCCCTTTGTAGGAGTCATTTTATAAACTGCCATATAATCACCTATTCATATATTTTTTGATCATTTCTGGCGATAGTCTATCCAATTCGTTCTTTGGCAATATTTTCAATAATTCCCAGGCTAAATCCAATGTATCTTCTATTTCTCTATTTTCATAATAATCTTGTTTTACGAATCTATTTTCAAATTCGTCACCAAATTCCAAATACTTTTGATCTGATTCGCTCAAATCATCAGCACCTATAATTTGTGCCAAATCTCTGACTTCTTGAACATGAGAATAGCTTGAGAACAATTGACTACTAACATCTGGATGGTCTTCTCTAGTATATCCTTCACCTATACCGTCTTTCATAAGTCTTGACAAAGATGGAAGTACATTGATAGGTGGGTAAATGTCTTTTTGCATCAAACTTCTTTCCAATACGATTTGCCCTTCTGTAATATATCCTGTCAAATCCGGAATAGGGTGAGTTATATCGTCATTAGGCATTGTCAATATTGGAATCAATGTTACCGAACCTTCTGCGTCTTTTATCATTCCGGCTCTTTCATATAGTGATGCCAAATCCGAATACAAATATCCTGGATAGCCCTTTCTAGAAGGAACTTCTTCTCTTTTAGAAGATACTTCACGAAGAGCTTCTGCATAACTTGTCAAATCTGTAATTATAACCAAAACGTGATAATTTTTTTCAAATGCTAGATATTCTGCTGCAGTCAAAGCTGCTCTTGGAGTGATAATTCTCTCCATTATAGAATCATCTGCGTAGTTTACAAACATACATACGTTGTTCAAAACTCCTGATTGTCTAAATGTATCTTCGAAAAATCTAGCTTCGTCGTGTTTTACACCTATAGCACCAAAAACTATGGCAAAGTTATCTTCATTTGCTCCTTTTATCTTGGCTTGTCGTACGATTTGAGCTGCCAACTTATTGTGGCTCATACCAGAACCTGAAAATACTGGAAGTTTTTGTCCTCTTATCAACGTCATCAAACAATCTATTGAACTAATTCCAGTTTGTATGAAGTCTCTAGGGTACACTCTAGATACAGGATTTATCGCACGTCCATTTACGTTGTAGTATTTGGCTGCATAAATATCTCCACCGTTGTCTATAGGTTGACCTATACCGTTGAATTTTCTTCCCAATATATCTTCTGACAAAGCTATCTCAAATGGAGTTGTAGTAAAACGAACTCTCGTATTTTGAGTGCTCATTCCTGTGCTATCTCCAAAAACTTGGATAGTAACGGTGTTGTCGTCAATTTTAACGACTTTACCTACCATTGTTTTATCTGATTCAGATGATTTTACTTCGACAACTTCGCCAAAACTTGCTTCGTTGACGTTTTCAACTTCGATTATTGAACTTTCAACTTTTTTTAGCTTTATATATTCTTTTATCATAAAATCACCTACTTTTCATATTTACTAATCAAATCGCTATAAAATTCTTTGATCTCATCGTTTAAATCTTTTATAGTGCTTAAATCATCATTTTCTACAGTATTTTTCATAGCTATAACTTTTGAATATAATTCTGGATTTTTTACTTGAGAGATTGGAATTTGCTCTTTGATTGCTTTATATCCTTCATCGTACAATAATTTTATAGTTTTTAGCATCTCTACTTGCTTTTTAAGAGGTACATAAGTATCTATCTTGCTAAAAGCATTTTGTTGTAGAAAACCTAATTTCATTACGTTTGAAATATCTAATATCAACCTTTGGTCGTCTGGAAGTACATCTTCTCCTACCAACATTACGATTTCTTTTAATTTATCTTCTTCGTATAAAAGTTTTAGCATTTCATTTCTCAAAGATACTACATCTTCGCCTAGTTTTGATTCGTAATAATCTCTCAATTTGTCTACATAAGAAGAGTAACTGCTCATCCAGTTGATAGCTGGATAATGTCTTGAATATGCCAAATCTTTATCTAATCCCAAAAATACGTTGACAAATCTCTTGGTATTTTCAGTTACAGGTTCACTAAAATCTCCACCAGCTGGAGATACAGCTCCAATTATTGTGACTGATCCTTCGTTGTCGTTTAATGTTTTGACAATTCCAGCTCTTTCGTAAAATTGTGCAATTCTAGATGGAAGATATGCTGGATATCCTTCTTCTGCAGGCATTTCTTCAAGTCTTCCTGATATTTCACGAAGAGCTTCTGCCCAACGAGATGTAGAGTCTGCCATTATAGCTACATCGTATCCCATATCTCTGAAATATTCTGCCATAGTTATTCCAGTATAAATGCTCGCTTCTCTGGCTGCTACTGGCATGTTCGAAGTGTTGGCTATAAGAACTGTTCTTTCCATAAGTGGCTTTCCGTTATTTGGGTCGATCAACTTCGGAAAATCTTCCAATACTTCTGTCATTTCGTTTCCACGTTCTCCACAACCTATATATATGATAATATCTGCATCAGCGTATTTTGCCAATTGGTGTTGTGTCATAGTTTTTCCTGTACCAAATCCGCCAGGAATTGCAACAGTACCACCTTTTGCCAATGGGAAAAATACATCCAAAATTCTTTGACCAGTTTCCAATAATCTATCTACATCTAATCTTTCTTTTGAAGGTCTAGGAACTCTGATAGGCCAATCTTGGTACAATTTTATTTCTGTATTATTTCCAAACTCATCTTCAACTAGCATTATTGTAGTTTCGATATTGTATTGTCCGTTGGAAACAACTTCTTTAACAGTTCCATTCACTCCTATTGGAATCATTATTTTATGAACAATAGCTTCTGTTTCTGGAATTTCTGCTACGATTTGTCCTTCAGTTACTTTATCTCCATTTGATACTTTTATTGTGACATCCCACAATTTTTCTTCATCTATCGAAATAAGCCCTATACCTTCTGGTATAAATGTAGAATACTTATCTCTGATTTTTTGCAATGGTCTTTCGATACCATCAAACATATTTCTCAATAATCCAGGCCCCAATTTCAATGAAAGTGGTTTGTTAGTGTGATAAATTTCATCACCTTTTTTCAATCCTTCAGTTTCTTCGTAAACTTGGATTACTGCTATATCATCTTCCAAACTAATTACTTCTCCTATTAACTTTTTATCGCCAATTAGAACCATTTCTTTGGCTGTGAAATCAACCATATCCGTTCCCTTAATTACAGGGCCGTTTATAGATAAAATCTTTCCATTACTCATTGGAATCACCACCAGTCATTAGTTTATGAATTTCTTCTCCCATATCGTGCTTGTAATCTTGCATTTTTGATAAATACGTATAATCAAAATTCACTGTTTGTTCTGTATCTTGAATCATGAATCCACCCAAATAGTTGTTAGCTATAGTTTTGATCTCAGATATCTTATTTGATTTCAAGCTGGATTTTACATATTCATAATCATTTTTCAAAACCAATACAATAACTTCATAGTCCAAAGCTTCGATGTTTTCTTCTATATCTTTAATTAGTTTTTGTCTGTATTGTTCTGTCTTGACAAATTCCATTATTTTTTTTGTAACTTTTCCTACCAAATCTTGTAAGATATGTTCTTTCAAAACCAAAAGCTCACGTCTATTTTCTTGTTCAGCAGTTCTCAATTTTTCTATAGATTTTTGTTCTGCTCTTCTGGTTCTCTTCTTTAAATTCAAGTTATACTCTTCAATTAATTTTTCTTCATAATTTTTTAGTGCATTTTGATTAGAGCTTTTTATTTCAGAAATTTTGTTGTCATAATCTCTTTTTCTATTCACAAAAATAATTTTGTTGAAAATATCTAATTTTTTCTCTAGTAAAATCATAATACCTCTAATCCACCTTAATCCCTATTGATTCTTTGATATATTTCATCAAGAAATCTTTGTCTTCAAGTCCATTTATTCCAGGTATTGTCACTACTAATGGATTTTTCTTTTTATCTTTGTGTTTTGTAACATCATCTTTTATCGTGTTGAACACTTCTTCTGTGATTATTACAATTCCCAAAGTATCGTCTATTGTAGCCGCTTTGAAAGCTCTTTTCATTTCAGCCTCATTTTTCGCTACAATCCCAGTAATACCTGCAAGACGCATCCCTAAATTTGTGACATTATCCTTGCTTATTATTACGGATTTCATTTTATACTTGTTGTAATATAAGAATTGAAATAACCAATCCGTAGATAGCAATACCTTCAGCCAATCCTACGTAAATCAATGATTTACCTAATAATGATGGATCTTCGCTTACTGCTCCCAATGCTGAAGAACCTACAACACCTACTGCATAACCAGTACCAATTGTAGCCAAACCTGTTGACAATGCTGCTGCCAATAATCCTAAACCATTAGCTCCTTGAGCTGCTGCAGCTGCAAATGAAGAGTTAGGCATTAAAAATACTATTGCCATTACAAGACAAGGTATAATTGCGAAAAGATTAGTTCCTAAAGCTTTTTTTAGCTTTGTTTTAGATGAATCTGTGTTGTTATATAATAAATAAACTCCTGAACCTATAGTCAATAAAACTATTAATGCTGTTGAAATTAAAATAAATGTCATATCAATACTCCTTTATATTCTTTTTATTGTTGGGCGGAACAATATTCCGTCTCCTCTAAAATATTTACTAAACAATTCATAATATTCAAGTCTCAAAGATTGAATGAATACAATCAAACCTTCAAGTCCTAGAATAACTATGTTTCCTACTATTATCATTGCAATGTTACCTGCATTTGTTCCTATCATCTTTCCGATTGATGAAAAAGCCAAGAACAATCCAACGTGGTTGATTGCAAATGCTCCTACCCTTATGAACGATACTGTAGATGAAAACATAGATATTAAAGTTTCTATTATAGAAAATGAACTTTCGACATAATATCCAGTAACATCTAATCCGTTGTGAAGAGGTCTTCTTTTATATAATAATTGTGTCAAAGGAACTTTAAATATCATTACAAATATAACTATTAACATACACGCTGCCACTACATGAGCTGATATCATGCTCAATTTTAATACCAATGTAGCAGCTAAAAGCAAGAACAAAATGAATAGGCAAAATCCTGCTAATCCTTCTTGTCCAAAAAGTCCTTCTTGAACATTTTTGAATATATAATTATTGTATAATCCAAGTATATAAGCCACAAATAAAAGTATTATTCCGAAAACTATCGCTATTATCAATACTTTATTGATATTTTCAAAAGGCTTTAAGAACAACGCTGGAATTACTCCTTCCAATCCGAATACCGAACCGTACAATATCCCAAAAACCATTGAACTAAACCCTATTCTCTCCAACAATCCGCCCATCATTTTATCTTTTAATTTCGCCAGTAATATGCCGGCTAAAAACATTACAGCACCCTGTCCTAAATCTCCGAACATAGCCCCAAATAATAACATATAAGTCAATCCAAAAAACATAGTAGGATCTAATTCTTTGTAGTTGGGAGTGCCATACATATTTACCAAAAGCTCAAACGGCTTAAAAAATTTGTTGTTTTTGAGTTTGGTGGGAGGCGTCAATCCACTATCTTCACCATCTAAGAAATTCACAAACATATCATCGTATTTTGATAATACCTGTTGAACATTTTTCTTGGCAGATTCTGGAACCCATCCTGCTAGATAGAAATAATTTTGACTTCTAGCCAACATCGATTTGATATCTTCTATTTGAGTTAACAAATTTATAGAAATTATCATATCAATGATTTTGCTTTTATTTTTAGTGTAAATCTCATTCAAATCTTTGTTGAGTTCTACTATTTTTTCACCTAATCTTTCATTTTCCAATTCAATATTTTCGATTATTTTCTTTGGAACATCTTGACGAACTGGATTGATTTTAATATCTGTCCAATTCAAAGATCTAAGTATTCTGTCTATTTCGTTAGATACTTCTTTTGGATAAATAGCCACATACACTTCTTTTTTGTTCTTTGTAGCCAAATGAAGTACGCTTGCCATAATATTATCGTAATTTTTCTTTAATTTTAGCCTATCTTCTTTTGCCAAAAATCCAAATCGATATTCAAAGTATTTTAAATTGTTCATGCTTTCAATAGAAACATCTAAATCTTCTATTAAACCAAGTTCTTCAAGTTCTTTCTTGTTTTCTTCGATCTTATTTTCATAAGAATAAATTTGATCTACCTTTGCCTTAATAGAATTGTAAAATTCTTTGATTTCTTCTTCGTCGTACTCCTTTTTGAGCCTTTCATCCCTAATATCCACCTTGAAAACATCTTTCAAATTATCAGCTATTGTAGATAATTGCTTGTAATCTTTGCTTTCGAATCTCCCAACATTGTTGAATTCTACTGATTTTTCGATGTTTTCACTGTTTACATTAACAATAAAAGTGTTATTTTCAATTTGGCTCAAACTGTCTGTCAATTCGACACTACCAATTTCCAATAAATCTTTTATGGTGGATTCTAAGTACTTGAGATTTCCGACTACATTCATCATGTACATTCTTTCTGCTCTCAATTTACCACTTCCTTACAATTTCCTAATAAGATAAGATTTGGAAGTTTCCTCATCCATCTTAAATCTTTTTGTCTCAATAACTTTTTCGATATCAAACTTTTCAAACTCTAGTAGTTCTCCTATTCCGATAAGTTTCGAAATATTGTACTTATTAGTATGCACCAAATCTAAAGCCTTGAAATATAGATATCTGTATACTCTTCTATCCATGTACAAATCAACATCATTTTCAGTGTTGACTAAAAATGAATAATTGCTTTTTGAAATAAATTGGATCAAATCCTCGAAATCCATATAAGAAATCTTTTTGAGTTCATCTATTTGTAGATATTTGCCACCCATTATAGTGAAGTTGAATATAATCTCACTATTGATTTCATAATACTTCATCGCTCTGTAAATCCACTCTAGGTTCAACAAATCTATCTTTTCTCCATAATAATCCAATACGATTTTATGGTCTTCTTTTGATAGCTCTTGGCTCAATTTCATGATATTGGAATAGTAGTATCTATCCAAATTCATCTCAATAAAAAACAAAATTCTATGACGATTTTCTTCTTTGTACCTATCTACAATTGATCTGTATGGTTCATCTAACATCTCGATGAAATCAGATAATGTAGTAGAAGAATTAATTCGAGAAAATTTTGTATCTTTTAGAGCTATAAGATTGTCGTTCAACCTATCTGTGTATTCTCTTCTAACAATTACTCTTGCCAAAGTCTTAATATCTTCAATCAGGTAATATTCTAAAAGCGATTCATAGAATTTCTTATAGATTCCCGTCAAATAATATTTCAACTTTCTTTCATTTTGTACCATATTGTCATCCAGGGCATTTTCAAATTCGTATACCTGTTCATTACCAGATATTTCTTTGATCTTTCCCAATCTCAAAAGATAATCGTACTGATCTTTTACAGTGTCTTGCTCGATTAATTTTTTAAAATCTTCCCCTGTTAATAATTTGGAACTGATTTTAGAAATTTTCGTATTCAAAGCACTATATATTCTTGCAGATCCCATAACTACTCCGTTATTTTACTAAAAAATTCATCGACCAGCTTTTCTCTATTCTTTTCGTAAATGCTTTTAAGCTGCTCTTTCTTTTTTTCAATGCTTTTCTTCTGAGATTCTATGTTGCCTTGTTGACTATTGATGATATCATCATGGACAGAATTAAGTTTAGTTATAGATTCAGACTGATATTTTTCGTCGAGTCTTCTCATGGACTCTTTTTGACTTTTTTGTTCAGCCTCAAGCTCGTTTTTAAATTGTTCATCTAACTCTTGAGCTTTTTTATCAATTTCTATTATTTTATTGATAATGTCTTTCATAAACTCACTTCCTCGTATTCCATTATATAGCGTATTTTTTAGATTTGTTCAATTTGATTTTAGAATTATTGCTTATTTTTTTATAAAAATTGTAACATGTATAAATGAAAACATTTTTATTATATATTTCGAATTGATTTAACATTGATAATCTTTATTTTATGTTTTCAATAAAAATTTTATATGTAGCAAAAATTATTTTAATTTAATGTGAATTTTTTTAAATAGATTAACTTTTTATCATTATTAATTTTATTCATTCTTCTAAGCAAAAATATGTTTTTTTGTAAAAATCATTGGATCTTTTTTTACATATATTTTACTAATTCTAAACTTCCATTGAATAATGCTATTATACAATACTCAAAAAGCTTCGAAGTATTTTTTTGAAAGGATGATTAGATGTTAGTTTTAGATAATATTAAAAAAACTTATGATGATCAGAAGTACATTTTAGATGGTATAAGTTTGTCCATTGATACTGGAGAAATTGTATCTATTTTAGGTCCTTCTGGAAGTGGTAAAACTACTCTTTTGGTAGACCTTATCCTTACATGATTTATGAAAACATGAAAAATCTAGAAATCTCATCTGCTCAAAACGTAATAAAAGTGGGAGACACAATAGCAGATATAAAAGAAGGAAAAAATGCCGGAGTAAAATCAATTGGAATACTCGATGGAAGTTCACTTATGGGATTAAATGAAGATGATTTCGAAAAATTATCAGAAGACGATAAAAACTCTATTAGAGAAAAAACTAAAAGAAAATATCTAGATGCACAAGCTGATTTCGTAATTAAAGATTTATCTGAATTACTAGAATTACTTGGTTTATAAAATCTCTAAATACAATGACCACACAAATTTGTGTGGTCATTTATTTTATAATTTATTTTTTATTCTATTGTATCTATCAATATTTTCTTGATTAGATAAAAAGTCATAAGCATTGTTTACTTCTTGGAATTTTTCAGTGGCATCTGCTGCTTTGTTGATATCTGGGTGATATTTCTTGGCAAGTTTTCTATAATTCAATTTGATCTCGTATTTATCGGCATTATATCCTACTCCCAATGTATCACAGTGTTTTTCGTAAGTCTTTACGAAATCGTCTATTGGGTTTTGATAGCTTTGGTAATTTCCTTGGTATCCACCTTGATAATTTCCCTGATATCCACCATTTGATTGACCATATCCTCCATAATAAGTGTAATCGTCAAATCCAAATCCCGTTTGTCTGAACCAATCGTTGATTCTTCTATTCCATTCTTCTTGTTCACGTCTTTGTCTTTCTTCTCTTTTTCTTTGCTCTTCTTGTTGTCTATTGAAAATATATCTCCTCTTATAGTCAGAAAAAGAATTGTATTTCGTAGTAGAATCATTCAAGTAATAATTTGCATATCCCAACAAAAATTCTACCAATGAATACTTCATGTATTTTATATAGCTGACAAATCCTTTACCTAATACTGGAAATATCGTTATAAATATTATAGTAAATGTCAACCATTTGTATCTAAAAAATATATATGGAAATAAAAATATTAAAACACATCCAAAAGACAGTATGGAACCGAGGATATACCTGAATCCCTCTGTCAAATTAACAAGAGTTTCGATAAAAGCTATTATGAATCCGAAAAATCCATCTAAGAATTTAGCAAATCCTTTTACGAAACTTCCCCATACTTTTTTCATTTATTCACCTGCTTTTAATTCTTTTGCTATATTATAACACAAATTTTTGTGGAAATAATAGATTAAAATTGCTAAGATTTGTCAAATATAATTTAAGCAATTCAACTTAAAATCCATTGAAATTTCTGAGGATTTACAAATTTATATGCTGATATCTAATTTCATTTATATTTTGACTGTAAGATTGCTTTTTTGTATAATATCTTTGAAACTTTAAAGAAATAAAGAGGTAATATGATAGATTTATTAGAATCACAAAATATAAATAAAAACTTAATAAAAGATGTAGAAAACTTTTTAAAAAATAATACAGTAGATAAAAATTTTGAGGATAGAATTCCAAAACCAAGGTTTAATTATTATGGAAAAGAAGTATTGGAAATGGCAATAACTAGCATATTAGAGTCCAATAATTTACTTCTCGTAGGTCCAAAAGCAACTGGAAAAAATGTACTCTGTGACAATTTATCTTATATTTTCCAAAGACCTCAATGGAATATATCTTTTCATGTCAATACTGATTCTGAGAGTTTGATAGGAATGGACACTTTAAAATCAGATGAAGTAGTTTTTAGACCAGGCCCTATATTAGAAGCTGCAACTAACGGAGGATTTTGCATTTTCGATGAAATCAACATGGCAAAAAACGACTCCGTAGCTATAATGCACTCCGTACTAGATTACAGAAGAATAATCGACATACCAGGAATCAAAAAAATAGACATAGATGATAAATCAAGATTCATAGCGACTATGAATTACGGATACGCTGGAACTCGTGAAATCAATGAAGCATTGTTGTCAAGATTTTTCGTCATAGATATGCCCCCTACTACAGAAGACACGCTAGATAAAATCTTGAAAAAAGAATTTTCACTAAATGAAAAATCGCAAAAAATGTTCATCAGATTTTTCATGGATTTACAAGAGAAAAGCCTCAATTCAGAAATATCAGGAAGATGTATAGACTTAAGAGGTTTGATTGCTTCAATTCACGCAATAAAAAGAGGTTTATCCATAAAATCCAGTCTAAAAATCGGAATAGTGAATAAAACATTCGACCAATTTGAAAAGGCAATCGTATCGGACATTATAGATACAATATTTTCAGATGAAATGAAACCGGAAGAGATTTTTGAATAATGAAAGATAATAGGAAAAGAAATCTATTTTGGCTTCTATCAGAAGATTACAATATAGAACCCAACTTAGAATTTATCGATGAAGAAAATATCAACAAAGAGATATTCTACATTTGTCTACTAGGCTATTCCTATCGAAAATACGACACCAAAACCGTACTGAAAATATTCGATCAAATTTCCAACAAACAAGACATCTTCACAATTTTTATGATAATACTAGACAACAACCTAACAGAAAACATGCTGCAACAAAGGGAAGGATTGCGAGATTTTTACAGAAAATATATCCAATATTTAAAAGAAAAGTATTACTCAAGAATGCCCCAAAACATATCAGAAGAAATTGAAAAATGTCATTATACTAAAAAAATAACAACTACACGTCAAATCAGAGAGATCGTATCTATAGCTAAGACAAAATGCCCTGATACAATAACTCTCGTTGAATTGCTGCTAAAAATAATCGAAAAATATTTTCACGAATATACCACAGAATCACAACAAGAATTTGAAAAAATCAAAAAAGAAATCAAGCCAGTCACAAAAACTCACCAAAAAATAACTACCAATAAGAAAAACACATCCCAACTGGAAAAATACACCATAGGATCACAAGAATTCACAGAAGATTTGTACAGCTTACTTGAAAATGAAACTATCGATGACACGACAAGTACACAAAATTCAGCACGATACAACGATGTTAGACAAAATATAGAAAAACTTTACGGAAAATCTATCGTCGATTATAGTACTCTCGTATCTCTCAAAAACAAACTATCTACAGATATACACCAAGATATTAATTTTCACATAGTAGATTCCAACGCTACTAGAATTGATGACTATAGAAAAACTGCTTTACTAGAATCGACTAACCAAAATATAATTCATTACAAGAAAAATCTTTTAATATATAATCGACAAATTAATCTATTAAAAGAAACTTTGCAACTAGCACTGCTAAAAGCAGATGATGTCACAACAGTTAAATCGACTAATGGAACAATAGATATAAAAAAAGCATGGAGATACAAAAAATTCAACGACAATAAAATTTTCAAAAAAACATACCTACACGATAATAAGCCAATTGCAGTAGACTTATTGTTGGATATGTCTGCAAGTCAAGCTGACAAAAAAGAAATCATAGCATCTCAAGCCTATGTCATAGCAAAAGCATTATCGCAAATGTCAATAGACATTAGAGTAACAGGATTCAATAATATGTACGATTATCTCATCATAACGAAATTCAAAGACTACAAAGAATCCAACTGCTACAAAATATTCAGCTATCATCCAGAAGGTTCTAACAGAGACGGACTCGCTTTGAAATTTGCTCGCAACATCATACAAGATGAAGACAAATCTAGACTTTTGATAATGCTATCAGATGGAAAACCAAACAACATCGTCAATTTAAACTTTGTAGGAAAGAGAAAATTCAAAGCCAAAGATTATACCGGAGAAACTGCAATAAAAGATGCCTCAAAAGAAGTATTTCTAACGAGATTGCAAAACATCAAATTACTAGGAGTATTCACCGGAAAAAAGGACGAGCTGACTTTCGAAAAAGAAATATTCCAAACGGATTTTTGTTATATAAAAACCCCTGAAGAATTCAGCAAAATTGTAGGTAGTTATATCAAAAACATCATATCAAACATATAAAAAGCACACTTTTCGTGTGCTTTTGCAAATTATCCATTAAATCTTGCCCTTATATATTTGATATTTACTCCTAGATTTCTCCATTTACTTTCATAATTAGTGACAATAGAATTTTCATTTACCTTCAAATCAGTATCTGTTTCTAAAATTTCAAATCCTTCTGCATTGAAATACTCTAAGCTATCTTCATACAATCCATCATCATCTGTCTTTAATTCTATTTCAGATCCTTCTTTTAAAACCTTCTTGTATTCATTTAATAACCTAGGATGTGTCAACCTTCTCTTATGTTGACGTGGTTTAGGCCATGGATTGCAAAAATTTATATAAATTTTTTCGATATCACTTTCAGTAAAAATTTTCGATAAATTTTCTGCATTATCCAATACCCCAATTAAATTATCCAATTGCGCTTCTTGAATATTTCTTCCAGCGTAGACGAATATATTTGATTCCACATCCATAGTGACGTAATTTATATCTGGATTTCTCTTTGCTAATTCCACAATAAATTCTCCCCTACCTGTACCTATCTCCAATTGCATCGGCTGATCGTTTTTGAAAACTTCATGCCATTTTCCATTAAGTTCATATGGATTTATGTATATATAAGGATTTTCCTCCAATTCTGGAAGTGCCCAACGTTTTTTTCTCAATCTCATAGTAATATCCTTCTTTATTTATTAATTATATTTAATCGATAAATTTAATTATATCAAAACAAGAAAAAATCGCCAAGTATTGACGATTTTATTGTTCAAAATTTTTATATCAGTATATGATTATTATCAATTAACAAAAGCCACACTCTTTTAAGAGTGCGGCTTTGTTTTATATTCCATCTTCTTCTAAATCTTCTTTTTTCTCAGGTTGTTTGTAAACTTCGATAGAATTTTTCGCTGTATCTATTATTTGTTCTACATAAGAATTTATATCTTCTGTTTCATTTGTAATAGCTTCGTACAACATCGCAAAATTCAATCCAGATATTACATCAACATTTTCTGATTCTGAAAATTTCATGACAGCTCTATTGAATGGCGTTCCACCTAAAATATCTGTCAAAACGACTATATTTTTATATGATTTTAGTTTTTCGTATGCTTCATCGTACTTTTTATCTATAGTCTCATAAGTGTCATTTTCCAAAAATTCTACTATTTCAACATTGTCAAATTTTCCAGCTATCATGTTGATAGTTTTGTATACCCCGCTTGCAAAAACTTGATGTGTCGCGATTATAACTGCATTCATTAGAATACTCCCAAGAATCCGCCTATAATACCGATAGCTAATAATAAGCAAATACAGTAAATAGGAGTCCATTTTTTCTTAGAAAGTAAGAAGTACAACAACATTGTAAGTGCCAATGGAATCATGTTCGGAATAATACCGTCCAATATTTCTTGTACTTTTATTTTAACAGGTTGTTCTTCGTTTCTATTGAATGTGATTTCAGATGAACCGTTCTTAAGATCTACTACGCTAGCTCCATCTTGTAATTGAGTAGTGTCGATTTTACCATCTTTTTCTTGATATAGGTATTTTTCGTAGTTTTTAAGTTCTTCATTTCTAACTACTGTATTTACTTCTACAGCTGCATTTGTAGTTCCGTTAGGTATTTCAAGAACTGTTTTAGTATTACCATAGATACAAGTCAAAGCCCCTACTACTATAACACCCAAGATAGATGCTGCTCTCGTAAATTCCTTAGCATTCTGCGTCAACATCGATATCGCATTGGTACCCATATTATATGACCAGTGCATTAACCAATATCTTATCAAGAATTGTGCTAAGTTGAATACAATCAAGAATATAAATGGCGCTGCTGCATTTCCTTGCAATGCCATGTTACTAGTTATACCAGCTACGATAGGAACTAATGTGAACCAGAATAATGCATCACCAATTCCACCCAAAGGTCCCATTGCTGCAACCCTTACGGCTCTTATTGTTTGAATGTCAGCTTTGTTTTGTTCAAGTGATAATACGATACCCATTACAAATGTAACTAAGAATGGATGTGTATTGAAAAATTCCAAGTTGTGAGACATTGATGCTGCCAAGTCGTCTTTGTTAGTGTGGATTTTTTTAAGTCCTGGTAATATACCGTACAACCAACCTGCTGCTTGCATTCTTTCATAGTTGAATGAAGCTTGCAAGAACAATGATCTCCATATCATCTTATTTAATGTTTTATTGTCTAACTTCTCAGCAGGAGTTAGATCTTTGTATTGACTAGGAATGTTATATGCCATCTTCGTCACCTCCGTCATAGCTACCAACATTAGCTTTTAGTTTTGTTTGGATTTGGTAATCCCAGAATGCGATACAGAATCCAATCAATGCTATCAATAGCAATGCTGGGCCTGATAGTGCTTCGTTTGCCATAATTATAATTGCAAGTGCGAATCCAGCAAAATAGAATCCCCATAATTGTTTGCTCATCATTACTTTAAGTAATATTGCAAAACCTACATACTTCATCATACCACCGGCTGCTGATAATCCGTTCATCAATTTCTTTGGTATAGCGTTTGCGATTTGTTCTCCGAAAGATGCTCCTGCGAAGAAGAATAACAATACTATAACTCCGAATATAGCTCCTAATATACACATTGCTAGGTAGTTGATTCTTTCGATACCTTTGTCATCTGCATTGTGTGCATAGTCATCAGCCTTAGTCATAAGTGGTGACATTACTGTGAATAGTATTGTAACCCCGTATTGACCTAAAAGTGCAAATGGTATAGCTGCTGCTGCAGCTGCGTCTACAGGAAGCTTAGCAGTGATTGCAAATACTGCTGCCATTATACCACCGATTACTGCGTTAGGTGGTTGAGCTCCCCCAACAGGCATATTACCTATTGTCAACAATTGATACGTACCACCAACTATAAGACCAGTTTTTAAATCGCCTAGGATAAGTCCTACCAAAGGACCCATAACGATAGGTTGGAATATTGATTCCAAGAAACTGAATTGGTCTATAGCAGCTATGAACGTAACAACAAAAATCAATAAAATTTGTATGATGCTATAATCTCCCATAACTCCTCCTTAAATTTTTTTATGAAAATAGCTTTTGAACATCTTCCTTAGGATCTTGAGGAACTTTTCTTATTTCCAATTCTATTCCTTTTTCTTGAAGCGCTCTAAAAGCATTTACATCGTCATCATCTACACATACAACTGATGCTACTTGACGTTTGCCTTCAGCCATGTGCATATTTCCTATATTAACCTTAGTGATAGGTACTCCACCTTCCACAAGTTTCAAAACGTCTTGAGGTGTCTCACATATAATGAAAATCTTTTGTCTATCTGCTGCTTTGTGAATTACGTTAATAGTTTTTTCAATAGTGAAATATCTTGTAGCAACTCCATTAGGTGCTGCCATATCCATCAAACCTTGTCTCATCTTATCGTTTGCAACCTTATCGTTTGCAACCAATAACAAATTAGCTCCGATGACATTAGTCCATTGTGTAGCTACTTGTCCATGAATTAGACGGTTGTCGATTCTAGTCAACATAATATTTGGCATAATTTTCTCTCCTTATTTTACAATTTCCTTAATCGAATACCTACTTACCTTTATATCGCAATCCTTTGCAATATTTAAAATAACATAATCTTCCTTTACGAGTACAAGTTTCCCATAAATACCATCTGTTAACATCACTTCTACTCCTGGCTTTAAGTTTTCGTGTAAATTTTTAAAATGTTCTTTGCTTTTTTTCAAATTTCTATAATTCATGATTTGAATTATGCAAATAAAAACAACTGCATAACCTAAAACCACTAATGTAGAACTTAAAAATGGATTCATTCACTTCCCCCTATCTATCTGGTAGTTACCTTTACTATAAGTATAGATGCATTTTTACATTTAGTCAATACATTTTTGAAAATATTTTTACATTTGTTTTTTAGTTAGTTTTTTGCTAATTTTTGTTTTTCTTAGAATATCAAAGATATTTTATGAAAACAATTTGACACAATACCAAAATGATAATATAATTTAATTGGTAGTTACCAATAGGAGGTAAAAATGTTAAAAAAAGAAATGATAAACGAATTAGGCTGTTACAATACCTATACAGAAATTTTCCAACAGCCTACTATTTGGAATAAAACTTACGACTTATATAGCGAAAGAATAGAAAAAATCGAAAAATTTTTACAAAAAATAGATACCAATACCAGAATTATTTTTACTGGAGCAGGTAGCTCAGAATACGTAGGAAATTGCATCGTAGATTACCTCAACCAACACTCAAAATACAATTTTGAATCCATAGCTACTACTGATTTGGTGTCTTGTCCAAGACTTCACTTCAAAAAAGATCAAAAGACTCTTTTAGTTTCTTTTGCAAGAAGTGGCAATAGCCCTGAAAGTTTAGCTGCAGTAAATTTAGGAGAACAATTAGTAGATGACTTCTATAATTTAGCTATAACTTGTGCCAAAGATGGAAAACTAGCTGTAAATTTGAAAGATTCTGACAATTCATTTGTATTCAACCAACCAGAAGAATCAAACGACAAGGCATTTGCAATGACAAGTTCATTTAGTTCTATGATTTTGTCAGCACTTTTGATTTTCGATGAAACAGTAGAAGACAAGAAAAAACTAGTAGAAGAATTTTCTACTATTGGACAAAACATACTAGATAGATCAGAAGAATTGGAAAAACTAATCGATCTTGATTTTGACAGAATAGTATATCTAGGTTCTGGTCCATTATACAAATTAACTAACGAAGCTAGACTTAAAATATTGGAACTAACAGCTGGAGATATCGTCACTTGCAACGAATCTTCTATGGGATTCAGACACGGTCCAAAATCATTCATCAACGATAAAACAGCTTTAGTGTCATTTATATCAAATGACGAGTACACATCTTTGTACGATGTAGACATACTAAAAGAAGTCAAAGGCGATGATATCGCACAAAAAATAATTGCAATATCATCACATGATATAGACGCAGATGTAGAAGTATTCAAATTAAACGAAAATAAATTGGACGATATGTACCTATTATTTGCAGATATCATAGTAGCTCAAATTTTCAGTTTGATAACAAGCTTGAGAGTTGGAAATACTCCTGACACTCCTTCTAAAACTAGAACTGTCAACAGAGTCGTAAAAGGAGTAGTCATTCACGAATTATGATACTAGTAATATGTCTAAATCCAGCCATAGACGTGCGTTATACATTGGATGATTTTCAAAAAAATTCTGTCAATAGATTAAATTCCGTAAAAAAAACAGCAGGTGGTAAAGGACTGAACGTATCAAAAGTTTTGGATTTATTGCAAGAAGATGTGACATTGACTGGATTTTTGGGTGGATCAAACGGAGAATTTATACAAAATTTCCTAGACACTACAAAAATCAAATCTCATTTCATAAAAATCAAAGGAGAAACTAGAAGTTGCCTTGCAGTAGATGACGACAAAACAATGACAGAAATATTGGAACCAGGTCCTACTATAACAGAAGATGAAAAGAAAATGCTATTAGATTATTTGCATGAAGTCAAAGACGATTACGATATCGTATCACTTAGTGGTTCACTTCCAAAAGGATTGGATAAGGAATATTTTGATGAAATCTTGAAAATATTCGAAGAAAAAAAACTTATTATAGACGTATCCTCTCCTCTATTAGAACATGTAGCACTAAATGATAAAATCAATCTATTTGCAATAAAACCCAATGAACACGAAGTAAAAAGCATAATAGATGGAAATATAGAAACCATACTATTTGATCAAAAATTTTCACACATCGAACTTCTAATTGTGTCTTTGGGAAAAGACGGTTCTATTGCGAGATACAAAGATAAATTGTACAAAATTACAGTACCTGTAATCAAAGCAGTAAATCCTGTCGGAAGTGGAGATAGTTCAATAGCAGGTCTAATCTATGGAATTTCTCAAAATAAAAGTATCGAAGATAGCCTAAAATATTCCATGACAATGGGAGTATTGAATGCCATGGAAGAAACTACCGGATATGTTAATGTAGAAAAAATAGAAGAAATATATAACAAAATAAATATCGAGGTGATAAAATGAAAGAATTTACAGGCAAAAAACTAGAAAGAATGAAAAAACTATCCACAGAAGATGGAGTAATAGCAGCCCTTGCAATAGATCAAAGAGGCTCTATGAGAAAAATGGTACAAGGATTTGACGATAAAACTAGAGATGAAAAAATCACAGAATTCAAATCTTGCGTATCCAAAATCTTGACAAAATACTCATCATCTATATTGCTAGATCCAATTTACGGACTAGAAGCCATCAAAACAAAAGATGAAAACGCAGGATTGTTGATGAGCTATGAAATCACAGGATACAGAGACAAAGAAAGAAATCCAGAATTATTGAGAGGTCAATCAGTAAAAAGATTAGCTGATCTTGGAGCAGATGCTATCAAAATTTTATTGTATTACGATGTAGATGATACAGAAGAAAACAACGAAAACAAAAAAGCATTCGTAGAACGTGTAGGAAGCGAATGTGCATATTATGAAATGCCCTTCTTCCTTGAAATCATCACATATGATCAAAAAATAGAAGATTCAAAGTCAAAAGAATTTGCAAAAATAAAACCTAGAAAAGTAAACGAAGCTGTAAGAGAATTCACAAAAGACGTATACAACGTAGATTGCTTGAAACTAGAAGTCCCAGTGAACATGAATTACGTTGAAGGATACGGAGATGATTTCGTATACACAGCTGAAGAAGCTAAAAAGTATTTCAAAGAACAATCTGACTTGTCTACAGTTCCTTTCATATTCCTAAGCGCAGGAGTAAGCTCTGAAATGTTCATCAAAACATTAGAATTTGCCAAAGAATCAGGCAGCAAATTCAACGGAGTACTATGCGGAAGAGCAACTTGGAGAAATGCAGTAGATCCATTTATCCAAGATGAAAACAAAGGAATAGAATGGTTAGAAGAAGAAGGCGTCAAAAAAATATCCGAACTCAACGACACACTAAAAGAAACAGCAACACCTTGGATGTAGAATGAGCCTATATCAAGAATTAATTGATTCATTGTACAGTAGAATATCAAATATGGAAGAAGGAGAAAAAATCCCTTCAGAGAGAAAATTATGTACCGAATACAATGTAAGCAGAACTACTGTACGAAATGCAATCAATGACTTGTGCTTGAACGGATATTTAGTCAGAATACAAGGCAAAGGAACATTTGTAAAAAAGGATAACTCACAAAAACAAAACTTGTCTAATTACTACAGTTTTACAGAGCAGACAAAAAAAATAGGTAAAGTTCCAGAATCTCTTATAGTGGATTTTCATATTGAAAAATGCAACAAAATAGTAGCCAAAAATCTCAACATCAAAAAAGATGACCTAGTAATTCACCTATTGAGACTTAGAAAAGCCGACGGAGAAGCTATGATGTTGGAATTGACATTCATACCTTATGATAAATTCCAAAAAATCTCCAAAGAACTACTAGAGAGAAAACCACTATACGAAATATTTGAGACTGAATACGACAGCAAAATTCACAAAGTCAATGAAATATTTTCCGTATCAGCCCTCACCAAAGAACAAGCCAAATACCTAAATTCCAAACCAAATGATCCTTGCTTGAAAATACAACGAAAAAGCTATGATTGCAATGATGCAATCATAGAATACACAGTAAGCTTTGCTAGAGAAGACAAATTCAATTATCAGACAACCTATTATCCAAATTAAAATCCGAATGGGACCATGATCCCATTCGGATTTCTATTTACTCAAAGCTTTATTAAAAATTGCTAAATATCTAGTCATAATTAACTTTATTAAATATATAATATCATATTTTTTCTATATTCAAGCATTTTAAGATTTATTATTTATTAGATTTTGACACAAAAAAACTCACCGGAAAGTCCCAGTGAGTTATAGCTCGTCTTCATTTATTAAAACCACTTTGTCAGGAGTTGATTTCTTTATATTTATTAGTCTTTGATTTGAAGATCCTCTAAATTTTAATCTCAAATCTTTTAATTCTTCTACAAATCTTCCATCTACAAGTACATCGCAAAGCTCTATCAACTTTTTGCAATTTTCTTTTTTCATTAGATTTTCATAAGTGTATCCTGAAAATATCCAAATAGTTTTATCTGTGTTTTCTTTTATTTTGGATATGACTTGTATCAAATCATCACACGATTCAAATGGTTCGCCGCCCAATATTGTAAGTCCATCTATCTCATCTTGTTTGAGATATTCTATTATTTTTTCTGTCTCTTCGTCAGTCCATTTTTGTCCAAAATTTGGATTTTGATATTCTTCATTGAAACAATTTTTACAATGTAAGCTACATCCTGTTACAAAAAATGTGCATCTTATTCCAGGTCCATTTGCTACGTCGTATTGTCTAATTTGTGCGTAATTCATTAGATATGCAATACCCTGTCTTTGATTTCTTTTGTTCTTCCCTCGTTCCAGAAGTTTTCTCCAAGATATCCACAAGTTCTTCTAACTACGTTCATCGTGGCGTGGTCTTTGTTGCCACATTGAGGGCATTCCCATTCTCCTTCGTCGTTGATGACAATTTCTCCATCAAATCCACATTTTTGGCAGTAGTCGCTTTTTGTATTGAATTCTGCGTATTGGATATTGTCGTAAATGTATTTTACAAGAGTTTCAAGTGCTTTTAGGTTTTTGCTCATGTTTGGAATTTCTACGTAAGATATACATCCGCCCAATGATTTGTCTTGGAATTTAGATTCAAATGAGAATTTTTCAAAAGCTGATATGTTTTCTCTGACATCTACGTGGAAAGAATTTGTGTAGTATCCTTTGTCTGTAATGTTTTCGATAATTCCAAATCTTTCTCTATCTATGCTGTTGAATCTATGAGTTAGGCTTTCTGCTGGTGTCCCATATAGTGCAAATCCAAGGTCTGTTTCTTTTTTCCATTTTTGAATTTTTTCGTTCATTAGATCCATTATTTTCATTGCAAATTCTCTACCTTTGGCTGATGTATTGCTTTCACCTATTGTCAAAAGTGTAGCTTCGTATATACCTATATATCCCAACGTAACTGTAGCATATCCTCCAACCAATAGATTTCTTATTGGCATATGTGGTTTTAGTCTTGCTATGGCTCCATGTTGCCAATGAATTGGTGATGAGTCGCTTGTCACATCTTTTAGTAGTTCATATCTCATAACTCCAGCACGTTTACACATCTCAAGTCTTTTATCCAATATTTCAAAGAACTTTTCTTCATCTCCATCTGCTAGTATTCCTATTTGTGGTAAGTTGATAGTGACAACTCCTATATTGAATCTTCCATCAAACTGGTATTTGCCGTTTTCATCTTTCCATGGTGATAAGAACGCTCTACATCCCATAGGACTGAATACATTTCCTTCGTAATTTGCTCTCATTTTTTTAGCTGAAATATAATCAGGATACATTCTCTTAGCTGTGCATCTGATAGCTAATGATGTTAGATGATAATATTCGCTGTCTTTGTGAATATTATTTTCATCTAATACGTAAATCAATTTTGGAAATGCAGGTGTCACATACACTCCAACTTCATTTTTGATTCCTTGGATTCTTTGTTTTAGTATTTCTTCTATGATTTTCGCTGTTTCTTCTTTGTATTCGTCATCATCTTCAATGTACATAAATAATGTGACAAATGGAGCTTGTCCATTAGATGTCATAAGTGTGTTGATTTGATATTGAATTGTTTGTATTCCAGATTCCAAATCTTTTTGTGTCATCTTATCTGCCATTTTTTCTGCTAATTCTACATCGCCCAATGTTTCTATACAAAGATTCAAATTCTTTTCATAAGATCTTCTCAAATATTTTGACAAGCATCTTATATCTATGCTTTGTCCTCCGTATTGATTGCTAGCTATTTGTGCAATTATTTGAGTCATTACATTGCAAGCTACTTGGAATGATTTTGGAGACTCTATCAATTTTCCATTGACTACTGTTCCATTATCCAACATATCTTTCATGTTTACTAGACAACAATTGAACATTGGTTGAATTATGTAGTCCATATCGTGAAGATGTATAGCTCCTTCGTCATGTGCTTGAAGTAAATCTTGTGGTATCAATTTTCTTCTAGCTATGTCTTTGCTGACTTCTCCAGCTATTAAATCTCTTTGTGTAGATGCTATTACGGCATTCTTATTTGAGTTTTCTTCTATGACTTCTCTATTGCTTTCTTCTAGTAATCCTATTATGCTCTCATCAGTTGTATTTGTTTCTCTCTTGTATTTTTGGACTGCTTTGTAGTTTTCGTATGCTCTTGCAGTTGCTGGATTGTTGTACTGAATTAATTTGTAGTAAACTTGGTCTTCTATGTCAGTTATACTTAAAATTTTGCCTATAGTTCTAGCGTATGTTTCGATTTCATCTGCTATTTTTTCGGCTAAATTTTCTTCATATACACCAGTGCTACTGTTCATAGCTTTTTCTATAGCTATTACTATTTTTTGTGCATCAAATTCGACTTCTCTTCCATCTCTTTTTTGTACTGTAAGCATTTCTTACTCCTTTATTTATCTGTTTTTTAAACTACATATAGTATAACAGATACTAGATGTGGTATCAATATATGGGCATTTGACTAAATATTCATACTATATGTAGTTAGTAGGATTTAAAACATTAAAAAAGCACCTTATATCAAAAGGTGCTCTGAATAATAATTAATACTACTTGTAATTGGCTAATAAATATAATTTTTGAAATCCAAAAAATTATTTTAAAATTCCAAATTCGTATCCTTTATCTTTAAAATTTTTAATAATTGCTGAAAGCGAATCTACTGTCAATTGCTTTCCAGGTGCATCGTGGCATAAAACTACAACTATATCTTGTTCTGATTGATATGTCAACGACTCATTTGCAAAATCAACCATTCCTTGTACAGTCGTAGGTCTTCTGCTTTTTGGTTCGGCATCTCCTACTAAACTGTTCCAATCTATCCAGTGAACTCCTAGAGATTCTAATGCATCGTCTGCTGGTTTTAATTCTTTCCAGCTCATGTGTCCACCTGGATATCTCCATACGCTACTCTTGAAGTCTTTTCCCAAAACATCTTGCAAATTTTTTTGTGTCATCTCAGCTTCTTTTTTTACTTGAGAAGCATCGGCAACTCTTCCCGGATACAATTTTGTATAGTCGTGTTCATATGAATGAAGTGCTATTGCATGACCTTCATTCAATTGACGTTCTAGTATATCTTTGACTTCTGGCGTTATGTGCTTTCCTACTTCAAAAAATGTAGCTGGAACTTTTTCTTCTTTTAATATATCCAAAATTTGAGGAGTGATTTTGTGATTTGGGCCATCATCAAAAGTCAAGAAACATATTTTCTTAGTGTCTGTATTTTTCACATATCCATCAGATTTTGTAGGTCTTATAAATTGACTTATAGTTTTTGCATCATACGCATACTTATCTGCTTTTTTCAAATGGTTTGATCCTTTTACAAGTGAATTTGGATCATCTTTTTGAACTTCTTCATTTTTCTTGTCTGATTTTTTCTTATCTGTTTTATTTTTTGCAGTTTGCGATACTTCTGGATTTAGTTTTTCTTCGCTATTTACAGCCTTTACGACTATAAAAGCTCCCATGCATATAACCAAAACAAGCAAAATAATCGAATTGATTAGTTTTCTTCTTCTCTTTCTTTTTCTTCTAATCTCTCTATCTTCTCTCATAAAATCTCCTATTTTTTGTTCAATATCTCAATAGCTTTCTGAAGCTGATTATCCGTATCTAAGAATTCCGTTCCAATTCCTTTTGCCTTGTCATTCAACTTGATTTCAACGTCAGGTTTTATTCCCTTTTTGTGAATCTTATTGCCATTTGGTGAAAAATACTCACTTACAGTAAGTTTCAATCCTTCTCCATTTTTCATAGGAATTATAGTTTGCACAATTCCCTTACCAAAAGTATTTTCTCCTACTATAGTGGCTTTCTTATAGTCTTTCAATGCTCCTGTCAAAATCTCAGATGCAGACGCACTCGAGCCATTGACCAACACAACCATAGGCAAATCTTGTTGTGAGGCATCGCTTTTTTCTATCTGCTCTTTCTTGTTCTTATCGACAGTCTTCACTATAACTCCTTCAGGAAGAAGATAGTCTGCAATTTCAACTGTTGAATCCAACAATCCACCAGGATTAGAACGCAAGTCCAAGATAATTGACTTCACATTTTCTTTTTTCAATTTCTCGTAGTGCTCTTTGAATTCATCACCAGTCTTCCTATCAAATTGAGTAATGCTTATATATCCAATATCTCCGATTTTTTTAGAATCTACAGTAGTGAGACTTATCATTCTACGAGTTATGTTCACATCAAAAACCTTGTTAGATTTATTTTCCATTCTCGCAATAGTAAGTTTAACATCGGTGTTTGGCTTACCTTTCATGACTTTTACTGCATCATTCATAGTAGATGCGTTGTAATCTTTGCCATTTATTTTAAGTATAATGTCATCTTTCTTGATGCCCTTTTCAGCTGCAGGACTTCCTTTTATAGCTGAAACTACAGTGATTGCGCCATTTTCAGATGGAGTCACTACAATTCCTACGCCTGCATATTCTCCTTCTGTCTCTTGATTTAGTCCATCCATTTCTTCTTTTGTCAAAAACTCAGAATAAGGATCTCCCAACGCCTTTACATATCCTTCAACTGCACCTTCTTGTTGCTTTTTCTCATCTATATCGAATAAATAATATTGATTGATAAGACTTTCAATTTGATTAATCTTTCCTATTGGAATTCCACTTTCATTGCTCAAAGCACTGTTCTTTCCAGTTGCATGACCAACAGAAAAACTAAGATATATCACTAGAGCCAATCCCAATACCTTGAAAATTTTCTTAAATGATTTCATATATCACCTCTAACTAATATATAGTATAACAGATTGACGATTTTTTGTGATAAAAAAACGGTTACAATTTTTCAACAATTTGAAAACAAGACAAAAGCTACAAATATTTGAATATTCGTAGCTTGCTTTTCAATTATATTAATTTATTCTACCAAAAAAGAACTAAGTCATTTTCAACTTAGTTCTCAATATTTTATCTTAGATAGTTCAATGGGTCTGTATGTTGTCCATTAAATCTCACTTCAAAATGAAGATGTGGTCCTGTTGAATATCCTGTAGATCCCATGTACGCTATAAATTGTCCACGTTTCACACGTTGTCCTACATGACAATTAAATCCACTTAGATGTCCGTAGTAAGTCATAGCTCCGTTATCGTGTTGTATTTTGACAAGATTTCCGTATCCACCTTGCCATCCTGCATGAACTACTACTCCATCTTCTGCTGACACTATATGTGTTCCCATTCCATCTGCTATATCCAATCCAGTGTGGAATCCTGATCCGTTACCAAATGGATCTGTTCTCCAACCGTAGAATGATGTCATTCTATGGCTAGATGGAACTGGCCATTGTAAGTACGCTCCATTGTTGCTCACTATACTTCCTTTGATATCTGTATTGATTGCACCGGAATTATTAGCTTGTTGTCTTCTTCTCTTTTCTGCTGCTGCTCTTTGTGCTGCTAGTAGTTTTGCTTGAAGTATGGCTTTTTTCTCTTCATCTATTTTGCCATCTATTTTTTCCAATTCTTTTTGTATCGAAGCTATCTCAGATTCTGTTAAGTTGACATCTTTTGATATGCTATCGATTAGTTTTTGTTGTTCTTCTATTATATTATTCAATGAAGCTATTTTTTGATCTAAATTCTTTTTCACTATTTCCATGGTTTTCATTTTAGATTTTAATTCATCTTGTTTGAAATCCAATGCGATTTTTTCGTGTTTTAAATCGTTCAATATATTTTTGTCGTATTTTGCGATGTAATTTACCATGCTTACATTATTCAATAAGTCATTTAAATTATTAGATCCAAATACTACATCTACTTTTGCTCCATCGTTTGATATATACATTCCTTTTAATCTTTTTTGGAATTCTTTGGTATTTTTATCGATATTTGATTTGTATTTCTCTATTTCTTTTTTAGTACTTTCAATTGATTTTTTTATCTTGTCTAGTTCTTGTTGTTGTACAGCTAATTCAGCTTCTGTTTTCGTCAATTTTAGATTGACTTCCTTTAATTTTTCTAATTCTGCGCTTTTTTTATCTTTTAATTGATTCAAATTCGCTTTTGACTCGCTTAAATCCGATTGCTTCGTCTTTTTTTGATTGTTCAAATCAGACAACTTATCTGCATATACTACATTGGATGCAAGCATAACACACATAGCCAATGCGATTATTTTTTTCTTCATATTACCTACCTTCTAAGCTTTAAGATATTTTTTGCTGCTTATGACAGACCCAAATGCTCCTATTCCTATACCCAAGCTAACAAAAATCTTCAACAAATCCCATCTTATCATTACAGGTGGGACTAAATATGTCGATATTAATCCATATACAGTCTTATTATACCTCAAATATCCATATCTATACAAGAAATAGCAAATTAAAAACGCAACTACAGCGCCTATTATTCCTACTACAATTCCTTCTATTATTAAAGGTGCTGATATTACTAAATTAGATGCTCCTATATTTCTTTTTATCGAAATTTCTTTTCTTCTAGCATATACTGTCAATCTTATCGTATTAGCTATGTTTATTATTGAAATTATCACCAATATTGCAACTGTTATTCCACCTGCGTATTTTACTATTCTAGATACATTTGATATTTTAGCTATCAAATCTTTGTAATAACTTACTTTTTCTACTCCATCTATTCTTTTGAATTCTTTGGCGTATTTTTCTGCATCGTTGACATTTTTTAAAGTTATTTCAAAAGACGCTGGAAATGCTGATTCCATTCCCTCTATCAAAGTCTTATCTTCTAACGTCTTCGAGAAATTCTCCATAGCTTGTCTTCCCGATATGTATTTGATATCTTTTATTCCTTCTTTTTTAGAAATTATATCTTGAATTTCTTTCGCTTTTTTATCTTGGATTCCCGCTTCCAAATACACATTCACAAGATTTACTTTCCCTTCGATATCTCTAACAGCTTGATTTAGTGTAAGCATCGATATAAGTACTGATCCCAATATCAATAGTGCAAGTGAAATAGTCGTTAGAGAAGCTATTCCCATGGATCTGTTCTTCCATATTCCTATAAATCCTTCTTTTATAGTTGAAAGCATAATTCTAATTCTTCTCATACATTCCACCTTCCTCATCTCTCACTATAACTCCATGATCTAATTGAATAACTCTTTTATGCAATTTATTCACTATGTCCTTTTCGTGAGTAATCATCAAAACAGTAGTACCTCTTTCATTGATTCTCAAAAGTGCATTTGCTATATCCATACTAGTTATAGGATCTAGATTTCCAGTAGGTTCATCTGCTATAAGTAATTTTGGTTTGTTAACCATAGCACGTGCTATGCAAACTCTCTGAAGCTCTCCACCCGATAATTCAAATGGATATGCGTTCTTTTTATCTTTTAAATTGACTAAATCTAATACCACATCTATGGTAGATTTTATTTCCGATGAACTTTTTCCCAATATTTCCATTACGTATTTTATATTTTGATATACAGTCTTATTTTCTAACAACTTGAAATCTTGAAATACCATTCCTATACTTTGTCTAAGTTTTGGTATTTTTCTACTTCTAAGTCTAGTTATATCATTTCCATTTAGATAAATTTTACCTCTATCAGGATCGATTTCTTTTAATATTAATTTAGTTATTGTAGATTTACCTGCACCACTTGGCCCAATAAAAAATACAAATTCTCCTTCTTTTATTTTAAAATTGCAATCATTTAATGCACATACTTTATTTTTATATGTCTTATCGACATGTACAAATTCTAACATTTTTTCACCTCATAAATTTTATTATACCATAGTCAATTTAGCATAGGAAATACGTTTATTTTTATATTATTTTAGGGTATAAATATGTGTGGGTGATAAAATGAATAAAAGCGATATAAGAAAACAAATGATAGAAAAAAGGGATTCCATTTTGGAAAAAGAAAAAATAGATATGGATTTGAAGAATAGATTGGAAAATTTAGACGAATTTAAAAATTCAGATACTTTTTTCTTGTACGTGAGTTTTGGATCCGAATTCAATACACACGGCATCATAGAGGATTTATTATCAAAAGGAAAAACAGTATTGGTCCCATACGTAAAATCAAAAGGAATTATGATTCCCGTAGAAATTAAAAGCATGGACGACTTAGTTCCAGGAAAATACGGAATACTAGAACCTAAAAATCACGAAGCAAGCTACAAAAAAATAGATTTTGTACTAGTTCCAGGATTGTGTTTTGACAAAAACCATTACAGAATAGGTTACGGTGGAGGATTCTACGATAGATTTTTAGAAAAGCACGGATCTGATTCACATAAAATTTCCGTCGTATACGATTTTCAGTTGGTAGATGACCTTCATCCTGACAATTATGACATTCCAGTGGATAAATTAATAGTTCAATAAACAATAAGAGACCACATAGAACCAATATTAGGCTCAATTGCGGTCTCTTATATTTCATCAATTATTAATCAAATCTACAACTTCATCGCTATTTTATTTTCTATTGAATATCTCTCAAAATATCCTTTATCTTAACTAATCTCTAAGTGCATAATTCATCGCAGGGTCATTTCCTATCATATAATCAGAATATGATTCTTCTGCATAAAAATCTGGTATCATAATGTTTTCTTTATAATCGTAATTTTTGTAATTGTGGTTATATACATCGCTAAGCGTATAATCACTAAAAAACACCGTTTTGCAATAGGAAGATATAATATACGTATTTCTCAAATAAAAAGTATTTAAATTTCCACTTCCAGTATTTATTGGAAATCCACCATTTTCACCAATCAGCTCGACATTATCTATAGTTCTAAGTATGTGCAGTGAATTATCTCCTGCTGATGAATACGTCTGAGATCCTATTAATAATTTTACTTTAGTATTAGAAAATGAAGATGTATAAGCCTTTACTTTTAAAATTATAGGTAGTAGTAAGCTTGAATCTCCTCCTCTATTAAACCTTAAATCAAATACTATATTGTTATACTTATGGGACTCCAACTTTTTAAAAACTTCATTAGTAAATTTATCCATTTTATATTCATCATTTTCACTACATGAATTGTACCTTATTATTAGATTGTCAGCTTTTTCTTCAGTATAAAAAAGCTTATCTTTAAAATATGTTTTATTAAGCGGCTTTAATTTATCAAAATTATCAAAATATTTTTTCGAAACATTTGGAAAAACTAAATCATTCCCACTATCCATGGTGATTTGTATAATTCCAGCATTATTAATAGTTTTAATAGGTAATTTGTAAGTTATAATTTTACCATTATTAATAGTTATTTTATTTTCTTCTAAGTTCAAAATTTTTTCTTTTTTTAATATATTATAATAATTCATGTATTCAACAATTTGCAATTTTTTAAAAGAATCATTTTCAGCAGATACATACTTGGCTATTTTATTCTTTATTTCTTCCATAGGTATATTATTTATTTTCAAAATTTCACTACCTAATAATTCAGAATATCCCTTTTCACTAGCAATCACATAATATCTATTTTTATAGCTACCTATTAAAATAGGAATATATTTATCATTAGAAGTATTATATGTTACAACATGCCCCTGCTTATATGCTGCCATTAATTTTATAAGTTCCAATTGCAAGTCTTCTATTGAATGGCCTTTAGGCTTATCTAATAATTTATTGAAATTTCTTGTAATTTCTTCTCTATTTCCCAACTCATAAAAACATTGATTATCTATCATAAAATCTCGTACCGCTTTTACTTGGGCAATAAATTGATTTGGTGTCAATTCTTGATTATTATTAACATTTATATTATTAATCTTTTTATATTTATTTAAAATGAAATATTCATATACTGCCTCCTGATCGCTATCTACTATTTCATCCTTATAATTGAAAGATGTCATAGTTATAATCAAGATTATACCCATGAACATCTTAAAAATACTATTTTTCATGTTTTAATATACCTCACATACAACCACTTTAACTGGACAGATCTCTCTTTTTACAGGTACATAAATATTTTCACAAGCTGTTAATTTTTTACACGATGAATAAACTCTACATCCTCCACCAGCAGTTGAACAAGGACTACTACTATTTGCTCCTGCTCCGTGATTTTTTCCATCCATAAGTATTTTCATGATTTCACTCCTAAATTTTATATTTGCGATAATACCATTAATATCCTTTATTTAACTTTTATTATTAAAAATTTCCTTTACATTATTTTCTAATCAATTATTCTGCCTCATCTCTAAGTGCATAATTCATCGCAGGGTCATTTCCTATCATATAATCAGAATAAGATTCTTCTGCATAAAAATCTGGTATCATTGTATTTTCTTTATAATCGTAATTTTTATAATTATGATTGTATACGTCACCAACTTCGTAATTATTAGAAAATACTTTAGAGCAAAATGTCGCCATTGTATAGATATTTTTTATATAAAACATTCTAAGTTCTCCTGATGCAATTTTTACAGGAAATCCTGAATTTTTCCCTATAATTTCCACGTTATCCAAAAATTTTATCGTAGAAATTGCATTATCCCCAGCTGCAGAATATGTGTTTTCGCCTATTAAAAGTTTTATTTTGGTATCTGGATTATTTGCTTGGTATAATTTTATTTTCATCAATATCGGATAGAAAATATAATCGCTTCCTCCTCCATTTTTTCGCAAGTCAATAATAATATTTTCAGGCTTATATTTTTTAATCTTTTGATCAAAGTCTTCTATGAATTTATAAATATTACCATCGTTGTATTCTATAGCCGAATTATAATGAACTATTAAACTATTTCGCTTCAATTCGTTGTAATATAATTCGTTATTTCCCTTAAAATATTGAATTGGCGATAATTGTTTAAATTTATCTCCCAAATTATTTTCATAAAAATCTGATAAATAAAACATATAAAGTTTTTCACTATATCCTATTTTAAATCCATTTAATACGATTTTATCAAATGTAGTCGGTTCTATTGTACGTTTATATTTTTTGTTTTCCTTTTCTAATGTTAGATTTATTTTTGCGTTATTTATTATATTTTCTCTTTTTAGGATATTCATCATCATAACATATTGAGATGCTCTATTTTCCTTAAATGATTTATTTTCTGCTGATGAGTACTTGGCAATTGATTTCATCACATCTTCGATATCATGCCCATTTATTGCAATAATTTTGCTTCCAATTATATCATCGTGCAGACTTCCCATAATGTAATATCCATCTCTAAATTTACTCACAATCAAATTTGAATACGAGTTTTCAAAATAAGATAGAATTTGCACATGACCTTGATTTAATTTTGCCATAATTTTTTGTAAATCTAGATTAGTATCTAATATTGATCTATCTTTACTATTTTGTATGAGTTTATTACATTCATATTTGAATTCCTCTCTGGAAATATCATCAAATAAAATTTGATTTTCTAGCATAAAATCCCTAAATTCTTTTATAGTAGACTCGTATTCCTGTTTTTTTATATTTGTATGTGGATTTAATTCTAGTGTGTCTATTTGCGTTATATCATTAGCCACAAAAGAACGTGATATATTATCGTCTAGTTTGTCTATGTATTTAAATCCAGTAGTAGCTACAATAAAAAATATAGCTAATACCAATTTAATAAATTTATTAGTCAGTTTTTTCGTTTGACTTAGAAATTTTAATGAACAAGGTTGCTCTATATTAACTCCATAACATTTTCCATTTTCTCCTGCTCCCCGATTTCTTCCATCCATGAGTATTTTCATGATTTCACTCCTAAATTTTATATTTGCGATAATACCATTAATATCCTTATTTAACTTTTATTATTTAAAAATTTCCTTTACATTATTTTCTAATCAATTATTCTGACTCATCTCTAAGTGCATAATTCATCGCAGGATCATTTCCTATCATATAATCAGAATAAGATTCTTCTGCATAAAAATCTGGTATGATTGTATTTTCTTTGTAATCGTAATTTTTGTAATTGTGGTTATATACGTCTTCCGTAATATATTCAGATCTAATCAGCATATCTCCATAATTGCAAAAGCTTTTAATGCTATTTACATAAAATATATTGCTTATTCCTGATGTGTTACCAATAGAGCTTCCTGAATTAGCTCCGATAATTTCTACATCGTCAACATTTCTCATTGTATTAATTACCGCCTCTCCTCCTGAAGAGTAAGTCATATTTCCCAATAGTATTTTAATTTTTGTATTTGGATTTTGTAATTTATATAATACAATTTCTTTTAATATTGGACTAAATACATATGAACGACCTCCAGTATTAAATCTTACATCTAATATAACTTTTCTAGGGTTATTGATTTTAAGGTTATCATTCAACTCTTTTGCAAATTTATTTATATTGTAATTTTCATTTTCTGTACAAGAATTGAAGTGAATTATAAGGCTATCACTTCTATTTTGTGTGTAAAACAATTTTTCTTTAAAATATATCTTGTCTAAAGGCTCGATATAAATATTATCTATTTTTTTGAATTCATCAATATTTTCAAATCCGGTTTGCTCATATATTTCATTGTAGTCTGATTTTATTTTTTTGAATTTCCAATTTCCTGTTTTTATTGGTGTAATTTCTTTGTTATATATTTTCTCATCTTTTTCTAATTTCAATTTAATTTTTTCGCTATTTACTATGTTTTCTTTTTTTAGAAAATCACAATATTTTATCCTACCTATTGTATTTAATTCATTGTATGTTTTGTTTTCTCCATAAAAATATTTTGAAACTTTATCAATTACTTTCTCGATAGGTACTTCGTTTATTGCTAAAATCTTAGATGTTAATATATTCCTATTATCTTCCGAATAGCATATATAATATCCATCTTTAAATTTCATAAATCTTATTGGTAAAATTTCCGTGAAATAATCTGTGCGTATTCCAAAATGTCCTTGTCTTAAACTAGATAACAACTTTTTGCACTCCATTTGAGTATCAATAATTGTGTGAGGCTTTTGGTTTTGAATTGACTTTTTGCATTCTTTTGAAAAGTCTTCCCTTGAAATAGCATCAAATAATACGTGATTTTCTAATACAAATTTTTCAATACCTTTTATGGTATTTTCATATTCTTGTTGTGATATTAGATTATTAAGATTGACTAATTCTTCTGTTTTACTAGATTCTCCATCTACTGAATACATATTATCTAACATATAAGATGGAACTTTTTGTACAATATTTTCATAATTAAAGCTTGAAGCAAATATAATAAAAATTATACTTACAATTAGTTTTAAATACTTTCTTTTAATTGTAATTCTTGTTAATTTCATCGCTCTAATATAATAATTTCTCTCCTTTAGTTTGGTATTTTTGTGTAAATTTTACATTTGAGATAATACCATTAATATCATTATTTACCTTTTATTATTTAATAATTTACTTTATCCCATCTCTAAGTGCGTAATTCATTATTTTATCATTTCCTATTGCATAATCTTGGATTTGATTTTCTATAAACATATCAGGTATCCATGTCGAGCCGTCACCCTTATTTAGGTTTGAGCAGTGCAATACGTCTTTATAGGTATAGTTGTATCTATACATCCAATCAGAGCTATAGATAAAAAGTTTACTTTTGCCTAAAAAAATAATATCTCTATTAGCTGATGTGGTCCATTTTGAAGGTCCACCTGTATATTCTCCTATAATTTCTACATTTTCTAAATTACGCTTTACTTCATCTACTGCCATAGCTCCTGCAGAAAATGATGCGTTTCCCGTCAATATTTTAATATTCACGTTAGGATTTTTTATCTGCCATCTCAACAATGCGTACTCAAGATTTCTAATATGGTTAACTTGACCACCAGAATTATATCTTAAATCTATTATTATATTTTTTAGATTATTAATATTTACTTCTTTATTAATATTTGCTAGCATATCATTTAATTTGTTATTTCCATTGTCATTGGAAGAATTGTATTTTATTATCAAATCATTTTTAATTGTGTAATAATAAAATGGCAAATTTTTAGTGAATTTAAACTTTTCATTATTGATAAAACTATTTTTGATGATATTGCTTTTCCCTAGGGAGATCTGCGAAAAGCTCGTCCCTTCATAGTAGTATTTATATATATTTATATCCGGCAATTCTATCAAATCTATTGTTTTTTCAATTTCTTTGTTGTCTATTTCTATTGTTAATTTCATCTTATTGTCTTTTATTATGTTTTCTCTTTCAAGTAAATCTGAATATAACAATAGATTGTCTTCCATTATATACGTCTTAAAATAATTATTCTCAGCTGATATGTATTTTTGTAGTTCTTCTGTGATTTTTTCAGTAGAAGTATTCCCAATTTTCGTGATTTTTGAATATAATAATTCTTCATATTCTTTTGTGGTGTTGATTACATAATAGTTTCCAGATATAATTTTGATTTTAATAGGCAAGTATTTTTTTCCTATCCCTATTAATGAAGATGTATGTCCATCATTAGTTTGAGCGATAATTTTGGATATATCTAGATTTAAATCGGACACAGTTTTATTGTCATAAGATTTTAACAACTCATTAGCTGACTTTTCTAATTTTTCTTTGGTCAAATCTCCAAAATATATTTGGTTATCTTGATAAAAGCTAACAAAATTGTGAATGTCTTTTTTATAATCTTCTCGTGACAGATTTTTATTTAGTTGAATTTTTCCTATCAATTCTTTTTTTAATTCTTTGTCTTTTATGTATTCACTTCCTTTTAGAACATCTTGACTGATTGTAAGTACTTCTATATTATCTAATTCATTGCTTGACTTAGATGTTTTGGGATTTATAGATAGGATGATAATAATTGTCATGCCTATTATTATCATCCTAAGTTTAATAAATTTACTTTTCATTTTTGTTTTTTATAAAATTTGCATAGGGACCTTTAGGTGGTTCATCTGGTACTATACAAGATGGAAATCCTGTGCCCATTATAAATGTACAAGCCGAGCTTGAATTTGGCTTTATTTGAATTGGGTTTCTGCTACTTCTTTCTTTTATTATTTTCATATAATAACCTTTCCCTAATTGACTTCATCTATAAGTGCATAATTCATTATTTTATCATTTCCTATTGCATAATCTTGGATTTGATTTTCTATAAACATATCAGGTACCCATGTCGAGCCGTCACCTTTGTTTAGGTTTGAGCAATGTAATACGTCTTTATAGGTATAGTCGTATCTTCTCATTTTATCTGATACATATATGAAGAGTTTACTTTTGCCAAGATACAAAATATTTCTTGAATACGTATTATAAGTTGAAGCTCCACCAGTATTTGTTCCAATTATCTCTGCATTTTCCAGATTTCTTTTTATACTGTCTGTTATCATCGTAGCTGCCGAAAAAACTCCCTCACCTGTTAGCACCTTAATATTGATTTTAGGATTTAATAATTGGTATTGCTTTATTGCAAGTTCCATTTTTCTGATGTGTGGCTCACTTCCTCCACCGTTATATCTGATATCTAAAATGATATTGTCGATGTCTTTTGCTTTTACTTCATTTTGCATTTTAGTAATCATATCTTGCAATACATTGTATTTGTCTGTATCATACGATGAATTGTATTTAATGACCAAATTTTTGTTTGATTTATAAAAATAAAATGGTTTATTGTCTGTAAATTCCATTTTATCCCAATTTGTATACATATCCCAATTTACTTCATTGTTATCGCAAAAAATTTCACTATAATTTTTATCATTATAGTAGTTTCTGTATATTCCTATATTGTCGACTTCCAAAACATCGATTATTTTCTTGACTATTTTATCATTTTGCAAAATTTGCAAATGTACTTTATCCCCTTTTATTATATTTTCCTTTTTTAGTAAATCAGTATATAATATGTATCCATTTTTTAAAACGTAATTTTTAAAAGTTTTATTTTCTCCAGAGATGTATTTACTGGCTATTTTGATTATTTCCGATGGTTTTACCCCTTCTATGCTTACAATCTTTGCATACAATAAGTCTTTGCATTTTTCTGTTGTGTTTATAATATAAAAATCATTGCCTATTATTTGTATCATAAATGGAAATCTCTCTTTTCCTATAGAATACATAGAAGTAGTATGTCCATCATTCATCTTTGATATTATTTTACCCAGCTCTATATTTAAATCGCTTACGGTATGATTTTCTGGATTTTGTAATAACCTATCAATGTCGTCATTGATTTTTTCTTTTGTGTATCCTCCAAAATATCCTTGCTCATCAATATAGTAACTCCTAAAATTATTGAGATCTTTTATGTACTCTTCTTTTGATAATACTTTATTTAATTCAATTTCTCCAAGTTTTTTGCGTTTTGCTTTGCTTATATCTATATTATCTTCAAAATAAAAGTTGCTATCAGTAGAAATTGTAAGTATTTCTATATTATCTAATTCACTATCTGCATATGAAATGTTCGATAAAACCACTGCCATGATTATGGCAGTAGTCAATAATTTAATTTTATTTATCATATTTAATTTGAATTCCTTTTTTATATGGATTTTCACCTGGTCTAGGAACACCTGGACCTCCACTTCCACCTCCACCTAATACTATACAAGCTGAACTTGAATTTGGTTTTATTTGAATTGGGTTTCTGCTACTTCTTTCTTTTATTATTTTCATATAATGCTCTTCTCCCTAATTTGCCTCATCTCTAAGTGCGTAATTCATCATTTTATCATTTCCTATTGCATAATCTTGGATTTGATTTTCTATGAACATATCAGGTACCCATGTCGAGCCGTCACCCTTATTTAGATTTGAGCAATGCAATACATCTCTGTAAGTATAGTCGTATCTTCTCATTTGGCCTGATGTATGTATAAAAAGCTTGCTTTTACCAAGATATAGGAGATTACCTCCTGATGTATTCCAAGTTGAAGCACCTCCGGTATTTGTTCCAATTATCTCTATATTTTCCAGATTCTTTTTTATATTATTGACCATTATAGTTGATGCTGAAAAAATATCCTCGCCTATTAGCAACTTGAGATTTATTTTAGGATTTAATAATTGATATTGCTTTATTGCAAGTTCAATTTTTTTTGTATGTGGTATATAACCTCCACCGTTGTATCTTATATCTAAAATAATATTGTCGATGTCTTTTGCTTTTATCTCATTTTGCATTTTAGCAATCATATCTTCTAATACATTGTCTTTGTCTGTATCATATGATGAATTATATTTAATAACCAAATTTTTGTTTGATTTATAAAAATAAAATGGTTTATTGTCTGTAAATTCCATTTTGCCCCAATTTGTATATATATCCCAATTTGCTTCATTGGCATCGCAGAAAACTTCACTATATCTTTTTTCACCATAGTAATTTCTGTATATTCCTATATTATCAATTTTTATAGTTTCTACTGTTTTATCTACGATTTTATCATTTTGCAAAATTTGCAAATGTATTTTATCCCCTTTTATTATATTTTCCTTTTTTAGTAAATCGGTATATAATATGTATCCATTTTGCAAACAGCATTTTTTAAAAGTTTCATTTTCTCCTGAGATGTATTTATTGGCTATTTTGATTATTTCCGATGGTTTTACCCCTTCTATGCTTACAATCTTTGCATACAATAAGTCTTTGCATTTTTCTGTTGTGTTTATAATATAAAAATCATTGCCTATTATTTGTATCATAAATGGAAGTCTTTCTTTTCCTAAAAAATACATGGAATTAGTATGTCCATCATTCATATTTGCTATTATTTTACCCAGCTCTATATTTAAGTCGCTTACGGTATGATTTTCTGGATTTTGTAATAACTTATCAATATCATCATTGATTTTTTCTTTTGTGTATCCTCCAAAATACCCTTGTTGATCAATATAGTAACTCCTAAAGTTATTGAGATCTTTTATGTACTCTTCTTTTGATAATATTCTATTTAATTCAATTTCTCCAAGTTTTTTGCGTTTTGCTTTGCTTATATCTATATCTTTATTAGTTTCATAACTAAAACTATTATCTGGAGAAATTATAAGTATTTCTGTATTATCTAATTCACTATCTGCATATGAAATATTAGATAATGTTGTTGCTATGATGATAGCTATTGCTAATAATTTAATTTTTTTCTTCATTTTTAATATACACCCCTTTTGTGAGAATTCTCACTCGAATTATCGTTAATTTTTGTGATAGATTTGTTTTGACATCGTTTTCTAAATATTAAGAATATGAACTCTGTATTTACGATATATTATATTCAACTAGATATATAATCTTTTATGCAATTTCATCTTATTACTTATACGTTTTCTTGTCAACTTTTTATTTATTTGCTTTTTAAATATATGTAGTGCATCAATGAAAGTTTTTGATTTTTGTGTTAATATATTAAAAGATTTATCAAATCAGAACATAGTTATTATCTAATTTTTATTAATTTCATTCATTTATTTAATATTTCGATAAATGCTTGATGCTTTATCGATTTTTATGTAAACAAAAAACCAGAGACATATTTCTGAATGTCTCTGGTATAACTTCTTTTAATTGAAATCTAATGTATCTACGAATTCCAATATGCTTATAAGTTTGTCCCTCTTTTGGAATGTGTTTTCTATGTTTTCTTTCAAATAATTGTACAACTCTATATTTTGTGATTCAAATGATTTCAATTCCATGACTATGTTCATGTATTTTCTATCTTTGTATGTGTTTTTCAATTTTTTTCTGTAAATTTCCCATACTCTTTTGAAGGTCTCTTCTTTATTATATTTGATTAGTTCTTCTACAAATAATATGAAATAGTATGAATTGTGAATCGAAGATAAGTTTTTGAATACATTTTCGTAATCATCTTCATGTAAATAGGCTTTTGTTTGGGTTATTATTTCTTTTTCCATTTCTATGGAGTAGCTATCTCTGTCCAAACTTTGCGATAACATTATGACGTAATCGTTGATTATTCTAAATGTGGATTCTTTATCATCTATTTTGGAATATATGAATAGAAAATCTCTCCATTTTTCGACGTATTGATTCAAATAATTCATGAGTATGTAGGTTCTCACATCTATTGTAAATACGTAATTTTGTGTGAATACGAAATAATCTTCAAAATACTCAAAGTATTTTATGAGTTCGTCAGAAATCATGCTTATAGACAATGTGGTTACTATTACTTGGTTTTCTTCTGTTTTTTCAATATTTCCTTTCAAAATATTTGGATTGTCACCACATTGAATGATTTTTTTGATAGCGTATATATATAGGTAAGAATAACATTCGTCTTCTTTTATTTTTTCGAGCAAATCTTGTAACATATTGTACTCGCCATCTTTTATCAAATACAGTATGGTTTTTTTGTACAATTGTACTTCACTTTTACTGTTATAGTATTCAACTATGTTTGAAAATGAATTTTCTTGTTCACGTTCGACTAAATCAATGAGTTCCAAATCTGAATTAGCTTCGTTGACATATACTTCATTGATTTCATTCATTATTCTATTGCCATTTTCGTCTTTTATTATAAATTTGTGTTCGTTCCAATCGTAAATATTCAAATTGTACGTTCCAGATAATTTGAATATTAGATAATTATTCAATCTAAAAATATCGTAGTTTTCCATATGTCAATTATTATATACAAAAAAAGCTACCAAATCAAATTTGATAGCTTTTTTGTTACTCAATAAGTAAAATATGTAGTTTAGGTTATATACCCACAGATATTTTTAAAGCTTCATCCAATTTTATTAGGACTCTGTCGTCGAAGCTACCTACCTTTTCACGAAGTCTTTTTTTGTCTATAGTTCTTATTTGTTCAGCCAAAATAACTGAATTTTTAGGTAGTCCATACTTTGAACGTTCTATTGCAACATGTGTTGGCAATTTTGCTTTATTTATTTGTGAAGTTATAGCTGCTATTACTACGGTTGGACTGTATTTATTTCCCACATCATTTTGAATGACAACGACGGGTCTAACACCGCCCTGCTCAGATCCAACAACAGGGCTTAAGTCTGCGTAAAATATATCTCCTCTTTTTACTCTCATAAACTCACCCTATAATCTTCGCTATTTTAAGAACTATTTAAATTATATCCGAAAGATTATAATAAATCAATACAGATTATACATAAAAATCAACCGAAATTAACCGACTTCCAAGTTGTTTCGATGCAAGAATTGGATAGTCGGTTTTTTCAAATGAGTTCTAATATATTTTTTTCAGATAGTCGCACACTTCGACTACTTTTCCGTTTTTCACATAAATTCTAGGAATTCTCATAGTTACTCTACATAAAAGTTCATAGACGTTGGTGTTGCTCATTTCTGCTAAATCGTAGAGAGAGATTTCTCCCATTTCATCTTTTCCAAAAAGCAATACCTTATCTCCAACTTTTACATCTCTTATGAAAGATACATCTATCATGATTTGATCCATGCAAACTTTACCTAAAATTTTGGCTTTTTTGCCGTTGATAATTACATAAGCTTTGTTGGATAATTCAAGTGGATATCCATCGGCATATCCTATTGTCGCCGTAGCTACAACTGTCTCTGAATTAGTGGTAAAAGTTCTTCCATATCCTATGTCTGTTCCTTTAGGAACTGTTTTGACCATGGATACCGTAGTATACAATGAAGATATTTCTTCCAATTGTACTCTGCTATTTTCTCTCATATAATCTGATGCGTGATATCCGTACAATCCTATACCACATCTTATCATGTCCAAATAATATCCGTGAATTAAAGCTCCAGCATCATTTGCTATGTGTTTTATCGGAACAGTTATTCCTCTGTTTTCTACATCTATCATGAATCCTATATAGGTATTGTATTGTTTTTTCGTGTATGAATGATCTTCGATATCTGCATCTGAAAAATGGCTGTATATTCCTTGCAAAATTATATTTTCCATTTTATAAATCTTGTAAATTTCTTCAAGACATTCTTCTTTTTTTGTCTCTACTTGGAACCCCAATCTAGTCATTCCAGTATCAATTTTGATGTGAACTTTACAAATTTTATTTAATTTTTTAGCAACTTTGTTGATTTCAACTGCCATACTATAATTGTAAACTGTAAGTTCGATATTATTTCTGATTGCAATTTCGATATTTTCTGTTGAAATGTAGCCCAAAACCATAATAGGTTTGTAAATATCATTTCTTCTAAGTTCGACGGCTTCATTTATGTTGGAAACTGCAAAATAATCTATTCCTAGATACTCTAGTTCTCTACTTATTGCTGAAGCGCCTTGACCATAAGCGTTAGCCTTTACAACTCCACATATTTTGACTAAATTAGCTGCATTTTTTATTTCATTAAAGTTATGTTTTAATTTATCCAAATCTACTTTTAGATAACTTTGATAATTCATCATTTCTCCTTACAAGCATTGATTGCATTCGGTAAATATTTTATTATATCCGATGCTATAATGCTATCTTCTCCTAAATTTTGTTTTGCAAAATCTCCTGCAAGTCCGTGAATATATACTCCCAATTTGCAAGCTTCAAATACAGTTCTTCCGTAAAAAAGTCCTGCTATTATTCCAGAAAGGCAATCTCCACTTCCAGCTGTTGCCATTCCTGGATTTCCTGTTTTATTCACGTAAATTTCATCTGCTTTGCTGACTATGGTTTCATGTCCTTTCAAAACCACTACACATTTGTGTTTTAGAGAAAATTCTCTCGCCACTTTTTGTCTGTTGTTGTTTATATATTCTACATCCAATCCCGACAATCTACTGAATTCCAATGGATGTGGTGTTATCGCCACGTTATAATCTTCAAATTCTAATTTTGAAAAATCTTTTATAGAATTCAATCCATCTGCGTCGATCAAAATATGTCCTTTGAAATTTTGGGTAATCTGGCGTATGATTTCGAAATTCAAATTGTCTTTTCCCATTCCGCATCCTATAGCCACCGAATCCTTATTGTGCAAATAATCGAAAATTTGAGACAAACTTTCTTCACTTAATTTATCATTTTCACATTTCAAAGGCAATATTATATTCTCCACTGATTTTATCTGTAAAATATCTGATATGCTTTCTGGAACTATAGTGTACACCAATCCACTTCCTGTTCGCAAAGCTGCCATACTTGCGAGATATACACTTCCACACATTCCTTTAGATCCACCTATCACACAAACTCTTCCATAATCTCCCTTATGTGAAAAAGGATCTCTTTTTTTTATAGTAAAATCCATATCAGTCCTCCAACATAATGACACAGGTAGAGACAGCATAATCTCCATCATGAGATATAGAAGCATCTATACTTATGACTTTTGGAAATTTTCCCTCATTTAATTTTACAACTAAACTCTCGTCATGTATAGTCTCGACATCTTTGAATGCCATCTTTCCTATTCCTGTTTTCAAAGCTTTTGATACTGCTTCTTTCAAGCAATACATCCCTGCAATAGTTTCGAAACTTCTGTTTTTTGATTCTATATATTCTATTTCTACATCAGTAAATACTTTATTTATAAATCTATCTATATCTTTGATTTCACCAATTCTAGATATCCTCAAAATATCAGTTCCACACCTAATTTTCATTTTTTATTCCTTCAAATTTTTCGAGGAATTCATATCTAAGTGCTAAGAAGTCTAATTTTTCAATATCTTCAACGGTTTCGACTTCTTTTACAAAATCTTTTACGATTTTACCTATCATTTCAAAAGAATTTTGCGAGAAATTGTTGATATTGTACGATTCTGTCAAGTATTTCATACTTTCTTTCAGTAAATTATCTACCAAAATATCTTGATAAGTTTTGTTGATATTGCAATTGTCGACTTCCGATTTGATGATTTTTTTAATTGAATATATTACATAATACACGAAATCGCTGAATATCTCCTCGTCTTTCCTATCGTCTAAGGAAAATATAATCGACAAGCAAAAATTCCAATTGAAGTCCTTGTTTAATCTTTTATTTAATCCTTCTGCAAAATACTTGTGTATATAATCTTCAAAATGAATATTCGAAAAATCGTAGTGTCTGTCGAAATCTACAGGTTTATTGGAAATTACATTCACTTTGTTCAATATGTCTATGAGCCTACTTTCGTATTCTTTCTTTTCCAATACGTCCATCACTGAAAACAAATAATCGCTAACCACATTTGCTATGTTTCTCATGTCTATCACAAATCCAAGATTGTATTTTAATTTGAACATATAACCGTCGTGAATCATTTTGGTTATTATTCCCTTGAATTGTTTTCTAGTGGCATCTTCTTCGTTGGACTCCAAGCTGTTCAGGCTTTTATATACACTGTTTAGCTGTTTGTCTATTATAGTCAAATTGTTCTTGATGGAATACATTATATCTCTTATCAAATCTTCTCCCATCATGTAGTTAGAATTTTTATATAAGATAGAATGGTCTATTTCTCCCCAGAACACATTTACCATGGATTTGATTTGTACTTCAAATTTGATTTTAAATCTATCTTTTTCTACAAATACTGCATCTATCTTGTAAATCTCAAACCCGTTTTTTTGCATTTGAGGTTGTGGTTGATCCAATGCAAGTCTAATTCTCATATCGTATTTTGAATAGTAATATCCATCTTCATCTCTATAGTAGAACAATCTTTTCAAATATTCGTATAGATCTCTTTCATTTTCATTGAAACGGCATTCAATTCTAATTCCTACCAAATCCGGAAACAAATCCAAAACATCTTCTACTTTTTCACATTTGATATAATAATTTTGTTTTAATATCTTCTCTTTAATACTGTCTTCTTTTTTTACACGAGAATTTATATTGATTACATCTTCATTTGTTTCAAAAATTTTATGAAAAAATTCTCTGGATTCTTCAGCTACAAAATCTATTTCCTTGTCATGACTGTTGATCAAATCAACAGCATCGTTCATAAATTGAAAAATTCCATACTTCATTTTATAATTCTCCTTAAATTACTATCAATACCATTTTATCACATTTAGTTTCATTAATAAGACAAAAAATGTAACAATAAAATTACATTTTTTGTATTAAAATAAAATCTCTAAAATTTCACAAAACAAAATTGACCTTCTCGCAATAATTAATCGCAAAAAGGTCAATTGATTTTATAAGAATTTCATTCTATTGGGATTGATATCCCTTTCTATTTCGTGAAATCCCTTAATCTCGATATTGTTGTCTTGAACTAATTTTTCAATTTTAGGTTTATCTTCTATATTCTTGTATAAAATTGATATTCCACAACACACATCTAGCACACGAGGTGTAGGTGCTATTGTAGCATCGATTGAATTTTGTTTTATCAAATCGTATAATTTTTTGCCATTTTCTACATCTTTGAACAAGATGTAATTCATTTTATTTTCCATTTTCTATCATTTCTACAAATGCTTCAATTCTAGTCTTTAATTGTTCGCTATCTTCATCTGTATAATCAGTTTCTATTCCCAATACAGGTATATTGTGTTCTTTTAATTCCTTTTCTACTAGATGACCTTCTGTGTCGTATATATTACAGAATTTCAAGTTTACATCTATAACTCCATCTACATTGTATTCTTTTGCAAGTCTTATGATGTCGTCAACTCTTTCAGTGTTTGGAGTGTAGCAAGCACAATTGATTCCGTTCATATATCTCTTAGTCAAATTGTCTACCATTTCATCGATAGTATCACCAGATTCATCTACTGTCAATTCAAAATATCTTGAACCAGTACACATTTCTTCACATACTACAGCAGCTCCACTAGATTCTATTATGTGATGTAATTTCCAGTTAGGAATAGATAATGGAGTTCCTGTAAGCATCAATCTTGTAGCACCTTTTTTGTATACACTTACATTTTGTTCTTTTCTCTTATCCAATTCATCGCACAATTCATTTACTTTTTGAGCAAATCTAGTAGGATCATCGTAGAATGCTATTTGTGAAATCAACAAGCAATCTTTTCCGCTAATTGGAACATTGTCTAATTTACGGAATTCCCATAATCTTTGCATAGCACGTCTTTTGTTGTTAAGTAATACAATTGCATCGTGTAGAGATTGAGCTGTCAAAGTATTTCCTGTCAATTCTTGGATTCTGTCTATATATCTGTATACTTCGTCTTTGAAAAATTCTACGTCTTTTTCCCTTTTCATTTGAGGCAAATCAAATACATACATTGGAGCGTCTTTTGCTAAGATTTCCCAAGCTTTTTTCTTTCCGTCGCAAGTAGTTTCCCCTACGAACAAATCTGCAAGTCTGAAAAATGGACAAGTTCTTTCAAATCTAGCTCCTAATGAAGCTTTTATCAATGGACAAGTAGCTGTTGGTAAGTATTTTTCTCCACCAGGTACCCAAAATTGAGAACCAGAACACAATCCTGTGTTGATAGCTCCACATCCAAATACTATTTCATCTGGAACGTGAATACAAAAAGTTCCTACAACTTTTCCTCCATTTTTTTGGAACTCAACAAGTTCTGCAGGTCTTATCCCGTGAATTTCTGCAACGACCATGTTGAAATAATCCATTTTTTCCGGTCTATTTTCTTGTGATAAGTACACATCTCCAAATGCTTGTGGCAAAACTTCACAAAGGACATCGTGTTGTTCTATGTCCATATTTAAATCTTCCCACATTTTTCTGTAATCTGCCATTATAAAACCCCCTAATAAGTTATTTCATTATCTTCAACATCAAATAAGCTACAATTGCGAATAACATAATCAGGTTTTAAATTAAACTTTCTGTATTTTTCTTCTATGTATTTAAAACCTTTTTCATTGAAATAATCATGATATTCCCCTTCACAAAAGTAACCTTCAATGATTAATTGACTAATTTTTTTGTAAATGCCAGCTCCTGCTTGTACCTTAGCAGGTATTTTCTCGCTTGACGTATCAGTTATGTGCTTTTTTATAAATTCAATTCTACTATCTATATCGAAAATAAATTTTGAAAAATACTCAACCTCATATATTTTCTTAGTATCTATGACACATTTTCTAAGATCAGAAATAAGTCTTGAAATTTCTCTAGATTTTTCTACTAATTCATTAAATTTTTCTTCATCAAATTTTTTATTTGATTTTTTCTCCAAAAAATCTATCAACGATTTATAATCATTATTGCGATATACATAGACTTCCTTTTTAGTCTTTTCTTGTAATGTTTTGTATCTAATTTCGCAACTATCGTCCACTATGAAAAAAGATGACGAATACATGAAAGGACACCTATCCATTTCCAAATAAGCAAAAGAAGAGTTCAACATATCGCAATAATTATTGTCGTCATAATCGATAGTAACTTCTTTATCAATTCCATACGAATATATTGGCTTGTATCCAAAACTCTCTACTATCTCCCAAGGAACTCTCCCCCACAAAGACACATAAGTAGTAGAATCTAACGTAGATAACACTTCAACATAATCGTTTTTTCTTATATCCAAATAATCCATTATTTTGCCAAAACGGCTGCCCCTATAGCCCCTGCAAATCTAGCATCTTCATTAGTATCGACTGTAGCTGATAACAATTTAGATAATTTGTCTACCATATAATCATTTCCCGAAAATCCTCCAGTCAAGAAATAATAATCGGATTTAGGAAGTCTATTGACCAAAGTTTTTACCTTGTTGGCTATTGAATTTACCACTCCACAAGCTATATCTTCTTTTGGAGTTCCCTTTCCGATCAAAGATATTATCTCTGTTTCTGCAAAAACAGTACACATTGAAGAAATTTTAATGTCATTTCCTTTCTTAGCTAATTCGAACATTTCATTCAAATCGACACCTAGTCTGTTCGCCATTACTTCGAGAAATTTTCCAGTTCCAGCAGAACACTTGTCATTCATTATAAAATCTTCTACCATGCTGTTTTTATAGCTAATTGCTTTTGTATCTTGTCCGCCTATATCTATAATTGTCATATCTTTATCTTCAAAAAAATTAGCGCCCTTTGCATGGCAAGTTATCTCTGTAACTACTTTATCGCTAAAAGGAACTGAAACCCTTCCGTATCCCGTCGCAACTACTTTTCTATTTTCTGCATCGATTCCATTTGAATTCAGCCATTCTTCTATATTTTTGCTAGTTTCCACAGAGCTCCATCCAGTTGGCATAACTTTTTTCAAAATAATTTCTTTTTTTGAATCATCCAACACAACTACTTTTGAAGCAGTTGATCCTATATCAATCCCTACATAATACATTTTATCACCAACCTAATTATATCATTTAATAAAATGAATTTCGTATTTATTGAGATTTACTATAAATAAGCCCTTATTTATTTAAAAATCAAATAAATAGAACAAAAAAATAGCCTCGGATTAAATCCGAGACTAAATTATTTTATCTTCCTATTACTATAATATTGTTCCACCATCTATTGATAGAAGTAGATACTTCATTTGCTGGATACAATCTATCTTTACCTTTTGGTTGACCATTTGAATAAGTTTCGCCCCAGTTGTTTGGATCGTAAACTTCAAAATACAATCTGTTGTTTTGATATACATATCCTTTTACGATTAAGAAATGTCCACCTTCATATTGATAAAATCTTCCGATATTGCTGTAAGGATTGTTGTTGAATCCTATATATCCAGTGTTTACACAAATTATAGCGATATTTCCTCTATCTAAAACGCTTGTCAAAGTATTTTCTCCTGAATAGTATACAGTACGATTAGGAACTCCTTCGTCGTTTAAATATTGAGAAACAGTGTTTGTAGACCACCATCCTCCATTCATTGGATAGCGATTTCTAGCCATTTCTGCTGTTGCATTTGCATTTGGATTATACCATTTTTCTGCCATTACACTAGATGATGGACCACAGTTAGAATCGCTTGCCCAACCTGTGTAACCTTGATCAATATACCAATTATAATTCCTATTATTGTGGACTTCTTGTCCTGCTGCGTTTGCCAATGTAGGTGTCAAAACCAACATAATTGCCATTAATATCATCAATATTTTTTTGCTAATTTTTTCCATAACTTACTCCTTTAAATATATTTAAAAAGAAGACCTTTTCCTTTTATATATACCTCCTTACTATTAATTTGTCTTCTATTTTAATATCCCATAAAATAACTATAAAAACATTTCATATTCTACAATAGTTTCTCATTTTTTTATCGTGTTATCGTTTACAAAGATATTATACCACTTTTTTTTAATAATTTACATACTTTTTTAAAAAATTATGGTAGTATATCTAACGAAATACTACCATAATAAAATCTTATTTAAAATAATGGGCTTATTATTCTCAAAATAAAGATGAAAGCCAATATATACATCAATATTGAAATGTCTTTTCTTTTTCCTGCTAATAATTTTATAACTACATAACTTATCATTCCAAATGAAATTCCTTCTGCTATTGAATAGCAAAATGGCATAGATATTATAGTTATGAATGCAGGAATAGCTTCTGAATAATCGTAGAAATCAATTTCTTTGATTGAGCTAAGCATGAACAATCCTACTATAACCAATGCTGGACCTGTAGCTTGTGCTGGAATCATAGCAAATATAGGGAACAAAAACAAACTCAATAAGAAGAAAAATGCAGTCGATAAAGTTGCCAATCCAGTTCTAGCTCCTTCTGCTACTCCCGATGCGGATTCTACAAATGTAGTTACTGTACTAGTTCCAAGCAAAGCCCCCACTGTAGTTCCGATAGCATCTGAAAGTAACGCCGGTGATGCTTCTTTTAAGTTTCCATTTTTATCCAACATTCCTGCTTTTGCACTAACTCCAACCAATGTTCCTACTGTATCAAATATGTCCACGAACAAAAATGTAAATACTACGGTGAACATATCAAATGTAAATATTTTATCGAATTGAATTTTGAATGCAACTGGTGCAAGTGATGGTGGAAGTGTTATAGGAGATCCTCCTTGATATTTTGACACTCCTAATATCAACGCCAAAATTGTCGATGCCAAAATTCCATACATCAACGCTCCTTTGATTTCTCTTGCAAGCAACAAAGCTATTATGAATAATCCTACGATGAATACTACGCTTTCTCTGCTCAAGAGATTTCCCAACTGCAATATAGTTCCTTCGCCTTTTAAAATAATTCCTGAATTTGTCAATCCTACAAGCGCTATGAATAATCCTATTCCACAGCTAACGGCTTTTTTCAAATTCAATGGAATTGCTTCAAAAATCATTTCTCTAACTTTAAATAGCGATAAGATTAAAAATACAATACCTTCTAGAAATACTGCCGTCAATGCAAATTGCCAAGTGTATCCCAAAGTCTTTACTATTGTAAATGTAAAGAATGCATTCAATCCCATTCCTGGAGCTAATCCAAACGGTAAGTTAGCCAAAAAAGCCATACACAACATGGCTATTATACTTGCCAAAACACTTGCTGTGAATACTCCACCTTTGTCCATTCCAGTCTGGCTTAACATTTGAGGGTTTACTGCCAATATATAACTCATAGTCATAAATGTTGTAAATCCTGCCATCAATTCCGTTTTAACGTCGGTTTTTCTCTCTGTCAAATGGAATCTCTTTTCCAAAAAATCCAATTATATCACCTCTCCTTATATATCAAAATCTTCATATTCTAATTGCTTTTCTTCCCAATCTGAATACAAAGAATTTTTTCTATTGTTCAAGTTATCCAACTCTTCATTCAATTCAACTACCCTCTTAGAATCGTCATAAATTGTACTGTCACAGAAGATTTCTTCTATTTCTTTTATTCTATCGTCGATTTTGTCGATTTCAGATTCTATATTTTCTATTTGCTTTTTGAGTTTTTTGATGGTGTTGGATATTTCTTTTTGCCTTTTCTTTTCTTTTATAGTTGCTGTTTTATTGACAGAATATCCTCCATCATCGACTTTAGCTTCATTGATTTTTTCTTGGTAGTAATCGTAATTTCCAAGATATGTCGTAGCTTTATCTTTTTCTAATACAATGATTTTATCACAAACTCTATTTAAAAAGTATCTGTCGTGGCTAATTACAAATACTGTTCCTTCGTAATTTATTAAAGCATCTTCTAAGCTTTCTTTTGAATCTATATCGAGGTGATTTGTAGGTTCATCTAGTAATAAAAAATTAGAGTTAGATAGCATTAGTTTGAGAAGAGATACTCTAGCTTTTTCTCCACCACTCAAATCTTCTATCAATTTGAATATGTCGTCTCCCACAAAATTCATTACTGCCAATGCGCTTCTCACATCGTAGTGAGTCATTTTCGGATAAGCATCCCAAATTTCATCTATTATTGTGTTTTTATCGTTGAGATATATTTGCTCTTGATCAAAATATCCTATATTTACGTTGGATCCTAGTCTGAAATTCCCTGATGTTTGCTTTAATTTTCTAGTTATTATGTTGAATAAAGTGGTTTTTCCGACTCCGTTAGCTCCTATGAGCCCAACTCTTTCTTCTTTATATATATTCAAATTGCAATTTTCAAATATTAGTCTATGATCGATTTCCTTTTTCAAGTCTTCTACTTGCAAAACGTCTTTTCCGCTTGGAGATGAAATTTTAAATTTGATTCCAAAAGTTCCATCGTCGTATGTCGGTTTGTCCATCAATTTCATTTTGTCCAACAGTTTTTTTCTGGACTGTCCTTGTCTATTTTTCTTTGCATTATCTGTATTGGTATACTTTTCGACTATTTCCAATTGCCTTTTGTATTCTCTTTGCTGATTTTCGTATGCTTTTTTTTGAATTTCCACATAAATTTTTCTCTGTTTCATAAATCCTGTGTAATCAGTATCGTAAGTCTTTATGGTTCTGTTTTCCATGTGAAAAATTCTGTTGACAATTCCATCTAGAAAATATCTGTCGTGGGAAATTATGATACAAGCTCCTTTGTAATTTTTGAGGAAATTTTCCAAAAATTCTATCGCCTGTATATCCAAATGGTTCGTAGGCTCATCAAGCAATAATACATCACATTTTTGCAGTAGAAGTTTGGCTAGCATTATTCTCGATTTTTGTCCCCCACTGAAATTAGTCACGTTTTTGTCGAAATCTTCTTCTGAAAATCCCAATCCTTTAAGCGTTCCTTTTATTTCAGAATCGTAGAGATATCCACCCATGTTTTCAAATTTTTCTAGGCTTCTGTGGTATTTTTCCATCAAAGTTTCCAAATCATCTGTGCTCTTCATTTGTTCTTCGTAATCTCGTAGTTTGTTCTCTAGATTGATGACTTCTGAAAATACGCTAAGACATTCTTGGTATAGGGTATTTGATGAGTCAAATGAATTGTGTTGTTTTAGATATCCTATTTTTACGTCATTTCTTATGAACAAATCGCCAGAATCTTTTGGCTCTTCTCCTGTAATTATGTTAAATAAGGTGGATTTTCCAGCGCCATTTATACCTATGATTCCAATTTTATCATTGTCATTTACATTGAATGTAACTTTTTTTAGTATGTTTTTGTCTAAAAAAGATTTTTCTAAATCTTTCGCACCTATTAGAATCATTTAATCACTTCCTAACTAATTGAATAGTCAATCAAGAAAGATTGATTGACTATTCTTCTAATGACTGAATTATTTCACTTGCATCTAAATCTATCAGATTAATTGTATTGTCGTCTATTATAGCGACAGATTTTGTGTTGTCTTTTGGCATAGAGCTACTTCCTGGATTTAATAAAATAATACCGTCTTTTTTTTCTAGCATTTTTATGTGAGTGTGTCCTGTGATTACTATATCGCAATTATTGCTCTTGGCAAGTTTGATTCTATAGTTTTCATCTTCTTCGTATCCATGAAGTGCTAAAATCCTATGAGATCCTTTATTTATTATTCTCATTTTCTTAGTCAAATCATGTTCTATAACCATTTGATCTACATCGCTGTCGCAATTTCCCCTGATATATATTATGTCATCTCTTTGTTTTAACAAAGATGCTAATTCTTTCGGGTTATAATCTTCTGGTAGAGGATTTCTAGGTCCATGATACAATACATCCCCTAAATGCAAGATAACTTCGCATTCTTCTAAAAAGTCTAATGCTTTTTTTGTGTTTTTTAATGATCCATGAGTATCACTCATAACGCCTATTTTCATTATACTAATACCTCATCTAATATTTCTTTTACGTTGCTTGTAAAATAAAATTTGATTTTTTGTCTTATTTTAGGATCAATTTCCTGTACGTCTCTTTTGTTGTCTTTTGGCAAGAATATTTTATTTATTCCATATCTATGTGCAGCCAATACTTTTTCTTTGACTCCTCCTATTGCCAAGACTCTTCCCGTAAGTGTAATCTCTCCTGTCATAGCTATATCGTGTCTTACTTTTCTTCCTGTCAACGCGCTTACTAATGCAGTTACCATTGTGACTCCGGCTGAAGGTCCATCTTTTGGAACAGCTCCTTCAGGTACGTGAATGTGAATGTCTTTTTCTTTGTAGAATTTTCCTTCTATTCCCAAAGCTTCTTGATTACTTCTTATATATGAAATAGCAGCCATCGCTGATTCTTTCATGACGTCTCCAAGTTTTCCAGTAAGTTGAGTCTTGCCTGCTCCTTCCATGACGTTTGCTTCGATTGTCAATATTACTCCGCCAACTTGTGTCCAAGCAAGCCCATTAACTACTCCAACTGTATCTTCTCTAGGAATTTGATCGTCTATTACTAATTTCGCTCCTAGGAATTTTTCGATGTTTTTATTGTTGACTACTACTTTTTTGGCATTGTCTCTAACTATTTTGACAGTTGCTTTTCTTATAACTTTTCCTATATTTCTCTCTAATTCTCTGACTCCACTTTCTCTAGTGTAATTGTTGATAATTGTGTAAATCGCATCTTTTGTAATGTGGAATTGAGTTTTGTCTAGTCCATTTTCTTTTAATTGACGTGGTAACAAATATCTGTTTGCTATTTCAAATTTTTCGTAGTCCGTATAACTTGTGACTCTTATGACTTCCATTCTGTCCAATAGTGCATCAGGTATTTGCTCTTGTGAATTTGCAGTAGTTATGAACAAAACATCTGATAAATCTACTGGAATTTCAATGTAATTATCTGTAAATTCGTTGTTTTGTTCTGGATCTAAGACTTCAAGCAATGCACTTGCAGGATCTCCTCTAAAATCACTAGCTAGTTTGTCGATTTCATCCAATAAGAAAACTGGATTCATCTTTTTCGCCTTTTGCAATTGTGTTATTATTCTTCCAGGCATAGCTCCTATATATGTTTTTCTGTGTCCTCTTATTTCTGCTTCGTCACGAACTCCACCTAATCTCATAGATACAAATTTTCTATTAGTAGCTTGTGCTATGGAACGTGCTATAGAAGTTTTACCAACCCCTGGAGGTCCTACTAGACAAAGTATAGGCCCCTTTAATGATCCTGTCATTTTCTTAACTGCTAGATATTCCAAAATTCTCTTTTTTACATCTTCTAATCCAAAATGTCCATCATTTAATACTTTTTCTGCTAATTTTAAATCTATTGTGCTTTTTGATTTTTTGTTCCATGGAATGTCCAACACTTGATCGATATAATTTCTTATTACTGTGCTTTCTGGATTGTTGGGATTCATAGAAGAAAGTCTGCCTACTTCTTTTAAGATGTGTTCTTCAGAATCTTTTTTCAATTTCAATTTTTTGATTCTTTCGGTATACTCATCAGTATCTTCTATGTCGTACTCTTCTCCCAACTCCATCTTAATTTGACGCAATTGTTCTTGAAGGAAATACTCTTTTTGAGTTTCTGAAATTTCCTTGTTTGCTTTTTCTTCTATCTCACCTTTTATTTTCAAAAATTCTATTTCTTTTACTATGAGATTGTATACCAATTCTATTCTCTCATCCATGTCGAAAGTTTCCAAGACGGATATGGAATCTTTGTCATTTAATGATATAAGCATAGCTATAGTATCTATCAATGCACTAGGATCTTCTTCGTTTAATAATCCTCCCAATAAATCTTGTGGTAGTGGTTTTTTCACTACTTCTGCCAAGCTTTCAAATGAAGAAATTATCATTCTTATCATAGTAACTGATATATCATTTGGATGGTATTTTTCTTTGTCGTATTCAAAAACATCTACATTAGCTTCCAAAAAACTATCATTTTCTATAAAGTCGATGATTTTTGCTCTATCTATAGCTTCAACTAATACTCTAATATTTCCATTTGGCATTTTGATAGTTTGTTTTACGCTCGCCAAAACCCCTGTATGATAAAAATCGTCTTTTGAAATATTTTCTATCATAGGATCTTTTTGCGTACATATGAAAACTTCCGAGTTTCTGAGTATACTTGCGTTCAGTGCATTTAATGAAACTTCTCTTCCAACTTCAAAATGTTGTATATTATTGGGAAATAGCCACAATCCTCTCAAAGCGATTATCGGCAATTTCTTTTGGACTTTTTTGTAATAATCTTCTTTCATTAAACTCCTCTTTCGATTTTATATATTGATAAAAATAGCTCACCTAATGTGAGCTATTGGTTTATTTATTATTAGTATTAAATACGAGTTTTGGTTCTTCTCCATCTAATACACTTTCTTTTGTTAATATGACTTTTGATACGTCATCTCTTGATGGTAGCTCAAACATAATATTCATCAATGATTTTTCTATTATTGTTCTAAGTCCTCTAGCTCCTGTTTTTCTATCGTAAGCAAGCTTTGCGATAGCTTTCAATGCTTCATCTTCAAATTCCAATTCTACATTATCCATTCTGAATAACTCTTGATATTGTTTAATTATCGCATTCTTAGGTTCTAGAAGTATCTTTATCAAAGCTTGTTCATCAAGTTCATCTAAAGTTACTAAAATAGGTACTCTACCTACGAATTCAGGAATTAAACCAAATTTTATTAAATCTTCCGGTCTAATATCTTTCAATAATTCTGAAATTATCTTGTGCTCATTATCTCCCAAATCAGCACCAAAACCGATAGATTTAGTTTCTGTTCTTTTCTCAATTATTTTTTCCAAGCCGTCAAAAGCTCCACCTACAATGAAAAGAATGTTTTTAGTGTCAACTTGGATGTATTCCTGATTAGGATGTTTTCTTCCACCTTGTGGTGGTACATTGCATATAGTACCTTCTACTATTTTCAAAAGAGCTTGTTGTACTCCTTCTCCACTTACATCTCTAGTAATAGAAGGATTTTCGCTCTTTCGAGTGATTTTGTCGATTTCGTCAATGTAAATGATACCTTGTTCAGCCCTTTCGATATCGTAATCAGCTGCTTGAATCAATTTCAAAATTACATTTTCGACATCTTCTCCTACATATCCAGCTTCTGTAAGACTTGTAGCATCTGCTATGGCAAATGGAACATCTAAGATTTTGGCTAATGTTTCAGCCAAAAGCGTCTTACCACTACCTGTAGGTCCAACCAATAAAATATTTGATTTTTGTAATTCAACGTCGTTATTTACGAAGTTGGAATTAATTCTCTTATAGTGATTGTAAACTGCAACTGCAAGAGATTTTTTTCCCGCTTCTTGTTTTATTACATAATCATCCAATACTTTTTTGATGTCTATTGGCTTTGGTAAATCGAGCTTTCCTTCTACTAAATTTCTGTCTTTAAGTTCTTCTTCAATTATACTTTTGCATAAATCAACACACTCATCACAGATGAAAACACCTGGACCTGCTATTAATTTTTGAACTTGTTCTTGTGATTTACCGCAAAAAGAACATTTATATTGAGTTTCATTTTTTGGCATTTAAAATTCCTTTATTTCGAGTTATATATAACTTCGTCTATAAGTCCATACTCTTTTGCTTCTTGTGCATTGAGTATGAAATCTCTATCTGTATCTTTTTCTATTTTTTCAATAGGTTGTCCTGTAGTTTCAGACAATATTTTATTTAGTAGCTCTCTTTTCTTCAAAATGTGTTCTGCATGAATTGCTATATCACTTGCTTGTCCTTGAGCTCCTCCTAGAGGTTGATGAATCAATATATCTGCATTTGGCAATGCGTATCTCTTGCCTTTTGTACCACTAGTAAGTAAGATTGCCCCCATACTAGCAGCCATTCCTACGCAAATAGTGGATACATCTGGTTTGATATATTGTATAGTATCGTAAATTGCCAATCCTGCACTCACAGAACCACCAGGTGAATTGATATATAATTGAATATCCTTTTTAGGATCTTCGCTTTCCAAAAACAATAGCTGAGCTATAACAAGATCAGACATTTGCTCATTTACTTCACCTGTAACAAATATAATTCTTTCTTTTAGTAGACGAGAGAATATATCGTAAGATCTTTCTCCTCTATTACTTTGTTCTACAACCATTGGTACTAAAGATGGCATAATAACCTCCTTATTTAATTAAAACTATTATTATTTATTGTCGTCTTCTGATTTTTTAGTTTCAAATTTAGTGTTTTCTACTAATTTATCTAATGCTTTCTTTCTTCTGATATCTTCTTTTAAATATTCTACATTTGGGCTATTTTTGAATTCATTGATGAATTTTTCTTCGTCGTCTTTTCCGTAGATTTTTGCGAATTCTTGTAATTTTTCATCTAATTCTTCATCAGTAGCTTCGATTTTTTCTACTTCAATGTATTTTTCCAATACTAAATCGCCTTTAACTTTCAATTCAGCATTTGCTCTCAATTCGTTTCTAACGTCTTCTTCTGAAGTGTTAGTGATTTGGAAATATTGATCTGTATTGATTCCCATTTGTTGAACTCTTCTTGCGAAATCATTGAATTGGTGATCTACTTCGTGATCTATCATTGATTTTGGAACATCTAATTCTGTAGCTTCTATCAAAGCTTCTACTGATTTGTTTTGTTTGTCAACCAATAGTCTTTGTTCGTTGTCTTTTTCTAGATGTTCTTTGATGTCTTTTTTGTATTCATCAAGTGTATCAAATTCAGATACGTCTTTTACAAATTCATCGTCTAATTCAGGCATTATTTTTTCTTTGATTGAATTTATTTTGCATTCAAATTTAGCGTCTTTTCCTTTTAATGAAGCTTCATGATAATCTTCTGGGAATTTTACGTTTACGTCAAATTCTTCTCCTGCTTTATGACCTATGATTTGATCTTCAAATCCTGGGATGAAAGTATTTGAACCTAAAGTCAATTCGTAATCTTCAGCTTCTCCACCTTCGAATGGTTGATCATCTACAAATCCTTTGAAGTTGATAGATACTATATCATTTTGTTTAGCTTCTCTATCTTCTGCTTCTTGAATTCTAGCGTTTGATTCTAATTCGTGGTTTATCTTCATGTCTACATCAGAATCTGTAACTTTGTATTCATCTACAGTAGCTGTAAGGTTAGAATAATCTCCCAATTCAAATTCAGGTTTTAAATCAACTGTGAATTTAACTGTGATGTCGTTATCTTTTGATATATCATCAAGGTCGATTTCTGGTTGAGATACTGGTTGCAATTCCAATTCTTCAATGGCTTTTTCATAAAGATCTGGTAATAAAAGATTTACAGCATCTTCGTAGAATAATCCTTCTCCATAAGCCATTTCCAACATTTTTCTAGGAACTTTTCCTTTTCTAAATCCCTTTAAACTAAATTGAGATCTATTTTTTTTGTAACTTTCCTCTATTGCATTTTCAAAATCTTTTGCTGGTATATCAGATGTGAATACCGCTTGGTTTTTTTCTTTACTTAAAAGTACTGCGCTCATACTTTCCTCCTAATTTTATTTAAATATTAATTAATTTCATATACAAAAAGAAATTCCAGCTAACATTATACCCTAAATGATAAATTTTTAAAAGTTTTTTTGGTATTTTGAGTCAAATTTTCGATATTTTAGTCTATTTCGTAAAATAATTCTAACTTTTGAGCTAATTTTTTGAAAAATAACTCATTATTTCCAATATATACTCCATCTGTAGTTCTTCTCGATAGTATTTCTTTAGTAGTCAAATCGGCATTGCCTTCGTTGACCAAAACATTAATGTAGTTTTTTTGTAATCCAGCATACGATGCTAGTAGAGAGGCTCTTCTATCTTTGTATTCTGTAAAGATTATTTTAGAGTATTTTATATTAGAATTTTTAGAGTAATTAGCCTCATATATCGAATTGTAATTTTCCCTTGTAACTTTGAGTCCACTTTCTTTTAATTTTACATCGTATTCTTTCGATAAAACAGAAGAAGGCTGAACTATTATTACGTTTGAAATCCCCTTATCTATCAGTAATTTTCTGACGGAATCGTCGTATTTTTCTCCATCAACAAAACTAATCAGATATCCGTTTTTAAGATAATACGCCATTTGAGCTTGGATTCCGTTGAAATTTTTCATATCGCAAATCACCAAAGTATCAGGTGGGTTTACATTGGAATTTTCTTCTATAACTTTGTTAGATACTTCTACTCTATTTTTGCCACCTATTCTAGTGACTATAATTCCCTTTAATTTCAAAGTATCTGAAATATCTTCAGATACTGATTTTTCTCCACCTATTATATATACGTTTTTGACTGCCAGTCTATCTATCTCTTTTAATATAGGGCTATCTTCTTGTGAACATTTTTCGTCATTTTTGATAAGCATTACAGGCGATTTTTTCATATTAGCAAAACTCAATGCAGATATTATGTCGCTTTCTTTCTTTTCATTGACTATAACGAGATTGACATTTTTATTAAAGGTCTTTTTATTTATTTCTATAGATAATCGTGAATAATCGTCTTCTATAAATTTATCCAATTTTGATTTTTCACTTGCATACGATGTAGTGCAAAAAAACAGCACACATAAAAACACTACTAATATTTTTTTCATAATATACCTCTATACAATTATATATTAAACCTCTCATATATTGCAAAACTTCTATTCCTTGTAAATTTGTATCCTTTAGTTATATAATATTTTATAGTCCAAACTACATGAAAGGATTTGAATATGGCATTACTGGAAACTAAATTGATAAATTCAGTTCAGCTGAAAATGAATAAGGATTCTCACAAATGTGCAGATGAATTATTCGAGGATTGGACAGATCCTCAAGACAACATAAGGTATTACAAAAATACAATCATACAACTTTTGGCGATATTTTATTGGAATATGCTAAAAGACACCACTGATAGAGAAGACAGAAAAAACCAAGAAAATACGAAAGACAAGTTTGTAAACAAAATTGAATCGAGTGATTTTGATGAATTAAAACCGATAATGCACGAAATTATAGATTATTACACTAGTTATCAAAATATTTTCACAAGAGGATGTGATAATCCTCTAATAAAAAGAGCTTTGGATTATATATATAACAATAGCAATACAAAAATAACTTTAGACGTACTTTCTGAGCAGTTCAACGTATCTAGAAGCTATTTATCGACTCTTATATCTCAAAATACCGGCACTAATTTGCCGAATATTTTGAACACTTTTAGAATAGAAAAGAGTTTATTGCTTTTGAAATACACAGATAAATCCATCAGCGAAATATCTAAAGAAGTCGGATTTCAATCAGACTCTTATTTTTGTCAACAATTTAAGAGTTTGAAAAAAATCACACCGAAAAAATTCAGAACAATAATAAAGCGTGATCATTAATTTGATCACGCTATTTTACTATTTGTTGTAATTTTTTGAATGTGGACAAGATGTAGATCCACAATTACAAGCGCCTTTTTTCTTGATCATATGACGAACTGCAAAAAATACTGCAGTTGCCAATAAAAGTATTATTATAACGTCTGAAACCGTCACTAAATCACCTTCTTTTTAATTTACTGCTCTCTTTGATTCTACATTTTTGTATTTATCTTTTCTAAATATCAAATACAAAATCACTACTAAAGCCGCTATTGCCAAAGCTGTCATAAATGTAAATGCTTGTTTCATTACTAAAATATTCAACAATTGATATACTATGAATGAAATTACATAAGCAAATACTGTTTGATATAAGAGTGCAAATGCAGTCCATTTTCCAGAATTCATCTCTTCTTTTATAGCTCCTACTGCTGCAAAGCAAGGTACAGATAATTGATTGAATATCAAGAAACTCATAGCTGAAGCTATAGTGAAATTATTTCTAACTAAATCTGCAATCTTATCTGCATTATCGCCTACTCCAGAAACTATTCCGTAAATACTTACTACCATTTCTTTTGCTACAAGTCCCAAGAAACTTGCCACTGTAGCCATCCAATTTCCAAATCCCAATGGAGTAAATAATGGAGCTAATAATTTTCCTATAAATGCCAATATAGTATCTGTACTGTCGTCTTCGAAACTTACAAATTCTCCTTTTACAGAAATATTTTGCAATAACCATACAGCTATAGAAGCAACTAAAATTATAGTACCAGCTTTAACTACGAATGCTTTTACTCTATCCCAAGTTACTCTCAATATATTCGATGCAGTTGGCATATGATATTCAGGAAGTTCCATTACAAATGGTGCAGGTTCTCCTGAAAAAGCTCTCGTCTTTTTCAATATAAGTCCACTGACTACAACCGCCAAAATTCCTGTAAAATATAATAACGGAGCAAACCACCATTGACCAAAAATTGCAGCTGCAAAAAGTGCAATTATTTCTGTCTTGGCACCACATGGCATAAATGAAGCTACGATAATAGTCATCTTTCTGTCGTTTTCATTTTCTATAGTACGAGTTGCCATTATTCCAGGAACTGAACATCCTGTTCCTATCAAAATTGGAATAAATGATTTTCCAGATAAGCCAAATTTTCTAAACATTCTATCCAATATGAATGCAATTCTTGACATGTATCCTATATCTTCCAAAATCGCCAACAAGAATTCCAATGTCGCAATCAAAGGCAAGAATCCCAATACTGCTCCAACTCCGGCAACAATACCGTCTACTATCAAACTCTTTAACCATTCGCTTGTACCTATTGATTCTAAAAATCTCGTAGCTAAATCGGCTAATCCATCTCCCATTACTTCATCTGCCCACCAATCATGAAGAGGTGGACCTCCGACAACTTTTACCGCTATATAGTAAACGGCTATCATTATCAATACAAAGATAGGTAATGCTAAAAATCTATTAGTTACTACCCTATCTATTCTATCGCTTAGGGTCAATCCCGTTCTTCCTTTTTTTACAGCTTGTTGTGTCAATGAAGTTATGAATGTGTATCTTTCATCTGTGATGATAGATTCTCCATCGTCATCGTATTCTTCTTCTATTTGTGATACGATAGATTCTACTTTTGCTTTTTCATCTTCTGTGATTGTAATTGCTTCTAATGCTTTTTCATCTCGTTCAAGCACTTTTATAGCAAACCATCTTTTGGCATCTGAATTTTTTATAGAAGCTACGCTCTCTTCAATTTCTACAAGCTTAGTTTCAATTTCATCGCTAAAAGCGCTCACTAAATCCACTTTTTTGCCTGCTTGTTTTATCGCAACGTCTATCAACTCATCTAAATTATTTTTCTTCAATGCAGATACTTCTACAATAGGCACATTCAATTTTTTAGATATAAATTTCGTATCGATCTTGTCGTTGTTTTTGCTTACAACATCCATCATGTTGAATGCCAATACCATAGGAATACCTATTTCTGACAATTGCGTAGATAAATACAAGTTTCTTTCAATATTAGATGCATCTATTACGTTTATGATTACATCTGGTTTTTCATTAATTAAGTAATTTCTACTTACTACTTCTTCCAAAGTGTAAGGCGACAAAGAATATATCCCCGGTAAATCGGTGATATTTATATCCTTATTTTTTTTCAAAACGCCTTCTTTTTTTTCTACAGTTACTCCTGGCCAGTTACCTACATACTGATTGGCACCAGTTAATGCGTTAAATAGCGTAGATTTACCACTGTTAGGATTACCTGCTAAGGCTATTCTTATAGACATATATCCCTCCAACTATTTATTTATTTCTTCTATTAAAATATTTTTTGCATCGTCTTTTCTAAGACTCAATTCATATCCTCTTAAATTTATTTGTACAGGGTCTCCCAAAGGGGCTACTTTTCTTATGTATATTTCAACATTTTTAGTTATTCCCATATCCATTATTCTTCTTTTAACGGGCCCTTGTCCCAAAATTTTTACTACCTTATAGTATTTGCCTACTTCGGCATTTCTAAGGTTCATATTTTCATCCATTATGTATAATCCTCCCTTCTTCTATAAAGAATCCACGATAATTCTCATAGCCACATCTTTTCCGATAGCTACTCTTGAATCTTTTATATTGACTATTAAATTTCCATAGCTTTCAGAAACGACGTATATAATCGAGCCTTCCACAAATCCCAAGTTGTTCAATAATTTTTTTTGAGCATCATCTTTTATTTTCTTTATTTTAATTATTTTTAATTTTTGATTTAGCGGCGCCATTGCCAAATTCATTTAATCACCTTCATAATTTAAACGTTTAATAAAGTCACATGTATATTATATTGATAAAGAATATTACTGTCAAGTAGCGTTGCAATTTATCTCAAGAATATTTTGAAACTTTACAATATTATTGCAATCGCGTTATAAAATTTACACTACTTTTTATTTCTGCTATAATGTTAGGGAGATAAAAACTAATAAGCGCCAGACCTTAACGGTTAACGAGGAATAGAGTTATCGAGTTTTTCGGCGGGAACTCTATAGGTATCACAGCCTTAGCGTCTAACAAAGTTCAAAAGCAATTTTGAAACAAAAATGACGAAGTGTATCTCTTAATAGTACAGGAGGTAATAACATGTGCGGAATAGTATGTTATAACGGCAAAAAATCTGCCGTAGAAGTAATCCTAAATGGATTAAAATCGCTTGAATATAGAGGATACGATTCAAGTGGTATATCAGTTGTGACTGATAAAATCGAAACTCTAAAAAGAAAGGGTAAATTGAAAAATCTAATCGATGAAATCGATAAGATTGACAATAACGCAAATATAGGTATTGGGCATATAAGATGGGCAACTCACGGAGAGCCAAATGAAATAAATGCTCATCCTCAAGTTAGTCAAGATGGAAAATTTTCAGTGGTTCACAATGGAATTATAGAAAACTACAGAGAATTAAAATCAGAATTAGAAGATGAAGGTTATAATTTTAAATCTACAACTGATACTGAAGTCGTAGTTGCATTGATATCTCATTATTACACAGACGATTTATTGGAAGCTGTAAAAAAGGCAATTGCTAGATTAAAAGGCGCATATGCTTTGGGAATAATTTCAGAATACGAAAAAGATAAATTGATAGCTGTGAGAAATGAATCACCATTGATTTTAGCAAAATGCGACGACGGCATAATACTTGCAAGTGATATCCCATCTGTGTTGAAATACACTAAAGATGTAGTGTATTTAGAAAATGGAGATATCGTAGAAATCGACAAAGATTCTTATACTATTTACGATAAAAATTTCGAAAAAGTTGACAGAGATATCAAAAAAATCAACATGACTTTAGAACAAGCCAGCAAAGGCGGATTCGAACATTTCATGTTAAAAGAAATCTACGAACAACCTGAAGTAGTGAAGAAAACTTTGGAAGTGAATTTAAAAGAAAACAAGATAGATTTTTCAGATAATTCTATAGATCAAGATAAATTAAAATCAATTGACAAAGTTTATATAGTAGCTTGTGGAACAGCATTCCATGCTGGAGAAGTTGGAAAAGTTGCCATCGAAAAATTGGCAAAAATCCCTGTAATTACAGATATTGCTTCTGAATTTAGATATAACGATCCTTTCATAGACGAAAACACGCTTGTGATTTTGATATCTCAATCAGGAGAAACAGCAGATACATTAGCTGCATTGAGAGAATCTAAAAAGAAAAAAGCCACTGTATTAGCTGTGACAAATGTAGTAGGATCTTCTATAGCGAGAGAAGCTGACAAAGTTATATATACACTAGCTGGCCCTGAAATTGCAGTAGCAAGTACAAAAGCGTACATTTCTCAATTAGTTACTGTAATAATGTTGGCATTGGATTTTGCTAAAAAATTAGACAAAATAGACGATGAAACATATTCAAATTACATTGCTGAATTGAAGACAATTCCTGGAAAAATTTCTGAAGTTTTGAAATCAGAATCTACAGTAAAAGAAATTGCAAAGGCTATAAAAGACGATTCTTCTATGTTCTTCATTGGACGTGGATTGGATTTCTTGAGTGTAAAAGAAGGTGCTTTGAAATTAAAAGAAATATCTTACATTCACACTGAAGCCTTCCCTGCTGGAGAATTAAAGCACGGATCAATTGCTCTTATCGAAAAAAATACTCCTGCTTTGTCTGTAATAACTCAATCAAAATTAGCAGAAAAGACTATATCAAATGTTCAAGAATTAGTGACAAGAGGAGCTAAAATATTTACAATTACCGTTGAAGGTAATGAAAATATGGCTGATTTTTCAGAAAAAATTGTATTTGTTCCTAAAACCCTAGAAATGTTATATCCTATACTTTCTGTAATTCCAGAACAATTACTTGGATATTATACATCTTTAGAAAAAGGATTAGATGTAGACAAACCTCGTAACTTAGCAAAATCAGTTACGGTTGAATAGTAAAATAGCTTTGCCCGATATAAGGCAAAGCTATTTTTTTATAATTCTAAATTCGGATATACTTTCAAATCCAAATTATCTCTCTTTCCATTTATATAATCGTAATATCCTGCAGTCGCAATCATCGCTGCATTATCTGTGCATAGTATCTTCTCTGGGAAGTAGACTTGTATATTATTTTCTTTTGCTTTTTCCAATACTCTTTCTTTTAATCTTGAATTAGCAGCAACTCCCCCACTTAGTACAAATTTATTTTGATTTTTTTCCTTTAATAATTTAAAAGATTTTTCTACCAATACATCCATCACAGCTTCTTGGAAACTAGCTGCAACATCTTCTTTTATTATTGGCTCGTTTTTTTGCTTTTTATTGTTCAAATAATTTAGTACAGCTGTCTTCAATCCACTAAAACTAAAATCATAGCTATCTTTTTCCAACATAACTCTAGGAAATTCTATTGCATCTTTGTTTCCTTCTTTTGCCAATCTATCTATAATTGGTCCTCCAGGATATTCAAGTCCCAATGCACGAGCTACTTTGTCGTAGCTTTCTCCACAAGCGTCATCTCTAGTAGATCCTATTATTTCGTAATTTTGATAATCCAATACATTTATCAAATAAGTGTGTCCACCTGATACCACTAGAGAAATAAATGGAGGTTCTAATTCTTTGTGGCTAATATAATTCGCGCAAATATGGCCTTGCATGTGGTTTACTCCTACTAGATGTTTTCCCATGCTAAAACTCAAAGCTTTTGCGCATGATATTCCAACTAATAATGCGCCGATTAATCCCGGTCCTTTTGTCACAGCAATCACATCTATATCGTCTAATTTCAAGTTTGCTTCGTCCAAAGCACTTTTCAAGATTGAGTTCATAGCTTCCAAATGCAATCTACTTGCCACTTCAGGAACTACTCCTCCGTATCTTTTATGCACATCTATCTGCGAAGATATTATATTGCTTAGCACATCTCTTCCATTTTTAACTATAGCTACACTTGTTTCATCACAAGATGTCTCTATAGCTAGTGTAATTATATTTTCTTTTATATCGTTCATATCTAACATCATCCTCAAAGCATCTTCTCTCGGTTTTTCATAATAACCTTCTATTCTGCCTATTTTCTGAAATTTAAATTTTTTATACAAATTAATAGCTGGATAATTTGATTCTCTGACTTCCAGAAAAATCTTTTCTATATGCTCTTTTAAGCAATAATCCACAATGTATTTCATAAATGAAGTCGCTATTTTTTTATTTCTATGATTTTTCTTCACAGAAATAGTATGAATTTCAGCCTCATCTAATACCGTCATTATCCCAAAAACTCCCAAAATTTCGTCTTCTTCTCCGACAAAATAATGGCAGTTCTTGTCTTTCAGACAGCTTTCATACATGTTCTTAGTCCAGGAATCAGAAAAACTCTCGTTTTCTATCTCAACTACATCATCCAAATCAGACAATTGCATCTGTCTAATTATCATTTTTCATTCTACTTTCGTAATCTCTTTGCGCTTGTGATTTTCTGACATAATCAGGGCTAAGAGAATAATAACTATCAGATCTATCAGTTTTATTGACTAAATCACAAATTGACCTAGTGATGCAATTATTCAAAGATGAATTTGCAATGTGAAAATTTTCTCTACTATTTATTTCATCCAAAAATGAATACACTCCATCTCCTACAAAAACATATTCTTCATTTGGATCTAATTTTTCCACCAAGTCTTCAAAATATATCAAATCATCTTTGCAAAGTCTTTCCAATTTTGAATTGTTTTTGAAAATCGAATAATACACTCTTCCGCCTCTAGCATCTAAAATAGGTATTATCGTCTTTTCAGTTTCTATCATGTTGGCAAGTGCTTCCAAAGTAGATATACCAACTATTCTTTTGTCAAAAACCTGTGCAAAAGTCTTTGCAGTAGTCATTCCTATTCTAAGTCCTGTAAAAGAGCCTGGGCCTTTACATACTGCAAAAACATCGATGTCTTTTAGCTCGCATTCTAACTTTTCGAGCATTTGTTGTATCATCAAGACCAACGTTTCACTGTGAGTTTTTTTCTGATTTATATTATAATCTCCTATTATGATTCCATCTTCCATCAAAGAACATGAACTTATCATAGTAGAAGTATCAATTGCTAAAATTTTCATTTAAACCCTCTATTATTTCTTTTTCTCTCTTGTTTTTTCCATTTATTATTATTTTTCTAGAAGTTTCACTCGTTTTCTCTATAGTCATTTCTATCAAATTTCTAGGCATATACGATTGAGCCATAGATGCCCATTCTACGATAGTAATTCCATCTGGATATAACAATTCATCTATATCTAGCGATTCTATTTCCATTTCATCCTCTAACCTATACAAATCCATATGGTTTAATTGTATAGTCGCATCGTAAGTATTCACAAGCGAAAATGTAGGGCTAGTGACATTTTCCTCGATACCCAATCCTTCAGCAATCGACTGAGTAAGAGTAGTCTTCCCACTTCCCAAATCGCCAATCAAAGATACGACATCTCCTCTTTTCAAAGTTTTGGATAAAATATGCCCAAATTTTTTTGTATCATCTAAATCTTTTAATATATATTCCATAAATATCACCTAATAAATTATATCACATGTGTAAAATTTACACATAAAAATGGCCCAACACATGAGCCATTTTGCTAAAATATTCTATTTTTTCAAAAATCTCGATAATGGTTTATACAACGCCATAGTAACTACAGCTACTATAGCTCCCTTTACAAGATTAAATGGCACTATACTAAAAAGTACAAACATCATAGGTGATGATGCCATTGGATTTATTTTTGCAAATTCTTTTGTAAATTCTGCTAAATTTATTCCATACAATGGGAATATTACAAAATAATTTGAAATACAAGCTACAATAGTGTACGCCAAAATACCAACTATCAAACCTAAAAGTGCTGATTTTTTAGTTTTATTCTTTCTGTAAATACCACATGCCACTACTACAAATATTGAAGAAATTATAAAATTAGATAATTCTCCTACGCCTCCAGTAGACGTTCCGTTAATTATCAAGTTCAACAAAATTTTAATAGCAGATGTCAATATTCCCGCTACAGGTCCCAATGCAAATCCTGCAACAAGTACCCCCAAATCTCCAATGTCTACCGTCATAAATGGTGGTGCAAAAGGAAGAGGGAATTTGAATATCATAAGTAATGCACTTATTGCCCCTAAAACGCTAATTTTTACCATTGTTTGAGTGTTGGATCTTCTTCTAGTAGTTTCCATAATTACCTCCTAAATTTTAAGGGCATGAAAAAAGCCCTAATCATTAGGGCTAAATGTTAATTATTACATTTACTTCTTTCATCCAGACTTTACTGTCGGTATTGGAATTTCACCAATTCATGCATGATGCACGCGGACTATAACCGCCGGTGAGGAAATTAACCTCGCCCTGAAGTAATTTCATTATACCACTACTTTAATTATTTGTAAACTTGATATTAATTATTTTTATTTGTATATTATTAGTGAGGTGATTTTATGAATATAACTAAAGATTTGATGTCTTTTATAGATAACAGTCCATCTGTTTTCCATGTAATAGACAACGCAAAAAAATTACTAGAAGAAAACGGATTTACTGAACTAAAATTCAAAGACAATTGGGTAATCGAAGACGGCAAAGGATATTTTGTGACAAATAACGATTCTTCTATCGTCGCATTCAAAGGAAATTCAAATTTTGACAGTATAAGATTAGTAGGATCTCATTCAGACAGCCCTACTTTTAGAATAAAACCAAATTCTATAATAAACAAAGATGGATTTTTGACTTTGAATACCGAAGTTTATGGAGGACCTATTTTAAGTACTTGGTTTGACAGACCACTATCAGTAGCTGGTAGAGTCGTTTTGAAATCAGATAATCCTTTCAAACCTGAAATAAAACACATCAACATAGATAAAAATTTGTTGATAATTCCTAATGTAGCTATTCACATGAACAGAGAAGTAAATAACGGATACAAATTCAACGCTCAAAAAGATACACTTCCTCTTCTAGCACTATCTGAAAAAGATTCTAAAATATCTTTTGAAGAAATTTTAGCTAGAAACACAGGATTAAATTGTGACGATATACTAGATTACGATTTATTCTTGTACGATAGACAAAAGGGAGAATTTGTAGGAGAAAATGATGAATTTTATTCAATAGGTAGAATCGATAATTTAGGAATGGCTTATACTTCATTATTGGCATTGAGAGATAGTGATATCAAAAATTCTTTAGGACTTTGCATAGTTTTCGATAACGAAGAAATCGGGTCTTCTACAAAACAAGGCGCAGGAAGTACTTTGCTAAGTGATTGTTTCAAAAAAATCGTAAAAGATAACGACAAAAATTTCTACGAAGTATTGCACAATTCTTATCTAATAAGTGCAGACCAAGCTCACAGCTTACATCCTAATTACACAGAAATGGCAGATCCTACAAATAGACCTTTGATCAACAACGGACCTGTTATAAAATTAGCCGCAAATGGAGCATATACTTCTGATGCAGTAAGTTCATCTGTATTTAAAAAATTATGCTTAGACAAAAATATCCCTTACCAAGAATTTACAAACAGATCCGATAAGAGAGGAGGATCTACTATAGGTCCTATCACAGTATCTAATTTAGATATCGTATCTATCGATATAGGAAATGCAGTATTATCTATGCACTCCGTTCGTGAACTTGGAGGATGCAAAGACAACGACTATATTTACCAATTATTTAGATATTATTACGAATATTAAGAGATGGTAAATAAAAAGTAAAAAAAATTAAAAACTTAATAAATCGGAGATATATTGAAATAAATTTTAATATTTCTATATATCTCCGAATAAAAACCTATAATTAGATTTGATGTTTGCATGGAACTAGCGTATACTAATAGAGTACTTGAGGTTAGCGAGTAAACATAAAGTAAAAATTGAAACGTCGGGGTGTAGCGCAGTCCGGTAGCGCACGTGGTTTGGGACCATGGGGCC
>JASBYN010000005.1 GCA_029983915.1 Finegoldia sp. | reverse complement strand
AGTCATATATTTTTTCTCCTTTGCTTTCTCTAATATTGAAAGGACACAGAACTTGTTTTAAGAACCTTTTTCGCGATTTTTTATTTATCCTTTCTGTACATAAGCGAAAATTCTAAGTGATTCGAACCCCTTGTAAAAGAAATTATTTTCATTAAATGTTCTCCTTCTATTAGGTAGCCTTTAGAGGGGGATAAATCTGACGGTTTTAGAAAAAATATTTTCCCTCTATCCATAAGCGAAGAAATATGTATAATCGAACCCCCTAAAAATAAAAAAATCCTGCAACTAAATTAATTAGTCGTAGGAGATAGAAAATTTTATGGTTATATGATATAATAACGCTATATTGTTGAAATATTTACGCAAGGAGATGCATAATGAGATTTCCAGATGAAATTAAAAGAATTAGACAACGATGCTTTTTTACACAGCAAGACTTTGCTAAAGAAATTAAAGTGGCATTTTCTACTGTGAATAGATGGGAAGGCGGTAAAGCAAAACCTAACCTTAATGCGATGAAAAATATAAAAGAGTTTTGCCTAAAAAATAATGTTGATTATTCGAGTGTTGAAGAGGCATGGCTTGACTATACTAAATTTGAGGGGTTACAAAATGAATAGTGAAAGAAATCTACCATATTACGATACTAATCCAAAAGATATATTTAGATATTCCCGAGAACTTTTGGGACAGAATTTTGTTGATGTATTGTCCAGTGTTTTTGAAGATGACAAATTAAAAGAAAGGATTGATTATTATAATGATCCTAAAGGGAAAGGTACATTAGGAAATTTACTAGAAGAACACTATTTTTTTTACAAACCTAATAGTAGCCCAGAACCTGATTTTGATAAAGCAGGCGTCGAACTAAAAGCTACACCATATGAAACAACTGGTAAAGGCATAAAAGCAGGTGAACGGCTTGTTATTACAATGATTCCTAATGCAGAACCTATTGAAACTGAATTTGAAGGTTCTCATCTTGAAAAGAAAATAAATAAAATCCTAATGATTTGGTATCATAGGATAAAAAATCAAAAAAGAACTGAGCACAGCATTGATTTTGTAAATCTATATGATATTTATAGCAAAGTCTGTGCTAAGGATTTAAAAATAATTTTGGATGATTATAGAACTATCGTGAATAAGATTATATCTGGTAACGCTCATAAGTTATCTGAAGGTGATACGAAATATTTGGGAGCTTGTACAAAAGGAACAAATGCAGCTAAAAGTTTAAAATCTCAATATTACAATAAAGATATTCCTGCAAAGAGACGTGCCTTTTCATTAAAACAATCGTATATGACATACGTTTTAAACAATTATGTACAACCAGGATTAATGAATTATGACGCAATTTTTAGTGAGGAAGAGCTAAAAAATGGTGATTTTGATAAAAAGGTACTTGATAAAATTAACTTGTACTCTGGTAAAGATGTATATGAATTATGTCAATTATTTAGTGTTCCAATAGATTCTAAATCTAAACAAATAAATAAAACATTGGTAAATAGAATGCTAGGTGTAAATACTGATAATTCAGAGGAATTTCAAAAGGCTAATATTGTAATAAAAACTATTAGAGTTCAAAAAAATGGAAATGTTAAAGAAAGCATGTCTTTTCCTAAAATAAAAATAAATGAATTTATAAATCAGGAATTTGAAAATTCTTATGAGTATGAATTCTTTGAAACGACAAGGTTTCTCTTTGTCGTATTCAGAGAAAATGAAAATGGTAAATATGTTTTGTCTGGATCTAAATTCTGGAATATGCCAATTGATGAACTTGAAGAAATAGGTAAATTAGAATGGAATAATTATAAAAATAAGTTTATTGAAGGCGTTAATTTCAATATTAAAGATTTAAGTTGTGGAAAACAAATTATAGAAAATGATTTGCCTAAAAAAACGGACACAAAAATTTTTCATTTAAGGCCACATTCCAGCAAAAGTGCTTACTTGATAAATAGTAAGAGGTATGGTAATGGTAGTGAAGCGGATATGGATTTATTGCCTAATGGGGATAAAATGACACATCAGTGCTTTTGGTTAAACAACAACTATATATCAAAAATTATTGAAGATATATAGAGATAATAAGGAGACATATAAATACATGGACTTAACGGTAGCAGAACTATTTGCAGGAGTTGGAGGATTTAGGGTCGGATTAAATCATATAAATTCCTGTGATATAAACAATAGAGCAATTGAATGTGGTGATTGGGATTTTGTATGGGCTAATCAGTATGAACCATCAACTAAAATCCAACATGCTTTCAATTGCTACATAACTAGATTTGGAGATAAAAATCATTCAAATATCGACATAAATAAAGTAAATAAATCTGAAATTCCCAATCATTCTTTATTAGTTGGTGGATTCCCTTGTCAAGATTATTCAGTGGCTAGGTCACTCTCTAATGAAAAAGGGATAGAAGGTAAAAAGGGAGTTCTATTTTGGGATATAAGAGATATTATATTAGAAAAAAAAGCTCCATTTGTTTTGCTTGAAAATGTAGATAGACTATTAAAATCACCGGCATCAAAACGAGGAAGGGATTTTGCAATTATGCTTAGAACATTTGTAGACTTAGGATATGATGTTCAGTGGCGAGTTATAAATGCAGGAGAATATTCTATGCCACAAAGGCGACGAAGAGTTTTTATATTTGCATATAAGAATTCAACTAAATTTGCGAAAACAATAAAAAATGAAAAAGTTAATTTAAATAATCAAAATATATTTAACCGTATATTTCCAGTTTTACAAATAACTAAAACTGATACTATTGATTTAAATAAATATAATGATATTTTGAATGTTTCTAATGATTATAATGACGGCAAATTTTTTGAATGTGGCATTATGACTGATGGTAAAATTATACATTCTGATTTTATAGCTATTACAGAAGAAAAGTATTCCTTATCTAAAGTTATTATGGAAGCATCACCTTTTAATACCAATTTAAATGATTATGTTGTTTCTAATGATAAATTAGATAAGTGGAAATACTTAAAAGGTTCGAAAAAAATTGAAAGAGTTTCTAATAATGGACACTCATATATATATAGTGAAGGAGCTATGTCATTTCCGGAAAACATGAATGAGCCAGCAAGGACTATGCTAACAAGCGAAGGCACAACTAATAGATCATCACATATTATATTTGATGAAGAAATACAAGAATATCGCACATTAACACCTGTTGAGTGTGAACTTATTCAGATGTTCCCTGCAAACTGGACAAATACTATGCCTAATAGAAATAGATATTTTATGATGGGAAATGCGTTGGTTACAGGGATAGTTTCAAGAATAGAACCAACGTTAAAGGAAATTATTAAAAATGAATGATGACCTTTTAGTAAATAAGTAAGAAAAATGTATATATTGTATGTAATTCAATAATACAGATTATAGAAAATTATGTTATGAATTACAAGGATGTAATCAGGTTACTAGAAAGTTTAATGCATTTAACAATATGTGCAATTCAATGATATATGTATAGTTTTGATTACTATAAAGTCACTTTACTCTGTTTTTCAAGTAATATAGTTGATGATTGGTTGATAACCTTTAATATGAGATTTTAAATTAATATGGAGTGATATATGGATAACGAATTGTATTTTCTCAAAGTTGTTTACTTTGATGAAGAATCAGCTACTGATTTATTGTGCATGAAAAATAAAGGAAAAGTAGTTAACGAAATAAAAAAAGGCTCTAAGTTAAAAGATTTAGAAGCTTTACAAGCAGAAATAGGAGGTGGAATAAAATTACCATCTTGGCCATTCAGTATTTTTGCAAATGCTAATGCGAAAGGAACAATAAGCCATAGCGCAGAAAAAATAGTCAATCAAATATTTACAAATGATATTCTATCAGATTATTTGTCTATGGCTAATGATATAAAAGTAATTAAAAAATTTAATAATTCATTAGTATATGCTTATCCTAACTCGTTAGCATATTTTAAATTAATAACTCCATATATGGGTATGACAGAAGGCAAGATGGATGCTGGAGAATTTAAGCTAAATATACAGATGATGGATGACGCATTAACAAGAGGTAAAGGGTATTATGAGATGCTTTTGGAAAAAGAAGGCGAAAAAGTAGTTTTGAGATTTAACCTTAATTCATTTAGGAATGCTTACTCATTAGCAGACTTGGTCAAGATGAACCTTTGTTATCATGGCGTTAAAGTAGGGAAAATAAATATTAACAATTTAGACATTGAAAATGAGTTTAAATTTGAAGAAAAAATTGTAGATGCTTATGATTTAGCCACAGATGATGTTAATGTAGTTGAGTCTAGTTCTGTTGATGTATATGATATACTTTTTGCTGGTGTAAGCTATGAAGATTAAATTATATTACGGCCCAAGAAAAGGGTTTGAAAAATATTTACCTGATAAGAGTAGACCTAAAAACTTAACTCAACTTATAGAACTTTCAGATCAAAATAAACGAGCTGTTCGTGTCGATATACCAAATGCCGAAAAAACAAGGAAAAACAAACCAAAATTCAAAAATGTAATTGCAACTACCGAAGAATATTCGTTATTATCAGATAGCGGTCTAAATGGATTAATTACATTAATAAATGAATTTACTATTGAAAATATATTTTTTCAAAATCCACCACAAAATATAGTGCAACAATTAAAAAAAGTATATGGAGGATTATCAGAAGACAAATATATTTATAAGACCTTGGGATTAAGCAAATTAAAAGAATTTTCTACTAAATTTGATATTGAAATTTTAGGACAAGAAAGGGCTAAATATAAATTGATATCTAGTTTATATCAATTAGCAAAAAATTATACGAAGTCGAAACCACTAATACTAATGTTTTACGGACCAGCTGGCGTTGGAAAAACTGAAACTGCAAAACTTTTATCTAATGTATTAGGACAGAAATTATTTAGAAAACAATTTTCGATGTTTCAAAATAGTTCTTTTGCAGATTATATTTTTGGTGCAAGTCATAATTCATCATCGTTAGCAAGGGATTTGTTAGAAAGGGAGAGTAATATTATCCTCTTTGATGAATTTGATAAACCTAATAGCGTGTTCTTTAGTGCATTCTATCAAATGTTTGACGAAGGAGAGTTTATAGACAAGAATTATAAAGTAGATTTAAAAAATACAATAATAATTTGTACTTCAAATTTTACAGATAAGCATCAGATTAAAGAAGTTCTTGGTGATGCGATATATAGTAGATTTGACTCATTTATCGAATTTTCTCAATTGTCTCCTGATGTAATTTTAGAATTGATAACAAGAATGTTTAATAAAACATATAGCGCACTGGATAGTGACGATAAAAAATTACTTAATGCGGATGATTGCTTAGCACTATTATTATCAATAGCTAATGGGAATTTAAATGCACGCGAATTGGATAAATTTGTCAAAGAATTTATATTTGCTCGTATAATTACCAACAGTGAAATATAGGAAATATTTTCAATTTATTATCAGCGCGATACTTATCGACCAAAAAGCCTAAATGTTATCTTATACGAAATTTACATTAAAAATATAAATTTCATAGTAATACAAAAGAAAGTCTACTTAACGCATTTGCTTACACTTTGTAGACTTTTTCTTTTAGTCACCGCTTAAAGGCTTCAGCTAAATAATATTTTATAATATCCCTAACTGACCGCCTCATAGGAGAGCGTTTTTCTTTTGTATTCTCTACGATTGTAATGCTCGCTATAGGACCAGGACTTGCAATTCCTAGAACTGCGGCGACTAGTATTGAAGTAATACAAAAAGGATTTTTACATGGAGCAAATCCAATTTTGTTGACTATGATTTTCTTCTTAGTAGTGTATCTTTTCGTGAGAAAACCAAATTCAATAATAGATTATTTGGGAAAAATTTTGACTCCTATTTTAGTTTTGGTTTTGGTTTTGATAATTGTAAAGGGAATACTATTTCCTATAGGCGGTCCTATCAATACATATCAAATTCAAGTATTTCAAAATAGCTTCCAAGAAGGATATCAAACAATGGATGCATTAGCTTCAATTGTTTTTGCGATAGTAGTGACTAATGGATTGAAGGCTAAAGGAATAACTGACGATAAGATGATAAAAGAATATACCATAAAATCCGGTGTAATAGCCGTTATAGGGCTTTGTTTTGTGTATGGAGGGTTATTGTATATAGGAGCTACTACATCCTCTCAAGACCTTCAAAATTTGGAAAGAATAGATTTGTTGCTATACATTTGCTATACGCAATTAAAAGTTGTCGGAAAAATTCTAATATGTGTAGCAATGGTGTTGGCTTGTTTGACTACTGCAATAGGACTCACAACTACTGTGGGACAGTTTTTTCATGATAAATTTTATAAAAAGACAAATGGATTAGTATCATATGACATCGTAATTATAATTTCTTTGATATTTAGTGCTTTTTTTGCAGTAGTAGGCGTGGAAAAGATACTTGTAATATCAGCTCCGATTTTATCGGCAATATATCCTGTGGCGATAGTTTTGATTGTGATGAATTTATTTGATAGATTTTCTAGAAATTCTAAGATAGGAGCTATAACAGGGGCATCAATTTATGGAATAATAGTTTTACTAAATAGTTTTAAATTGGATTTTGGCTTGCTTAAAATTATAGAATCTGTGTTTCCTGTCCAAATAAAAAACTTCATATGGATAATTCCAGCTGTTTTGGGAAGTATCATATATGATAAGATAAAAAGTAAGAGGTGATTATATGGGTAAATTTGACGTAAACAAAGATGACGTGGCGATTTTGATGATAGATTTGCAAGAGAGGTTAGTGCCTGTTCTTCACGATAATGATTATGTGATAGCTCACAGTAAAGCTGTATTGGAAATGGCTAAAATTTACGATATTCCAGTGATAGTTACTCGTCAATATCCAAAAGGATTGGGAGATACTGTAGATGAGTTAAAGGGATACGAATCAAAGGTGTTCGACAAGATGGATTTCACGGCAGCAATTAGCGATGTGAGAGAAGAATTATCTAAATTAGATAAACACCAAATAGTTATTGTAGGAGCTGAGACTCATATCTGCGTGTATCAAACTGTGAGGGATTTGATAGATGATTATGAAATGATAGTGTTGGAAGATTGTGTCACATCGAGAAGATTGGAAAATAAAATGAATGCAATTCAAAATTTCAGAGAAATGGATGCAACTGTAATTAATTCCGAGACTTTGATATTTGATGTGTTAAAAAGGGCAGGAAGTCCTGAATTTAAAATTTTATCTAAATTGATAAAATAAAAAAATCCAACTTTTGTAATTTGTTTGCAAAAGTTGGATTTTTAATTATCCTAATAAGCTAAATAATATGTGTGCACTTATTCCTGCAGCAAATCCTCCAATTGTATGTGATAGAATTGCTTTTGGGGCTAATTGTCTTGTGTTGAGTGCATCCATCATTCCAACGTGTGTGGATAGATATCCCGACCAACACATTCCAAGTGCTGTGAATACTGCAATGTCATTGCCTGTTATTAAATTGTTTTCCAATAGTTTTGGAACTAATCCAAGAGCAGCTCCTACAGATCCCAATGCTGTTATTGGGAATGCTATACATTCGCTCGAAGTGAATCCGAATAATGGCTTCAATATTGGATTTAAAAGTTCACCTAGTTTTGGAATTAATCCCACACCTTCATAAGCTTTTCCAGTGTATACGATTGCTCCGTTTTGTACAGTTCCAGTAGATGTGAGTATCATAACTAAAGTACATATTACGACAACTCCTGGAATGATATCCATACCAGCTTGCACTCCGGCTTTTCCACCTTCTAATATGGAATTTAATATTCTCTCTATAATTGTCTCTTTAGTTTCTTCTTCTACATCGACACTATCTTCTTCTGTGACTACAAATTCTTCACTTGAATTGTAGTATTTTTTCGTGAAGTGCATCATTATTCTAACAGAAACTACAGATCCTACAACAGCTCCCAATACTCCTATAGATGCAGCTTTGAAATATTGTGTTCCATTTCCCAATGACGACATGAAAGTCCACACGATAAATCCCATTCCAAATGAAGTTCCCAAATTGCACAACGCTGGGAATTGATATTTTTTGAAATATTTCGCAAATCCTTTATCCTTAGCAAGTCCGATTATTGCAGGGTTATCAGACAAAAATGTCGTCAAAATTCCCAACGCCGATGCGCCAGGTAAATTGTACAATGGTTTCATAACGGGACTGATTATTTTGTTGATGAGGGCAATTACTCCAAATTCACTGAATATCTTAGATAATGCACCTGTGAGAACTGCAATTGCCATAATGAAAAACACGGTGTTGATCAACAAATCATGAGCTGTTTTCATCAAAGTGTTGAACATGTTTCCGAGTCCCATAACACTTGCTATGTAGCCAAACAATCCAAAAATAACAAAAATAGTTACAAACGATTCTAGCGATACATCGCCTTTTTTCTTAGTCTTTTTCATAAATTCTCCATTAAATTATATTATTCTCCTAATCAAATAAATAACCAATAAATGAATAGGATAAAATAGGTAAAAAACCCATTTGTTTATGTTTCCCTTTTTGCCATTGTACATGGATATAATTGGAATCGAAATGTAAACTGATAAATACATAGACGCTTCGAAGAAAAAACCGAATAGTATAGCAGCATATGTGCTTCTTCTGGAATTTATGCCCAAATATATCAAAAAAATCCCCAATATTCCGAACATCTTGTAGTCCGTATTATATATATTTGCAATCACACAAAACGATGCTACTAAAAATATTGACAATAAATTTTTGTGTAAGTCCGTCAAATCTTTTAATTTGATTTTTTCTAAAAAGTATATAAGTAAAGCAGCTAACATCAATGTGAAAAACACATTTTGATGAGAAAATTCTATAATCTTGTCATTGAATGCAAGATCGAATGGAATCTCGGAAATTACTGCAAATCCCAATAATCTCATTATGTATTTTTCCGCATTACTAGTCAAAAACATTCCATTTACTATCAAAAAAGCAAATATTGGAAACGCTATTCTTCCTAGAATAAGCATAATAGCACCTAGAGAAATTCTCCAATTTCCACTAAATAAATTCAAATTTTCATATATTCCAAATTTTTCTAACATATGACCTTGAACTATGTGGCTAATTAGCATCGAAATACAAGCTATAATTTTCAACCCAGAAGTAGATATACCTTTTTCTCTAGTCCAAGTATTTAAATAAGATTGCCTTTGACTATCGGTTAATAACCTCATTATATCACCTCGAATATTAAATTCGTTATAATAATATTTTACCATGATTTAAGAAGATATTCACATGAAATATTCATAATTTTAAATTATAATATATAATAGGTGATTATATGAAAATGATAATATTTGAAGATGTTGTAGATGAAAATAATAGGCTAAAAGATAGCCAGAGAAATAATGAAGCTATTACGATGTCATTTTTCTTGCAGAACCTAGAAACCAAGAAAATACACGTGGATAGATACAAACTCAACAAGAATAGGGAAGAGTTTGAGGAAAATGGAATCTTAGAAAAAATAAAAGAAGGCATGAAACTTCCTATAACACAAGTAGATGGGGAAATCCTACTATCGGGAAGATATCCAAAAAGTTATGAAATTTTGGATTTTTTGAAGTTGGATAGAAATATATTGAACCGTGCATATGTAAATGAAAAGAGGAAATTTTGATAAAGTATATATCCTAAGGTTTAGGATAGAAAAAATGGCTGCAAATTTTGCAGCCATTAATTAATTGAATCCAAGAACATCTTCACTATTTCGTGACCTTGTTCTAAAGTGTCTATTGCCATTTCAGGATGCCATTGCAATCCCAAAAAGAATTTTTTCTCAGGAACATATCCTGCTTCTACTATTCCGTCTGAAGATTTTTGCAATACCACAAGATTTTCGGCTAATTCTTTCACAGCTTGGTGATGAAGACTGTTGACGTAGAATTTTTCGCCAAATTTTTCTCTGAAGAATCCGTAATTTTCCACTTCATGAACTAAATCATTGTACGGTTTTTCTTGGGAGTGAATTATTTCTATATCTTTTTGCTTTTTCAAATCTTGATATAAATTTCCACCCAAATACACATTCATTATTTGAAATCCTCTACAAATTCCAAGTGTAGGGATGTCCTTTTTATAGCAAATATCCATAAGTTCAAATTCCAATTTATCCCTCACAAAAGAAGATTTGCCACAAGCTTCAATCTTATCTTCGTTATAGTAAGAAGGAGCCACATCCAACCCACCTGTAAAAACTATGCCATCTAATCTGTCAACGATTTCTTCAAGAAATTTTCTATCCGAATTAAATGGCAATATAACGGCATATGCACCGTTTTGCTCGATCAAATTTATGTATTTTCTAAGCATGAAAAGTCTGTTTTCTCCAACATCGTAAAGTGGAGTAAGTCCTATTATTTTCATAAATCCTCCTAATATTAAACTGTTAAATTATTTGATAAAAACGTAAAATTGGTGTAATATATAATAGCACGGAAGAATATCGAAGTGGTCATAACGGGGCGCACTCGAAATGCGTTTGGGAGCAATCCCACGTGGGTTCGAATCCCACTTCTTCCGCCATTATAGATAGCTTTTAGCTATCTTTTTTTATTATAATAGGGCAATTTAGGTATAAAAATATGTCAGAAATTTTCTGACATATTTTTATTCTACAACTTCTGGGCTTAATTCTGCCTCTGAATTTAAATCCGCAATTTCTGTACTCAATTCCTTGCCCTTCAAGAAAGAAAGTTTTGTTTCGCTGACTAGTATCGCTGCAAATATGAAGAAAAATCCTATTACTGAAAATACTGTCAATGATTCTATACCCAACATAACTGGTATCAATATTCCAAATATCGATTCAAATCCTAGTATGATTGCGGCTGTAGATGGGTTGGTGTATTTTTGACCGATGTTTTGCAACAACAATGCTACTGCAGTACACATTACTGCGAGATATAATAATTCAAATACTGATCTTGAAGTTACAATAATATGTGAATTATCTTCTACTACAAATGTAGTCACCCATGAAAGAGATGCTGCCATTATAAATTGTAATATAGTCATAACTATAGGATCTCTATCTTTTGCCAAAGCACTTACGGCAACAATGTGAGATGCAAATAACACACCGCTAAGTAATGCTAATAAATCTCCTAACCACGCCAATGGATTTTCAGAAGTCGATTGACCTCCAGATAATGATATGAAAAATATCCCCGTAACACACAAAACAGCAGCTGATAAATTGTACTTATCAGGTTTCGTTTTGAAAACAATCCAAGCTAAAAACGGAACGATTACACAATATGATGCAGACAAAAATCCGCTTCTACCAGGATCTGCAAATCTCACGCCTAAAGTTTGAGAAGAATAAGCCGCAAATAAAAAACAGCCTATTATAAGACCATTTCTGATGTCATCTGATTTGGCTTGTCGTAATCTTTTCCAAAAAATTATAGATAATAGTATCGCAGCTAATGTAAATCTTATAGCTAAGATAAAATTAGGATTGAATGTTTGAGAAGATTGTTTTACAACGGTAAGAGAACTTCCCCAAAGAATAGCCACTATTAACAAAGCTAGCTTAGATAATAAATTGATTTTTTTGTTATCCATTTTGTCCCCCTTATATTTAATTTCAGATATATTATCCCAGTTTTTGATAGATTTGTAAACACCTAAAGGCTTATAAATCAAATAAAAAAAGTTTGAGTCTCGCTCAAACTTTTCAAAAAATATAAATTATACAAATGGAATATACTTTCCATATCCTTCTTCTTCCATTTTATCTAATGGGATAAATCTCAAACTTGCACCGTTGATGCAATATCTAAGACCACCTTTTTCACTAGGGCCATCGTCAAATACGTGACCTAAATGGCTATCTGCATTTTTGCTTCTAACTTCCGTTCTTACTCTGGATAATTTGAAATCGTCGGAATAATTTACGGCATTAGAAGTTATAGTTTTTGTAAATGAAGGCCATCCACATCCTGCGTCGTATTTGTCTTTCGATGAAAATAGAGGTTCTCCACTGACGATATCTACATATATACCTCTTTCATCAAAATCGTTGTATTCTGACGTGTGAGGTCTTTCCGTAGCAGAATTTTGAGTGACTTTATAAGACAATTCAGATAAATTTGATTTCAATTCTTCTTCGCTGAATTTTTTGTATTCAGTAGAATCCAAATTTTCATCAAAAGCAGCTAAATTTATGTGACAATATCCGCCGGGATTTTTATCCAAATAATCTTGATGATAATCTTCAGCTAATACGAAGTTTTTCAATTTTTCTACGATTACTTTTAATTTTTCATCGTATTGAGATTGTATATACCTCATTACTGAATCGATTACATCCAAATCGGCTTCATCTTCATAGAAAATTCCCGTTCTGTATTGTTCACCTCTATCATTTCCTTGTTTATTGACAGATACTGGATCTATTATTTTAAAATAGTGTAGGAGTATTTCTGCCAAATCCAGTCTATTTTTGTCGTATATTATTTTGACTGTTTCTGCGTGGTGAGTTTGTTTGACCATTGTATAATCTGTGTTAAATCCTTCTCCGTTTGCATATCCTGTGTCAGTTTCCAAGACGCCTTTCAATTTTTTGAAGTAAGCTTCTACGCCCCAAAAACATCCTCCAGCCAAATAAATAGTAGATTTATTAATTGTTTTCATTTTTCACCTCTAGTTCATTATACACTGACACTTACTTTTTCTGCAAACAAAAAAGGCAGCTATAATAAGCTGCCTATATATTATTTTGATTTTGAAGTTTCTTTTTTATTCATAGTGTGGTATGAGCCTTTGAAATATTCTTTTTTAGGACTTTGATCCCATATTTTTTCGGCTTCATCTTTCCAATCTTCTGCGTATTGATCGCAATTTCCACACAAACTATCTACAGATTGCATAGATTCTAAATCAGTAGATTTTGCATCACAAGAATGAACCATTTCACGAAGTTCATTTGGATTTTCAAGCATTGGACAAGGCATCAACATATTGTCGTTGAATGGTTGACCATCGTGATACTTGATGAATAGAGGAGCTCTCAAACATTCTAGAAGAGATTTTTCTCTAATATTAGAATCGCTGTAGTGAATGAATACACATGGTTCAACATCTCCAGCTGCATTTATGTGAAGATATCTTCTTCCACCTGCGATACAACCACCTACATATTCAGCGTCGTTTTGGAAATCTAATCCAAACAATGGTTTAGTTGCTCTGTATTTTCTAATTCTATTGATAGTTTCTTTTCTTTGTGCAGGAGTAGGTAAAAGTTCCTTAACAGCAGCATTTCCTACTGGCATATAATGGAAGTACCATACAAAATAAGCACCTAATTCTATCAAATAATCGTAGAATTCTTCACTTGTGATAGATTCGAAATTTGCAGAAGTATAACAAGCTGATATTCCGTAAATCAAATGACGTTCATTCAATAATTTTATCGCTTTAATTACTTTATCATATACACCTTTTCCTCTTCTTCCGTCAGTAGCTTCTTCAAAGCCTTCCAAAGAAATAGCTGGTATAAAATTAGACACTCTTTTTATTTCGTCAGCAAAAGCTTCATCTATTAAAGTCGAATTTGTAAAAGCTAGGAAAACACAATCTGAGTGCTTTTCACATAATTTAATCAAATCGTCCTTACGTACAAGAGGTTCACCGCCGGTATATATGTACATGTAAGTTCCCAATTCTTTACCTTGAGTTATGATAGAATCTATTTCATCGTAACTTAAATTTTGTTTGTAGCCGTATTCAGCAGCCCAACATCCAGTACACTTTAGATTGCATGCAGATGTAGGATCTAAAAGAATTGCCCAAGGAATGTTACAATTGTACTTTTCTCTATTTTCTTGTTGAACTTTCCAACCTAAAACAGATGCATTCATAAAGAAATTATAACCGACTTTTTTTATTTGTTTTTTGTCTACATCTTGAAAAAGTTTCATTACAAAACTGTGATAAGGATGATTTTCGTCTTCAAATACTTCTTTGATAACCTTAATTTGAGGAGAGAAATCACCTTCAGAAAGATTTGCAGCCCAATCAACTAATTGAGCTCCTCTTTTTTGAGGATCTTTTGCTACATAATCGAAAATTTTATCAAATCCGTATCTTTTTCCAGCTTCTATAATTTTCATATAACCACCTTCATATTTTATATTCTCTTAATAAATTATACACAATAGATATCTATCTTTTATCTAATTGTATATCAAATAATATCAAAAGTCTTTAGACAAAAACACATAGTTGACCAAAAGTTATACTTTTGTTATGTAATTATCCAAATATTAAAGGCTTTTGCTATTTTCAAGAGCAGTTTTTATGCTATTTTTAAATAAAAATCCTATTTTTCTAATATTATATATCATATCCTTATTCATTCCAGAAGCTAACCATCTCAAAGCCAAATCTGAAATTGCACTTTGATAAAATTTAATTATAATATCCTTGTCTTCTTTTTTGGCGTGAATTTCGCTATCTATTCTTTCAACGTAGCTAGTCATTATTTGACCGGATTTTTGATACAAATAATCTGATAAAACTTTTCTCGATACAGAGTGATAGATATGGTAGATTGCAGTCTTGTTTTCTAAAGCAAACTCCACTTCTTGTACAAAACTATCTTCCCAAGATAAATTTTCATTAGTTTCATCTAGTACCTTTTGTAGTCTTTGTTGAAAAATAGTGTCGATAACTTCATTTAAATCTTTGAAATGATAATATATAGTATTTCTATTGATTCCACATTCATCGGCCAGCTTTGATACAGTTATTTTGTTCAACGGAATACGATTCAAAAGACTCATCAAATTTTCCGTTATCATTTTTTCGGTGTATTTACTATTCATGAATCCTCCTACAATTAATATTAATAATATTATATAATAAATGCCGAATATTTTGTGAATAAAATTTTCCATACAAAATCCTCTGAACATTAAGATCAGAGGATCAGTACAATTATTTAATTGGAAATGTATTATCTAATGTTTTCTTTTACTATTCTCAAAGCCTTTCCAGAATATACAGTAGCAGGACCGCCACCCATAGCTACACAAACTTCCATCATTTCAGAAATTTCTTCCATAGTACATCCTGCATCGACGCATGCTTTTGCGTGGTGAAATATACAGCCGTCACATTTTACAGTAATTGCTATTGCAAGAGCTATCAATTCCTTTTGTTTTAGAGATAAATTGCCATCTTTAAATATAATATTTTGGCATAATTCTGTAAAACCTTTTGCAACTTCAGGTAAATTTTCTCCAAATAATTTTGAATTTTCAGCTAATACTTCTTTACTATCCATGATTTCCTCCTAAAAATTAATTACTAATTGACACTATCATCATATCAGATAAGCATATACAAAATTCATTTATTTGATATTTCTATAAATTGAGCATGTTTTATAGATTTTTTATATAAATAGAGGTATTATATTTAAAGTTTAATTAATGTCACATATAACTTACGATTTATTGCAATAAAAATAAAAACGAGCAAAAAACATAAACTTGTGATATAATTTTAACTGATGAATATTTAAATGGGATGATGAAATATGGAAAAATTAAAGAAAAAAAAATATACTTTTCTGGTTAATTTCACACCTCCTCCAAGACTTATAAAAAGGATGGATCTCGTAAAAGATGATTTCAATGTGTTTGTAGTGTATTGGGACAAGGGTGGAGAAGATAAGTACGATTTTAAGCGTGATTTTGTCACTAAAGAAATGATAGATATAGAGGCTGATAAGAGCAATCCTATGAAAAGACTTATACCTACTTATAAATTTTTCAAGAAAGCTTATGAGTCTTTGAAAAAAATCAAGCCTGATGTCATTCACGTTCAAAGCTACGATGCATTGGAAGTAGCATATAAATACAAGAAAAATGTGGATCTAAATACTAAAATTATATACGAAGTGCCTGATATTCACAGATATTTGACGGATGATAAGAAAAAATTTCCTGAAAATTTTGTGTCTTCTATTTTAAAAAGAAGAGAAAATAGAATGATAGATTATGTGGATTTGATGGTAATGACTAGTATGAAATTTTGGGAACATTTTGAAGGAAAATTCAATAAAGACAATTTAGTTTTTATGCCTAATATTCCAAATTTAAAATTGTTCAAAGATTATCACATGCTTAGAGAAAAAAACTCAGATAGAAAATTCACCGTAGGTTATATTGGTGGAATTAGATATATAAATGAATTGAAAAAACTCGTTGAAGCCATGGAAGGAATGGACATGAATTTGTTGATGGCTGGATTCGAGGATGGAAATTACTTTGAAAATCTATCCAAGACAAAAGATTTTATAGATTATCACGGCAAATTCTACTATGATGACGAGATAGCAAATTTTTACTCTCAATGTGATTGTATATTCTCAGTTTACGATGCTTCTATGAAAAATGTGAGAATAGCTCTTCCTAACAAATTATACGAATCAGTTCACGCAGAACTTCCTATTATAGTTGCCAAGGATACTTATTTATCAGAGCTTGTAGAAGAATGGAAGGTAGGGGTATCTGTAGATCATAATTCGAAAGAAGAGATGAGAAGTGCTATAATAAGATTGAGAGACGACAAAGAATTTTACAATTATTTACAAGAAAATTGCAGAAAAATGCAAGATGAGTTAAATCCAGATAAAAACAATCAAAACTTGTTGAAAAGAATAAAAAATTTATTTTAAAAGGAGAAAAATATGATTAACGTAATAGGTTTAGGCTACATAGGACTTCCTACAGCTTTGATGCTTGCTACATCAGGCAACAAAGTAGTTGGAACAGATATAAAGGAAGAAGTAGTTGAAAAATTAAAAAATAAGGAATTGACTTTTGAAGAAAAAGGAATGGACGAGCTTTTTGAAAAAGCTTTGAATGATGACATAACTTTTTCATTAAAACCAGTAGAAACTGATTTCTATATAATCACAGCGCCAACTCCATATGATCCAGTATCTAAGAAATTAGATTGTTCATATGTAGTAAAAGCAGTTGAATCAGTTTTGAAACCTGCAAAAGAAAATGCAATAATAGTCGTAGAATCTACAGTATCTCCAGGAGCAATTGATACTTATGTAAGACCTGTAGTAGAAGAATACATCGAAAAATCAGGAAAAAAATTGAATATAGTTCACGCTCCAGAAAGAATAATTCCAGGAAACATGGTATACGAATTGGAACACAACGCTAGAACTATAGGTTCAGATACAAAAGAAGCAGGGGAAAAAGTAAAAGAAGTATATTCTACATTCTGCAAAGGCGAAATCAATTTAACAGATATTAAAACTGCTGAAATGACAAAGGTAGTAGAAAATACATTCAGAGATATCAACATTGCATTTGCAAATGAATTGGCAAAAATTTGCCGCCAAGGTGGATTGGATGTAAATGAAGTTATCAGAATTTCCAACAAACACCCTAGAGTAAATATCCTTTCTCCAGGTCCTGGTGTTGGTGGACACTGTATATCAGTTGACCCATGGTTTTTAGTTGGAGATTATCCTCTACTTACTGAAATCATCTACAAAGCACGTCAAATCAACGACTCTATGCCAGAATACGTATTGAAACGCGCATACAATGTAATGAAAGAAAACAACTTAAAAGATTTCTCAAGAGTTGGTATCTACGGTTTGACTTACAAAGAAAACGTAGACGATGTCAGAGAATCTCCTACACTTCAATTATTGGAACACCAAAAAGAACATTTAGGAAATGAATTAAAAGTATACGATCCAATGGTTAAGAGAGATATCGTAGACAACCAATATCACGATTTGAACAAATTCTTAGATGATGTAGATTTTGTAATAGTAATGATAGGTCATGATGAAATCAAAGAAAATATGGACGTATTAAAAGACAAAGTAGTATTAGATACAAGAAATATCGACAAAGAAAACAAATACGGATTCTACAAATTATAGTAAAAAAAGGCGTTGCATTATGTAACGCCTTTTAAATAAAGAGGTAAAAATGAAAAAAGTAATGGTGGTTTTTGGAACAAGACCAGAAGCTATAAAAATGTGCCCTTTGGTAAAAGAATTAAAAACTAGGGATGAATTTGAAGTTTGCGTTCTTGTAACTGGACAGCACAAGGAAATGTTGAGACAAGTATTGGATGTTTTTGAAGTAAAAGAAGATTACAATCTCGACATAATGAAAGAAAAGCAAACTCTATTCGATGTTACTACTACGATTCTCGAGAAAATAAAATCGATATTGGAAGAAGAAAAACCCGATATAGTATTGGTACATGGTGATACTACGACAAGTTTTGTAGCAGGACTTGCAGCATTTTATTTGAGAATTCCTGTAGGACATGTAGAAGCAGGACTTAGAACGTACAATAAGTACTCTCCATATCCAGAAGAATTCAATAGACAAGCTATAGGATCGTTCGCGGATTTTCACTTCGCACCTACCACAACTGCAAGGGATAATCTATTGAGAGAAAGTAAAGATGAATCGAGGGTTTTTGTCACTGGAAATACAGTAATAGATGCATTGAAGACGACTGTACGAGACAATTATTCAAACCCAAATATACTAGAAGACTCTAAGATGATTTTACTTACTATGCACAGAAGAGAAAACTTGGGAGAGTCTATGAGACATTCATTCAAAGCGATAAAACGTGCCATAGATGAGAATGAAGATTTTTATGTAGTATATCCAATTCATTTAAATCCAAAAGTAAGAGAAATTGCAAATGAAGTTTTCTGCAATCATCCTAGGATAAAATTAATCGAACCGTTGAATGTAGTAGATTTTCACAATTTCATGAAAAAATCATTTTTCGTTATGACAGATTCTGGAGGAATACAAGAAGAAGCTCCAGCACTTGGAAAGCCAGTTTTAGTAATGAGAGATACTACGGAAAGACCTGAAGGAGTAGAGGCAGGGACTTTGAAATTGACAGGACTTGACGAAGAAGATATATACGATGCGATGACACAACTTATGCACGACAAAAAAGAATACGAAAAAATGGAGAAATCCGTCAACCCTTATGGAGACGGTCATGCATCTGAAAGAATTTGTGATATATTATCTGAAATGATATAGAGTACAAAATGATATAAAAACAAAAAAGGCAATGTAACGAATTATTCATTCTACATTGCCTTTAACATTTAAAGAAGTCGATTATATCGACGTTATGGAATTGGATTTTCTCACGATCTCAATTAAGCTTGTTTTTTGCTTTTTCTTTCTTTCTTTGGAGAATTGAAAAGAGAATCAATTCTTTCATAAAAATCGTTCATTTGAGCAAAGTTCATGCTAGCCATGTTAGAGCTCAAACTTACTGTACAATTTTTTCCAAAATTTTTGATTTGTTTGCTAGTAAATTTATTATACATATTGTTTCCTCCTAATATTAAGCTTGTTTTTTGTTTTTGATTTGTTTTCTTGAATTAAATAATGGTCTAAATCTTTCATAGAAGCTGTCAGAATGAGCAAAATTCATGCTTGCCATGTTTGTATTAAAACTCATTTGTGAACTTCTTGTGATATTATTTGTTTTTCTCATAAATTTCACCCTCCTTATTTATGCGTTCTTTCTTTTTTTAGAAACTCTTCTTGATCCAAACAATGAAGAGAATCTTTCGTTAAAATTATCGACTGAAGCAAATGTCATTGAAGACATATTTGTATTCAAACCAAGAGATGCTTTCTTTGTAAAATTTAGATATTTTTCGTTGCTTTTATTAGTCATTTTAATTCCTCCTCATTTATACTTCGATTTATTTTGAATTTAGCAAATATTCACTTTTGACAAGTGATATTCATTCGCTAAAAGTTTAAGTTGTTAATCAATAACGGATATTTAATTGATAAAACTTTTCATATCCCTCATTGCAATATGTATTATATACCCTAAAAATAGGGAAGTCAAGGGGTTTTTGAAAAATTTTTTCGAAAAAATTTGAAAAAATCTGCTAGGAAAACAATACAGATTTTGAGTAGCGTTTTCATGATGAATTTATTTTTATTCATATTATGAAAATTCGGGAAAATAAATGTTGAGTTCATCCAATCTTCTAAGAAAATAAAAAAAGTTTTGTATATTCAATGTTTTCCTGCTATTTTCCCAAAAGAAAACAGCATGCAAATTGAACTAATTAGGAAAAAATAAATTGATTTTGTGCTTTGTATATTATATGATGCTAAACTTTGATGTGATAAATTGATTTATCAAAAAAAAATAGTCGGATGCATGCTCGAAAAGCAATTATCCGACTAAATCAAATTCTTATTTTTTATCTTCTACGTATTTGATACAAAGATCTATTGATGCTTTCAATCCTTCTTGGTGAGTTCTTTCCATAGCGTGAGAAGCATCTACACCAGGACCTATTAAAGCAACTCTTAAATTGTTTCCTGCAGCTAATGCAGCTGATCCATCTGAACCGTAGAATGGATAGATATCAACGGCGTGAGGGATGTCATTTTCTTCGCATATTCTAACTAATCTTTCTTTTAATTCTAAATCGTAAGGACCTGTAGAATCTGCAGCACAAACTGTTGTTTTATATTCAGAAGATGATTGACCTTCTCCAGGAGCAGCCATATCTACTACGATGAATTCATCGGTTTCTTTAGGAATTCCGTAAGATGCTCCGTGTCCTACTTCTTCGTAATTTGAAATGAAGAAGTTGATTGTGTGTTTTGGAGTTATGTTGTTTTCTACGAAATATCTAGCTGTTTCATACAAAACATATACGCAAGCTTTGTCATCAAGGTGTCTTGATTTTACAAATCCACTTTCTGTCAATTGAGTTCTAGAGTCTAAGTAGATGAAATCTCCTACGTTGATTCCTAATTTTTCTACGTCTTCTTTTGATTCTACTTTTTCGTCAATTCTTATTTCCATTGTCTTGGCATTTCTTTCGTTGCTTCTAGCTTCAGGACCGTAAACGTGAACTGATTGTTTGTCGTTTAGGCAAGTACCTGTGTATTTTTTGCCAGACATTGTTGAAATAGTTACATATTCGTTTTCAACAGAATTGAAAGCAAATCCACCAACTAAGAATGTTTTCAATCTTCCGTTAGGTTTGATTTCTTTTACCATCAATCCCAATGTGTCTACGTGAGCTGCAAATGTAGATTGTTTTTCATCTGTTTCTCCACGAAGAGTGACAACCATTGCACCTTTGTTAGTGAAATTTATTTCAACTTTTCCCAATTCTTCGAATTTTTTTCTAACTTTTTCCATTACGACTTTTGTGTCGCCAGATGGAGAAGAAGTCATCAATATTTCTTTTAAAAAATCTAAATTTTCCATTTGAACCTCCTAAAATACATTTTAATGATATCATAAATAAAAGCGTTATTTCAATAGCTTATTTATTGCAAAATTTTGAACAACTTCAGTATGAACGTCTCGTTTTCATAACTCAAATCAATATCGTAGTTCATATCTTCCAATAAATTTTTAGCTACGTACAATCCAAGTCCACTTGAGCTTTTTCCTTTAGATGATACAAAAGGCTCGGATATCTTTTTCAATATTTTATCATCTATGTGAGTAGGATAGTTTTTGATTATTATATTATCGCCAAATTCACAAACGATATTTCCGTTTTTATCTGTGTTTTCTATGGCGTTTTTTATTAAGTTATCGAATATTATTCTAAAATGATCGTAGTCGATGTAATCTATTTTTTCTCCAGTGACTTTTATATTCAAATTTTTGTCTGATATTAAATCCATGTGATTGTCGATAGATTCTTCCATTATTAAAGCCAAGTCCAAGTTTTCGTAGACTGGAGATTCGTCTATTTTATTCATGAACAATAGATCATCGATTAGTATTTGAATTTTGGAAAGTTTGTCTCTAAGTTCAGGAAGATATTTGTCTGTATCCTTGTATTTTCCGATTTTATTGATCATACTTTCATTCAACAACATTGCAGTTTGTAGAGGAGTCTTCAATTCATGAGAAGTTGCTTTGATGAAAATTTCTCTTTTTTTGCTGTTGTTTTCAAGTGTTTTATAATTATCGGTAAGTGTTTCGTATAATTTTTTCAAATTGTTAGATAATTCTTCTATTTCATCATTTGTGTGAATTTCCAAATCGTATTGTGCATTTTTTTCATCTTCAGATCTTTGTGTAAATTTACTCATTTCTATTATCGGATCTGTTATAGATTTGGAGTATAATTTATTCAACCAGAATACAATTATCGCAATCAATAAAAATATAACTGGAAATGCAGACATAACGGTGGATTTTATATCTGTTATGCTGTTGTGGATATAAGGATATGCTGAGATGTAAGTACCATCTGGTTTTTTGGAAACTAGTATTAAATTGGTTGCAATGGTGTTATCTTTGGACGATTCGAATTTTATCAATACGCCATCTTCAAAATTTTTGTACAATATGTTATCTTCTGAGATATCTTCTACTTTCTTAGAATAATTGACATAGACAAATTTGTCGAGTTCTTTCAATAATTCATCTTTTATTGGGTTCAACTGAGCTAAGAACTCATCACCGTCGTAATTTTTGAAATCATCGTTTTCCATATATCTAAGAAATGATATTAAATTTTTGTCTTTTACTGTAACTTTGGAATTGAAATGCATTCCTGAAAAAATAATTTCGTTTTTGCCTTTAGGGACAAAGTACGACAACATTCCTTCTTTTACTAGAGAGTTCAAATTCACATAGCTTTTATTTTCTATAAATAATCTGTGAACTTCTAGTGCATTTGTCTCTGCTGATTCTGATTTTTTTTCGAGATATACTTTTGGCATGTAAAAAGCCATGTACGAAAAAATAATCAAGCAAATAAGTATAGTAAGAAGTATATTGTAGAGGAAATTTTTTTTGGATATGCTCATTTTACGCGTTTTCATTGAATTTATACCCCGCACCTATAACTGTCTTGATGAAATCTTTCGGAAGTTTTTTTCTGAGGTTTTTGATGTGAGAATCTATCGTTCGACTACTTCCATAAAAATCCGTACTATAGAGAGAATTTATTAGATTTTCTCGTGAGAAAACTTTCGAAGGATTATTAATCAAGAGTGAAAGTATTTGAAATTCTGTGACTGTCAATTTGAGATCGACTCCATTATACAAAACTCTGAATCCATCCGGATCCAAAAATAATCCAGATTCGTTGACCTCAACGCTGGAATTTCTTCTTTTCATTATCATTTCTAATTTTTTAATCAAAAGTATCGGTTGAACTGGCTTGACGATGTAGTCATCGCAGTACAAATCAAATGCGTTTATCTGTGTGTTCAAATCGTCAAGGGCAGTCAACATCAATACGTTAGTGTGTCTAATATTTTTATTGTTTCTTATATATCTCAATACGTCTATTCCGTTATTTTCTCCTTCGACCATGATGTCTAGTATAACGGCATCGAATTTATCTTCTTTTAAAATTTCTATTGCATAATCGCCGTTTGAAGTCTGAGTGACTTCAAACCCTGCGATTTTCATGTATTCTGTCAAAATTTCTCTTATTTGTAATTCGTCTTCTAAAAAAAGTACCTTTTTCACGCTATCACTTCCTATTCAAATTATATAACAAATGAAGCGATTAGTTGGATTTTCTTTTGTTTTTATAGATAGATATTACGAATAATATTATTGCAATTAATGTGAGTACTATAATACTTTGCAAGAATGAATAGTTGATCTTGCCGTTTTTTCCAACTTCTGTGATGTATTCAGCAGATGAGAAGTGGCTAACTGGAAATGCTTTGGCTATCTTTTGGATTCCTTTTGGCATATTTTCTACTTGAATTCCCATCATTCCACCTAATATCATAGATATAAAGTATATTGCCATTGAAAGTGGAAATGATATCGAAAATTTCTTGAAGAACAAGCAAATTGCGTATCCAATGAAAAAGCTTGCTATAGATAATATCGTCACATATGCTGAGTGTTTTAATATAGTTGCAAAAGCTATGTCTACTTTCAATGCGTTTTTCATTACGATAAAATAAATAGCGTTGCAAATCAACCAAAATACATAATATACTATGAATTTATATTTAGCCATTGATAAGTGGTTGATAGAGAACAAATCCAATCTATCGTATACTCCTTCTTCCAAATCTTTTGAAAATACTGCCGTCAAACCTACTAAGAATATTGAAAGAGGGCTAATGATGCTTATCGTGAGTATTATACTTTGTTTTACTTGGTTCAAATATTCTGGAGGCACATTTTTAAGACTTGCTACTATCAAAAACGACATTAAAATTGGAAATGCCAATCCGAAAAACGTACTTGCAAAATTTTGTAGAAGTATTTTTGTTTCAAATTTAAAAATGTATTTGTTCATTATTTTGCTCCTTCCTTATCTAAAGCGTTTAGAACTGTCAATTCGATAGAATCGTTCAATCTTTCAAAATTTTGATTGTTGTCTACCAATTTGTTGATCAATGTTTTTTCTGAAGATATATCATCGAAACCTGCAGCGATTTTATTGTCCATAGCTTTTAGTCTTATATTTTCTGGTATCAAAGATTCAGTTATTTCGTTTTTGTCAGTCAAAACGACTGAATCTGTGCAGTATTTGCTGAACATATCCTTTTTCTTACCGTGGAACAATACTTTTCCTTCATGTAAATACAACAAAGTGTCGCATATATTTTCTAATTCTTCGTAGTAATGGCTTACCATTAGAACCGTAGTTGGCTTGTCTTCATAATATTCTACGATTTTTTCCATCAGAGATTGTCTAGTTACAAAATCCAATCCAGTAGTTACTTCATCGAAAATAGTCACGCTGGAGTTTTGCCACATTACCAAAATCAAAGTCAATTTTTGTTTTTCTCCTCCAGACAATTGCTTGAAAGTTTTTTTGAGTAATTTTTCAAAATCGAAAAATTTTATCAAATCCATCAAATTTTGATCGGATTCTATTTTTCTGTTTGTTATCATTTGAATGATGTCTCTCGTTTTTATCATTTCAGAGTAATTGTTAAATTGCATATGAACAGCAATTTTTTCTTTTGGAATATCGTTGTAAATAGTTCCTTCGTAATTTACTATGCCAAGTATAGCTTTTATTAAAGTGGATTTGCCGGCTCCGTTTGAACCGATAATTCCAATTTTTTTAGAATTTTCAAAAACTATTTCGTCTTTTATATCCAAGGCCAACTTGTCTTGGTATTTTACTTTTACATTTTTTAACTTAATCATAACATCCTCCTTGTCTATACTTAAATATTAAATTATATGTATGGATTTGATGTGCATTTGATGTATAATTTATATAAAAACTTGTGGAAATAAATCGAGGTGGAAAATGAAAGGATATTTGGCGTCACATTTTTTTAACGATGCGATGTTTCGTTGGACAGAACAATTGGCACAATTTATAGAAAAAGAAGTAGATATAGAATTGTACGTTCCTCAAAGAAATGATTCTATCAACAACAAGAAAGACAATGATGCAACTATAACTGATATAGATATAGCTAGAAATGATATGGAAAAATTAAAACAAGCAGATGTTTTGATAGCTTGCCTAGATGGACTTAGCATTGACGATGGGGTAGCAGGAGAAATCATGGCGTTTTCTGTGATGAAAGATTATGAAGAAGTCTACAAATTATCAGATAAAAAGAGAATTATAATCGGATTTGTCACTGATATGAGATATATAGGCACAGGAGAGAATAAACTATACAGAAATCAAATGATAATAGGTCAAGTAAAAGATAAAGGTCATTTTATAGTAGGCTATCCAAATGACGACAGTTACAAAAACAAAATTGTAGAAATCATCAAACGAGAATACAAATAAAATCCACACAACCAACCCTCTTTTATTGAAATAAGAGGGTATTTTATTGTTGTAATTTAAATTTTACAAAATATTTACTGTAAATTGGATAATTAGTTCCAGTTTGAAATGAAATTATGCTAAGATATTATTATCAAGAGAGGTATTTACAATGAAACATCAAAACAAGATATTGAAAAACAGTTTTATATTGTTAGCAATGATTTTTTTTGCAAGTGTGATAGGAGTTTTATTCAAAAAACTCGGCTTTGATAATACAAATGTAGTTAGCGGATATATATTTGCAGTTTTGGTGGTCGCTAGGTTTACCGATGGATATGTATTTGGCTTATTGGCGACTGTGATGTCAACTGCTTTATTCAATTTGCTTTTCACAGAGCCGTATTACACTTTCAAAATCAACAATTTTTCAGACATAATAACTTTTGTGATCATGATAATTATATCTATAATGACAGGAGCACTTACTGCAAGTGTCAGAGAAGCTACAAAAGATGCAAAATTGAAAGAAATTGAAAATAGAACTTTGTATGAATTGACAAATCATTTGACAGATGCCAAGGATATTGATTCTATAGGAGTGTTTTCAACTAAGGCAGTGTATGATTTTTTGTCGTGCAAAGTTGGTTGGATTAATTTTGATGAAGAAGGTTCGTTCAACGGGAAATTAATTCAAATGCGTGAAAATGGAACTTTGATTCACAGAGAATTTATCTTAGATGAAAAAGAACTATTTAACTCAATGAAAAATTTGCGTACAGAATATTATGAAATGGATGATTACTGTGATTTCCCAGTTACAAATCAAAAAACTGTTTTGGCTGTTTTGATGTTACCGAAAAAAATCGTATACGATATGAACATCTCGCAAAAAAGGATGATACATGGAATAATAGAAAGTTCTGCTTTGGCTATTGAAAGGTTCAGAAGTATACAAAAGCAAGCGAAAATCCAAGAAGAAACTCAGCGAGAAAGATATAGGGCAAATCTATTGAGGGCAATATCGCACGATTTGAGAACGCCTTTATCTGGAATTATGGGAACAAGTGAAATGCTCATGAGCATGACTGAAGAAAATGATCCTAGGTATGAATTGGCAAATGGAATATTCAAAGATGCAAATTGGCTTCATTCTCTAGTGGAAAATATTTTGAGTTTGACAAAGCTTCAGAGAAATAACATGAAATTGCAGAAAAAACCCGAATTAGTCGAAGAAGTCGTAGGTGTTTCTCTATCGGTAGTCGAAAAGAGGTTTAAGAATAGAGATATTTCTATTTTACTTCCGGAAGATCCGTTGATAGTTATGATGGATGCTACATTGATAAGTCAGGTTTTAGTTAATCTTCTCGACAATGCAATCAAACACACATTGGAAAATGAAGAGATACAATTGGAAGTGTGGGTGGATGAAAAATCAAATCTCGTGTATTTTAGCGTAAAAGACAGGGGAAGAGGAATTAAAAAAGAAGATTTGCCACATATTTTCCAAACATTCTACACTACAGAAGAAAGCGTCGATTCTACTTCTTTGAAGGGAATAGGACTTGGATTATCGATTTGTAAAAGCATTGTAGAAGCTCATGGTGGAGATATATATGCCAAAAATCGAGAAGAAGGTGGAGCTGAATTTGTATTCTGGCTTCCAATTGGGAAACAAGGAGAAAATGATGAAAGCAATTAAAGAAACTATTTTGATTGTCGAAGACGATAGTCAGATTAGAAATTTTATATCGTATATTTTGGAACAAGAGGGATTTTCTTGTATCACTTCTGGTACGGCACAAAACGCCATGACTTTGCTGGTATCTCAAAATGTCGACCTAGTACTTTTAGATATGGGACTTCCAGATTTTGATGGAATGCAAGTGATAAAAAAATTACGACAATGGTCTTCTATTCCGATAATCGTCGTATCTGCAAGAGATCAAGAAAAAGAAAAAGTCTCAGCGTTGGATGCTGGAGCAGATGATTATTTGACTAAACCATTTTCTGCGATGGAACTTAAAGCGAGAGTTAGAGTAGCTATAAGACATTTAAATAGCGTGTCCAAATCTGTAGAAAAGCCAATTTTATCGGTAGGTGATTTGTCTTTGGATTTAGAAAAACACCAAGTTTTTTTAGAAGGAGAGCCAATCCACATAACGGGAATGGAATACAAATTGCTATCTTTGTTATTCAAAAACATGGGAAAAGTTTTGACGACACAACATATAATAAAAGAAATTTACGGTGCAGGATATGGAACTGATACGCAGGCACTTAGAGCTTTGATGGCTGGACTTAGAAGAAAAATAGAAAAAATACCGGCAAAACCTAGATACATTAAAACAGAAATAGGTGTAGGTTATAGATTATCAGATGAATAATATCGGACTTTTGATGGTCCGATATTTTTTTTTGAAATCTCACACGAAACTCACACAAAATATAATATTCTCACAACAAACTAACGAAAAAGCTCCTACAATATAAGTATCAAAGGAGTTAAGTTATGGAACAATCATATAAAACAAATCAAGATATAAAAAATTTATGTAAAACTGTAAAACAATTGGTATCGAAAATGGAATTTTCAGAAAGCGTAAAGCTAATAACGAAAGCCATGTCAGAATATCCTGACAGTCCTCAACCTCACAATTTAATAGGAATAGTTTATGAGAAAAGTGGAAATCACTGTATGGCAATGAAACATTTTCGTGCATCGTATGCTTTGGATCCGACTTATTCGCCTGCAGAAAAGAATTTATATAATTACGGAACAAATGCTCATAGAGTATGCATATATGACGAAGATGATGAAGAAGATAGGAGGTAATTATGGATTTTAGAAATATATTCAATAGTAAAGGAAAAGACGATTACACTGTAATAGTTGGATGTGGAAGATTGGGTGCAAAACTTGCAGAAACATTATCTAGTGAAGATAAGAATGTAGCTATAATGGATTCGCAAAAAAGTGCATTTCACAGATTATCTCCTAATTTTGGTGGACTTTGCATAGTTGGAAACGGAACAGATATAGACAATTTGAAAAAAGCCGACATTAGTGAAGCTTCTGTGGTAATAGCCGTAACAAATGACGATAACACGAATATAATGATAGCTCAAATAGCTAGAAATATTTACGGAGTAGAGCATGTATTGGCTAGATTATACGATCCTGAAAGGGAAATGGTATATAGAGAATTTGGGATAGATACTATATGTCCATCAGCTTTGACTGTAAAAGAAATAGAAAAATTTTTAAAAGAAACAGTGGTGTAAACTATGAAAAACTCAAAGAAAATTTTGTTGATAGGTGGCAGGAGTAAAGCAAAATCTCTTGCCATATCGTTGAGAAATCAAGGACACAAAATACTAATCATAAACAAAAATAAAGAAGATTGCATGATGCTTGCAGAAATAAATGGAGTAACTGTAGTCAATGGAGATGGAACTAAAAATTATGTACTAGAAGATGCAGGCGCAAATGAATGTGACATTTGCATAGCTTTGACATCAAAAGACGAAGATAATCTCGTAGCTTGTCAATTGTGTAAAAGACAATTCAACATACAAAAGACAGTTGCCATTGTATCAGATCCCAATAAAACAGAATTTTTTCAACAAATGGGCATAGATAATGTAGTGTGTGCGGTGGCAGCAGTGACTAGCATAATTGAACACACTACTTTTATAGAAGAAATAACCAATATAATTTCCATAGGAAAGGGAAAAGCCAAAATAATGGAGCTTTATATAAATCAAAATTCCCCAGCTGTAGAGAAAAGAATATGGGAAATTGAATTGCCAAAAGAAGTAATAATAGGTTGTATATTGAGAGATGATATGACTTTGATTCCTAGAGGTGATACTAGAATATTAGTAGGAGATGTTTTAGTTGTCATATCTGGAAACAAACAAGAAGAATTGAATGCTATCAAGGTTTTAGCGGGTAGATAACATGAAAAAAATTTTAGACGAAAGTTCAGCCATAGGAAAACTTGCGATAATGATAGGGATTTTTGTAATGATTCCTATAATAACGGTAATATGGTATCCACAAGATTTAAAATACGTGAAGGATTTTTTCATACCATCTTTTTTCGCAATAGTTTTTGGATTTGTGCTTTGCATTAGAAAAAAAGAAAAGAATATTTGTAGGAAAAACAACGTAGGATATTCGAGTTTAGTAGTGTTATTTGCATGGGGATTTGGAGTTCTAATAGGGGCATTGCCTTTCGTATTGGCACACAAATTGACATTAGTACAAGCACTTTTTGAAGCAGTAAGTGGCTGGACAACTACGGGATTATCTGTAGTAAATGTACAAAATAGCGAAAAAATATTTTTGTTCCACAGAAGTTTTATGCAATACTGTGGTGGACTTGGTTTCATAATGATGATGGTAATGCTCATCAAAAACAAATACTCAATGAGTTTGTACAATGCAGAAGGTCACCCTGATAAAATAAAACCAACTATTTTGAAAACTGCACAGGCGATTTTTACAATATACGTATCTAGTTTAGTAATAGGTACAATAGCCTACATGATAGCAGGAATGAGCTTTTTCGATAGCATATGTCACTGCATGTGTTCTCTATCTACGGGAGGATTTTCTACAAAACTAAATAGTATTGGAGAATACAATAGCGTACCTATCGAAATAGTCACGATAGTTTTGATGTTGTTGGGAACTACAAATTTTGCTACTTTGATTTTATTATTTAAAGGCAGAGTAAAAGAATTTTTCAAAGTCAGCGAAGTTAGATTTATGTTTTTGATACTTGTGATATTTATATTCCCAATGGCTATGTCTATATCGAGAAGTTTCAATACAGGTGTATTTGATTCGATAAAAATATCTACATTTAATGCAGTATCGGCATTGTCGACTACTGGTTATTCAACGATGAGTTACGATAAGTGGCCTGATTTTGCAATCGGATTGATGATACTTATGATGATTATAGGTGGAGGAATAGGATCTACTGCAGGTGGACTTAAACTATCCAGAGTATATATAATGTTGAGATTTATAGGCTCTCAAATAAATAAGAGAATATTCACACCAAATCACGTAATGTCACCTCAATACATGAAAGCAGAGGGAAAATCAGCAATAGACAATCAAACACAAGAAGAAGTCATGGGATTTTGTTCATTGTACATGATAATATTCATAGTTGGATCGCTTTTAGTAGTATTGACGGCTAATTGCTCATTAAAAGAAGCCATGTTTGATTTTTCATCCGCATTGGGAACCGTTGGATTATCCATAGGGATAACAAACGAATCTACTAATAATGCTACATTAATAGTAGAAATGGTGGGAATGATCCTAGGAAGACTTGAAATATTCATGGTAATAATAGGATTGAATTACGGATTTAAAGAATTAAAAAATTTCACAAAAATAAAATTACAACAAAAAGCAGCAAATTAATTGAAGTTTGCTGCTTTTTATATTTGATACATAATTTTAGAAATTACGATTATTTATCTTTTTTAATTATGTTTTTGTTCATTATATTCAAAATTTCGATGTCTGTTTGTTTCATGCCTTCTTTTGCGATGTATCCGACATTTTTGATTGTATCTTCGTATTCACTTGCTACCAATCCTTCTCCAGGTCTGAAATGTCTACCTCTTTTTGCCATTTCATATCCCAAGATAGCACCATTTACAGATGCTGCAATTTTAGATGCACAAGATGATTTTGCACCATCACACACTATACCGCTAGTTGTAGCTAAAGAATTTGTCAAAGTATCTCCGATTATCTCAAAACTTTCGTCATGAAGATATGCTATTCCGCATCCTGCAGCAGCTCCTGCAGATACGGCTCCACAGTAAGCAGATAAATCTCCGATGTATTTTTTTTGATAAATTGCAATTAAATTAGTGAGAACTAAAGCTCTTATCAATTTTTCGTTATCTACGCCTAAATCTTTGGCATAAACGCATACTGGCAATGTACAAGTCATACCTTGATTTCCGCTTCCTGCATTGATAACAACTGGAAGTGCACAGCCATTCATCCTAGCATCAGATCCTGCAGCGGCTTTTGCTACTGCTTTTGTCCTTACGCTACTATCTCCGATTTCAAGAGTTGTTTTGCCGACACATTCACCCCAATCATTTTTCAATCCTTCTTCTGATATAGCAGTGTTGTAATCAATTTGTGTTTGGATTAGGTCTTTTACATCTTCGATTTTTACTGTATTTGCAAATTCATAAATATCTTTCAAATTCAACAAATTTTTTGTACAAGTTTCTTTTTTTATTATGTTGTTTTCTTGATGGAGGATTTCACCGTTTTTTTCGATGTAAGTGATATTGTCGTGCTTTGTGATTATCTCAACTACGGCACTTTCATCTCCTGCAAATTCCTCTATTCTAATGTATAAATTATCTACACCTTCTTTTAATTTGACTGTGCAGATTCCTTCATTGACTAATTTTCTAGTAGTTTCAGCATCTTCATCAGTTGCTTTGCTTATTACTTGAAGTTCCAAAGAGCTATCTCCAGCAACTGCACCGAGAACTGCTGCGACTTCTACACCTTTTTGTCCATTAGAATTTGGAACTAAAACGGCTTTTACATTTTTGATTATATTTCCACTACATATGGCTGTAATTTTTGTAGGCATTTTGCCCAAAACTTCTCTGCACTTTGCTGCAGCAAGGGCAATTGCGATAGGTTCTGTACAACCCATTGCAGGTTTCAACTCCGTTTCTAGTATTTTTATATAGCTTGTATATAATTCATCATTCATAATACTCCTCCTAAATTTTGAAAGGTTTTATCCATACTTATTTTAACATTTTATTAACGAAGGCACAATTTTAAAATAAAGATTTTACAAATCAGAATAATCATCAGTATGCAATTGATTGTGATAAATTTTATGAAGATTTAAAATCGTTTTTATTTAAAATTCTACCGTGGTTTGAAAATTAAATTGTAAATATTTTTATGTAAATTTTCAGACTAATCTAATATTAGTGTATATTAGAGAAAAATTCAACATTAAAGCGATTAATTATGATAGATTTTAATTGATTGTTGGATAAAATTTACTGGGAATTCATAGTAAAATTTTTAATTGCAAATTAAATTTGTAAATAAAAAATATTTTATAATTTGCACTTAAAAGTGCGTAATAAATAGTCAAAAAGGGTATAAGAATTGTGTGATGATAATGGATATTATATCCATGAATTTAAGGAGGAATAAATTATGGCATGTACTACATTATTAGTTGGTAAAAAGGCTAGTTACGATGGTTCTACAATTATATCTAGAAGTGAAGACTCTCCATCAGGAATATTCAACGCAAAGAGATTTATAGTTGTAAAACCAGAAGATCAACCAAGAACATATGAAGCGGTATTATCTGGATGCAAATTTGATTTACCAGATAATCCTATGAGATACACTGCATTACCTAATTCAGATAAATCAGAAGGAGATTGGGCAGCATCAGGAGTGAACGAAAAAAATGTTTCTATGAGTGCCACAGAAACTATCACTACAAATGCATTAGTTCAAGGAGCTGATCCACTTCTTCAAGCACCAACAAAAGATGAAAAATTTGGCGGTTTAGGAGAAGAAGATTTTGTTACAGTTGTATTACCTTACATCAATTCAGCTAGAGAAGGCGTTGAAAGATTAGGAAAATTACTTGAAGAACACGGAACTTACGAATCAAACGGAATCGCATTCCAAGATGTAAATGAAATTTGGTGGTTGGAAACAATAGGTGGTCATCATTGGATGGCTAGAAGAGTACCTGATGATTCATATGTCGTAATGCCTAACCAATTAGGAATAGATTATTTTGACTTTGTAGATGCCTATGGCGAACAAAATGAGTTCATGTGCTCAGAAGATTTGAAAGAATGGTCAGAAAAACATCATTTATTCTTAGATCAAGAATACGATGATTTTGATGAATTTGATGATTTTGAAGACTTTGAAGATTTTGAAGAATTTGTAGAAGAAGATGAAGAAGATGATTTTGAAGAACATTTGATTATCAATCCTAGATTGGCTTATGGGTCACATGACAATTCAGATCATTCTTACAATACACCAAGAGCTTGGTATATGTTGAGATTTTTCAATCCAAGAGATATGGTATGGGAAGGACCAGAAGCTGATTACACTCCACAATCAGACGATTTGCCATGGGCAATGGTTCCAGAAAGAAAAATCACAATTCAAGATATGAAGACAATTCTTTCTAGCAATTATGAAGGAACATCTTACGGATGCTACACAAGACATGGAGATCCAAATTACAAAGCAATGTATAGACCAATTGGTATTAACCGTGACAATGTAACTCACTTCACACAAATTAGACCATATGTACCAGAAGATATCTGTGCTATTCAATGGTTATCATTTGGAAGCAATGCATTTAATGCTGTAGTTCCATTCTTTGCAAATGTAAATACAACTCCAGATTACGTTGCAAATGATGCTACAAAACCAACTACAGATAATTTCTATTGGGCAAACAGAATGATCGCAGCACTTTGCGATAGAAATTACAACAAGACATCTGCATTTGTAGAAAGATACAGAGCAGCTGTTCAAGGAAAAGGTCACTGGATCATCAACAAATACGATGAAGAATTTGCAAAAGGTGACAAGGATGCAAAAGAATTGTTAGAAAAAGCTAACCAAGAAATGTCTGATTTCTTAAAAGAAAAGACAGACGATTTGCTTGACAAAGTTTTATATACTGCAAGTTGCGAAATGAAAAACGGATTTGCAATGAGCGACAATTAAAATTATATTTGGCGATAATTAAAATCATTAGACGTTTCACTTATATTGATACCCTCCTTATTTAAACCTGAGGAGGGTATTTTATTGTATAGAAAATAAGTGGAATAGATGATATTTACATCTAATGAGAAAAAAATAGAAGAGATTTTATACATAAAAAAGTATCAACCCTCATCCTCTAATAAGGATTTAGGTTGATACAAAAAACTATTAAAAAACCTAAGAAAATAGTATTTTAATGTGATACTAAATACACTATTACAGATACTATTGTAGTTGTAAGTCCCACTGCTGCTTCGTAAGGAATAATTTTCAATCTATCTGAGATTCCCATTTTCACAGAACCACCAGTTGCATGGAAGAATGATCCGTGTGGCAATGAATCTACTACTGTAGCACCGGAATGTATCATTGCACCGGCATTCAATGCAGTCACGTTTGCATCTATAAGAGATTTTGCGAAAGTTTGAGATGCAATTGTACTACCTGCAGTTGTACTTGCAGTAGCAGCACCCATCAATATACCTGCTACAGGTGCCAATACAAATGCTGGAAGGTTTAATGCAGTTATCAAATTAATCATGTCTGTTTGAAGTGCAGAGTTTTTGATTATTCCTGCAATTGTTCCAGTACCGATTAATAAAGCACATACGCCTATGATTTTTGAAAAACCGTAGCTTACGTATTCTTTTGTGTTTTTAGTTTCTTTTGTAGCTATCAAACATACAAATCCACCTACAGGCAATGCTATCAACGGATCGACATTTATTTTTGCTATTGGTCTTAGTGCCAACAAAATTATTACAGTAAGAGGTCCAATTATAGAAGCGAAGAAACCAGGAAGATTATTCTTGCCTAGAGATTCTAAATCCTGAGAAGTTACAATGTCTGATTTCTTTTTTGAAATATACATAGCCAATATTATAGTTATTATCAAAGCGCAAATTGCAGGAATTATATTGACATACATCAAAGAAGTGAGGTTCAATTTGAATGCTTCTGCAGTAGCTATAGTGTTTGGGTTAGGGCTGATTACATTGCCGGCTTTTCCTCCACCTATCATAGCTAATAAAACGCTAGATTTTGATAAATTTGATTTTTTTCCAACAGCCAATGCAATAGGAGCACAAGTTATTACTGATATGTCTATGAATACTCCGACTGCACATATTATCATAGTCGATACGGCGATTGCAGCAATTGCTTTTTTCTCGCCCAATTTTTTTATTATGGTATCGGCAATTTTTTCAGCTGCACCTGTTTTTACAAGACACCCTGCCAATATACCGCTTGTCATAATTCTAAGAACTGAACTCATCATAGTTTCTGAACCTTTTACCATAGTAGAAACTGTTCCTACAAGTCCACCTCCACCTATAAGACCTCCAATTAATGCACCGATTATAAGCGAATAAGTTGCGTGAAAATTTTTAATTATCAAAATGATAGATATTGCCAAACCTATCAAAGCTCCAATTGTTGAAAAAGTTACTTCGTTCATACTACCTCCATAAATTAATTAATCTAAAAACTTGATCAGCACATCTGTACAAATTTTCTTCAGATGTTTTTTGTTCCATAGCCATATCGTATGATATGCAATCGTTCAATATAGGGAAAAAAGCATCGATGCCTTTCACATTGACATTAGTAGCGTTGTTGTCGCAAACCCCACAAAAAGCTATGACTTTTTTGTCGTGTTTTTTTGCTAATTTTGCAATTCCAACAGGTGTTTTTCCCATTGACGTTTGAAAATCCATTTTGCCTTCGCCTGTTATAATCAAATCGGAATTTTCTATTAATTTTTCTGCGTTTAACATATCTAAAATTATTTCAATTCCAGGTTTCAAATCTGCGTTCAAATAGTTTTTGAATGCATATCCCAATCCTCCTGCAGCTCCAACTCCTGGAGTAGAGTCTGATGCATTCAAAATGACTTCTTTTGTCTTTTCATGATATTTCGCTAAAAGTAAATCTAATTTTTCGACTTGTTCTTTGCTAGCACCTTTTTGTGGCCCGTACACATATGAGGAACCGTTTTTTCCACACAATGGATTGTCCACATCACAAGCTATTTGGAATTTGCATTCCAAAAGTCTTTTATCCATGTTAGATAAATCTATTTCGTCCAGATTTTCAATTCCTATAGGACCATCGGGAATTTCCTCTGCATTTTTGTCTAGAAATTTTACCCCTAAATTTTTTAACATTCCCATTCCACCATCATTTGTAGCAGAGCCACCGATTCCTATGATAAATTCTCTGATGTTTTTATCTAGAGCATCTTTTATCATGTCTCCGACTCCAAAAGTAGTGGCATGCATTGGATCCAAATTGTCTTTTATCAAAGTAAGTCCGCTCGATTCGCTCATTTCCATTATTGCAAATTTGTCATCTACTATTAAATACTTAGCTGTATGATGTTTCATTAAAGGATTATGTACATCAACCTCAACTATTTTAGCATTTTCTATATCTTTTAATGAATTTATAGTTCCTTCTCCACCGTCTGCAACGGGAAGAACCGTTGCTGTATCTGAAGGATTTTTTTCTACAACAGATTTAATGATTAGACCTGCATCTAATGAACTCAAACTTCCTTTGAAAGAATCCATCAATATCAATACGTTCATAATTACCCCCTTAAATTAATTCTATAACAAACGATTGCACAGTTGTATGTTTTATGTAATAATAATGTTAGGGGAATAAAAAGTTTTATTATTATGGAGAACAAATGAGAATATCTACAAGAACTGCAAAGATGATAGTTGAAACATTGAAGGGCGTAATCGATTACGATTTGAATTTTTTCGATAAAGATGGATATATAATATATTCCACAGATTTTAATCGAATTGGAAGTTATCACGAGGCTGCTTTTGAATGTGTAAGACAAAAAAAGTCGATAGTAGTCAAAAGCGACGATGAATACATAGGCGCTAGAAATGGAATAAATGTGCCTGTAACGATTGACGATGAAATCATAGGTGTAATCGGAATTACAGGTGATAAAGATGAGGTCGACAAATACGGAAATATTATAAAGAAAATGACGGAAATACTTGTCAAAGAACAGCTCGTAGAAAAAAATAAATTGAAAAAAAGAGACATGGACAAGTATTTGTTGGAAAGTTTGATAAATAATCTAGAAGAGTATGGATCGTACAGATATTTGGAAAGCGAAACTCCAAAATTTGTCATTGTGGGTAAAAATTCTGAAAACAGATTTTTGTTGAAAGATTCAGATGTTATTTACAAAATTTTGGAAAACAACTTATCTAATAATTTTTTGTACACGGTTTTTTATTCTGAAATTGTGATTTTAGCTAATGATGTGAATAAAAATATCATTATAAGAAAACTCGAGAATATTAAAAAGCAAATAAATGAAATGATAGATAGCAGGGTTTCATTTGGAATTAGTGGCTCATTCAAACACATGAACCAATTTAGACAAAATTACGATAATTGTCTGATAGCTCTAGAATGGGCTGACAATTTGGAAAAGAAAGATTCCATATTGGATTATTCTACATTGGATCTTGGAATACTTTTAGGTAGTATAAAAAAAGACAGGATAAGGAAATTCAAAAGGGTAGTGTTGAAAGATATTTCAGAAGAAGACTACAATATCTACAAAGATTTGATAAAAATATACGCTGCCAATAATCAAAGTATATCGAAATGTGCAGATGAATTATTTGTACACAAAAATACGGTACAATACAGATTGAATAAGCTGAGGGATATAACAGGGTTAGATCCTAGAAATATAGAAGATTTCATAAGATTATATCTTGCATTTATTTTGATATAAAAAAAGGCAATGATCTCTTAAAATAATTTAAGCAGATTACATTGCCTTTTATTTTTATGTTGAATATATAACGCCTCTTTTGACTTGGTCGTAATTTGCGGTGATTTCAGCTGCCACTAGAATAATCATAGAAGATAGATTTATCCAGATAAAAAGTGCAAATACTCCGACTAATGGACCGTAAGTTATCGACATATTCGAAATATTCGATACGTAAAAAGAGTATATTACCGTAATCAAAGACCATCCAATAGTTGCTATTACTCCACCTAGAAATGCTGATTTCCATTTGATACTGCGAGTTGGACCAAAATCGGGAGCAAATTTATACAACAATGTAAAACCTCCAACCATTGCAGAAATAGGTATTATATACCTGAAAAATCTAGCTATTATCGGAATGCTAATTCCAGTGTAGTATTCGATAAGATCCAATATAATTCCACCAAATGCGATAAAAACTAAAGTCAATAAAAGCAATATAAGCAAAACTATAGTAAACAAAATGCTTTTTAATTGAGTTTTTAGAAATCCATTGGTCATTCGCACATCGAATGCTTTATTCATGGCTTTTATAAGTGATTTCAATGCGTTTGACGAAGTCCACAAAGCTACTAAAAGCGATACAGACAATACAGAAGTCGACCTGTTGTTGATTATGTTGTTGATCAAAGTCATCAAGATGTCACGAGTTTCTTTTGGAAGTACTTTCATGGAATCAAAAATCAAATTGACTTTTGTAGCAGCTATCATCAGTACGATATTCAAAAGCACTATCAAAAAAGGAACTAATGACATGATAAAATGGTATGTCGTCTGTGCGCTCAACAGTGGAATTTGATCGTCCTTAATGGATTGCATCAATTTTTTAAAAAATATACTTTTGTTGATTTTTTTCTTTTCTCCCATATTTACCTCAAATGAATTTCAAACCAGTCGCAAATTTCCTTCAATCGTCTTACTCTGTTTTTTGGTTTACCAGAGCGAGATAACTCGTGATTTTCTCCTCTAAACATCACAAATCTGCTTTCTGTGTTGTTCAATTTCAATGCTTGGAACATTTGAATTCCTTCAGAAATAGGGCATCTATAGTCTTCTGTAGAATGAATGAACAAACAAGGTGTGTGCGCATTATTTGCGTATTTCAATGGAGATTTTTCCCATAATTTATCGTAATCAAATACTGTGTCAGTATGATTTTGGTCGGTTCCAAAATAATATCCAATATCAGAAATCAAACTAAAAGAAATCCAATTAGATATTGATCTTTGACTTACTATACAATCAAATCTATCTGTGTGAGTCATCATCCAATTTGCCATGAAGCCTCCGTAAGATCCACCAGTATATCCCAATTTTTCTATAGGATATTTTTCCATGACAATGTCTGTGAATTTCATCAAATCCGAATAATCCACATCTCCATATTTTCCACGGATATCCATAAATTCATTTCCGTATCCATCACTTCCACGAGGATTAGTGTAGAATACAAAATATCCTAAACTAGAGAACAATTCATTTTCATGGAAAAGTACATCGCCGTATACTGTTTTAGGACCACCATGTACCGATAAAATTCCAGGATATTTTTTATTTGGATCGTAATCTTTTGGATAGATAACCCATCCTGTCAATTCATTTCCATCATTTGTATAATTGAATTTATCTTTTTTCGAAATGCAAAAATCATGTGAATTGAAATCTGTCATTTTTCCAGAGTTTAATTTATACACTTCTTGTCCGCAATCATCTGTGATCATCACATAATATAAATCGTCGTTTTTTGCAGAAATCATATTGATAGAATAGTTTGTATCCAGAATTTTATCAAAATTATAAGATCTATCCATTCTCAAAATAGAACTTCCATATCCATTTAAAACTACAAAATACATATAATCATCAGTCTTTTCGATTTGACTTCCAGATGAATATTTCAAATCAGTTCCTATAGAATTGAAAAAACAGTAGTTTTCGCTATTTAATTTGATAGCTTTTCCGTCTCTCACTACGAATAAATCGCTATCTTGATTCAACCCATGAAGTTTGGAATCTGTAGCTAAAATGATTATCTCGTCATTGAAATACTTCGCAGAAGAAATCATGTAATTTTTTAAAATCACATTTGAATTTCCACTTTTCAAATCGTATTCTACCAATTCATCGTAAAGTCCCATTACATTTTCGTATGAATTTTTCACGAATAACAATTTAGATTTATCGGTAGACATATCCACATAGAATATATTGGAAAATTCATCAGTCAATATATCGTACTTATTAATTGCAGGGAAATACCTCACAAGTCTTGTTCTTTTTTTATCGCAAAAACCTTCTTCATTTGCGAAAAAAGGAAGTTCTGTGAATACTTCGACATCTTTGTTCTTTTTTTCTTCTGTTATTTTGTAAATTTCATCGTGTCTATTAAATTCGTACGACATGATGAAAGAATCTTCCAACTCGAATAAAATTTTACACGAATTCAATCCTACTTCAAATTCAAATTGGGCTTCTCCACCATCTATAGGAAGTCTATAAAAAGAAGTCTTCTCTTTATTTTCTGAATCTTTTTCAAAATTTCTAGTTATCAACAAGTCTTTGTCTTCTAGTTCGAAAAATGAAGTGTCCTTGTCAGAACTCGTGAACTTTCTTGAATTTTTGCCAATTTTGAATATATTAGAATCGTATTTATTATCTTCTAAATTTGCTTTTGTAGTAACGCAAAATATATTATCTGAATGTTTTAGTGATTTTAACTGCGAAATGAATGTAAAATCCTTAAACGAGTCATAGTTAAAATATTTCATACATTTCTCCTTATATCATTTATTAAAATAATTATAACATATAAGATAAGTCGTATATGCTGTAGTTTAAATGCAAAGATTGATAATGGGGTGAATTTTAATGTAAATATTTTATGAGCCAAATTATATTTATTAACTTAGTGTAAATTAAATTTATGGGAAAAATTATTTTTAAAAGTTATGCCAATATTTTCCACAAAAAATAAAGTACAAACTAAAAAAATTATAGTGAATTTTCAACATATCCACAAAGTTATCCACATTATCCACACTTATCCACATAAAATTACCAACAATTGAGTATAAAATTACTGTGAATATTTTTTGGATAGCGACTGAATAAAATATTATTCTTTATGGTATTATATATAGGAGGTGAAATCTATGAACTTAGATGAGGATTTTTTAGATATAAAAAACAGAATAATGATAAATGTCAAGACGAGAAACTTGTATTTTAAGCTACTTCACGATGTAGAAAAATTTTTGGATATCGACTTGATGGCTTTACAAGAAAAAGGAGCAATACCTACAGAAGAACTTTACAAAACTGAGTTGAGAAAGACGAATAATTTCATAGAAGATTTTGGAAAAGTTGAACTCAAAAACAAATTGTTTGAATTTATGTATTATTTTTTGTTGATTTGTTTTTGTGGATTTTTGACTAATATGATAAAGTCGTTTTTGAATTTGGAATTTAAAGAAATACAAATTTCATCTGTTCTAATGTATTTGACGATTTTTGCAGCAGTTATAGCCACTCCTTTTATTATATATAGAAAAGAAAAGAGATACAGTGAAGACAAAACTTTTTCTAATGTTTTGATTGCGATATTTGTCGTGGGGTTTGTAGTATTTACAATTTTTTCGATAAAATCAGGACCTATAAGGAATGTTTTACTAACTACAAATATAATAGTGTATATATTAATTGAAGCTGCAATTGCTCTACTGACAACTTCATTAAAAAAATTATCGACTAAATAAGGCTACTATAAGTGGTCTTATTTTATTGTTTGAAATGGTTATAAAATTGATAGTATTGTGAAATTGTATATTCTACAATAAAACTTCCTTATGTTATAATCATATTATTGATTATTTTAAAGAAAGGAAAAATTATGGAGAGAAATATTAATCTTATCAAAAGGGTAATGCCGTATTTCAAAAAATACAAATTCATATTGATGTTTGATTTGTTGTGTGCCGGTCTTACGACGTTGACTGATATGGTGCTGCCTATGATACTTAGAAGATTGACGAATGCAGGGTTAGGTAAATACAATTTGACAAGCGAAATTGTAATCAAAATGGCCATTTTGCTTTTAGTAATTAAATTAATAGATCTTTGTGCAGGATATTATATGACTAGAACGGGACATATAATGGGAGCAAAGATAGAAACGGATATGAGATACGATGTGTTCAATCATCTGCAAAAGCTATCCGATTCTTACTTTAACGAAACTAAAGTAGGACAAATAATGGCTAGAATTACATCGGATTTATTCGATATTACGGAATTCTCTCATCACTGTCCTGAAGAATATTTCATTGGATTTATCAAGATAATTATTTCATTTATAATTTTAGTAAGACTTAATGTAATCTTGACTATCATTTTATTTTTGACAATTCCTATCATGATCGTCTTCGCATCTAAATACAATAGGAGAATGAGAAAAGGATTCAAGGAACAAAAAAGCCACATCGGAGTATTGAATGCCGACATAGAAGATAGTTTGTTGGGAGTGAAAGTAGTAAAATCATTTGCCAATGAGGATATGGAAATAGAAAAATTCCAAAAAGGAAACAAAAAATTCTTGGATATAAAATCAGAGACTTACGCATCTATGGCTGGATTCAACACTATAACAAAAGCTTTTGATGGAATCATGTATATAGTCGTGGTTTTGTTTGGTGGATTGTTCTTAGTAAAAGGAACTATGAGCAGTGGAGATATAGTAGCTTTCATATTGTACGTACAGACTTTGTTGACTACGGTGAGAAGAATTGTAGAATTTACAGAACAATTCCAACGTGGTATGACTGGAATTGAAAGATTTACAGAAATCATGGATCAAGATATAGAAATATTTGACGATGAAGATGCAGTCGATTTGGAAAATGTAAAAGGAAAAATCGAAATCAAAGATATCAGTTTCAGATACAATAACAACAACGAAGACGTTTTGAGCAATGTATCTTTTACTATAGAACCAGGACAAAAAGTTGCATTGGTAGGACCTTCAGGAGGTGGCAAAACTACATTGTGTAATTTGATTCCTAGATTTTACGATGTAGATAGCGGACAAATTTTAGTAGAAGGAATTGATGTCAAAAAAATAAAACTAAAATCTCTAAGACAAAACATAGGAATGGTACAACAAGATGTGTATTTGTTTAGTGGAACTGTAAAAGAAAACATATTGTACGGAAATCCAAATGCTACAGATGATGAAATAATCGAAGCGGCAAAAGCAGCAGGAGCTTATGATTTCATAATGAATTTGGAAAATGGGTTTGACACTTATGTAGGAGAACGTGGAGTAATGTTATCCGGAGGACAAAAACAAAGAATATCAATTGCTAGAGTTTTCTTGAAGAATCCTCCAATATTGATTCTAGACGAAGCTACATCTGCATTAGATAACAAAAGCGAATTGATAGTACAAGAATCGTTGGAAAGATTGGCAAAAGGAAGAAGTTCACTTACTATAGCACATAGACTTACCACAGTTCAAAATGCCGATATGATTTTAGTATTGACAGAAGATGGAATAATAGAACGAGGAACACACAAAGAATTGATGGATAAAAAAGGATATTATTACAATTTGTACACTCAAGGTGGAAGATTGATGGTATAGAAAATGGCGGCATGAACAAATCATGTCGCTATTTTATTTGAAATTAAACACACTACAAAATGATATAATAGAATTGAATATATTGACGGAGGAAACAATGGAAACTAAAGACAACGTATCATTTGTAAATTCCATAATAGACGATGCAATTATTGCAAATGCAAGCGATATACACATAGAACCATTTGAAAAAATACTTAGAATAAGATTGAGAATCAACGGCTCATTGATTGAATACAAAAATTTGGATATAGAAATGCACTCCAAAATAATTACCAGAATAAAAATAATGAGTGGGCTAGACATCGCAGAAAAAAGACTTCCACAAGACGGAAGAATCACATATAAATTTGAAAACACCAACATAGATTTGAGAATTAGCATAATCAACACAATTTACGGTCAAAAATGTGTAATCAGAATCTTGAATCCCGAACATTTCAAAATAGGAATGAAAAATCTTGGAATATCGGAACAAGAAATATCAATGGTAGAAGAATTTACAAAATTTGAAAACGGATTAGTATTGATTTGTGGACCAACTGGAAGTGGGAAAACCACAACATTGTACACTATGTTAGAAGAAGAAAATACAATCGACAAAAACATAATCACAATCGAAAATCCTGTAGAGTACAACATATTTGGAATCAATCAAATCCAAATAAACGAAAAAATAGGCATGAGATTTGATAACACGTTAAAATTTGTACTAAGGCAAGATCCATCCGTAATAATGATCGGTGAAATCAGAGATACAGAAACTGCAAAACTCAGCATGAGAGCCTCAATCACAGGACACAAAGTATATTCTACAATTCACACAGACGATGCCTATCAATCCATAATTAGATTAATGGATATGGGAGTAGAAGATTACATGATAAGAGCATCGGTAAAAGTAATCATAGCACAGAGATTAGTCAAAAAATTATGCCCACATTGCAAACAAAAAGTAAAAGTCACACCAGAACAAATGGAGATTTTCAAATCACAAGGACTAAACCCCACAGAAATTTACGCACCAGTAGGTTGCGACAAATGTAGAAATGGATACGATAATAGATTAGCAGTGATGCAAATATTGAAAGTAGATGATGAACTCAGAAACCTAATAAAAAAAGATGCCAATCTACAATCATTAAAAGAATTTGGAAATAAAAATCAAGTATCGGGACTTTTCAAAAAAGCCATGATACAAGTGCAAAACGGAAACACTTCATTTGAACAAGCCATGAGATTATACAATGAAAACTAAAAAACTAATAAAAGAAGAAAGCATTCTAAACAAAGAAATAAACTTTGGAATAAACAAAAAGCACATATTTTTGTTTTTGAGACAATTTTCAATACTTCTCAACGCCAAAATCCCGATAATAGACATAATCGATTTACTCAAAAAAGAGAAAGAATTCAAACCAATGAAACCATCTCTAGAAAAAATATCCCAAAAACTTAACAATGGAATGAGCGTATCAGAAAGTTTTTCTCAAGATAAAAATTTCGATACATTTTTCGTATCCATGCTCAAATTGGGAGAAGAAAGTGGACAACTAGATAAAGTAGTTTATGACCTTAGCAAATACTACGAAAGACAATACGAAATCAAAAAGAAAATTCAAAATGCCATGATTTATCCGATAATCTTGACAGTTACTGCTATAGTAATGATGGTTTTCATGATAAAAAATGTCATACCGACATTTGTAGATTTGTTTGAAAGCTCTGACATGGTATTGCCGTTATCTACGAGAATACTCATATCCATATCTAACACATTGAATACCAAATGGAAATTAATACTCACAATAATAGGCGTAATAATATTCGGATCGATGTTTGCATATAAAAATACAAAATTTGGATATTACTTAGACAAATTCAAAACCTCAAACTCTCTATTTGGAAAGCACATACAGACGATAATATCATCCGAAATAGCTAGAAGTTTGAGCGTGTCACACAAAAATTCTATGACAATAATAGAAGGACTTACCATAATAGAAAAATCAATGAAAAACAAATACTATAAAAAAGAACTATCGGAAATATTCGACGAAATATCCACCGGTGAATACACACTTGAAGAAGCATTCAACAGAAGGAAAATAACTCCTACAGTATTCAATTCAATGCTCAAAGTAGCAGAAAATACTGGAGAACTTGGAGATGTATTTGAAAAATTATCGCAATTTTACGACAGTGAAGTAGAATATGCAATAAAATCCTTCATAAGCATATTAGAACCAATGCTTATAATCGTAATGGCGATTTTAGTGGGATTCATAGTTATATCGATAACTATTCCGATGTTCGACGTAATAAATTCATTTAATTAAAAACAGTATGATGATTTTATTGAAAATCAATGATATCACAAGGAGTGAAAGGATAATGATTAGATTTATACCGTCTACGGTTAGACAGATAGGAAGAAAGAAAAATGAATGTGAGGAAATCACAGAAAAATTTGCACTAAAAAACGAGATGACTAGTGTTCAGTTGGAGCTGTCATTAGATAAGAAAACTTGGGTGAATTTGGACATGATGAGCACTTTATCTTGGGAAGGTCTTGTAAGCACATATAGGATAGAGATAGATAGCGATGTGGATACTAAATTGTCATTTGAAGGTGATGTTTTAGATGATGATTTGATTTACAAAAAGGATCGAATTTGCAATAAGCGATCTGGATATTTGGAAAAGGGATTCAATAATTTGTGGCTAGATTTAAAATCGGATAATCCAGGTAGACACGCTGTGATTGCAAAGTTATATGAGTCAGAGGGTTTGGATGATGAAAAGCTAATATGCGAAAAAGAATTTGAGTTTGAAGTGAGCACAGTTGAAGTTCCAGAAAAAAATGTGTTTTATTTGGATTTGTGGCAACATTTATCTTCTCTTGCAAGGGTGTACGATTGTGAGTATTTTTCTGATGAACATTTTAGAATAATTGAAAATTTCATGAAGCCACTTGCAGATGCAGGGCAAAAGGTTTGTGATTTGGTAGTTAGCGATTATTCTTGGGCAGGTCAAGCGTGCTATAGGATATACGAAAACAAATCTTCTCTTTATGAGTACAATATTATAAAAGTTTTTTTGGAAAATGGGAAATTGGTTTTGGATTTTGAAGCGTTTGATAGGTATATAGAGATTTGCCAAAGGCTTGGAATGTGCGAAGAGATAGATCTTTTTGGTATATTGGGAAATTGGGAAACTAGTTGTTTTGGAAAGGTACTAGAGGATTTCAATGAGCCTATAAGGGTGAGAGTGTACGATAAGGATAATTCGAGATTTACATTTATAAGAAAAAAAGAGATGTATGTGGAATATGTCACTCAGATTTTCAATCATTTGGAAGAGAAAAATTTATGGAAAATAACTAGAATAATGGCAGATCAACCTAAAAAGGTTGGAGATATTTCAGATTCTGAAAATATTTTGAAATCTATAAAAGGCGATGTGAAGATAAAATACGCTATCATGAATGGCGATTTTTACAAAGATTATAAGGGAGATACTGAGAACTTTTCTATAATTTTGAATGAGTTGATTAGAGTTCAAAATGGAGATTTGAGATTGTCAGATAAATCAAATTTGAGAAATATGACTTGGTATGTTTGCTGGACTCCTTTTAATTTGAATCAATTTGTCAGAAGTCCTTTGATACAATCGAGGTTAGTTGGATATATGACTTATTTATTCGATATGAAGGGATTTTTGAGATGGAATTACTGTTTGTATACGGATAGTTCTGATTTTAGATATAGATCGGATAGATGGGCATGTGGCGATATGTTTTTCGTATATCCATCAAAATCAGGTATGCCTGAATTGAGTTTGAGAATGAAACAATTGATGTATGGTAATGTAGATTTTTCATTTTTGAAAATGTGCGAATCTAAATTGGGAAGAGAAAAGGTATTGAATATTATAAAAGATTTGACAGGTGAAATCAAAGAGTTGCAATACGATAGCGAAACTCGAAATTTGATTGGTGGATTCAAGGATGATTACAATTTGATGGAATCTATCAAGAAAAAATTAGCGGATGAGATAGAGAAGTAATTTACAGTCAATGAATATAGAATTCATTGTTTAATAAATTTAAAAAAAATTTTACAATCTTTACTTTTATGAATTGTAACAGTATGGTGATTGTGATATAATAGGTTGTGAATTATTTTAGTGGGGGCAGAATAATGAATTTTTTGGTTATTTCAAGAAATCGAGCATTTAAGCTTTTTGATTTGAGATTTACTAATCATGATCTAAGTCTTATCAATAAATTGAGGGGAAAGCTTATATCTATTTTTGCGTCTCACGATACAATTGTATATTTGTCTAAAAATTAAGAGAATTCCTAGAGGGATTCTCTATTTTTTTATTTTAGGAGGGTATTTATGGAAAAGTTATATGAAGGAAAAGCAAAGGAAGTTTATTCAACAGAAAAAAATGATGAGTATATCATTAGATACAAAGATGATGCAACTGCTGGAAACGGAGAAAAGAAAGCTACAATAGCAGGTAAAGGAGAACTTAATTTAGCTATTACTACTATGATTTTTGAAATGCTAGAAAAAAATGGCATCAAAACTCACTACATCGAAACTATCAACAACACTGATATGAGAGTAAAAAAAGTTACTATATTGCCATTGGAAGTTATAGTTAGAAACATAACTGCAGGTTCTTTTGCTAAGAGATACGGAGTAGAAGAAGGAAGAGTTTTGAAACAACCAACTTTTGAATTGTCTTATAAAAACGACGATTTGGGAGATCCTTTAATGTGTGAAGATCATGCAATTGCATTGGAATTAATCACAAAAGAAGAATACGACTACTTAAAAGAAGAAACTTTGAAGATTAATGAATTATTAAAAGAATTTTTCTTGAAGATCAATTTGAAATTAGTAGATTTCAAAATTGAATTTGGTAAAACTGACGATGGACAAATCCTATTAGCTGATGAAATAAGCCCTGATACTTGTAGATTGTGGGACAAAGATACTAACCAAAAATTAGACAAGGATATTTTCAGAAGAGATTTAGGAGATTTGACAGAAGGTTACAAAGAAGTTTTGAATAGAATGAGAGGCTAAGATGTGTGGAGTTATAGGAATATATTCTAAGTCCGCAGTAAATAAAAAACTTTTTTATGGACTTAATTCCTTACAACACAGAGGACAAGAATCATGCGGGATTACCGTTTCAAACGGTGATCGCTTGCAGAGAGAAAAAGGTATGGGACTTGTTATCGATGTGTTCAATGAGGAGAATTTAGGTAATTTAGAAGGAAATATTGGAATAGGTCATGTTAGATATTCTACAGCAGGTGGATCACATGATTACAATACTCAACCTTTGATGGCATTTGCAAAGGGAATTGAAATGAGCTTGGCTCATAATGGAAATTTAATAAATCATCAAATTTTAAGAACTAGATTAGAAGAAGATGGCGTAATGTTCCAAACATCTATAGATAGCGAAGTTATTTTATATCTTATTGCAAGATATTATAAGGGAGATATCGTAGAAGCTATAAAAAAGACAATGAAACTTATTAGAGGAGCTTATGCTGTCGTTTTAGTTTTAAAGGATAAATTAATTGCATTTAGAGATCCATTGGGAATAAGACCTTTGGTTATGGGAGAAAATGAAGAAGATGTTGTATTTGCATCTGAAAACGCAGCGATTGAAATTGTCGGAGCTTCCAATATAAGAAATGTAAAGCCAGGAGAAATTTTAGTTGTAGATAAAGATGGAGTTCATTCTGATATGTACTCTAATTGCGACAAACCATGTAATTGTTTCTTTGAATATGTGTATTTTGCTAGAGAAGATGCAACTTTAGATGGAACTAATGCTTACAATTTTAGAAGAAGAAGCGGAGAAATTTTATCTCAAGAAGCTCCTTGTGATGTAGATTTGGTAATCCCTGTTCCTGATTCAGGTATTCCTTCTGCAATTGGTTTTTCACAAAAATCTGGAATCCCTTATGCTCAAGGTTTGGTAAAAAATAGATACATGGGAAGAACTTTCATCAAACCAACTCAAAAAGAGAGGGAAATGGCTGTAAAATTGAAATTAAATCCTCTAAGACACGTCTTGAAGGGAAAGAGAGTCGTGCTTATAGATGATTCTATCGTGAGGGGAACTACAAGTGCTAATTTGATAAAAAGAATTAGGGAAGCTGGAGCTACAGAAGTTCACATGAGAATTACATCTCCACCTGTAAAATATCCTTGCTATTACGGAATAGATACTCCATCTAGGAGACATTTAATTGCAGCAAATATGAAAGTTGAAGAAATTAGAGAAAAAATAGGTGCGGATAGTTTGGTATTTCTTTCGATGGAAGGAATGATCAATGCTAGTCATGGCAAGGTAGATACATTCTGTAAAGCTTGTTTTGATGGAAATTATCCGGTAGATCCTATAGTTATATAGGTGAGATATGAATATTGCTGTTTTTATTTCAGGTACTGGAACTAATTTGAAAGCACTGTTGGATGCACAAAAAGACAATTATTTTAAAAGCAAAATAGTAGAAGTGGTTTCCAACAAAAACGCAGCTGGATTGAACTTTGCTAGAGAATTTGGAATAGATACTCTAGTGTCGAAAGATGACTCTGAGATAATCGATCGATTGAGAGAGAAAAAAGTAGATTTGATTGTGTTGGCTGGATTTTTACCAAAAGTTTCAGAAAAAATCATAAATGAATTTACAATCATAAATATCCATCCGTCACTTCTTCCAAAATACGGTGGTAAGGGATTTTACGGAATTCACGTTCACGAAAAAGTATTTGAAAATATGGAGAAGGAAAGTGGAGCGACAGTTCACTATGTAAATGAAAATTTGGATGACGGGGATATTATATTACAAAGAAAAGTGGATATTTCTGATTGTAAATCTGCACAAGATATTGCAAATAAGGTATTAAAAATAGAACATGGCATATTAAAAGATGCCATAAAAAAATTGGAGGAGATTTGATGCGTGCTTTAATTTCACTTACAGATAAAACTAACGTTGGAAAGCTTGCTAAAAGCTTGGAAGAATTAGGATATGAAATCATATCTACAGGTGGTACTTATAAGGAAATAGAAAAATCTGGTGTAAATGTTATAGACATATCCAGCGTTACAAATTTCCCTGAAATTTTGCAAGGTAGAGTAAAAACTCTATCACCTTATGTTCACGGCGGAATTTTGTACAAGAGAGATAATGACGAACATAAAAAAACAGTTGATGAATTGAAAATACGTCCAATAGATATAGTAGTTGTAAATTTGTACGATTTTCAAAATGCATTGAAATCAAATGATCACGACAACATCGTAGAAAATATCGATATTGGTGGACCTACTTTGATAAGAAGTGCTGCTAAAAATTACAAAGATGTTTTGGTAGTCACAGATCCAGCTGATTACGAAGAATTGATAGACAGATTGAAAAACGACAACGTGGATTTAGAATACAGAGAAAAATTAGCGATGAAAGCTTTTAGTTTGACTGCTTTCTATGATTCAGTAATTTCAAGATATTTCCAACAAAGAGTAGGAGAATTTTCAGATTACAGAACATTTGGATTTAAAAAAGAAAACGAGCTTAGATACGGAGAAAATTCTCATCAATCTGCAAACTTGTACGAAGATCCATTTGTAAAAGGAAAACTTTCAGATTGCGAAGTAATCCACGGAAAGGCAATGAGTTTCAATAATTACAACGATTTGAATGTAGCAGTAGAATTGGCAGATGAATTGGGAGAAAATTCTTGTGTAGCACTTAAACATCAAACTCCTTGTGGCGTTGCAATAGCAGATAGCGTAAGTGAAGCATATCACAAAGCTTACTTGGCAGATTCCACTTCTATTTTTGGAGGAATTGTAGCTATAAAAGGAGTTGTAGATGCAAAATGTGCAGAAGAAATGAGCCAAATTTTCTTGGAAATAATAGCAGCAAAAGATTTTACAGATGAAGCTTTGGAGATTTTGACTAAGAAAAAGAATATAAGATTGGTCAAGATAAAATTCGACAATGATTCAGTAAAAGAAGATATAAAATACTTAAATGGAAAAGTTCTTATCCAAGACAAAGATTTTGGAGTAGACGAATACAACGTGGTAACAGATGAAAAACCTTCCGATGAAGATAGAAAAGATTTGGAATTTGCAATGAAAGTTGTAAAATTCACTAAATCAAATGCCATCGTTTTGGCAAAAGGTTCTAAAACTTTGGGAATAGGTGGAGGACAAACATCTAGAATTTGGGCTTTGGAAAACATAGCTAATAATCACCCTGATGTTGATTTTACAGATTGCGTATTGGCATCTGATGCTTTCTTCCCATTCTCAGATTGTGTAGAATTTGCACATAAATTGGAAGTAAAAGCAATCATTCAACCAGGTGGAAGTGTGAGAGATCAAGAATCTATAGATAAGTGCAATGAATACAAAATCAGCATGGTATTCACAAAGAACAGACACTTCAAACATTAGGAGGTTTTGATGAAAATTTTGATAATTGGCTCAGGAGCTAGAGAATACGCATTGGGTCGCAAAATAAAATCCTTCGATAATAATAGACAGATTTTCTTCGCACCTGGAAATGCAGGCACTACAAAAATAGGAGAAAATGTAGATATAAAGGCAGAAGACATAGATTCATTGTTGGAATTTGCAAAGGAAAACAAAATTGACTATACAGTAGTTGGACCGGAAAATCCTCTATGCGATGGGGTAGCAGATGTTTTTGAAAAAAATGGATTGAAAATTTTTGGACCTGTAAAATCTGCAGCTGAATTTGAAAATTCAAAATCATTTACTAAAAGATTTTTAGAAAAATACGGAATAAATACTGCCAAATATTTGGAAAGCTCTGATTTTAATGAGTCATTTGAATTCTCGAAAAATTTGCTTCAAAATGATGGAAAAGTAGTCATCAAAAGAGATGGACTTGCAGCTGGAAAAGGCGTATATATAATAGATGACGAAGGCGAATTGAGAGAAACCCTAGAAGATGTTTTGAAAAAAGACGATAAAGTAGTAGTAGAACAATTTTTATCTGGATTTGAAATGAGTCTTCTATGTTTTACTGATTCTAAAAGTATATTGCCACTTCCTACAGCCAAAGATCATAAGAAGATTTTCGAGAGAGAAGTTGGAGCAAATACAGGAGGAATGGGAACATACGCCCCTAATGTGGAAGCTGAAGTATTTGTCGACAGAATAAAAGAAGATGTATTGAACAAAATATTGTCAGGATTGAAGGAAGAAAACATAGATTATAGAGGAATGTTATTCATTGGATTCATGATAACAGATGATGGAATTTATGTATTGGAATTTAATGCTAGATTTGGAGATCCTGAGACACAAGTAGTTCTAGAATTGATAGATAATGATTTATTAGACATCATGATGAAAACTTCAGAAAAAAGATTGGATGAAGTTGAACTCAAAATCAACGACAAAAAAGCTTTGTGCGTAGTTATTAGTGCAGGAGGATATCCTGGAAGTTACGATAAGAACGACGAGATTACAATAGAAGATATGGATTCTGAAGTTTTCCACGCTGGCACTGCAATGAGAGATGGAAAACTCGTCACAAATGGCGGTCGTGTATTGAATATTGTAAACAGTAAAGATAGTTTTGATGAAGTAATCAAAGTTTGCTATGATGATATAAAAAAGGTGGATTTTAAAAATATGTATCACAGAACAGATATAGGACCTAGAGTCAAGAGAGTCTATGTTAGAAAAAAAGACGAATACGATTATGAATCGAAAGAAAAGAAAAAACAAATTGAAAATTTGTTGGGAATACAATTAGATAAGTTCGTAATATACAAGAGATATGATTTGGAAATATCCGATGAAAATCTCGAAAAAATAGTGGACACAGTTCTTTCTGAAAAGTCAGTAGATAATGTATACTACGGAGAAGATGCGTTGAAGTTGCAATCTGATATGAAAAACGCAATAGCTGTCGAATATCTTCCAGGTCAATTTGATCAAAGAAAACAAGGTGTATTGGACACAGTAAAATTGGTATTAGACGATGAAATAGATTGTAAAACATCAACTGTATATGAAATCGAAGGCGCTAGCAAAGAAAATTTGAAGAAAATCGAAAATTACTTGGTAAACCCTGTAGACAGTCATAGAGTAAGTTTGTTGGGAATTCCTACAACATTGAAACAAGAAAACGAAAAAAATCTTGAAAATGAAGTATACGATGGATTTACTAAGTTAAATGATGATGAGTTGGAAAATTTTGTAGAAGAACATTCATTGGCTATGAATGGAGATGATTTGAGATGCATCAGAGATTATTTCAAATCTGAAAACAGAGATCCTAATGAAACAGAAATAAAAATATTGGATACTTATTGGTCAGATCACTGCAGACATACTACTTTCAATACATTTTTAGATATCGAGTTCGATACAAAGACAAAATTGGATAAAGCTATAAAAGAAAGCTTTGATGAGTATTTGAAAATAAGAGAAGAACTAAAAATCGAAAAACCTATAAATTTGATGAGTTTTGGAACTATATTATCGAAATACATGAGAAGTAAAAATGAATTTGACGATTTGGAAATTTCTTCAGAAATCAACGCTTGTTCAGTCAAGATAAAAGTAAGAGTAGATGTAGACGGAGTAGATGAAACTCGTGATTACCTTTTGATGTTCAAAAACGAAACTCACAACCACCCTACAGAAATAGAACCTTTTGGTGGTGCAAGTACTTGTTTGGGTGGAGCTATAAGAGATCCACTTAGCGGAAGAGCTTTCGTATATCAAGCGATGAGAATAACTGGAGCTGCGAATCCATTGACTTCATTGGAAGATACATTAGAAGGAAAACTTCCACAAATAAAAATCACACAAGAAGCTGCAAAGGGATATTCTTCTTATGGAAATCAAATCGGATTGGCGACAGGATTTGTAGATGAAGTATATCACGACGGATATGTGGCAAAAAGATTGGAATGTGGAGCTGTAATGGCAGCAGCACCGATGGAAAATGTAAAGAGAATTGAACCTGAAAAAGGCGACATAGTAATTTTATTAGGTGGAAGAACTGGACGCGATGGAATTGGTGGAGCAACAGGTTCATCGAAAAGTCACAAAGTTACAAGTATAAAGACAGAATCTGCACAAGTTCAAAAGGGAAATGCCCCTGAAGAAAGAAAAATTCAAAGACTTTTCAGAATACCTGAATTAGCTAGACTTATCAAAAAATGTAACGACTTTGGAGCTGGTGGAGTTAGCGTAGCAATAGGAGAACTTCACGATGGTGTAGATATTTATTTGGATAGAGTACCTTTGAAATATAAAGGATTGAAACCATCAGAAATAGCTATCAGTGAATCACAAGAGAGAATGGCATGCGTAATAGCTAAAAAAGATTTAGATGAATTTATAAAATACGCAGACAGTGAAAACATTGAAACTACAGTTGTAGCTGATATAACAGATACGAATAGAATGAAAATGATGTATGAAGATAAAATTATAGCAGACATCAGTTATGATTTCATCAATACAAATGGATCGAGCAGAAATACAGACGTAGAAGTAGTATCTGAAGATGTACCTGAAATCTTGACTCAAAAAGACGATGATCCTGAAAAATTCTACGACAAAGTAAGAAAATTGAACATAACATCTAAGAGAGATTTGATAGAAATGTTCGATTCTACAATAGGAAGAAATACTGTAATCAATCCAATGGGAGGAAAATCTCAATTAAATCCAGCTCAAGCTATGGTAGCCAAAATTCCTACAATGGATGGCGTGATGAAGACTGTATCTATGATGAGTTATGGATTTGATCCTGATTTATCTTCAGCATCTCAATATCTAGGTGGATATTATGCAGTAGTTGAATCCATCAGCAAATTAATAGCTATGGGAACAGATAGAAATTTGATCAGATTGACATTCCAAGAATACTACGAAAAAATGTTGGATAAAAAGATTTGGTCAAAACCACTCAAAGCGCTTCTTGGAGCTTTTTGCGTATCGAAATATTTCAACGCTATCCCAATAGGTGGAAAAGACAGTATGAGTGGAAATTTTGAAGAAATAACAGTACCACCTACTATGATTTCATTTGCAGTGACACATGAAGATGTAGATAACATAATTACAAATGATTTGAAGAAAAAAGGCAAAATTGGTCTTATAAGAACTCCATATTTAGAAGATGGAACTTTGGATTTAAAACAATTACAAGAAAATTTTGATTTCTTGACAGAACAAATCAGAAATAAAAATATAATTTCTGCTATAGCTTTAGACAAAAAAGGCTTACTTGCAAATATTTACGAGCAATCAATCGGAAATACTGGATTTGATTTGAAATTTGATAATTTATATAATCCAATGTACGGAAGTTTTGTAGTAGAATATATAAGTGACGATGAAAAAATCGAACACATCGGAGATTTTTGCGATGAAATTATCGTAAATGGAGTTAAATTAGATGAAAACAGATTGTTAGATGGATACACAAACACATTGACAACAGTATTTACTCCAAAAGAAAAGATAGAGTACAAACCTATTGAAAACAAAAAAATCGAAGCTCGTAGATTGAAATCAAATAAAAAAGTGGACACTCCATACGTTGTAATCTTGGCAGCTCCAGGAACAAATTGCGAATGGGATACATTGAACGCATTCAAAGAAAATGGAGCAAATGGAGAAATAGTTTTATTCAAGAATAGAAGCGAACAAGATATTTTGGATTCAATTGATGTATTAGCTGAAAAAATAAGAAAAGCTCAAATTTTTGCTATACCTGGAGGATTCTCATTGGGAGATGAACCAGATGGATCTGCAAAATTCTTAGCCAACATACTAAGAAATGAAAAAATCAGCAGTGCAATCGACCATTTATTGAATGAAAATGACGGATTGGTATTGGGAATTTGTAACGGATTCCAAGCATTGGTGAAGACGGGATTACTCCCATATGGAAAAGTAACATCTCCAGAAAAAGACGATCCAAACCTTACATTCAATACTAATAGAAGACACATCGCTACATTTGTAGATATATTGTGCTTGACTAACAACAGCCCATGGACTGTGGGAATAGATATGAATAAAATATACAAAATGCCTATATCACATGGTGAAGGAAGATTTGTAGTGAAAGAAGAGAAGTTGAAAGAGCTTTTAGAAAACGAACAAGTATTTTCAGCTTATAAAATCTCTCCAAACGGATCTGACTATAATATAGAAGGAATTTTATCTAGAGATGGAAAAATTTTAGGTAGAATGTGTCATACAGAAAGAATTGCAGACGATTTGTACAAAAACATTTACGATATAGACAAGCAAAATATTTTCAAAAATGCAGTAGAATATTTTAAGGAGAAATAATGGATAACAATATTTATCAAAGTCCTTTGAATACTAGATATGCAAGCCATGAAATGAGCCATAATTTTAGTTCACAAGTAAAATTTGAAACATTTAGAAAATTATGGGTTGCATTGGCAAAAGCAGAAAAAGAATTGGGACTAAATATAACACAAGAGCAAGTCGATGAATTACAAGCTCACATTTCAGATATTGATTTTGAAAAAGCAGCAGAATACGAAAAGAAACTTCGTCACGACGTAATGGCTCATGTAAAGACATACGGAGAAAAATGTCCAAATGCAGCTGGTATAATACATTTGGGAGCTACTAGTTGCTATGTTACCGATAATACAGATATAATCGTGATGAAAAATGCACTTGAAATCATAGAGAAAAAACTAGCGATTTTAATCAAACACTTATCCGATTTTGCAATCAAATACAAAGACTTACCTACATTGGGATACACTCATTACCAACCTGCACAATTAGTGACAGTAGGTAAAAGAGCGACATTGTGGATACAAGATTTTCTAATGGATTTGGAAGAAGTAATCTATAGAAAAGAAAATTTGAAATTGAGAGGAGTAAAAGGTACGACTGGAACTCAAGCATCTTTCTTGAAACTTTTCGATAACGATCACGAAAAAGTAAAAGAATTAGAGAAAAAAATCGTATCTGAAATGGGATTTGAAAAAGCAGTAAGCGTCAGTGGACAAACTTACACTAGAAAAATCGACTACCATGTACTACAAGTTCTATCTTCAATAGCCCAATCAGCTCATAAAATGACAAATGATATTAGACTTTTACAAAATAGAAAAGAAATAGAAGAACCATTTGAAAAGACACAAGTAGGATCTTCTGCAATGGCTTATAAGAGAAATCCTATGAGATGTGAGAGAATATCTTCTTTATCGAAATACGTTATGAGTTTGGTACAAAATCCTCAATTAGTAGCTAGCACACAATGGTTGGAGAGAACTTTGGATGACTCTGCCAACAAGAGAATGAGCGTTCCTGAAAGTTTCATGGCAGTAGATAGCATATTGGAAATAGCTATAAACGTAACAGATGGATTGGTAGTATACGAAAATCAAATCAAAGCTCATGTCAACGAAGAATTGCCATTTATGGCTACAGAAAATATATTGATGGAAGCTGTAAAACGTGGAGGCAACAGACAAGAACTTCATGAAAAAATCAGAGAATATTCAATGATAGCAGCCAAAAGAGTAAAAGAAGAAGGATTGAATAATAATTTGTTGGAATTATTGGAAAAAGACAGTGCTTTTAATCTCGACAAAGACGATTTAAATTCTCTATTAGATGGCAAACTTTACATTGGAAGATGTCCAGAACAAGTTGTAGAATTTATAGAAAATGATGTGAAACCTGTCGTTTCAAAATACGATACAAATTATTCAGTAGATTTGAAAGTATAGAAATTAAAATGAAGATCTCAATTTTAAAAATTGAGGTCTTTTTTTATTAGAATGTAAAAAATGAAGGCTATATGTAAAAATCATATGAAATAATTTCTCCGAAAGTTAAAATGTTGAAATTTGCTTAATACACGCTAAATATTTCAGAAATTAAATATTTTGATTTGTTGTACTTAGCAAACAAAAGAGCTAAAAAATGTTTGTAACCATTTTGTAACCCTTTTAATTTACCTATTCTGAACATGATAAAACTATGGATTCAATACAAAAGAAATGTGCGATATTGATTATCATAAAAATGGCGTGTTTAGTGTTGATTTATTTTCCAGTGTTTTATAAAATACACGAGTAGTCAAAAATAAATCTAAAAGAGAAAGAGGAGATACAAATGAATTTTAAAAAGCTACTATTTAATTCGTCGGTTGTCGTCATGACAAGTTTATTAGCATTTGTACCATCAAATTCACATGCAAAAGATTTGAAAAATGTTAAGATAGATCAAAAAACAGATCAAACTGAAAACAAGGAAAATGAATTTAAAAATTATTGGATAAAAGACGACACTGATTTGTTCGAAAAAAATAACGAACTTTCCAAGGAAATTTTGGAACTAGAACAAGGGGATGTCGTAAAGGCAAGAAAAAATTCAAACGGATTTTTTGAAGTAATAAAAGAGGATAACGACAAAAAGATAAAAGGATTTGTAAAAGAATCTTATATTTCCGATAAAAAGGTAGAAAAAGATCCTAAAAAATTCGAAGGCTGGACTAATAGCGAAGCAAAAGTCGTAGAAGTTAAATCTGAAGATACAGAAAAGTTGGGAACTTTAGACAAAGATATTGAAATAAAAGGCCACTTAGATGGAGAATATTTGAGATTTAATTATTTTGGAAGAACAGCTTATACTTCTTTGGATAATACTACAAAAGAATCTCCAGAATCTAGAGATGCTAGACTTTCTAGAGAGAGAAAGGCAATGCAAAAAGCCAAAGCTGAGAAAGAAGCTAAAAGAAGAAGAGAAGAGAGAAAAAGAGCTGAAGAAAACTCAAATGAATCATATAGTGGAAGAGTTTCAGGAAGAACTATAACTATGAGTTCTACTGCATATACAGCAGATCCTAGAGAAAATGGTGGATATTCTGTGACTGCTATGGGAACACCTATTAGACAAGGCGTAGTAGCAGTTGACCCTAACGTAATTCCATTGGGAACTAGATTGTATATAGAAGGATATGGATATGCTAGAGCAGAAGATACAGGTGGAGCTATCAAAGGACATAGAATTGATTTGGCATTTGGATCTGCATCTGCAAGCAACAACTGGGGAAGAAGAACTGTAAGAGTTACAATTTTAAATTAATTCATTAGCATTGCAATTTAATTTGCAATGCTATTTTTATATGTAAATGTTGCAACATAAAAAATATCAGCTCACCTTATATAAGAGTGAGCTGATACACAAAACTTTTTACATACCCAAACACCGAGTTTTTTATTTTATATACTTGTCTAATATTTTTATTATTTCATCTATTTTTTCATCGGCATTGTCGTTTTCTATGGCGTTTTTGACGCAGGTTCTCATGTGGCCATTCAATATATCGATGTTAGCCTTTTTGAGCTGTCCTATGCAGCTTAAAATTTGCGTAGATATATCGACACAGTACCTATCGTCTTCTATCATGTCGACAATGGCATCTAGTTGTCCTCGCACTGTCTTTACTTTTTTTAGTGCTCTTTTTTTATATTCCGTCATTATTTTAGTTTGGGTTCAAATCCTATATCTTCTATTGCTTGTAGAATTTTTTGTTCGTCAAAATTTCCCTCTACTACAGCTGTCTTGTCGTTCAACGAAACTTCTACGTTTTCTACTCCTTCTACGCTTTTACAAGCTTTAGTTACTGATTCTACACAGTGATTACACATCATATCTGATATTTCAAATACTTTTTTCATTTAATTTTCCTCCTTGAAATTTTTTATTCTCAATGAATTTGTGACTACGGTTACTGAACTAAATGCCATTGCAGCTCCTGCTATCATAGGATTTAAGAATCCAAATGCTGCGATAGGAATTCCTATTACGTTGTAGAAAAATGCCCAGAACAAATTTTGTTTGATGGTTTTCATTACTTTGTGGCTTAGGCTTATAGCTGTGTTTACTTTGTTCAAATCGCCGTTTATTATAGTTATATCGCTCGTTTCAATAGCCACATCTGTTCCAGTACCTATGGCAAATCCAACGTCGCTTATAGCTAATGCTGGCGCGTCATTGATGCCATCTCCAACCATTCCTACGATTTTTCCTTTGGATTTTAATTCTGAAATTTTATCTGATTTATCTTTTGGTAAGCATTCTGCAATTACATTGTCTATATTTGCTTTTTGAGCTATGCTATTAGCTGTATTTTCGCTGTCTCCTGTGATCATATATACGTCGATGTCTTTTTGTTTTAAATTGGATACGGCTTTTGCAGATGATTCTTTTATTTTGTCAGCTACTAGAATGTATCCGAAAAATTCATCGTCTTTTGCAGCTAATAAAACTGTATTTCCTTCTGATTGGTATTTTTTTACGTCTAAATCGAATTCTATTGAGTAATCTTTCATCAATTTTTCATTTCCAATGTAGTATTTGGAATTGTCGACAGTTGCCATTACACCTTTTCCAGTAATGGAGTTGAAATCTTTCACTTCATAATATCCGTTATTTTCTTCTTCGAATTTGTTTACGACCGCTTCTGCCAATGGATGTTCTGATTTTTTCTCAATAGAAGCTACGATTTTCAAAAAGTCATCGCTATTTGATTGATAATCCACTACTTCGGGTTTTCCATTTGTTATTGTACCTGTTTTGTCTAAAATTACAGTATCTATTTTATTGGCAGTTTCCAAAACTTCGGCGCTTTTTATCAATATTCCAAGTTCTGCACCTTTTCCACTTCCCACCATGATAGCAGTAGGAGTTGCCAATCCCAACGAACAAGGGCAGGCGATTACCAAAACGGAAACTGCGTTCAACAATGCGCTGTCAAATTTTTTAGTCAAGATGTAAGTCAATACAAATGTGACTAGAGCTATCGCTATGACAGTTGGAACGAAAACGGATGATATTTTATCGGCTAATCTTTGAATAGGAGCTTTTTGAGATTGAGCATCTTCTACTAATTTTACTATTTGACTGAGAACTGTGTCTTCTCCGATTCTCTTTGCCTCGAAAACAAATGAGCCGTTTTTATTGATAGTAGATCCGATACATTCATCTCCGACTTCTTTTTTTACTGGGATAGATTCTCCTGTAACCATAGATTCGTCTACGGAAGAACTTCCTTCAACTATAATTCCATCTACGGCTATCTTTTCTCCAGGTTTTACTAAGATTTTGTCTCCGATTTCTACATCGTCTATGTCGACTTCGACAGTCTTTCCATCTCTGATAACTGTGGCTTTTTTTGCTTGAAGTCCTACGAGTTTGCTTATTGCATCAGTAGTTCTCGTTTTTGCTCTTTTTTCAAATACTTTTCCAAGCAAAATCAAAGTTATTACCATTGCAGAAGATTCAAAATACAATTGATTGCTTCCTATTATGACGTGATATATCGAGTAAAAATACGCTGCACTTGTGCCCATAGCTATCAATACGTCCATGTTTGCTCCACCACCACGTAGCGATTTGTAAGCATTCACATAATATCTTCTTCCAATGTAAAATTGAACTACAGTTGCAAGTATTAATTGGAAATATCCGTTATTCAAAATAGTGTGCATTCCAGCCATGTGGAAAAACATTGCAGAAAACAAAGGAATTGAAAATATTGCAGAAATTATAAAATCTTTTTTTAATTTTTCGTATTCCGATTTGTTTTTTGCGTTAGCATCTTTGCTTTCGGATTTTACTTCGGCTTTAAATCCTGCTTTATCGACTAATTTTTTTATATCTGAATCGCTTTTGTATCCTTCATAGTAGCTTGCAGAAAGTGAATTTTGCAATAAATTCACATTCACGTCTTTGTAGTCGTTCTTATTTAGAACTTTTTCGATTCTAGAAGCACAAGCTTGACAACTCATCCCTTCTATATCGAATTTAGATGTTTTTAAAGGAACAGAGTAGCCTGCGTTTTCAATTTTTTCTACGATTTTATCTATATCGTATCCGTCTTTTAATTTGAGATACGCATATCCTTGAAGTAAATTCACATTTACGGAATCAGTGTATTCGTATTTGCTCAAGACTTTTTCAACTCTCGATGAGCAAGCTTGACAACTCATTCCGTCGACTCTTAATTTTAATTCTTTCATATTCCTCCTATCCTTTCTATCCACCCTATGGGTGGTATGGTTATTGTATAATATTTATCTTTTTTTGTCAAATATGAGTATTTGGACTATAATTATCATAAATGAGATTCGGAGGAAAATTATGGATTGGAAAAATTATGAAAATTTAACAATGCTTTCCGACTTCTATGAATTCACAATGATGAATGGATATTTGGAAAACAATATGGAAAATGAAATTGCTTATTTTGATTTGTATTTTAGAAAAGTTCCAGATGATGGTGGATTTATTATCGTAGCAGGGCTTGAAGAAATTGTTAAGTACATTCAAAATTTGCGTTTCAATGAAGAAGACATAGAATATTTTAGAAGCAAAAAAATGTTCGGCGAAAAATTTTTGAATTACTTAAAAAATTTCAAATTCGAGTGTGATGTATGGGCTATGCCAGAAGGATCGATAGCATTTCCTAATGAACCTTTGATGATAGTGAGAGGACCAGCTCCTCAAGCACAATTGATAGAAACCTTCGCGCTTTTATCGTTGAATCACCAATCGTTGATTGCCACAAAAACAAATAGAATTGTAAGGGCAGCAGAAGGAAGAGTTGTAATGGAATTTGGTGCAAGACGTGCACAAGGAGTAGATGCTACTGTTTTGGGAGCTAGAGCTGCATTTATAGGAGGAGCTACTGCAACTAGCAATACGCTTACAGATATTACTTACAAAGTTCCTGCATTTGGAACTATGGCTCACTCTTGGATTATGATGTATGATAGTGAATACGAAGCTTTTAAAGCTTATGCAAAGACTTTTCCACATAATTGCTCTCTATTGGTCGATACATACAATGTATTGAAATCAGGAGTACCTAATGCGATAAAAGTTTTCGATGAAGTATTGAAACCACTTGGAATAACAAATATGTCGATTAGAATAGACAGTGGAGATTTGGCTTATTTATCTAAAAAAGCTAGAAAAATGTTGGATGATGCAGGATACGAATACTGTTCAATTATGGCTAGTAATTCATTAGACGAGTACACTATATCCGATTTATTGGAACAAGGAGCAAAACTAGATGGATTTGGAGTAGGAGAAAGGCTTATAACTGCAAAATCTGATCCTGTATTGGGTGGAGTGTACAAATTATCTGCGATAGAAAAATCAGATGGCACTATAATACCTAAGATAAAAATAAGTGAAAATATCGAAAAGATAACTACACCTGGATTTAAAACAGTTTATAGAATATACGACAAACAAACTGGAAAAGCAGAAGCAGATTTGATAACTCTTCATGATGAAGAAATAGATGAAACTAAAGATTTGGAAATATTCCATCCAATTCACACTTGGAAGAGAAAAACATTGTCTAATTTTACAACCAAAAAATTATTAGTGAAAATTTTTGAAAAAGGAAAATTGATATACGATCTTCCAAGCCTAGAACAAATAAACAAAAGAAGAGATGAACAATTAGAAGAACAATGGGAAGAAGTAAAGAGATTTGAACATCCACATTTATTCCATGTAGACTTATCTCAAAAATTGTGGGATATAAGATACAACTTATTGAGCCAAAACAGATAAAACAGATAAAAAAAGATGATTTCCGTTATGGGAATCATCTTTTTTGATTTATTATTATTTGTCGGATAATACTTTTGCTATAACATAGCCTTGAGTGTAATTATGGCCCAAATTCAATCCAGCCAATGAAAGAGGATAATCATAAGATCCGTAGAAGTTTCCAGCTAAATTTCCAATAGCGTAAAGTCCTTCAATAGGATTCATATCGTCATCTACTGGTTGAAGTTTGCCATTTACTTCGATACCACTACATATCATAGTAAGTCTTACATGACGATGAGTTCCGTAAAATGGAGCTTTTACAATTGGTTTCAAATATTTTTCATCTTTTCCAAAATCAGTATCTGCTTTATTTTCACATAATTCGTTGTAACGTTCTACTGTCTTTTTGAATTGGTCGACATCTTTTATTCCTAAATTTTTAGCCAATTCTTCTAATGTATCTGCCTTATAAGTTGCGATAAGATCTGGAAGTACGCCTTTTCTTTCTACATCTTCTAGTGGCATATAAGGTTTCATTTCTTCTTCAGATGCCAAATGCCATTCATCAGTATTTGCCAAATAATCAGCATCAAATATTTCTGCATAATGACCTGAATTTTCTGCATCCAACAAATAGCAATTCATATATTCCATTCCATTTTCTTCGTTGCAGAATCTATTTCCATCTAATTTTACTCTCAACAATGGAACTTGCATATTTGAACCTGGACCTGCATCCATGTCGTGAACCATCTTAGTATGACCTATCAATTCCATATGGCCACCTACATCCATTATCATTTTGTGTCCGTCACCGGTTCTACCGTGTTTTTTAGTTTCTAAATTCAAAACAGCAGGAATATAATGAGATTTCATTTGCTCATCATTTTGATAATCACCAGTTCCTATTACTACACCTTTTGTGGCTTTGAATTCAATAATTCCTTTTTCTGTTTTCGCCCAAACTGCAACCACGCGATTATTTTCTTTTATCAATTTTACAGCAGGAGTATTGTAATAAAAATCTACACCTTTTGATTCTGCTAATTTTGCTAATTTTTTCATCGCTTCTCCAGCGTCAAATGGTTTTGGACCGTAAAAAATAGTTTCAAAATTGATATCGTATCCGTTTTCTTTCAAAAATCCTTTGTGAGGATTGTTGCCAAGAGAAGACACTTGACATCCTGCTTCTTCGGATTTTTCAATCATCCATTTTACAGCTTCACCTGAGTTTTCAGCATACATTTCCAAAAGTTCTCTGTTAGCTCTAAGTTCACTTTCTTTTTTAAATTTAGATACCAATTTGGCTACATCTTTTTTATTGGAATTTTCATAATCTACTCCAACTCCGATGTGACCGCAAGCACTAGCTTCATTTTCTTTTTGAATGACACAGACATTACTTCCTAGTTCTGCTGCTTTCAATGCACAAGGAACACCAGGAGTACCTGCACCTACAATTACTATATCGTATGTTTTAGTTTCAATAGGCTTTTCATCGATATCAATTTTAAAAATATTTCTTTCTTCTTCAAAAACTTTTTTCATATGTCCTCCTTTAATAGTTATTGCTAAAATTATGCCTACATATTAGTTCTACCCTATTTCAGTTCAATGTAAACAATGTGAGTAATACAATCGTCAAAATAATTTCAAGCATTTATGTTAAATTTAGGTGGAATTTGGGTATAGTTATAGTAAGAAAACATTTCTTAATTCATAAATTAGGAGGCATATTATGAGATTTAATTATGCAACAAATGGAATAAGCTTGACAGATGATTTGAAACAAATCACAGAAGCTAAATTGAAAAAATTAGATAAGTATTTTCAAGACGAACAACAAGCTAGAGTAGTATTCAAAAAAGAAGGCGATAAAGCTCGTATTGAAGTAACTATTATTTTAGATAAAGGTGTTGTTTTGAGAGCAGAAGAATCTAATGAAGATATAAAAACTGCAATAGACAGAGTAGAAGATTCATTAGCAAGACAAGTTAGAAAACATAAGACAAAACTTCAAAAAAGATTTACAGACAATAAGACTATAAGATTTGAAGCTGTAGAAGATTACAATGTTCCTGAAAACAAAGAAAAGAATTTGGAAAACGGCAAAATAGTGAAGACAAAAGAATTTGGAATTAAACCTATGAACCAGGAAGAAGCTATATTGCAAATGGAATTATTGGATCACGATTTCTTCGTATTTCTAGATGATGAAACAAATAATGTAAACGTAGTTTACAAGAGAAAAGATGGAAATTATGGTATTTTAATTCCAGGATTTGAAAAATAGAGAAAAATTGAAAATGATGATATAATAAGAGAGAATTAATATTCTCTCTTATTTAATATGGAGAAATATGAAAATAAGTATAACAAATAAATTAAAATCGTATGCAAATAAAAAATCTAAAGACAAAATATTGATTTATTTATCAAAAGATGCGTGCTGCGGGTTTGCAGTGCCGAAATTTTTTGCACGATTTGTAAAAGATGATATCGATTTGAAAGTCGATGTTGTAGACGGAATAAAAGTTTTCTATGAACCTTATATAGAAAATTTTTTAGGGGAAAAGGATGTAAGTCTCGATTTGGTAGGCTTATTAAATGTAATCATTGTAAATTATTAGGAGGTATTATGTCTACACCACATATAGAAGCGAAAAAAAGCGATATAGCAAAGACAGTCTTATTGCCAGGAGATCCTTTGAGAGCAAAATTCATAGCAGATAATTTTTTGGAAGATGTAAAACAATTTAACGCCGTTAGAAATATGTTCGGATATACTGGAAAATACAAAGGCAAAGAAATTTCTGTAATGGGAACAGGTATGGGTATTCCATCTATTGGAATATATTCATACGAATTGATAAATGAATACGGAGTAGAAAATCTAATCAGAATAGGCTCAGCAGGAGCATATAGCAAGGATTTGGATTTGTACGATGTAGTAATAGCTATGGGAAGTTGTTCTGATTCTAATTTTGCACATCAATTTGATTTGGAAGGAACTTATTCTGCAATTTGCGATTACGATTTATTGAAAAAAGCAGTTGACGTTGCAGAATCAAAAAACATAGATGTACACGTGGGAAATGTATTTTCTGCAGATATATTCTACAACCAAAAATCTGAAGAATGGAAAAAATGGGAAAAGATGGGAGTTTTAGCAGTAGAAATGGAAAGCTACGGATTGTATTTGACTGCAAAGGCAAATAATGCCAGAGCGTTGACTATATTGACGATATCCGATTCATTCCACTTCGACAAGAAAACTACACCAGAAGAAAGACAAACTTCATTTACAAAAATGATGGAAATAGCATTAGAATTAGGAGAGTAATATGGAATTAAATAAATATATAGATCATACATTATTAAAAGCAGAAGCTACAAGCGCTGATATCAAAAAAATTTGCGAAGAAGCAATAGAATACGATTTTAAAAGCGTATGCGTAAATTCTTGCTACACTGAATTAGTGAAAGAATCATTGGAAAAATCAGATGTTTTAGTGTGTACAGTAGTAGGGTTTCCATTGGGAGCTATGAGCATAGATGCAAAAGCATTTGAAGCTAAAAAAGCAGTAGAAGATGGCGCAGATGAGATAGATATGGTAATAAATATCGGCAAATTAAAAGAAAAAGATTATGAATACGTGAAAAAAGATATCGAAGCAGTGAGAAAAGCTACTGAAGGCAAAGTATTGAAAGTTATAATTGAAACTTGCTTATTGACAGACGAAGAAAAAGTAAAAGCTTGTGAAATTTCAGTAGATTGTAAAGCTGATTTCGTAAAGACTTCAACAGGATTTTCAACAGGTGGAGCTAAAGTCGAAGATGTAAAATTGATGAAACAAACAGTAGGAGAAAATGCACTTGTAAAAGCAAGTGGTGGAATCCACACTAGAGAAGAAGCACTTTCTATGATAGAAGCAGGAGCAGATAGAATTGGTGCGTCTAGTGGAATAAAAATAGTGAAAGGTTAAATTCAAAAGATGCTAATTATTTGGCATCTTTTAATTTTAGGTAAATTATGTATTATAGAGATCAACATTGTCACAGTGAATTTTCATTTGATAGCAATGAAAAATTCGAAAATTATTTGAAACAAGTACAAGGAGATATCATAACTACAGAGCATATGGATTTGGGATATATTCATAGTGATGGCAAAGAAGAAGACATAGATATAGATTACGAAAAATACTGCAAAGTCATAGATGAGCACAATTCAAATCACTCTCAGAAAATATTGAAGGGAATAGAAATAGGATATACATCCAAAAACAGAGACAGAATAATAGACACATTGGAAAAAAGAAATTACGACATACAATTACTTTCAATTCACCAAATAAACGGTATCGACGGTATGAGTGTAAAGTCAAAAGATATAGACCAGAGAAAATTTTTGACGGATTATTATGGAAATATGATAGATGCCGTAAATAATTTCAAAGATTACGACGTGCTTACTCACATAGATTACGCTATTAGATTGAACAAATTTGATACTAAAAACTTCGATATAGTAGATGAATATCTAAGTTTTGTATTCAAAGAATTGATCAATGACGAAAAAGCGTTGGAGCTTAATACTAGAAGTGTGTATCAGTATGAAAATCTAGAGTATTACACATTTGCATTGAAAAAATACGTCAAGATGAAAGGCAAATTAGTGTCTATAGGTAGTGATGCTCATTTTGAAAATTACTATAGATTTAATTTTGAAAAGGCGTATAAACTATTGGAAAGTTTGGGAGTAAAATATTTGGCTTTGTTTGAAAATAGAAAAATGAAGACAATAAGAGTGGAGGACATTTAATGAAAGTTTTGATTACAAATAGAATTCCAGAAGAAGTATTGAAAAAGTACGAAGATAATTTTGAGTTGGATTACAACGATAGTTTAGAGTATTTATCAAAAGATGAATTGAAAAAAAGAATAAAAGATGTCGATGCATTGGTATGTCCATTGAGCGAAAAAATCGATCGAGAAATCATAGATGAAGCTCATAATTTGAAAATAATAGCTAATTATGGAGCTGGATTTGACAACGTAGATATAGAATACGCTAGAGAAAAAGGGATTTTTGTGACGAATGCACCTGCATCAGCTTCTACAAAATCCACAGCAGAATTGACTATGGGAATAATGATAGATTTGCTTAGAAACATAACTTCAATGAGTAAAGATTGCTTTGATGGCTCATTCCAAGGTTGGAAACCAGTATACGGATTGGGAGAAACTTTGGAAGGAAAAACTTTGGGAATAATCGGAATGGGAAGAATAGGCTCTGAAGTTATGAGAAAAGCAAAAGCGTTTGATATGAATGTAATATTCTACAATAGAAGCAAAAAAGATATTGAGGGGGCGACTCAAGTGGAATTGGATTACCTTCTAGAAAATAGCGATGTGATAACTCTTCATACAGCTTATAGTGAACAATTATATCATTTGATATCAGAACAATCATTTAAAAAAATGAAAAAGACAGCATATCTTGTGAACGCATCTAGAGGAAAAGTTATAGACGAAAAGGCTTTGATAAATGCTTTGAACGAAGAAGAAATCGCAGGCTGTGCGTTGGATGTGTATGAATTTGAGCCTAAAATTTCAGAAGAATTAAAAAATGCGAAAAATATTTTGTTAGTTCCACATTTGGGAAATGCCACTAGACTTGCTCGTGTGCAAATGGGAGATTTTACTTTCGATAATATAATGCAAGTAAAAAAAGGAGAAATTCCTAAAAATAAAGTAAATTAATGTATTATAATTACAATTATGGTGTAAATTGTGATATACTAATTTAGTAAAAAATTTTTGAGAAGGGGAATTTATGATAGATGATATAAAAACAATGTTTCAATCGAAAAGCTTTTTTGTGTTTTTGGCATTGGCATTTAAATTTTTCTTAGATATAACTTATGCTTATGCAATTAGCCCTTTATTTTCGTATATGGGACTTGTTAATAATTTGAATGTATACAAACTTATAGAATCGTACATTTTGATTGTAATAATGTGCCACACGATAAGACATAGAGTAGAACGGGTGAGCGACTTTTATCTGATGCTATTTTTTGTACTACTTATTATACCTTGTCTAAGTATATATCCATTCAAAGATTATTCTAGATTGTATATGTATATGCTTATAGCTTCATTTTACACTATACAAATTTTTGCAACTAATCCAAAATTGCGATTGTCATTTTCTAATAAGAAGATTAATGAAAATTTCATAGTATATATATTTGCGATTATAGGAATACTTATGTTTGCTTGGATAATTTTCAGAGGAGGATTGAAGTATCTAAACTTCGATTTCAGAAAAGTATACGATACTAGAAGAGAGATAGCAGCAGTTGTATTCCCGGGGCCGTTTGCTTATTTTATGAATTGGTACGGGAAAATAATCAACCCTACTTTGTTGGTATTTTGCCTTTGGGATAGAAAAAAATTGGGAACTGTGATAACTTTGATTTGTCAGGTGTTTTTCTTTGGATTTACATCACACAAATCCATGCTATTTTATCCAGCGCTTGTAATTTTCATAGCCATAGTAAAAGGCAATAAATACACTGGAAATCTAATGACTATGGCGCTTGCAGGATTGACATTTTTGTGTTTTATTTTCTATATGATAACTGAAAATTGGCAACCGATAAGTGTAATAGTAAGGCGTGTTTTCATGGTAACTGCAGATAATCATTTTAGATATTACGATGCTTTCAAAAATATGGACTTCATATATTTGACAGATAAATCGTGGGTATTCGGAGGAAGTTTGTATCCTTACAAATATCCAATACAAGCGTTGATATCTGTGATTTATTACGGACATCCTAACACTTGGGTAAATACCGGATTTATAGCAAATGGATATGCGAATTTCGGATTTTTAGGAATGATAATTTATTCTGCAATAGTAGGTTGGTTGATAGGTATAATGGATGAAATTTCATACAAAAAAATGCCTTTGTGGGTAGCACTTGCAATTACAATAGTTCCTATGTATAATTTGCTCAGTGTAGATTTACTTACAGGGCTTATGTACCACGGACTCATAATGAGCGTGATTTTAATGCTTTTATTAAGTAAAAGAGAAAGAAAAGTTAAGGAGATATAAACTTGGAAGAATTAAATTTAAAAGAAGCGATGCAAGCGCTGAAAAAGAAATCAAAGCACATTTTAATAATAATGATAGCTTGTGCAGTATTGATTAGCCTTTTGAGCAACGTATTAGAAGGAGATTCTTATAGTTCAAAAGTGTCAATCATGGTAGGAAGCCCAGAAGATTTTGAAAAAGAACAATCTGTAATTTCTAATATAGATGCCGTACTTAACCAACAATTAGTATCTAATGTAGAACAATTGTTGAAATCAAATTCAGTATTAGATAATGTAGCTCAAAAAGCAGGTGGAGATGTCAAAACATCTGATTTGAAAAAAGATTTGAAAGTAAAAAGCGTTCCATCTACTTCTATAATAGAAATAGAATACAGTAGTCCTACAAAAGAACAAACAAATAAAGTATTAGGTGAAACTATAAATGAAATTACTAATTTAACTAAAAAGACTATGAAAAAGGATAATATCCAAGTAGTAGATGCCCCTAATGCTAAGAAAAAAATGAAAAAATTAGTGAACAAAACTGATATAGTAGTTGGATTGTTCTTGGGATTTTTGATAGGAATAGCATATGCATTTGCATCTTATTACAAAGATCCTGATATTTTCAGCAAAGAACAATTAAAAGGGAAATTAGGCTTGGATACACTTTCTATATTAGCTAGTGATTACGATGAAAATAGCAAAAATGCATTGAATTTATTGCATAAGAGAATCAAAAACTCAGATAACATAGGAGTATTTAGCTATGATGTAAATACTGCTAAATTAGCTAAAGCGTATAATTCAAATTTTGATGAAAAAATTTCTGCGGTTATGCCTATAGCTGAAAAACAAGATTTGACTGAATTTACAGCAAGTGTAGAAAAGGCAATCGTGCTTTACACTAAAGACAAATCTACACTTAAACAAGTAGAAATCGCATTGGACGCAATAAAATCATTGGGAATAGAGCCAATAGGAGCAGTTCAAGTATCACAATATAAATCAGAAGATAGCAAATATCTACCTTATGCTTAAAGACAAACCTCAAAATTGATTTATTCAATTTTGAGGTTTTTTTATTTGCAGTGATAAAATAAAATTGAGGTGATAAAATGCACGAAATTATTGCAGTCAGAGTTTACGAATGGGATATATCTATAAAAGGATATTTGATTTTAGTAGATAGATTGTGGCCCAGAGGAGTGAAAAAAGAATCTATAGAGCCTTTTTATTGGGCAAAAGAAATAACACCATCTACTGAAATTAGAAAATGGTTTGACCACAAACCAGAAAGATTTGACGAATTCAAGAAAAAATATCTCGAAGAATTAGATAATAATCCTGAAGGTCCAAAATTCATAGAAAAAATAAAAGACATTTTGAAAAAACAAGATGTGACTTTGCTTTACGGTGCAAAAGATAAAAAATACAATCACGTCGTAATTTTAAAAGAGTGGATAGATAAAAATTTGTAGTATTGATAAGGACAAAGTGGATTTTGGGTATAAAATAAACGGTGATGAGATGATAGAATCGAGACTTTTTAAAAATTTTACTGAAGATGATTATGAAAAATTCATCGATGAATCAAATTCTACCGTAAAATTTTATAGCAAAGGATCTGCTGTGTTTTATCCTGGAGATATTTGCGATAAGATTTACGTGTTGAAAAAAGGCAAGCTTAGTTTGGAAAAGACGGATATAAATGGCAAAAACACAGTAGTAAATATCTTCAAGAATAAGGGCGAAGTTATGGCAGAAGTGTATTCTTATTTGAATAAAATTAGCGATTTTATTTTGGTGTGCGATAGCGATTGTGAAATTCTGGAAATTTCTGTGGAATATTTTTCAGAAGAAAAATATTCTAGTCCTATAAAAAATAAAATAATGGCTAATATGATAACCATACTTGCGAAGAAGGCTTTTTTCTTGAATAGCAAGGTAAGATTGTTGTCGAGCTTTTCTTTGAGACAAAAAATAGCGACTTTTTTGATTCAAACGCAAAAAGACGGGATATCCGATACGGGGATGACTAGACAAGAGATGGCGGATTTTATAGCGACGACTAGACCTTCTTTGTCTAGGGAATTATTGAATATGCAAAACACTGGATTGATTGAACTTGATGGTTCGAAAATTTTGATAAAAGATATAGAAGAATTGAGGAATTTACTGTAACTTATGTTACAGAAATGCTAGATAGGCTCAAGTATAATTAAACCATAAGTTATGAAGAAATCAATTAGGGGGTAAAAATGGAAAATAAATTCGATATGTTTTGCTATCAATGTCAAGAAACAGCTAAGAACCAAGGTTGTACAAAAAGAGGGGTTTGCGGAAAAACTAGTGAAGTATCAAATATAGAAGATTTATTGGTATGGGTTACAAAAGGATTGGGACAGATTTTGACTCGCATGAGAAGTGAGAACAAGGATATCCAAAACTTACACTCTTATGTAAATGATAATTTGTTTACTACTATTACAAATGCTAATTTCCACTACGACGATTTGTTAGAAAAAGTAAAATTAACTATAGATTTGAATCAAAAATTGATAGAACAATTAGACGACAAGGAAAATCTATCAAAAGCTAGTTTGTATAATGAAAAAGACGACGATGAATTGAAATTAAAATCTCAAATCATAGGCGTATTGAATACATTAGATGATGACAAGAGAAGCCTTAGAGAATTGATTACTTACGGATTGAAGGGGATGTCTGCTTACAATAGACACGCAAATGTTCTTGGAAAATTTGACGACAATGTAGATAGATTCATGGAAAGCACATTGGAAAAATTGATGGACGATAGTTTGTCAGTAGATGATTTGATAGCTTTGACTTTAGAAACTGGTAAACACGGAGCTATGGCTATGGCGTTGTTGGATGAAGCAAATACATCTGCTTATGGAAATCAAGAAATAACAGAAGTTAATATCGGAGTTAGAAATAATCCTGCAATTTTAATTTCAGGTCACGATTTAAAAGACATGGAAATGTTGCTTGAGCAAACTCAAGGAATGGGAGTAGATGTGTATACTCATAGTGAAATGTTACCTGCAAATTATTATCCTGCATTCAAAAAATACGATAATTTCGTAGGAAATTACGGAAATTCTTGGTGGTTACAAGATAAAGAATTTGAATCATTTAATGGAGTTATTTTGATGACTACTAACTGTATAGTTCCAGTAAAAGATTCTTATAAAGACAGAATATTTACAACTGGTGTAGCAGCATATCCAGGAATTAAACACATTGAAGCTGATGAAAATGGACATAAAGATTTTTCTGAAATAATAGAATTAGCGAAAAAATGCAAAGCTCCAACTGAAATAGAACACGGTACAATCGTGGGAGGATTTGCACACAATCAAGTATTGTCATTGGCTGATAAAGTAGTAGAAGCAGTGAAAAACGGAGACATTCAACAATTTGTAGTAATGGCAGGTTGTGATGGTAGACAAAAAGGAAGAAGTTATTACGAAGATTTTGCAAAGGCATTACCTGATAATACTGTTATATTGACAGCTGGTTGTGCAAAATACAGATACAATAAGTTGAATTTAGGAGATATAAATGGAATTCCTAGAGTATTAGATGCAGGACAATGTAACGACTCTTATTCATTGGTAGTGATCGCACAAGCATTGCAAAAAGCATTTGGATTAAATGATATCAACGAACTTCCAATCAGCTACAATATCGCTTGGTACGAACAAAAAGCAGTTATAGTTCTATTAGCTTTGTTGAGTTTAGGAGTAAAAAACATCCATTTAGGACCAACTCTTCCAGCGTTTTTATCTGAAAATGTAGCAAAAGTATTGGTGGAAAATTTTGGAATAGCACCAATTGGCGAAGTAGAAGAAGATATGGAAAAATTTGGAATTAAAATGAATTAGTGATAAAATTATAAAGGAGCTAGTGATAGCTCCTTTTTTTAATTGACTAAAGAAACTTAAAGATATATCATAATAGAGATTAATAAAATTTGGAGGTCAGCGTGAATTACTGCGAATTTTATTTGAAATGTGATGATATTGAAATAAAAAATTTAACTATGGATTATTTGAAGGATTTTCACGAATATGCATCTCAAAAAGAAGTTGCCAAAAGAGCTGGATGGAAACCACACAAAAACATCAGACAATCCGAATACATCTTGCGAGAATTTATAAATTCAGAATTGGAATACGGAATATTTTACGAGAATAAACTCATAGGGATAATAGGAGTTTATGAAGATGAATACCTATACACTACTGATAAATTCAAAGGCAAGACTGGAGTAGAAGTAGGATACAGTTTGAACCAAAACTATTGGTCAAGGGGAATAATGACGAAAGTTTTGAAGAGATTTGTAAACCATTTATTGACGGATTTGAAATTTGACTATGTATCGTGTAGTTGCTTTTTAGATAATGAGAGAAGTATTAGAGTGATTAAAAAATGTGGATTTGAATTTTATGGCAAGCATTTTTATAGAAATTATGACGGAAAGAAGATTCCTTGCTTTTATTTTTATATAGAAAACGAATCCGACATATAAGTGCTTGATTTGGGCATTTGTGTTATAATTATGGTAGTTAAATATGTTTTTAATGGGGGAAAAAATGAGTGAAGTAAGAGTAAGATTTGCTCCAAGTCCAACTGGATTTTTACACATAGGTGGACTTAGAACAGCTTTATATAATTATTTATACGCAAAGAGAAACAATGGTAAATTTCTTTTGAGAATTGAAGATACAGATAGAACTAGATATGTAGAAGGTGCTATCGAAAATTTGTTGGAACAATTAAAATGGGCTGGATTAAATCCAGATGAAGGTATAGTTCTAAACGACAATGGAGAAGTTACAGAAGTCGGAGAATTTGGACCTTATATGCAATCAGATAGGGTAAAACAAGGATTATATCAAAGATATATCGATGAGTTGATAGAAAAAGGATATGCTTATTATTGTTTCTGCTCTAAAGAAAGATTGGATCAAGTAAAAGCACAACAAAAAGCAGATGGATTGATGCCAAAATACGATGGACTTTGCAGGGGAATTAGCTTAGAAGATGCTAAAAAGAGAATTGCAAATGGAGAAGAATACGTAGTTAGATTGAAACTTCCTGAAAACAAGGAAATCACATTTAATGATGCAATAAAAGGCAAGATTACTTTCAATACAAATGATATGGACGATCAAGTTTTGATCAAATCAGATGGTTTCCCAACATATCATTTTGCAGTTGTAGTAGACGACCATTTAATGGGAATAACTCACATTGTACGTGGAGATGAGTGGATATCATCTACTGCAAAACACGTTTATTTGTATCAATGTTTTGGATGGGATATACCTGAATTTGTACATTTGCCAGTAGTTTTGAATAAATCGGGAAAAAAATTATCCAAGAGAAATGACGATGTAGCAGTAAAAGATTTTAGACAAAAAGGATATTTGCCAGAAGCTATCGATAATTACCTTGCATTGGTAGGTTGGTCTAGTGAAGACAACAAGGAAATTTTATCGATGGATGAATTGAAAGAAAAATTTGATTTTGATAGAGTTTCTAAATCAGGCGGGGTATTTGATACTGAAAAATTAAATTGGATAAATAGACACTATATAAAAGAATTAGAAGACGAAAAATTGGCAAAAATGTTGGCTCCTTATTTGATACAAGATAATGTTATAGACGAAAATTATCCAGAATATAAATTGACAGCTATAGCTAACTTATTCAAAGAAGAGTTGGATTATTTGGCAGAAATCACTGAGAAATCAGAATTTTTATTCAAAGATTACGAAATAGATGAAGATGCAAAAGAATTTTTGAATTACGAAAGATTAGACGAGTTGATGAATGCGCTAAAAGAAGAAGTAGAATCCGTAGATGAAATTGAAGGCGAATTCGCATCGACTGTAATGAAGAAAGTTCAAAAGAAAACAGGAATTAAAGGTAAGGATTTGTGGATGACTACTAGAGCCATAGTTACAGGAAATGTACACGGACCTGATTTAGGTTTGATTATGGTTGTTTTAGGAAAACAAGAGGTATTAGATAGAATAAACAAAGCCTTAAATAGATAGGAGAATATATGAAATTATACAATACACTGACACGAAAAAAGGAAGAATTTAAACCAATAAAAGAAGGTAATGTCGGTATATACGTATGTGGACCTACTGTATACAATTATATTCACGTTGGCAACGCAAGGCCAATAGTTGTATTTGATACTTTGAGAAGGTATTTTATCTATAAAGGCTATAATGTAAAATTCGTCAGCAATTTTACAGATATAGACGATAAGATAATAAATAAGGCAAAAGATGAAAATATAGATTTTAGAGAAATCACTAAAAAATACATCGGGGCTTATTTAGATAACGTCAAATCTTTGAATTTTGACGAAGAAGATACGATTCATCCAAGAGCTACAGAATATATCAATGAGATGATAAATTTTGTAAAAATATTGGAAGATGAAAATGCAGCATATAACGTAAATGGAAATGTGTATTTCGATATAACAAAGGCAAAAGACTACGGAAAATTATCTAAAAAGAACATAGATGATTTGCGTGCTGGAGCTAGAATTGACGTGAATAGCGAAAAGAAAAATCCTATGGATTTTGCCCTATGGAAAAAGAGAAAAGAAGATAGCGAACCAGCTTGGGAAAGCCCATGGGGAATGGGAAGACCTGGTTGGCATTTGGAATGTTCTGTAATGAGTAAATCCATATTGGGAGATACTATAGATATTCACGCAGGTGGAGAAGATTTGCAATTTCCGCATCACGAAAACGAGATAGCACAATCTGAAACTTGCACTCACCAAAAATTTGCAAATTATTGGTTGCACAATTCCATGATAACTGTAGACAAAGAAAAAATGAGCAAATCAAAAAACAACTTCTTCTTGCTAAAAGATATCGAAGAAGAATTTGATTTGGAAGTAGTGAGATTGTGGTTATTGTCTGTGCATTACAGAAATCCAATAGATTTTAGCAAAGAAACATTGACTGCTACAAAAAATTCATTGGAAAGATTGTATACCGCTAAGAAGTTCTTGAATAGAATTTTGGAAAATGCACAAGAAAAAGAAGGCTCTGATGATAATATCGAACAATTTAGAGAAAAATTTGAACAATCTATGGACGATGACATCAACACAGCAGATGCTATTAGCGTTTTATTTGACTTCATAAAATACATCAATAAAAATTACAGCGAAGATACTTCTAAAAATATCCTAGAAGATGCTAAAAAATTGATGGACGATATGGGTTATGTGCTTGGAATATTGTTCAAAGAAGAAGACGATAATATAGATTCTGAAATAGAAGATATGATACAACAGAGAAATGAAGCCAGAAAATCAAAAGATTTTAAAAAGGCAGATGAAATAAGAGATAAATTGCTATCTATGGGAATCGTATTGAAAGACACCAGAGATGGCGTAATATGGGAGAGACAAAAATAATGAGAGTTAAGTTGATTAGATACACGCCTGACTGCGAGAGATTGGTCGCAGCCAGTGCCAAACTCTGTTACTCAGATAGTTCTGCAGAAGAAATTGAAGAGGAATTGAGCGATGAAAATGTAGAAAAATTTATAGATAAATTGATGGATTTGGGTCATATGTCACCTGTAGAGCATATAAGTTTTACATTTTCTATAGAAGGAGTATCTAGAACTTTAACTCATCAACTGGTTAGACATAGACTGGCTAGTTTTTCTCAAAAGTCACAAAGATATGTCAGAGCTAATAATTACGAATACATCATTCCACCTAAAATCGAAAACAATCCAAAAGCACTAGAGATTTATAAAAATCATATGCAGCAAACTATAGATGCTTACAACAAATTAGCAGAGATTTTGATAGAACAAGAGTACGAAAAATTATTGGATAGTGGAATGGATGAAAAGAAAGCTCGTTCAGTTGCAGAAAAAAGCTCCATAGAAGATGCTCGATACGTGTTTGCCAATGCAACTGAGACAAAATTGGTCATGACTATGAATGCCAGAGAGCTTTTACATTTTTTTGAAGTCCGTTGTTGTCAAAGAGCACAATGGGAAATCAGAGAAATGGCTACAAAAATGCTTATAGAAGTAAAAAAAGTTTGCCCTCACATTTTTAAAAAAGCAGGTCCTGGATGTATAAGGGGAAATTGTCCTGAAGGCAAGATGACTTGTGGCAAAATAAAAGAAGTAAGAGAATATTACAATAATCTTGATTAATTATTGTGGGAGATATATATGGATAAGATAGCGATTTTGACAGATTCAGGTAGTGAAATAAATCAGCAATTAGCGGAAAAATTAAATATAGAAGTTATACCTCTAAATATCACTTATTCCGATAAGACTTTCAATGATTTTACTATTGAATCGAGTTATATATATGAAAATATAGAAAAAGAAGTTCCGAAGACATCAATTCCATCTTTGGGAGAAATAGTTGATAAATACAACGAAATAAAAGAAAAAGGGTTCAACAAAATTATTTGTATATCAATATCTTCAAAATTAAGTGGAATGTACAATGCATTTATGTTGGCAAAAGAACACGTAGAAGATCTAGAAATAGAAGTATTTGACTCAAAAAATATATCGATAGGAACAGGATTTTTTGCTATATTAGCTAAAAAATTAGTAGATGAAGGTCATTCTTTCGAAGCCATAATAGAAAAGTTGAAAAGTAAAATCAAAGATTCTACTCCTATAATATGCTTGGACACATTAAAATATTTGACATTAGGTGGCAGAATAGGAAAAGTAAAGGGCGTAGTAGGAGAATTATTGAATTTGAAACTTATAATATCTTGTAATTCAGATGGAGAATACTATACAGTAGCTAAAAACAGAGGCAGTGCAAAAAATATCAACAACGCAATAAGTATGGTAAAAAAAGAACTAGAAGATATAAAAGACTATTATTTGGTACTACTCAACGGAGATAATCAATCAGCTTTAGAAGTGGCTAAAGAAAGTATGAAAGATTTAATAGAAGAAGCTAAATTCTATTACGAAGGACAAATCGCACCTACATTGAGTATTCACACAGGACCTGGTTTGTTCGGAATAGCTTATTTTAAATTATAGGCATACAAATGAGCAATAAAAAAAGCAACATTGATTTTATTACTAATGGTAAGATAACAGATGTGATTTTCAAACTAAGCATACCACTTATGATTAGTAATTTAATCAAAACTTTATATGGAATAACTGATGGTATATATGTAGCGCAAATTAGCGCAGAAGATTATGCTGCGACATCTTTCACTTGGCCTGTGCTATATCTATTTATAGCAGTAGGTCTTGGAGTTAATGTTGCAGCTACATCTTTAATGAGTCAAAGATTGGGAGCCAAAAAACTGGACGATTGTGCAGTATATGCTAGGCATACTTTGGTTCTCACAACTATATTAGGTATAATATTCAGCATAATTGGTGTAATCACGGCTCCGTTTATCGTAAAGTGGATGGGAGCAAGTGGAACTTTTGAATACAAATCTTATGTGTTCTTAGCTATAAATGCCGTAGGCTTGTTATTTGATATGATATTTTTTGGATTCCAAGCTATTTTGAATTCACAAGGGCGTACAAAATCCATGACAATGGTATCTACTGCATCTTCTATATTCAATGTTATATTGGATCCGTTTTTTATATTTGATAACGTTTTGGGAATACCAGGACTTAATTGGGGATTGAAAGGAGCAGCATGGGCTACAGTAATATCAAAAGTATTATTGGTAGTGTTGGCTGTAAAAGTAGTAAATAAAGAATCCGAAATTGAAGTCAACTTCAAAGATTTCAAGTTGGATATGAGGATAATAAAACACATATTTGCAATAGCGATACCGGCATCATTGGGCTCTAGTGGAGAAGCCATAGGATTTACTGTATTGAATGGATTCATACAATCTTATGGAACTACTACGTTGGCGGCATTTTCAATGGGAAATAGGCTGTCAGATGTATTCAATCAAGGCTCAATGGGAATAGGAATGGCGCTTACTTCGATTATAGGTCAAAATATTGGAGCTGGGAAAAAGGAAAGAAGTAAAGAGATATTTAAAAAAGCAAATATTATAATTACATTTTTCTCGTTATTTTCAGCTATAATACTTTTGACATTCAAAGATCCTCTACTTTCGATTTTCATAAAAGACAAAGGAGATATCGAACTTTGGAGACAAGCTAGTGAGTATATGTATTTTTCAGCTGTAATCACTTTCTTTATGGGATATTTTTCAGCTATCAATGGATTTTTCCAAGGTATTGGAAAGACGAAATTCACTATGTACTTATCACTTGCTAGACTATGGGGATTGAGACTTCCTTTGATAATGATATTAAAAGCGTTGACAAATCTAGGTTCTACGGGAATTTGGGTATCAATGTTGGTGTCAAACGCATTGACTGTAATGTTTGGATTTATCATATATTTGAGGAAAAACTGGTGATTAAATGCCTTCTTACTTTAAAAAGTAAGGAGGTTTTTTATTGGGAAAATTTATAAGTGAAAAAAATAAATTTTAAAGAAATAAAATGCGTTTTAAATGCTTAAATTTAGCCTATTAATTTCTGGGAAATAATTAGAAATTTTCTAAAAATGTATTTATAGAAAAATACAATAAATAAATTGAAAGGAAAACGATAAATTTTATAGCAAAATATTTGGTAAATATTGACTACTATGATAAAATTAACACGAATAAATTTTTAAAAGGAGATGTTAATATGATTAAAAGCATCATTGCTCTAATCGTAGCATTTGTATTATGTTTAGTTCTAAATGCGTTGAAGAAAAGAAAAGTTTCTTTTATGATTAGAATTTTATTAGCTACGGCGATGGGTGCTGTAGTAGGACTTATATTCAAAGGTTATACTGATTATGTGGCTATATTTGGTCGTGTTTTTGCTAGTTTGTTGCAAGCATTTGTATTTCCATTATTGTTATTCTCAATTATAACTACAGTGTCATCGTTAGAAAGTACAGAAAAATTGGGCTCATTGGGAGGTAAAACTATAGGTATACTTGCTCTTCACAATGTATTAGGCTCTATATTGGCTTTGATATTAGGTAAATTAGTTAGTTTGGGAATGAATGCAAATATCCAAATGAATACAACTGAAAAAGTAAAGGAAGTTCCTGCATTTGCAGATGTATTTGTAAGTTTCTTCCCTAAGAACATCGTGGATAGTATGGTGAACAATAAGATAGTTCCTATAGTTATATTTGCAATTATAATTGGTATTATCATTATAAGATACGAAAATAAGGAAGAAATCAAACCTTTCTTGGATTTTGTAAAAGCCGGAAATAAAGTAATGAATAGAGTTATAGGAGAAATCATAGAATTTACTCCATATGCTGTAATGTCATTATTGGCAAATCAAGTTGCATCATTGGATTTATCATTCGTTACATCATTGTTGTTCTTGTTATTGATGGTATATATTGCATGTTTATTCCATACATTTATCACAACTTCTGTAATGATGAGTTTGATTGCAAGAATCAACCCAATAAAATTCCAACGTAAATTCTTCCCAGCTTGGTTGATAGCATTTACTACACAAAGTTCAATCGGAACTTTGCCAGCAAATATCAAAGAACAAGAAGATATGGGTGTTCCTACTGAGATAGCTTCATTCTCAGCTTCAATCGGAACTACTTTTGGTATGCCTGGTTGTGCTGCTATATGGCCTATACTTTTAGCGATATTTACAATAAATGCATTGAATATTCCATTCACAGCAGCTCAATACGCTATTATGGTAGGTTCTGCATTGTTCGCTTCTTTGGGTACTGTTGGAGTTCCAGGAACAGGAACTATACAAGCTACTGCTTTGTTTGCAGCAATGGGATTGCCTGTTGAAATGATTTTAGTTTTGAGCCCGATAGCAGGTGTTGCAGATATGGGACGTACTTCAACTAATGTTCACGCAGGTGGATCTACTGGAGTTATGGTTGCGGCTTTACAAAAACAATTAGACCTTGAAAAATTTAATGCATAATTGATGTGTAATTAAATATAATTTTACTGAAAATTAAACTAGATCTTGACCAGAGACAATTATAGTGATTGTCTCTGGTTTTTTTGGTTGATTTAATCTTGTATTGGGTATGTAAATAATAAGGGGGTCTATATGAAAGAGAAATTTGATAAAAAATCCGATGCTTATATGCAAAAGGGACCAATGGTTAAAAATGGTTTGGGAGAAAATTTGCCATCCGAAAATAAAACTGTCAACGATCCTGAATTGAGAAGAGCTGCAGGTCAACCTGTAGATAATAATTTAGATTCTTTGACAGCTGGCAAAAGAGGACATTTATCTATTCAAGATGCATGGCTTTTTGAAAAACATGCACATTTCAATAGAGAGTTAATACCAGAAAGAAGAATGCACGCAAAAGGTTGGGGTGCATGGGGAGAATTTACAGTAACTAATGATATAACTAAATACACTTATGCTAAGATTTTTAGCGAAGTGGGTAAAAAGACAAAAATGTTCGCAAGATTTTCGACAGTAGCTGGAGAAAGAGGTGCGACAGATGCCGATAGAGATATCAGAGGATTTGCTTTGAAATTCTACACAGAAGATGGAAACTGGGATTTGGTAGGAAATAATACTCCGGTATTTTTCTTGAGGGATCCTCTTAGATTTATAGATTTGAATCACGCTATTAAAAGAGATCCTAAGACAAACAGAAAATCTGCAAATACAAATTGGGATTTCTGGACTTCTCTTCCTGAAGCACTTCATCAAATCACAATTACGATGAGCGATAGGGGAATTCCATCGTCATTTAGATTTATGCATGGATTTAGCTCACATGCATACAGTATGATCAATGACAAGAACGAAAGAGTATGGGTAAAATTCCATTTTAGAAGTCAACAAGGTATACAAAATTTGACAGATCAAGAAGCCGATATGGTAAATGCAAAAGATCCAGATGCAAATGGAACTGATTTGTTCGAAGCTATAGAAAAAGGCGATTATCCAAGATGGAAGATGTATATTCAAGTTATGACAGAAGAACAAGCTGATAATTTGGAATACAATCCATTTGATTTGACAAAAGTATGGTATAAAAAAGATTTTCCGCTTATTCCAGTTGGAGAATTTGTATTGAACAAAAATCCTGAAAATTACTACCAAGACGTAGAACAAGCTGCATTTAGTCCATCAAACAATGTTCCTGGAATTGGCTTTTCTCCAGATAGAATGTTGCAAGCTAGATTGTTCTTCTATTCAGATGCACAAAATTATAGACTTGGTATAAATCACAATCAAATACCTGTAAATAGTCCATTAGGAGTAGAAAATCCTCACGATTATCACAGAGATGGTAGAATGAGAGTAGATGGAAATAAAGGTGCAGAAATTTCTATAACTCCAAATAGCTATGGTGCATGGAATGATCATCCTCAATATGAACTTCCTAGAGATAAAAGCGGAGACGCTATGAGATACGATTTTAGAGAAGATGACCACGATTATTATACTCAACCAGGAATGTTATTTAGAGCTATGACAAAAGAACAACAGTTGGTTTTGTGTGAAAATACAGCTAGAAATATGGGAGATTCTACTCTTCAAATAAAATACAGACACATCAATCATTGCTATCAAGCAGATCCTGAATATGGAAAGGGAGTTGCAAAGGCATTGGGAATTGATATTTCAGATGTGGATTTGACTCCATTGGAATCAAAATCTAGAGAAGAGTGGGAAATGGATCAAAAGAAATACTCAGATATGCAAAAACCTACAAAACCTGCAGAAATAGAATCGGCAAAAGATTTGCCAGAAGAAGGCAGAGATACAAATGTGGAAAATCCAAAAGATTTGATAGATCCTGAAAATGATCCATATTTGTTGTAATTGACTAAATAAAAAATCCGAAGGTTAGCCTTCGGATTTTTTAATGTGTTTGAATTCAATTTCATTGGGAAAATAATACGAAAATATTTCGTCATCATTTTCTATATCTTCAAAAGATATTTTGTAGACTGCTGTGTTGGTATGCGTTCTAACGGCCATAGATGCCGTCTGAGTGTCGAATGCACTTATATACCTAGTAAATGTATAGTAATCATGGCACTCGTTCTTAAAGAAGCCTTCAGTGATTTTTAAAGGCTCCAGTATACTAAAAGCATTGGACCAAGCTTCGTTTAGATTGTTGGCTTTTTTGTGAGTCGACAATATGAATGAAGCTTTTATGAATCTACTAACTGGATCGTATGCTCCGGTTAAATTTTTGATTTGATTGAATGATTCTATATCACCGATTGATTTTTCGTATCTTTTTACGTGAGTAGAGTATTTTGGAGAATTTGTCATCACTTTTGGATTTTCACATACGCAAACTAATTCGTTGTTTTTGTATTCCAGTACAACAGATTTTCCTGTTCTATCTACAAACATAAAGTGGAAATCAGGGCAAATCACAGAATTTCCGTCGATATCTTTATCTGCAAGGTGAATATTTTCTAAATCGTCTAATAATTCAGATACGTTTTTGTAATTTCCAAGTGCATAGTTCATAAAATCTAGGGAAGTTGTATTGAGTTTTCCTTCTACAATTTTATGACTAAACAAGTTATTGGCTATGAACATATTCGTACATCCACACAAACCGTGTTCGTTTACTCCGTCTTTGATAGGGTATTTGTTGCTAAAACACATACCCATCATTTTGTATTTGGAGATCATAGGTTTGTGAGTGAGATCATCGGCATAATGAAAGCCTCTAGGAATGTACATCATATTGTAATTCAAAGGCCTTTCAAAATCCAAAGTACGAGACATCACAGAGCCATTTGGGTAATCTACTATTATCGTAGTGCACATATTATTCTACTATCATTTTAGCTAGTACGTCTGGATTTCCGCATCCTGTTGTAAGAACTAAATCTTCTTGATTTACATTTTCTCTCAAATAATCACAAGCTTGTTCAAAAGTCTTGAAGTATTTTGCATTTACTCCGTTTTGAACTAATTTTTCTACTAAATCTGTAGAGTGGATACTTTTATCCATTTTTTCTCTTGCAGCGTAAATTTCTGTCACTATTACCTCATCGCAATCGTAGAATGAATTTGCGAAATCATCTAAAAGCATTTTCGTTCTAGAGTAAGTGTGAGGTTGGAATACACAGTAAAATTTGCCTTTTTTGTGTTCGTTCAAAGCTTTTAATGTGTTTTTGATTTCTGTAGGGTGATGACCGTAATCTGTTTTGATTTCACAACCCTTGAAAAATCCTACAGTTTCCATTCTTCTGTGCAAATTATGATATTCTTTTATATTCTTTCTTATAGTATCTATATCTATGTGGAACTCATAGCATGCTACGATAGCAGCAACTGCATCGTATATGTTGTGTTTTCCTATTATTGAAAGGCTGAAATCTTCATCTTTTTCAAATCTGTCTGAATGAATAGTAAACGAAGGATTGCCTTTTTCGTTGAAAGTTATATTTTTTACATTATAATCTGCATCTTCATTTTCAATTCCGAAAGTAATTATCTCGCCTTTTATATGATCCAAAAGTTTCTTGCAATTATCGTCGTCGATGTTAATTATAGCTTTTGAATTTTCATCTAGATTTTTCATATAACCTATGAAAGTTGCCACGATGTGATTAATATCCTTGTAGAAATCCAAGTGATCAGCATCTATATTCAATATAATTGCCATTGAAGGATAGTAATTCAAGATATTTGCCTTGTATTCACAAGCTTCAGTCAACATGTATTCGCTATTTCCACAGTGAACATTTCCTTGAATTTCATCTAGTTTACCACCTAGAAGAATAGAAGGATCGACTTTTGCATCTACTAATATTTTTGAAATCATAGAAGTAGTTGTCGATTTACCATGAGAACCACTTACACCAATAGAGTATTTGTAATTTCTCATAAGTGCTCCTAAAAATACACCTCTGCTAACTACATCTACGCCCAATTCACGAGCTCTAATCAATTCTTCATTGTCATCTAAGATAGCATCAGTATATATAACTAAGTCGGGATTTGTAATATTTTCTCTTTTTTGACCTATAGATATATCGATACCTAAACTTCTCAATCTCAAAGTCTCATCTGATTCTTCTCTATCACTGCCAGATATTTTATATCCATAATGATTTAATAATTCAGCTATACCACTCATAGATATACCACCAATACCTATGAAGTGAATGTATTTGTATTTGTGTTCTTCTATACTAAAATTAAACATAACTCCTCCTTATGCATCACTAATATTATATCATAAAAAAATCATAGAAAATCCGGATTTCAGCACTTGAAAAGCAACAATAACTCTACAATTTACTACCTTATAATTCGTTTAATGGTATAATTAAATGAAGGAGAAAAAATGAAAGATATACTATTGATTAACGATATGCCGGGATATGGAAGAGTCGCACTTAGCTGTATGATACCGGTTTTATCAAACAGAGGAAAAAGTGTATTTAATTTGCCTACAGCAGTAGTTAGTAACACATTGGACTATGGCAAATTTGCAATATTAGATACAACTGAATACATGAAAAAAGCAACCAAAGTATGGGAAGAATTGGAATTTACGTTTGATTTGATAGCTACGGGATTCTTGTACTCGAAAGAACAAGTAGATATCATAAAAAATTTTATTGCAAATCAGAAAAATTCACCAGATGTAATAGTCGACCCAATAATGGCAGATAACGGGAAATTGTACAACGGATTAGACGATAAGAACATAGAAAATTTTAGAGAAATAATCGAAATTGCCACAGTAATCATACCAAATGAAACAGAAGCTAGAATGATTTCAGGATTGTACGATAGCAAAATTTCAGATGTAGCTGAAAAATTGATAAAAATGGGTGCGAAATACGCAGTGATAACGAGTGTAGAAGAAGACGATTCACATTTTGTATTTTGTATGGATGATAAATTCAAATCAGATAAAATATATTACGATTATATACCAACATCTTATGCAGGGACAGGGGATTTATTTTCAGCGTTATTCATAAGTCAATACGCAGACAAAAAATCTATATTTGAATCTGCAAACTATGCAACTCAAAAAACTACTGAACTTTTGAGGCTTTCGTTGGATATAAAAGACAAAGCAAGGGGATTACCGGTAGAGAGATTCATGGACATCCTATAGAATAAATATAAAAAATTCAACTCGTAAATATTATAAAAATACGCTTGTAAAATGTGTTTACAGTTGCTATAATTTATAGTGCATAATGTAGTAGGAGGATTTTTATGATAGATTTAGATGCTTTAGAGAAAAAAAATAAAAGAAAAAGTATCGTCATGATCACAGTTGGAATCATCATGATAGCACTTGGAATTCACTTCTTCTTGGTTCCAAATAAAATGTCTCTAGGTGGGGCAGCTGGTATGGCAATAGTTTTGGGCAATTTTTTGCCTTTGTCGACAGGACCTATTTTGGTCATCATCAACTCCATACTTTTCATAATAGGATTTGCATTGCTTGGTAAAGCATTTGGACTCAAAACTATTATTTGTTCATTGGGACTTAGCGTTTTGGTATGGGTGTTGGATATATTATTTCCAATCAAAGAGCCTTTATTTGATGGAAAGATGATTCAACTTATAGCAGCAGTTATGGTTTACGGAACAGGAGTAGGGATTGTACTTAACAATTACGCATCCACAGGAGGATCCGATATATTTGCAAAGATAATGAACAAATATTTGGGAATTGATTTAGGAAAAGCATGCCTTATAGTTGATTTTCTTATTACATTATCAGCATGGTACACTTATGGTACGGAAATTGCGATATATTCATTAGTAGGTACTGTAATGAACGGACTTATAATTGATTTCACAATCAACGGTATGAATACATCAAAACTATGCACTATAACGACTTCTAAACCTGATGAAGTGAGCAGATTTTTGATAGACAATCTAACTAGATCTGCCAATATATACACTGCAAAAGGAGCATACTCTGGAATGGATAAGCAAATAATCCAAACAGTAGTTAGCAACAGAGATTTCATAATGCTCAAAAAATTCATTCAAGAAATAGATCCATTGGCATTTGTAATTGTATCTAACGCAAGTGAAACTTACGGATGGAGATGGAGAAATATAATAGAATAGTAAAAGATTTATACAGGTCAAATTGGCTAATGCTGATTTGACCTGTTTTTTATGTGAACAAAAAAAGATGTGTGATTTAATCACACATCTTTTAGAAAGCCTATAGATTATTCTATAAAACCATTTTGTTGTAGTATTTGATTAGCTTTATCTAGATTTGCATCTGATACTTGAACGATAGGGCCAGTACAACCCATTCCGCTTTCAGCATAGATACCTTCTTTCCATAAAGCTTGTACAGCATCTTCGATTTCAAGAATATCAATACCTGAGATAGTAGCAGATACTACTTCTTTGTCTGGCATTTTAACTTCTTCTTGAGATTCCTTTGGAGCTTCTTTCTTAGTTAAAGAATCCAAAATACCTTTGAAATCTGAAGCATTTGCTTGTTTGTATATATTAACTTTATTATTATCAATTCCACCTGCTACAGTTTGGTAAGCATATTTTAAAGCATTAGCAACAACAGGAGCACCTGAAGCACGAGATACTATAAATATGTTTCTCTTATAACCTTCACCGATACCAGGACCATAACCAAAGCCTGTAGTTTCGTAATTTCCACCAGATGTGAATGAGCCAAACATCTTCATTAACAAGTTACCTGTCAATGAATCTGTAACCATTACATCACAGCTTCCCATAAGAAGGTCATTACCTCTCATTACGATACCACCGTCAGCTCTTTGGCTTTCAGCGAATTCGATGTCAAATCCGTTATCTTTAAAGTGTTTTAAAGCTTTTTCTACTTGTCTTGCACCATCGATATTTAATATACCAACTGTTGGTTTTTCAATACCGCAAGATTTAGCTGCGATAATACCTGCAACAGCATTTCTTACCATAGCTTTTGTTCTTTCAGTATCACTAGTTCCTGTAGTAGTAGCTAAGAACATTTCTTTACCAATACCAGGAGTTATTACTCTACCAACTGTTGAAACACCGATAGGGAAGTTGTAGTGAAGTGTAACACATGCTTGGATTTCACCGCTATCCAATAATTCTTCCATCTTTTTGTACATATCTTCATCGTTATCAACTTCATAAGTTTCATGAATATCATCAACTTTTTCACCGATAACAACTACTTCAAAAAGATCAGAGTTAGCTAATTCAATAGCTTTTTTCATGTTTTCAACACCGTGTTCACTACCTAAAGTAGTAAGACCTATTTTTACTTTTTTGCCAAATTTTCCGCTTTCGATAGCTTCAGCTACTTCAAGAAAAACTTCGGAAATTTTTTTATTATCCATGTCTACACCTCTATTCTGCTACAAGATTTTCAGCTAGTTTTCTCATGGATTCTGCGATTACTTTCTTAATTTGATCCTTTTCTGATTCAGATGAAACTGATTCATCTTCCATTTTTCCATCATTTCTTTCCATAACAATAGATACACCATCAAATAAGTTAGTCATTCTACCTAGGAACAAACTACCTTTACCTACGAACATTACTCTGTTAAGATCGCCTTCAGTTAAATCTTTTATAGCGTGTCCTGCATAAGGAATACCTGATGGAATATGACCTTGAGTTGGAGCCCATCCTACTAAACCTTTATCAGTAATGAAGTTAGCTAATTCTTTTCTATCTAAAACTCCTTGTTTTACAGCAAGGGCACCGATCATCTTATAGTTAGCTTCAGGAACATTTCCAGCTCCAGCAGGTTTAGTAATGTCTGGGTTTTGCATTTCTACAGAATACTTATCTACATCAGTTATTGTAAGGTTATTAGCTTCCAATGGATCAGAAACTAAGCTTGAGATAACTGCTTGAGGTGAAGAACCAGTTTTAACAGTGTGACGTCCTACGATGTCAGTTCTTAATACTGGGTGAACACCGTCGTTTTCTGAAATTAATATTGCAAATCCACCAACAACGTCTTCAAGAACTGGGAAGCCCTTCTTAACGTGGTCTTTGGCATTCATACCTAATTTAGCAGTAGAACCACCGGCTACTACCATAACATTTTTATAAACACCAGATTTAACTAAAGCACTTGCTTCAATTAGAGAGTGAATAGGTGCTGCACAGAATCCTCTTGTATCAGAACCTGTAGCGTTTGGCAATCCAACTACTTCAGCGATTGATTTAGCGAAGTTACCGCCACCTCTTTGGTTAACGTCACCACAAGCTTCTTCTGAACATTCTATTACATAATCTATTTCTTCTCTGTTAATGTTGTTCTTAGTAATTAATTCAACAGCTGCTAATACACCTGAAGCTTTTACTACTAAGTTTTCAAACATTGTATGAGCGCTTAAGTTTACGTCGATATCATGAGCTGCTTTTACATATCCACAAACTTTTCCGTCATGGTATAAAGCTTCTGCCATGTGAGTATCGAATAATTCTTGAGCATTTGAAATGTCTGATCCTTTTAGATGACCAAAGAATGGTTCTAATATAGGATATTCTTTTTCGATAACTGGTTTAATTTCGTTTACGAATTCTTCAGAAAGTTTTACTAAGTCAAATGCATCTGACATTTGCATTAATGCAATGAATACATCTTGTTTTACGATTTTACCTAATTTACCGTCAGCACTTGCTTCTTCGTAAGGGTGTTCAGTAAATGGCATTTCGTATTTTTCTAATTCTTGAGGAGCTAAGTTTCCTATATAAACTTGGTTAGGAAGATATTTTACTACCTCATCGAAATTTCTAATATGACTTCCAACTTCTTTTAAGAATTCGGAATCTGGGTTTACTACTCTTTCAGTTTGACATGTTGATCCATTTTGGACAATCATATCAGGAGTGTTGACTAATACGTAGCCTGCTCCTTTTAATACTGGAAAATTCATCTGTTAACTATTCTCCTTTATTATTATTTATATTTGAACTAGTCTTCAAAAATTGTTTGATCTTCTACCTCAGTAGTTAAAGCTTTTAATGCTTTCATTACAATCTTTCTACGAAGACTATATTCTTCTTCTTTAGTTAATGCTGGGTTTCCTAATGGGTGAGGAATAGCAATAGCTGGGACAATTCTGTTAGCACCTACTGTTAATGAGATAGGAGTAACTGTACAAATGTGAACAACTGGAAGTCCAGTACGTTCAATTGCTTTTACCATCGTTGCACCGCAACGTGTACAAGTACCTCAGGTACTAGTAAGAACAACTGCGTCTACGTTGTCAGCTAATAATTTTTCACCAATTTCAGTACCGAAAGCATCAGCGTTAGCTACGGCAGTACCATTACCAACTGTTGAATACCAAGTTTCATGTAATGAACCGATAACGCCTTCTTTTTCTAAGTCTCTCATAACATCGATAGGTAATACTCTGTCTGAATCTTCGTTAGCGTATACAGGGTCATAACCACCGTGAGCTGTTTCAGAATTTTCAGGGTTTAAATCAGTAATACCAGAGAAATCATAAGAACCATATTTAGTTGCTGATGAAGATTCGATGTGATCTGGGTTGCCTTTAGCAACTATACCACCAGAAGTTACTAGAGCGATTCTTGCCTTTGATAAATCTTTTATAGCTTTACCAGGTTCAACTCTATCGAATGCTGGCATTGGATATTCAGTTTCGAATTCTTCTCCATTGATTTTCTTAATAAGCATTTCAACAGCTCTTTGAGAACCAATTTTGTCTGCGAAGAAGTTAACACGAACTCCTCTTTCGATATATCCTTCTTCTGCTGGAGCACCAATTTCTTCTCCTCTTGCAACTTTAGGACCTAATTTACCGATTTTCTTCATAGCGTCTCTCATACCAGCGGCACTATTTTTAGTTTCTACGATATAAACGTCTTTTTTGTACATATCTGCACCTGGGTTTTCAGGATACATACCTGTTAATACAGGAATATTTAATTCGTCTTTAACTGCTTTAGCCATAGTACCAGCAGCAACACCGTATCTACCAGCGTTGAATGCAGGACCAGTAACTACGAAATCTGGATTTGCTTCTTTGATCATTTCCAAAACTTCTTTTTGTGCAGATTCCATATTTTCTCCGAAATAAGAGTCCCCACAAACTACAGTTCTAATTACTTCAAAATCATCTCCTAATGCTTTTTGCAATTGAGAAGAGATAGGAGGTAATTCTTCTGCTACAAATGGTTTTGTATCAGCTTTTTCTTCTCCACCAATACCAGCGAAGAATTGGTTTATATAATGAACAACTTTAATTTTATCCATTAAGCTTACTTCCTTTCTTTATAAAAATTTACAATATTCGCTTCTGATATCATTCATTTCTTCAGCGATTTCATCAACGT
>JASBYN010000004.1 GCA_029983915.1 Finegoldia sp. | reverse complement strand
CCATTAGCATAGAACAAGGTGAAATTGTCGCTTTTTTAGGTGAAAATGGAGCTGGTAAAACAACTTTATTTAAACTTATTTGCAATTTACTAGAAGCTAAATCAGGAAAAATATTTACGAAAGAAACTCCAACCTTAGCATTAAGTGCAAAACAGCTATATGATAATCTTACTTGTTATGAGAATCTAGATTTTTTTTCTAAAATATACAAAAATCATCTTACGCCAGATGACATTAAAAAAATATTAGTTTCGGTTAATTTATCAGATAAAAAAGATGAACTAACTAAAAATTTATCTACAGGAATGAAACAAAGATTAAATATTGCAAAAACAATAGCTACTGGTAAAAATATAGTAGTTTTAGATGAACCTTCATCAGGTCTAGATCCAGTTAATCAAATAGAAATATCTAATTTAATAAAAAAAATATCAAAAGATAAAACTATATTATTGAGCTCACATAATATGGATGAGGTATCTCAAATTGCTAGCAGAGTAATATTTATTAAACATGGAAAAATCTTATTAAATGAGCAAATGAAAAAATTGAATAAACTTCTATCCCAAAATGTACATATTATATCATTGAAAGATAATGTTACGGGAGTATTTGGAAAAGAGGCATTTAATTTATCTAATAATATGTATTTAATGACTAACGACAAATATTATAAAAATGAAGACATAGAACAAATAGTAATTAGACCTTTGACTTTAAAGGATGTATATATTTTATTGGAGAGTAATCAATATGATAGATTTATTGCTTCAATCTAAGTTAAGAGAAAACAAGAATTATCTTATAATAAAAACCATAAATTCATTCTTGTCTACGATGTTAGTATTTTTCATAATTAAATACTTTATTCCAAACTATGCGACTAATTTGATAATTAAAAGTTGCATGTATTCATATTTTATTTCATCAATTTTTGAAATTATTTTTACAAATATAGAAATAATAAAAAATGAAAAATATATTGATATGAAGCTATCTAATATGAGTATTTTCAATATTTTGTTGAAAATATACATCGCTATAAGTTTGAGCATGATTATATCTTTTATCGTAAACATTACTTTATCAGCTTTAGTCTATAAATTATCCATAGATTTTTTTAGTATAGTAAAATTAATGATTATGAATATTGCAATCGTAATAGTAACTGGAATGTTGGTTTTTATCTATCAATATTACAATATTAACTCATTCCATAGAATTAACTTGTTCATGGATTTTTATGAAATAGAGTCATGTGTAGATTATCCTCAAAGCTCATTACCAAACATATTAAAACAAATCTCGTTTTTAATGATGTTTAACTTAATAACATATTATGTAGATTATAATATTATGAATAAAATCATTATTGCTTTTTTTATAATAGCATCATTTGTGGCATATATTGGAATACACATGATTGAAAGGAATTAATATGTTTAAATATTTAATAAAAATTTTTGAAAGGTCTTTTAAAGAAGATTTATCTATGTATATTAGACCTATTATAAACACAATTTCATTTTTTATCTTTGGTAGATTTTTAGTAGGAAATGATTATAGTTTTATAGTATTTGGCGGATTTACAATGTTTATTCAATTAGATTTAATAATAGTTCCAAATTTCAAATATTATTTGCTGTATAAGTCGGAAAAAGTTTCAGATATAAAGCTATCTAATATTACTATCAATAAGTTTATATTCATGGATTCGTTTTTGTACTTAGCTTTACTAGTATTGCAACATGCTATATTTTCGTTAATTTACTTAGGATATGTCGCATGTATATTGTCAATATTTATGTCAATTATATCCATTTACATAGGATTTTTAATGATACCTATTACTCATAAGCAAGAATCATTCAAATTTAGTTCGAAAGTTGGCTCTATTTTATGTACATTTGGAGCGATAGCATATCCAATCATTGCATATCCTAAATATTTAAAATATATTTTTTTGATAAATATATATACCCCAATCTGCGAAATAATTAGAGGTATATACTATAAAAAATATATAAGTTTTTCCATAAATCAGCTGATTTATTTTTTAATGATTGACTTGATATTATACTTGATTGCTTATTTTATTATAAAGAAAGTGTATTTAAAGCAAAATCAACAAGGAGTACGAAAATAAAGGATTAAATAACTAAAAAATATTAATTATAGACTAAAAATGAAAATTGTTTGTGAAATAGAGAAACTAACTCGACCATTTAAGGAGATTTATGAAATTAATAGAAATTAGCAAAAATATAAAATGCTAAATGATGAAATTTTAAAAGATAAAACTATAATCATGATTTCTTATGATATGAGTAGTGAAAATTTGCGTGCTTTTGATTATATGATAAATATAGAAAATTGTGACGTTAAGAAAATATAGTAATTTATACTGCGTTGTCTTAAAAATATGCTTAAAATATATGTATAATACAAAATTAAAGCGATATTTGGTATAGGTCAAAATATTAGATTGGCACACTGACAGATAAATGTTAGATGTGCTTTTTTTATGCAGTAAATAATTAAATTTTAATGTGCTAAAAAATTTAAGATGTTAATTTTGAAAAAAATATGTAATGAAATTATAGAATAAATTAATGTGATAGTTTGCAGCTTGGTCAAAGAGAATAATAAAAAAAGATGTGTAAAATAACACATCTTTTGAATGGTGCCGGAGGCGGGACTTGAACCCGCACGGTGTTGCCACCGCTGGATTTTGAGTCCAGTACGTCTGCCAATTCCATCACTCCGGCCCGACTATTAAAGTATAGCATAAAGTAAATTAAATGTAAAGCATTTTTGAAAAAATTTTTAAAAAATTTTTTGAGGGCAAATTTGATAGAATTTTCGAGGGATTTTCTTAGAAATTTTGTAGACTTTTTAAAGCTGTTTTTATGCTATAATCAATGTGAATGGAGGATATTAATTATTTATGAAAAAGATAACTATTTGTTTATTAATGCTTTTTACTATTTTATATTCTAGTGTCAGTCAAGCTGGTGACATCGATACAAAAGTCATTGATGAAAAATGGGGCAAACCTACTTTTGTTTACGGAGAAAGTTTGGATAGATCTCAGATTAAAAGTACAAAAAATTTATTGAATATTGAAGATGATAGCAATGTTAAATCAGTAGAGGTTACTTATAATGATTTGTTGGATTATCTTGGTGGAGATGAATCAAATCCAGGAAGTATGATTTCTAGTGTTTTGGTTAAGAAAGAAAACAAAGGCAATGGGATAAGGGTGAATATAACTACACCAAAAAATATTACTTTGATCAATGAAAAGCAATACGAAAACGCAGCTATCACAGCAGGGGTAAAAGATTGTACTATAAAAGTAGCTGCTATTAGACCTGTGACTGGAGAGTCTGCTCTTACTGGAGTGTATAAGGCTTTTGAGTCAAACGGGGAAAAATTAGATAAAGATAGAATGAAATTGGCACAAAAAGAGCTAGAGGTTGTAAGCGACATAAATAAAGAAAATAACGATAAGTCAAAATACGATAGAGATAGGTTGAACGATGCTATTGTAGTAATAAAGGACAATATAGCTAATATCAATATAAACAACGGTAAGACTCCAACGTTGGAGGAAATAAAAGAAATAGTAGATAAAGCGATAAAAGAAAATAATTTGGAAGATGTAATAACTCAAGAACAAAAGGAAAAATTGATAGATTTATTTGACAAGTATTCTAATACAGATTCAATAAATGCTGAGGATATAAAATCAGAACTTTCAAATATTTCAGATAAGGTAATTAAAGGTGCAAAAGATATATATAAGAAAGCAGAGGAATCTGGTTTAATCGACAAGATAATAAATTTCTTTTCATCTATTATAAGATCAATAGCTGATTCAATAAATTCACATAATTAATTATTAACCACGATGCAATTACGTATCGTGGTTTTTTTAATAAAAATCAATAATTGAAATCAATACAATATTGTAATTGATTTAAAATATGATATAATTTAAATGTAAAGAATAAAGAAAGGGTGATTTATATGTCATTTATTAAAAAACACGTTGAAGATTTTAAAGTACCTGCATATCATAACGAAGAATTGATAGAGGTGTCTAGCGAAGATTTGAAGGGCCACTGGTCATTATTATTCTTCTATCCAGGAGATTTTACTTTTGTATGTCCTACTGAATTAGAAGATTTGCAAAAATTGTATTCTGAATTCAAGGATTTAAATTGCGAAATTTATTCTATATCTACAGATTCTGAATTTGTTCATAAGGCATGGCATGATAAATCTGAAAAGATAAAAAAGGTAGAATATCCAATGCTATCTGATAGAGCTTTTAAATTGTCAAGACAATTTGACGTTTTAAAAGAAGATGACGGACAAAGTTTGAGAGGCGCTTTCTTAGTTAACCCTGATTTAGATATTGTACTTTATGAAGTATCAGCAGATGGAATAGGTAGAAATGCACATGAATTGTTGAGAAAATTACAAGCAGCACAATATGTAGATAAATATGGAGATAAAGTTTGCCCAGCTAGCTGGACTCCAGGAGATGACGTATTAAAACCAGGTATTGATTTAGTAGGTAATTTATAATAGATTAAGGAGCAGTTGTGCTGACAAATACGTTGAATTTGATCAACTTTTATGTAAGCATACTGCTCCTTTTATAAATTTTTATTTATTTGTATCATATCTTTTAGAAACTGTGATGGATCTTTTTCTATAGAATTTCTAGTCTTAGGTGAGAGAAGTATTAGCTTTTCTTTTGCTCTAGTCATGGCTACATAAAACATTCTTCGTTCTTCTTCGAAAAGTTTTTCGTATTCTGAATTATTAGCGTCTATATTTGTCGGAAATTCACCATTTATCAAATCTATTATGAACACTTCATCGAATTCAAGTCCCTTGGCAGCGTGCACTGTCAAAAGCGATAGGTTACTATTTGTCTTTAGGGAAATTTTTTGTATTTGTTTTAGATTTTCTATTTCTTTGATGAAATCTTCATAGTAATTGCAATTTTTAAAAATGTATTTGTAGATTTCTATTAGTGAATCTATAGATATTTTTTGATTTTGTAAGCTAACTTTATCTTCTATATATGTCTTGTAATCTATGTCGTTCATGATTATGTCTATTTTCTTGTCTCCACTAGAATTTTTGATTCCTGAGAAATAAGATTTCAAATCCATATATCTGTCCACATAAAATCTACTCAATGTAGAGTCGTCCAATAATCTATCGAGTATCGGCATATTTTCATCGTATGTTTCTAGCTGATTTATAGAAGTTTTTTTGATGTAACTATTTAATTTGTAGTATATTTCCCTAAATAATTGTACAGATGTTTTATTTTCAGAAAATGCTATTATTTTCAGTATATCGTCTAGTACAAAATGATTGTAAAAATCGTGCTTTGAGTATCTTGTGGTAAATTTTACATCATTTTCGTAAAGGTATTTCATCAATGCTATGGATGAAGAATTTTTCCTATATAAAATGGCAGTACTTTTTTCAGGATTCAAATGCGATTTTATATATTTGTACATAGATAAAAAGTTTTTGGGGGATTCTATTGTTATATTTTCATCTGATAATTTCGTAAATGATACGTTTTTGTTGTATCTTTTTTTGTTTTGTTTGATGAAAACATCACTAGCTTCCACTATTTTTTGGCTACATCTGAAATTTTGGTCTATATAATAAATCTTAGCATTATCAAATATCTTATCGAATTCCAACAAATAACTAGGATCTGCTCCTCTGAATGAATATATGGATTGGTCATCGTCTGCTACGATGAAAAGATTATTTTCTGGATAAGCCAATTTTTTTATAAGTTCAAATTGAATTTTAGAAGTATCTTGTCCTTCATCTACTTGAATAAATTTGTACCTTTTTTTTATTCTATTTAGAACGTATTCGTTCTTTTGTAATATTTCATATGCCTTTGTGAGCAAATCATCAAAATCAAGATAAAAGTTTTTTTCTTTAAAATTTTCGTATTCGTAGTAGATTTTATCAAAATTTTCTACATCTGATTTTGGAAAATCTTTGTATATCATCATGTTTTTACAATAGCCATATAATTGGAAAAATTTATCTACGTCATCATCTTTTATTTGAGATTTATATAGTTTTTTCATTATGTGTTTTACAACAAAATACTTATTGATGTAGTTTTCAGATTCTAAAATTTTGAATATTTTGTTGTTCATTTTATAGTCTAATTTCACAATATAATAGCAAAATGAGTGTATTGTAGAAAAATAAGGCGTATCAATTTCAGGAAAGTTTTTTGAAAATCGAATTTTCATGTCACTAGCTTGCGATTTGCTAAAAGTTATAGACAAAATGTTTTTCGGATCTACTCCGTAATTTTCTTTCAAATAGTGTATTCTATTTAATAGTACTGTAGTCTTTCCAGATCCTGGAACTGCCAATACGAGTGCAGGATTTTCGTAGTGAGATATCGCCTGTATTTGTTTGTCAGTAAATTTCATACTATCACCAATGTTTATTATATCAAAATGTTTGTTATTAAACACAATTTGTAGTATTATAATTGTAGAAGTTTTATGATAAGGGGTAATAAATATGTCAATGAACGAATTTTTAGAAAATAGAAAATCTATAAGGGATTTTAAATCAAAAGACCTTAGCGATTCTGACTTAAAACAAGTAGAATCCGTTATTTCAGATATAAACAAATTATCAAAAGAATATTCAGTAGAATATAAATTATACAATGACGGTTCTAAAGTATACAATGCACTTGAAGGACAAGGCGGATACGAAGGAACTATGATCAAGGCAAATCATTATATTGCTATGCAAGTAAATGAAAAATCAGAAGAAGCATTTATATTTGGCGCTTATTATTTGGAAAGCATGATTACAAAATTAGATAAGTTTAAAATAGGAAGTTGCTGGGTTACTATATCAAAAGCTTCTGAAGAATCAAAAAAATCTGCATTTGACGGCAACTTTAATGTAGACTTTTTATTGGCAATAGGATATGCTCCTAATGAATTGGGATTTGGAAAGAAGAGATTTAGTTCTAGAATTGGCGTGGAAGATTTCGTATGCGATGGTTCATTGTCAGTTCCAATGGATATAGATAAATTACAAAACTACGGATTAGATGAATTATTCAGCTATTTGAGATTTGCTCCTTCTACAAAAAATGAACAACCTTGGAGATTTGTATTAAATGACGATAATTTCGATTTGTATATCGAACAATACAAGGGAGTAGATAATTTGATAGATGCTGGAATAGTTATGTACTATTACAAAGAGCTATCAAGCTACAACAACATAGATGTAAATTGGTTTGTAAAAGATAATATATCAGATACTGATAAATTCAAATATATAGCATCAGTTAATTTTTAAATTTGATAAAGAGCCTTTTTAAAAGGCTTTTTAAATAAATTTCGTTATATTTTAGAGAGGAGAATGAAAATGAAAAAAAGGTACATAATATTTATGATTATGGCTATGCTATTGATGACTTCTTGTTCTAAGGAAAATGAGTCTAAAAATAGTGAAAACGGTAAGGAAAATCAAACTATTAGTTTGTTTGCAGCGGCATCGCTTGAGGAGTCTTTGGATAAAATAATACCTGAATTTGAAAAAGAGTACAACGTAAAAGTTGATGTAAATCTAGCAAGTTCAGGAAAATTACAAAAACAAATAGAACAAAAAGCACCTTGTGATGTATTCGTATCTGCTGGGGTAAAACAAGTGAAAGCCCTTGAGGAAAAAGGATTGGTAAAAGATTCTAAAAATATTTTGAAAAATAAATTAGTAGTTGTAAAGAACAAAGAGACGGATGTTAAGATTTCCGATATAAAGGATTTAGAAAAAGTAAATGGGAAAATTTCTGTTGCTGAATTGGAAACAGTTCCAGTAGGTCAGTATACAAAGCAATCTCTTTTGCATTATAATTTATTAGATAATTTATCTGATAAATTTGTATATGGAAAGAACGTAAAGGATACTCTTAGATATGTAGATAGCAAAGAAGCTGATGTTGGATTTGTATATCATTCAGATGCGGTAACAGATGATAAGGTGGAAGTTATATTGGAAGTGGATTCTCAATCACACAAACCTATCGTATATCCAATGGTAAAAACGACATATTCTAAAAATACCGATTTACAAAACAAATTATACGAATTTTTGATGACTGATCAATCACAAAAACATTTTACAGAAGCTGGATTTGAATCAAATAATGAATAATAGTATTAAAATGCCGATACTTATATCTTTAAAAGTATCGATTATTGCTACGATTATAACTTCAATATTATCAATATTGATAGCGTGGCTTATGGTGAAGTATAATAAAAGAAATGGTAGTATTCTAGAGGCTATAATAACATTGCCTCTAGTTTTACCACCATCTATTTTGGGATATATTTTATTGCTTATTATGGGGAATAATGGAATTTTAGGGAAAATTTTTTACGATAATTTTGATATAAGTATTATATTTACATGGAAAGCTTGCGTAGTTGCATCGGTTATAGTATCTTTTCCATTGATGTATCAAAATTGTAAATCTGCATTTCAAAATATAGACAAGAGAATTTTGAATGCAGCTAGAACTATGGGAGCTAGTGAACTAAAAATATTTTTCAGATTGGCAATACCGCTTTCTTACACTGGAATAATTAGTGGATTGGTGTTGGCATTTGCGAGGAGTTTGGGAGAATTTGGAGCGACTATGATGGTTGCAGGAAATATTCCCAATAAAACCCAAACTATACCGTTGGCAATGTATTATGCAGTGGAAAGAGGAGATACTTCCATGGCAAACAAATTGATGTTAGTTGTGGTGGTATTTTCATTTTCATTGATATATTTTTTGAATAGATGGATAGATAAGCGTAGGGATAGAAATGCTGAAAATTAATATAGAAAAGAAATTAAATCATTTTGTCTTGGATGTGGATTTTTCTGTTGGAAATGAAATTTTGGGTATAATGGGAGAATCTGGAAGTGGCAAGACATCTATACTGAATATAATATCTGGAATTTTAGAACCTGATAGTGGGGAAATTGATTTGAATGGCAAGATATTATTTTCAAATAGCGTGAATTTGAAACCACAAGATAGAAATGTTGGGTATGTATTTCAGGATTTTGCACTTTTTCCCAATATGAGTGTAAAAGAAAATTTGTTTTTTATGAACCCTGATGAAAATTATGTATCCAAATTAATAGACAAATTAAAAGTAGAACATTTATTGAATAATTACCCTAACACATTGTCTGGTGGAGAAAAGCAAAAAATATCTATAATAAGAGCCTTATCTACTAAACCGGATTTACTTTTAATGGATGAGCCATTTAGTGCAATTGATGAAAAATTTAAAGACAAATTTTATTTCGAATTATTGGATATCAAAAAACAACTAGATATTCCCATAATTATAGTGACTCATAATAGAAAAGAAGCTGAAATTCTATCAGATAGAATTATATTTATAGACAAAGGGAAGCTTTGTAAAAGAGAAGAAAATAAGATATATAATATTTAATCTAAGCATCTATACAGATGCTTTTTGTTATGAAATTGATATGTAAATGTAAAATTTGAAACGTTGCTATTAGCTTTTATTATGTTTTATTGCAATTTGGGGTATAATATAAATAGAAAATCTAGGAGGTATTTAATGAAAATAAAGCAAAGGATATTAGATATTATAAGTTCAGATGAATACATTCCTTCAGACTTTACTGAATTATCTTCGTACTTAAATATTGATAGAAAAGACAATAAAATTTTTAATAAAGTTATAAATGAACTTCAAAAGGACAACAAGATTTTAATCGACAAAAATTCTAAAATAATTCCACTTTCTCAACCAAAAGCATTCACCGGAGTAATTCAAGGATCCGGAAGTGATTTTTGTTATTTTATTCCAGATAATAAAGATTTAGATGATGTATTTATTCCCAAAAAAGATTTAAATGGAGCAATTCATAAGGATAAGGTATTAGTCACTATAACTGTGGATAAGAAACCAAATAGAAGCCCAGAAGGGAAAGTTCTACAAATAATTTCTAGAGAAAATACAAAATTAGTCGGAACTTTTGACGAGGCAAAAGGATATGGGTTTGTAATTTTAGATGATAAAAAATATGGATTTGATGTGTTTGTAAAATCTGGCAATAAAAATGGAGCTAAGAACAACGATAAAGTCATAGTTAAATTGACTAAAACATCAGGCAAAAACAAAAATCCAGAAGGAGTTATAGTCGAAATTCTAGGACAAAAGGATGATCCAGGAGTAGATATATATTCTATAGCCAAGACTTTCAATTTGCCATATGAATTTCCTAAAAAAGTAAAATCTCAAGCACTTGAAATTCCACAAAAAGTAGAAAAATCAGAGAAAAAATCTAGAATAGATTTCAGAGATTTGTTTACGGTCACAATCGATGGAGAAGATGCAAAAGATTTTGATGATGCTATAAGTATTTCTAAAAAAGACAATAATTATATATTGTATGTGCATATAGCAGATGTCAGCCATTACGTAAAGAAAAATACAGCTTTGGATAGAGAAGCATTCAGAAGGGGAACTAGCGTATATATGTTGGATAGAGTTATTCCTATGTTGCCATTTGAATTGTCCAATGGAATTTGTTCATTAAATCCAAATAAAGATAGGCTAGCATTGACTGTAAAAATGGAGATATCTCCTACAGGCAAAACATTGGATTATAAATTCTATGAATCGATAATTCGTTCTGATTACAGACTTGTATACAAAGATGTATCTAATTTTTTGGAAAACATTGACGATCCTTATTCTGATGATGAATTAAAAGAAAATCTTTTATTGATGAAAGAATTATACGAGATTTTGAGCGAGAGAAGAAAACAAAGAGGAAGTATCGATTTTGATTTTCCAGAAACTAAAATAATATTAGATGATAAATCCAGAGTAATAGATGTAAAGAAAAGTGAAAGGCGAATAGGAAATAGACTTATAGAAGAGTTTATGCTTATCACTAATGAAACTGTGGCTAGTCATTTTGGATATTTAGATAGACCATTTATATACAGAGTTCACGAAGAGCCGGATAATGAAAAGGTAGAGACATTTAGAAGAATTTTGTCTAATTTTGGATATCATTTGAAAGGAAAAAACTTATACTCAAAAGACTATCAATCAATATTAAAAGAATTGGACGGAAAACCAGAGAAACAATTGCTATCTTCTCTTTTGTTGAGATCTATGCAAAAAGCAGAGTATAGCGAAAATCCCAACATACATTTTGGATTAGCATCTATGTTCTACACTCATTTCACATCTCCAATAAGAAGATATCCGGATTTATTCATTCATAGAATTGTGAAAAATTTTATAAATCACAAGCCAGATACGAATAACGAAAAAGAATTTATGAAATATCTAAAAGATATAGCCAAACAATGTTCAGCGACTGAAAGAAGAGCAGAAGAAGCTGAAAGAGAAGCTATTGATATGAAATGTTCTGAATATATGCAATCACATATCAATGATGAATTTGAAGGAGTGATTAGTTCTCTTACTAAGTTTGGAATATTCGTACAACTTGACAATACCATAGAAGGTTTAGTACAATTTCAGTCAATGACTGATGATTACTATATTTTTGATGAAAACAACTACACTGTATACGGTGAAAGAACAAAAAAATCATATAATATAGGACAAAAAGTTAGAATAAGAGTAATTAATAGCGATAAAGAAAAAAGACAAATTGATTTTGAATTAATCGACAAATAAGGATGATTATGAGCGATATAAAATTATTAGCAAACAATAAAAAAGCACGTCATGAATATTTCATAGAAGAAGTATATGAGTGTGGAATAGAATTAGTTGGCACAGAAGTAAAATCCATAAAAAAAGGCAAGGTTTCAATAAAAGAAAGCTATTGTATGATTGAAAACATGGAAGTATATGTATATTCCATGAACGTAAGTCCTTATACAGAAGGCAATATATTCAATGTAGATAGTCTGAGAAAGAGAAAACTTTTGATGCACAAATCCGAAATAAGAAAACTTATAGGAAAGACAAAAGAAAAAGGATATACATTGATACCTTTGAGAGTGTACGAAAAAAATGGATTGATAAAAGTTGAGATAGCTCTTGCAAAAGGTAAGAATTTATACGACAAGAGAGATACGTTGAAAAAACGTGACGATTTAAGAAATATGCAAAGAGCTATGAGAAGATAAGGAGAAATAATGAGTTTTGACGGAATAGTCACAAAATCAATAGTTGATGATATTAAAGAAAAGTTGATTAATGGTAAAATCAGCAAAGTTAATCAACCAGACAAAAGCGAATTAGATTTAATCGTATATAACAACAAACAAAATTATAAACTTCTTATTTCTGCATCCTCATCATTACCGAGGATGCATTTTACAAGTGAAAATAAGAAAAACCCTATAGAAGCCTATAATTTTTGTATGTTGATGAGAAAATACTTGCAAGGAGCTATAATCACTGACGTATATCAAAAAGATATGGATAGAATCGTGAATATAGATATTAGAAGTAGAGATGAAATGGGTTATGACATGAACTACACATTAGTTGTAGAGCTCATGGGCAAACATTCAAACATAATTTTGATAGAAAAAGAAAGCAGAATGATAATAGATGCTATACGAAGAATAAGCTTCGATAGCAAAAGCATCAGACAAATTCTTCCTAAAACACAATATTCGTATTTAGAAGATGAAAAAACAAATGTATTGCAATCAGATAAATTGCCTTCTGAGTTCAGCAATTCACCTACAAAAGTTCAACAACTATTTTATAGAAATTACACTGGATTTTCTCCAACAATTTCTAAAGAAATATGTCTAAGAAGTGATATAGATTTTGACATAAAAGCTGAAGATTTGAGTGCGGAAGAAAAAATCAGATTAGATGAAAATTTTAAAGATATAAGAAACGACATCGTAAATCAAAATTATCATTATTCAATAGTGATAGATGAAGATGAAAAAATAAAAGATTTTCACGTCATAGAATTGAAGAAATTTGGATACAAAAAGAAATCATTTGATGATATTCATGAAATGTTAGATTTTTATTACAAAAAACACGCATCAAATGATTCCATACGACAAAATGCTTCCCATTTAAAAAAGATTGTATCGAATAAAATTCAAAGAAATTCCAATAAGTTGTCTAATTTGACAGTCGATTTAGAAGAAGCTAAAAAAAGAGATATTTACAAAGTATATGCAGATTTAATTAGCTCCAATATGCATTTAATAAAAAAGGGAATAGATAAAATAACAGTAGATAATTTTTATGACAATATGAACAAAATCGAAATACCACTTGACCCTAAGAAAAGTGGGAACGAAAACGCCCAAAATTATTACAAAAAATTTAGCAAATTAAAAACCAGAGAAAAAGTAATTACAGAAGAACTTCCTATAATAAAAGACGAAAATGATTATTTACTACAATTGTTGGAAACACTTGAACAAGCTAGTGAATATCAAGAATTATCGGAAATAAAAGATGAAATGGTCAAAATGAATTTAATCAAAAAATCTAAGAAAAAAACAGCTAAAACGCAGCCATCAAAGCCAAGACATTTCATCACTAAAAACAACGTAGATATATTCGTAGGAAAAAACAATTTGCAAAATGACAATTTAACATTAAAACAAGCAAACAAAGACGATATATTTTTCCACGTGAGAAATTTACCGGGATCACATGTAATAATGAGAAATGAGAATTTGACAGAAGAAGATTACAATGTAGCTTGCTTTTTGGCAGCGTATTTTTCCTCTGTTGGCAAAGAAAAATACGTTGAAGTGGATTATACTGAAAAGAAAAATGTGAAAAAGGCAAAAGGAGCAAAACCAGGAATGGTCTTTTACAATAATTTCACCACTGTAAATGTAGATATGAATTCAATGAGAATAGAAGATATAAAGCAAATTGTGTAAAAATTGTAATAAAATATTGATTTAGAGTTTAATTTAATATAAACTATTATGAATAAAGGGGGCGATGAGATGAAATCAATGACAGGTTTCGGGGCTTCAAGTATAGAACTTGAGGACATTAGCATTGATATTGAGATAAAATCCGTTAACAATAGGTATTTGGATTTTAAATTTTCTATGCCAAATTATTTGAATTTTATGCTTGAAGATATGAAAACTCTCATAAAAAACAAATTAAAAAGAGGTAGAGTTGACGTATTCATCAAAATAAAAGAGGGAAATGTCACAGTAGATAGTATAGATGTTAATTTGGATTTGGCTAAGAAAATAAAAGAAAAACTAGATTATCTTAAAAATTCATTGAATATTCAAAGCGATATTTCTGTACGAGATATAGTTAAATACGATGATATTTTGACATTTAATTATAAAGATTTGGATAATGAAATGTTGCGCACTAAAGTAAATTCAGTATTGGAAAATGCAGTTGATGAGATTTATAAAATGAGATGCATTGAAGGAGATAATTTACAAAAAGATTTGGAAAATAATCTATCTAAAATAGAAGATGAAATATCTAAAATTGAAGTTTTGACTAAAAACAGCGTCGAAAATTATAGAGAAAATCTTTACAACAGAATCAAAGATGTAATCGACGAAGAAAAGGTAGATAAAGATAGAATGTACTTAGAAGTTGCACTTTTAGCTGATAAATCCGATATCAATGAAGAATTAGCTAGATTTCGCTCTCACTTGCAACAATTTAAGTCATCTATGAAATCTGAAGATTCCGTTGGAAGAAGATTGGATTTTATAATTCAAGAGATGAACAGAGAAATAAACACTATTTCTTCTAAATCAAGCGAAGAAGATATTACCGTTTGCGTAATAGAAGTAAAAAGTTTGATAGAAAAATTAAGAGAACAAGTGCAAAACATAGAGTAGGAGATAAATGGAAAGTTTAGGTATAGGTTTTTCAAATTTGGTCAACAGCGATAGAATTATTGCAATTGTAAGTCCTGAAACTAATCCTATTAAAAGAATAGTGCAAAAGGCTAAAGAAGATAATATATTAATCGATGTTACTTTTGGAAGAAAAACTAGAAGTGTTATAATAATGGATTCTAACCATGTTATATTGAGTTGTTTGCAGCCGGAAACATTGCAAATGAGATTAGATAAGACAAATAATAAGGAAGTTTAATTATGAGAAATGGGTTTTTATTAGTTATTTCGGGTCCATCCGGTGTTGGAAAAGGAACTGTATGTGAGAAACTTATTGCAAAGAATAAGGACGTGGTCTACTCTGTGTCAGCAACTACAAGAAAGAAAAGACCTTATGAGATAGATGGGGAAAATTATTATTTCTTGAGTTTGGATGAATTTAAGCAAAAAATATCTGATGGGGATTTTTTGGAATACGCAAACGTCCATAATAATTTTTATGGAACTCCAAAATCTTTTGTATTCGATCAAATTAACTCCGGAGAGATAGTAATATTGGAAATAGATGTTCAAGGAGCATTAAAAGTAAAAGAAAACTATCCAGAAGCTGTATTTGTATTTTTGCTTCCACCTAATATGGTCGAGTTGAGAAAAAGAATTGAAGGAAGAAATACAGAAGACGAAGATACTATAAATGTAAGAATGAAAAATGCTGAAAAAGAATTGGGCTTTATAGATGAATATGATTATGCAGTAGTGAATTTAGATGTAGATGAAACTGTAAAAAATATAGAATCTATAATAGAAGCTGAAAAATTTAGAGTTATAAAAGGAGGACAAAATGGTTAATCCATCATTTAAAGAATTATCAGAAATAAATAATAGTAGATACGCATTATGTGTTATGGTGAGCAAAAGGGCTAGAACATTGATAGATGGCAAAGAAACTAAATTGAAAAAGCCACTAGCAAAACCAGTTACTACTGCTTTGGAAGAAGTAATGGAGAAAAAAGTCTGGGAAGAAAAATAAAATGAATAAAAATATTCTTTTAGGTGTTACTGGCGGAGTGGCAATATACAAAGTAGTAGATGTTGTCAGTAGACTCAAAAAGCTAGGATATAACATAAAAATAATCATGACTGATTCTGCTTGTGAATTTGTAAGTCCAATGACATTTGAAACTATTGGTAAATGTGATGTAAAGACAAAAATGTTTCATGAAGGATCTCACAAAATAGTAGAACACATAGATTTGGCAAGCTGGGCAGATTTATTTTTGATAGCACCTGCAAGTGCTAATACTATGGCAAAAATCAACCATGGAATAGCAGATAATTTATTGACTTCTTGTGCATTGGCATACGATAAAAAGATAATGTTTTGTGTAAGCATGAATACAAATATGCTCAATAATCCAGCTACTCAAAAAAATATTAGAGAATTAGAAGAAAAAGGTCACATCATGGTAAGTTCTAACAGTGGATTACTTGCTTGTAATGTGGTTGGAGATGGAAGATTAAAAGAGCCTTGGGAAATAGTAGAAGAGGTTGAAAAATATTTTTGCAAAAAAGATTTAACTGGGAAAAAAATATTGGTAACTGCAGGAGGCACTGTTGAAAGAATTGACCCTGTAAGATATATCGGAAATGATTCTAGTGGTAAGATGGGATATTCAATAGCCAAGAAAGCATACATGAGAGGAGCTGAAGTTACAGTAATCTCAGCCAAAACATCTGTTGAATGCCCAGATGGAGTCGAAAACATAAAAGTAGAATCTGCAGATGAGATGCAAAAAGAAATATCTAATAGAATAGAAAAATTTGATTATTTAATTATGGCAGCTGCAGTCAGTGATTTCAAAGTAGCAAATAAGAGAGATAAAAAAATTAAAAAATCAGATAATTTTAACACATTGGAATTAAAAGAAAATCCCGATATTTTAAAATCTTTGCACAAAAATGAAAATCAGATATTCATTGGATTTGCAGCTGAAACTAATAATTTAATCGAAAATGCAAAGAAGAAATTATCAGAGAAAAACTTGGACTATATCGTGTTAAATGATGTATCTAAGAGCGATATAGGATTCAATTCTGATTATAATAAAGTCACTATTATTGGAAAAGAAGACATTTTTGAAATAGAAAAAGAAAGCAAATTAAACATAGCAGATAAGATTTTGGATTTGATAAAGTAGGTAAAAATGTATATTGATGTTATTTTCAAAAATAAATCTAAAATGACAAATAGATTGTATTCATACCATTGCGAAGAAGATGTGGAAGTTGGCATGAGGGTAATAGTACCTTTTGGTAAATCGGACATTCCCAAACTAGCACTAATCGTAAAATCATCAGACAATGGAAAAGAAGACATTAATTACAAGGAAATAATATCTGTAGTGGATGTAAATCCAATTGTAACACAAGAATCTATAGATTTGGCTTTTTATATGGTGGATAGGTATTTGAGCGATTATAGTTCTGCTTTTCAAACCATTCTTCCACCTGGTAATTTTGAAGAACTAAAAGAGTTTTTTATCGCAAATGAAAAATTAAAATTTGTAGATGAAAATTTGTATGATTTTTTGAAATCCGAAAAAGAATACGCAGAAATAAAAGAAAATTACAATATAAGCCACAAAGAGTTGATAAAATACGTCAAAGAAGACTATCTAAAAGTAGATTTAAAATACGATCAAAAAATAACACCAAAATTAAAAAAATACGTTAAATTATTAAATCCCAATCCGATTATTTCAAAAAGAGCAAGCTCACAACTTAAAGTCATAGAAAAATTAAAAGAAAAAGAAAACTTATTGTATAGCGAACTACTAGCACAAACACAAGCGACTTCCAGCGTCATAAAAACGCTTGAAAAAAGAGAAATCCTTGAAATTTACTACGAAGAATGTGACAGAGTAGTATTAGACGATGTAAAAGAATACAAAAAGATAAAATTGAATGAACAACAAGAAAAGGCATACAATTCTATTCTAGATAATCAATTCAATCTTTTACATGGGATAACGGGAAGTGGTAAAACGGAAGTTTATCTTCAGTTAGTTGAGCATATGATTTCCGAAGGAAAAGATAGCATAATATTAGTTCCAGAAATATCTCTAACACCTCAAACCATAGATAGATTTGAAGGTAGATTTCCTGGGAAAGTAGCTATAATTCATTCTAAATTGACTATGAATGAAAGATTTGAGCAGTTCCAAAAAATGTACAACGGAGAATACAAAATAGTAGTCGGAGCTAGAAGTGCAATATTTTCTCCATTTAAAAATCTTGGACTGATAGTAATAGACGAAGAACACGAGACAAGCTATGTCAGTGAAAAAAATCCAAAATACAATGCGATAGATATCTCAAAATTTAGAGCTAGATACAATAATGCTACATTGCTATTGGGTTCTGCGACACCTGGAGTAGAAGAATACAAAGAAGCTTTAGATGGAAAATACAATCTAGTTGAAATGAATAAAAGAGCCAATAATTCTAATCCAATAGAATGCACTATAGTTGATATGAGAAAAGAACTTGCTAGCGGGAACAACAAAATGTTCAGTAAAGTTCTTTTGAGTAAAATACAAGAAAATTTAGACAATAAAAAGCAGACGATATTATTTTTGAACAAAAGAGGGCACACGTCTTTTATTTCGTGTAGAAGATGCGGATATGTATTGAAATGCGATAGCTGTGATGTGGCAATGACTTATCATAAGACAAAAAATAGACTTATATGTCATATGTGTGGAAGAACTGCTTTGAAACCTACAGTTTGTCCAAATTGTGGCTCCAAATATATAAAAGAATTTGGAGCAGGAACTCAAAAACTAGAAGAAGAGACTAGAGAATTATTTCCTGAAGCTAGAATAGTCAGAATGGATAGAGATACAACAAATACCAAAAAAGATTACGAGAAGATTTACGACATGATGAACAACGGAGAAATAGATATTCTAATAGGTACTCAAATGCTATCTAAAGGATTTGATTTTCCAAATGTCACATTGGTAGGAGTAATGGCTGCAGATATTAGTTTAAATTTAGGAGATTACAAATCAAACGAAAAGACATTTCAATTGATAACGCAAGTTGCAGGCAGAGCAGGAAGAGGAGATTATACTGGAGATGTAATAATTCAAACGTATAAGCCGGATAATTTTGCTATAACTACATCTGCAATGAACGATTATAAAATGTTTTTTGAGAGAGAAATAAAGACGAGGAAATCTTTTAATTATCCTCCGTTTTTTAGAATTTTGAATATAAATATTTCCAATAAAAACAGAAATATAGCATTTAGTAAAATAACGGAAATATCTAATTATATAACGGCTTTGATAAAAAAACACAAATTGAATGATGTCCTTATAAATGGACCTCACCCTTCTCCGATTGAAAGGATAAATAATATGTACAGGTTTGACTTGTACTATAAATTTAAGAATGGAGAAGATGAAATAATCAATATAGTAAAAAAAGTTTTGATAAATAACGAATATAACATAAATTTAGATGGGATAACGGTTAAAATAACCCTTGATCCTCAAAATTATTTTTAGGAGGCAAAATGGCTATAAGACAAATAAGATTGAAAGACGATCCTATTTTAAGAAAAAAATCTAGAGAAGTAGAAGTTATAGATGATAGGATAAGACAAATTGTAGAAGATATGTTTGAAACTATGTATGAAAACGAAGGAATAGGACTTGCTTGCGTTCAAGTTGGAATTCTAAAAAGAATTGTAGTCATAGATATGAGAGATGATGACGGTAAAATAGTTTTGATAAATCCGAAAATAATAGATCAATCAGAAGAAAAACAAATTGACATGGAAGGATGCTTGTCTATACCAAATGAAAGAGGATATGTAGAAAGACCAAAATCTGTCACTGTTGAATATACTGATTTAGATGGAAATACTCAAACAAAGACAGTTACAGATTATAAGGCTCATTGTTTCTGTCATGAATTGGATCATTTAGATGGAGTATTATATACTGATAAAGTGTTGAATCTTACTAAAGAGGAGATAGAAAAATTAGAAAATGAAAAATAAAATTGTGTTCGCAGGATCTCCAGATTTTGCTGTTGAAAGTTTGCAAAGACTATATGACAATCCCAACAACGAAATTCAATTAGTTATATCACAAAAAGATAAAAAAAGAAACAGAAATAAATTTTCTCCAACACAAGTCAAAAAAAGAGCATTGGAATTGGGTATTGATGTAATCACGCCTGAAAATATAAATGATGACGAAGTATACGAAATACTAGATAAATTAAACCCGGATTTTATAGTAGTAGTAGCTTATGGTCAAATAATAAAATCGAGAATATTGAATAGATTTAATGACAAAATTCTAAATGTACACGCATCGCTATTACCACAATATAGAGGAGCTTCTCCAATAAATCAAAGTCTTCTAAATGGAGATAAAAAAACCGGAGTTAGCGTGATGTTAGTGGAAAAAGGATTAGATACTGGAGACATATTAGCTACAGAAGAAATAAATATAGATGAGGATATCATGCTAGAAGAACTACATGATAAATTGATGGTGTTGGGAGCTGATCTAATAGTAAAAGTGATTGATAATTACGATGAGTACTATTCGAACAGAATTCATCAAGACGATAGCAAATCTAGTACGGTTGGTAAAATCGATAAATCAATGGGTAAAATAGATTTCAACGATACAGTTGAAAAAATCTATAATAAATTTAGAGGTTTGACACCTTGGCCTGGAATATTTTTTATATTTGAAGGGAAAAATGTAAAAGTTCATAATATTAACATAATTAAACAATATAATAACTATAAAAATGGAGAAGTTGTAAAAGTAGATGATAAAGGAATAAAAATTTCGTGCGAAAATGGATATGTAGTCATCACTAAATTACAATTTCCGAATAAAAAACCCTTAACAGTCAAAGAGTATTTAAATGGAAACACATTTGAAGAGGGTATAGTTTTATAGGAGGATAAATTGTATAATTTTTATTATGACAATACTATGTTGTTGTTGATACCAGCTTTTTTATTGGCAGCTTATTCGCAATACAAAGTCACTCATACTTTTAACAAATACAATAAGTTAATAAACAAAAAAGATTTGACAGGAAAAGAAATGGCAAGAGTTCTGCTGGATTATGAAGGATTATCAGAAGTTGAAATAATAAATATACAAGGAAGTTTGACTGACTATTATGATTCTTCTAAGAAAGTATTAGCCCTATCAAATGACGTATATAATAGCCGTTCAATTTCAGCAGTATCTGTAGCTTGTCACGAAGTAGGTCATGCAATTCAAGACAAAGAAAATTATGGATTTCTAAGGTTTAGGGAATCATTGTTTCCAGTTGTAAATTTTGCATCTAAATCCGTTTGGATACTATTTGTTTTAGGAATTATATTGAGTTTGAGACCTTTGGTGGAGTTTGGAATAATTTTATTTTCGATTATAGTTTTATTTCAAGTAGTGACTTTACCAGTTGAATTTGATGCGAGTAGGAGAGCAATAGCATCATTGTCAAATGGAATACTAGATGAAAGCGAGATAGGACCAGCAAAAGAAGTTTTGAAAGCAGCAGCTCTCACTTATGTAGCAAGTACGTTGGTATCGCTATTGCAATTAGTCAGAATGGTATTACTATCCAGAGATAGAGATTAAAGGGCACATCGCCCTTTTTTTTATATAGAAAAAGGAAATATATGAACGTAAGAAAAGAAATTATAAATATTACAAATTTAATAAATAACAAATCAGGATATTCATCTGAAATATTGAAAATACACGATTATAAGGATTTGGATCAAAGAGATATAGCTTATATAAAAAAATGCGTGTATAGCGAGATAGAAAATAGGTTTTTAGTGGATTATGTGATAGATAAATACAGTGATTTGAAAATAGATAAACTCGACAAAAAAGTATTAGAAATTCTAAGAATGGCTATAACAGAGATGATTTTTATGGATAATAAAAACTACGCTGTAATAAATGAAGCTGTAGAATTGGCTAAAAAAGAGACAAAATACTCCTCGTATGTCAATGCAGTTTTGAGAAAAGCTAGTGATTTTGATATAACAAAAGAAGAACTAGACGACAGTATTAAATACTCAGTTAATCGAGAACTATTAGAATTGTTGAGCAAATCATATTCACATAAAACGTTGAAAAAACTTTTGAAATCATTCTTTTACAAATCTGATTTTGTAATCAAACAAAATACTTTAAAAGAAAATGATTTGAAATCAAAGTTAGAAGATAAGGGTTTTGAAATAAAAATACATCCATTTTTAAAAGATAGTTTTATAGTAGAAAATCCATCAGGAATTATAAATACTGAAGAATTTAAAAATGGAAAATTCATAATACAAGATGGGGCTTGTAGTTTGTGTGCGGAAATTTTAGAGCCAAAATCTAATTCTATAGTCTTGGATATTTGCGCAGCGCCTGGATCAAAATCTTGCAATATTCAAGAAATAACTAATAGCCAATCATTGTTGTATTGTAATGATATAAACAAATCCAAAATAGATAGAATCAAAGAAAATATCGAAAAATGTGGTTTCAAAAACGTACAATATTTAAATTTTGACGCTACTGTTTTTGACGATTCTCTAGTAAATAAATTTGATAGAATATTAGTAGATGCGCCTTGTTCTGCAACGGGAGTTATCAATAAAAATCCTGAAATAAAATTATTCAGGAATAAAGAGGATGTAAAAAAACTTGTAAAAACTCAAAGAGAAATCTTGGGAAATTGTTATAAATATTTGAAAAAAGATGGAATTTTGGTATATTCTACTTGCTCATTATTGAAAGAAGAAAACGAAGAAAATGCAGAATATATTGAAGACGTTTTGGGATTAAAAAGGCTTGATATAGACTTTTATGGAGAAAAAAATAAATATGTAAAATTGATGCCTTTTCAAAAAGGAACTCAAGGATTTTTCATATCAAAATTTCAAAAAATCCACTAGATTACAAATTTTTTCATTTTTGGTATAATTATAATGGTGAATAATATGTATGATATTAAAACGTTGGAAAATTTAAATGAAAATGAATTGAAAGATTTTTTTGAAAGTATTGGCGAAAAACAATTTAGAGCAAAGCAATACTTTCAGTCAATCCATAAAAATAAAATATTAAATGTAAATGATATGACGAATTTTTCAATGGATTTGAGGGATAAACTAGATGCGTATAATAGGATTAAAAACTGTTCTATAGCTACTAGGATAGACTCAAAATTGGATAATACTAAAAAATATCTCATAGAAATGGAAGATGGAAATATTGTCGAAACTGTATTCATGGAGTACAAAACACACACTACTATTTGCTTGTCTACACAAGTAGGATGTAGAATGGGTTGTAAATTTTGTGCTTCTACTAAAAAAAGTTTTGTGAGAAATTTAGAGCCATATGAAATGTGCGCTCAGATTTATCTTGTAGAGAAAGATTTGAATACTAGAATTAGCAATATTGTATTGATGGGCATAGGCGAGCCTTTAGATAATTACGATAATGTAGTGCGATTTATAAATCTAATTACAGATAAAAATGGTCAAGATATGTCCATTAGAAATATAACTTTATCTACTTGTGGTATTGTCGATAAGATAAAGAAGCTTGCCGATGACAATATAGGGATTAACATAACTATATCTCTACACAATCCATTTGATAATGAGAGAAATTTATTAATGCCTATAGGAAATAAATACTCTATAGATGAGATATTAAAAGCCTGCGACTATTATTTTCAAAAGACAAAAAGGCGAATTGGCTTTGAATATACAGTAATAGAAAATGTAAATGACTCTAAAGAGTACATGGATAGATTGGTGAAATTATTAAAAGACAGAAATTGCCTTTTGAATTTAATAACGTTAAATCCTATTGATGAATTTAACCAAAAATCACCTAGCAAAGGCAAGATGATGAGTTTTATGAAATACATGAATGATAATAATGTTAATACGACAATTAGAAGAAAACAAGGTGTAGATATAGACGGTGCCTGCGGACAATTGAGGATTAACAATATGTTTGATAGAGGTGTTAGATGAGATACGTTTCAAAGACAGATATTGGGAAAATACGAAAACTCAATGAAGACTATCATATGAATTACATTAGCGATAAATTTAGTTTATTGGTAATATGTGATGGTATGGGAGGTCATAAAGCAGGAGAAGTAGCTAGTAAAAAAGCTGTAGATACAGTAATTGAATATGTGAAAAATCACGAAAATGATGAAAATTATGAAGACATCTTGGTGAAATCCATTGAGCTTGCAAATAAGGAAGTATATAACGATAGTATAAATAATGTCGAACATAGCAATATGGGAACTACTATTGTAGCTTGTTTGATATACGACGATAATGCTATAGTAGCCAATGTTGGAGATAGCAGATTGTATTTGTATAGAAATGGGGATTTGAATCAAATCACAGTAGATCATTCTTTGGTAAATGATTTATTGGCATCTGGTACTATTACAGAACAAGAAGCTATAGATTTCGAACAAAAGAATGTAATTACAAGATCTTTAGGAATTCAAGATAATGTAAAGGTTGATACTTTTAATTTGAAATTGGAGAATGAAGATATTATTTTAATGTGTACAGATGGGTTGACATCGCAATTAGAAGATTATGAAATATCAGACACATTAAAAGAAGGAAAAGAATTAGAAGGCGTTTTAGAAAGTCTTATAGATCAAGCTAATGATTTTGATGGTATTGATAATATAACTATTACTCTTTATTTATATGAAAGGGAAGATTATGATAGGTAAAGTTTTAGGAGATAGATATGAAATAATTGAAGAGGTCGGAGTAGGCGGAATGGCAGTGGTCTACAAGGCCTTGGATACTGTTTTAAATAGATATGTTGCCGTTAAGGTTTTAAAAAATGAATACATGGAAGATCAAGACTTTTTGAGAAAATTTGCAATGGAAGCACAATCAGCAGCTTCCTTAACTCATCCCAATATAGTCAGTGTTTTCGATGTTGGAAGTTCATATGTAGATGGCAGAAAATACAATTACATTGTAATGGAATATGTCGATGGTAAAACGTTGAAAGATATAATAGATGAAAAACAAATTTTACCGATAGAGGATATAGTAAATTACGGTGTTCAAATAGCAAATGCTTTAGAGTGTGCACATAAGAATGGCATAATTCACAGAGATATAAAACCTCATAATATGTTAATAGATAAATCCAATAATTTGAAAGCTACAGATTTTGGAATAGCTAGAATATCTTCGTCAGCTACATTGACATACACTTCTACTGTTTTAGGAACTGTACATTATATCTCGCCAGAACAAGCAAAAGGAAAATTCATAGACGAAAAGAGCGACATATACTCATTGGGAGTAGTTTTATATCAAATGGCTACAGGAGAAGTTCCATTTGATGCACCTAATGCAGTGGGAATAGCTCTTAAACACATACAAGATCCATTGGTTGAACCTATAAAATTACGACATGATTTGCCAAAAGGATTGAATGACATAATAGTAAAAGCTATGGCAAAAGATCCTAACGATAGGTTCAAATCTGCAACTGAATTGAAAGAAAATTTGAAAAATTATCAAAATTATTCTATCAATAGACTGCAAGAAACTACTAAAAGCCCAGTAATAAAAGAAGCTGACGAACAACCTGAAGTAAAAGAAGCGGTGTACAAAACTCCTCAAGAAAATGACGATAAGGATAATAAAAAGAAATCGAATAAGTTTTTAACGGTAGCGGTACCTGTATTATTAGCTATTTTAGTATTTTTAGGAATTTTATTCGGCAAAAACTACTTAAATAAAAATAAAGCTAACATGGTCGTAGTTCCTGCGTTAACTGGTATGACGGAAAAAGATGCTATAGATAAGGCAAAACAAGTTAATTTAATCGCAGTAGTATCAGAATATGAAACAGTTAATAATGTTGAACCAGGACAAGTAATAAAGCAAACTCCAGATCCTAGTACAGAAGTAAAACAAGGGACTATAGTAAAATTAGTCGTAAGTAAAGGAGAAGAGCAAGTATCCGTTCCTAATTTATCGAATATGACACTAGAAAATGCCAAAAATCAATTGAATAAATTGGGACTTGAAGTTGGAGAAATTACAAAACAAAATAGCGATAATTTTGAAGCAGAAAAAATTATGGAACAACATCCACAAGCTGGTACCAATGTAACTAAAGACACCAAAGTAGATATCACGATATCTCTTGGCAAAAAAGAAGAGCTAGTGGAAATGACAGATTTAATAGGTTCTGATATTAGTCAAGCAATCAACAAATTGAAATCAATAGGGCTTAATATTGGAAATATAGAGAAAAAATACAGCAACGAATACGATGAAAATCAAGTTATTTGGCAACAATACGATCCAGGAAAGAAACTCAAAAAAGATAGTTCAATAGATGTAATAATAAGCAGAGGTAGAGAAACACAAAATACTCAAAGAGAATTTAGAATAAGCAGACCTAAAGAAGAAGGAATCTATACTTTGACTATAAAAGATGAGACAGAAAATAGAATTATTTATGAGAAAAATCACAATGCTTCAGAGGGAGACTTGGATATAAAAATCGATGCAAATCCAAATAACGATATAAGAGTTTATATAGATGGAGAGCCTATTAATGTCGGATAAAACAGGAGTTATAGTAAAAATTCAAAGAGAACTGTTTTATGTTAATGACGGAAAAACAGTGATACCATCTAAGGCTAGAGGTAATTTTAGAAACAAAAAAATCACACCTGTAGTCGGAGACAAAGTAGATATAATAGTAGAAAATGATCTTGGATATATAGTCAATATACATCCAAGGTCTGTTTTGTTGCATAGGCCAGAAATTAGCAATATAGACAAATGCTTTGTACTAAGTAGTATAAAATCACCTAATATCAATTTGCTTTTATTGGATAAATACCTGCTTATGATTGAAAAAAACGGTATGGATTGCGTTATAGTATTCAACAAATCCGATTTAATAGATGAAAAAGAAAGGGAATTTTATAAAAACATATATTCAAACATAGGCTATAAAGTTATTTTCAACTCTAATGTGGATAAAAATTCAAATGAAATACTAAAAAACGAATTCACAAATCACATTAGTTGCGTAATCGGGCCTAGTGGTGCTGGAAAATCTAGCACATTGAAAAAAATATTTCCAAACGAAAATTTCGTTTCAGGAGAGATTAGCAACAAAACCAAAAGAGGAAAGCAGACTACAAGACATATTGAAATAAAAATGGTTGCAGAAAATACTTATGTCTTAGATACGCCTGGATTTAGTTCATTTGATTTGAAATTCATAGAGGATAAGTCTGAAATTAAAGATAATTTTGTAGAGTTTAGAAAAAATAGCAATAAATGCAAATTTAATAATTGCAATCATATAAATGAGCCAAATTGTGAAATAAAAAGGCTTGTCCAAGAGAAAGTTATATCTGAAAGCAGATACAATAATTACTTAAAAATAATAGAAGAATACGAAAGTATTAGGAGGTACTGATGATCTATTTGAATCCGTCTTTATTGGCGTGTAATTTTTTTGAATTAGAGAAAAATTTGGATATATTAAAGGAAAAAGGTGTAAAGTATTTACATTTAGATGTTATGGATGGTAATTTTGTACCTAATATATCATTTGGACCTGGTGTTATAAAACAAATAAGAAAAAAATATCCTGAGTTTATTTTGGATTGCCATTTGATGGTAGATAAACCGGAAAATATAATAGACAGTATATTGGATGCAGGAGCAGATATAATAACATTTCATCCAGAAGCGACATTCCATCCGCACAGAATAATACAAACAGTGCATAGTCATGGTAAAAAATGTGGACTAGCTTTGAATCCATCGACCAGCTTAGAATGTTGTAAATATATTTTGGATGATTTAGATATAATTTTAATAATGAGTGTAAACCCTGGATTTGGGGGACAATCTTTTATCGAAAGTCAACATTTGAAGTTGAGAGAAGCTCGCAATATGTTAGATAATTATAATAGCGATGCCATATTAGAAGTAGATGGAGGAGTAAAATTAAAAAATGTCGAAGAGGTTATAAATAGTGGAGCTGATTTGATAGTCAGTGGTTCAGATGTTTTCAATGAAAATATTGAAAGCCAAATCGACATGTATCACGAAATATTTAAAAAATTTAATTAAGGGAGAAGAGAGATGAACAAAAACCTAAGATTTATGGTAGAAGGTGCTATAACATTAGCTCTTACAGCTGTTTTGAATAGCATCGTTATTTTTAAAATGCCTAGAGGAGGATCTATATCATTAGCGGGATATGTTCCTATACTTTTATTTGGATTGAGATGGGGATTAAAACCAGGACTTATTGTAGGATTATTGTACGGTGTATTGGATAGTTTTGTAGATCCTTATATAATTCATCCTATACAATACATTTTCGATTATCCATTGGCATACATGGCATTGGGATTATCTGGATTGGGATTTAATAATGACACTTTGAATGGAAAAATTAATTTCAAAATGATAGCATCATGTGTTTTGGCAGTATTAGTTAGAGGTGCATTTGCCGTAATAAGCGGATATGTTTTCTTCAAAGATACGTTGCCAAAAGATATTCCTGCTTTATTGGGATCTTTCCTATACAATGTGACATATATCGTTCCAAATGGAATTATAGCCATAGTTGTCATTTTATTGTTGATTAAACCTGTATCTAAGGTAAGAAGGAAATGATAGGGCTAATTTGTTGTGCTGGAGAATTATCGAATAAAGATTTATTTGAAGAGTATTATTCGAAATCAGATTATAGGATTTCAGTAGATGGAGGAGCAAAATATTTTATAAAATACGATAAGGATTTCGATATTGCTATAGGAGATTTTGACTCAATAAATTTACAAGATAAAAAATATATAGAAGAAAAACAAAAAATTTCAGAAGTATACAATACTAAAAAAGATTTTACAGATTTTGAAGCAGCAGTTAATATTTTAATCAAAAAAAATTGCAAGACTATATATTGTTTTGGAGCTACTGGAACTAGACTTGATCATACTATTTCCAATTTAATATATTCGAAAAAGTGTTTTGATTTGGGAGTAGAGTTGGTGTTTTTAAGCGATAATAATATTATAAGATTTTTAGGAAAAAGCACCGAATGTACAATGAGATATGATTATATTTCTATAGTCGTATTGTCAAATGATGGAATGACTGTAAAATTAAAAGGATTTGAATACGATAGTGAACATCTAGAAGTAGATTATTCTTCTACTATTACTATAAGCAACAAAATAATTTCTAAAAAAGGATATATAGAATTGCTCAACGGGTATGGACTTCTCATAGATTCTAGAGACTAAAAAAGAGTCAAATTATGAAATATTTCGTAATTTGACTCTTTATTTATTTCTAATTTTCTTCTGTAGTTTTAATAAATTGAGGTCTTTCAACTAAACCTGATCTTAAACATCTTGTACATACGTTGATTCTCTTTGGTTTGCCATCAACTAAAGCTCTAACTTTTCTGATGTTAGGAGCCCAACTTCTATTTGAAGATCTCAAAGAAAATGATCTGTTATTTCCGAAAGTTCTTGATTTACCACAAATTTCACATTTTTTGGACATAATTACACCTCCTGGTTCTTTTTGAAATATCTCTTGATATTATAGCATATTTTAAAACTTAATTTCAAGCTTTTAGATTGATAATATGATATAATAATATAAGTCTTAATATAAAAATTAGTAATCTGTAAATAAGAAGTGTATAATATCATTAATAAAACTTATTAAAAAATGGGAGGGAATATGACTACTAAAATAGATAATGAATATGGTTCTATAGTAATTTCTGATAATATCGTAAGAACTATAGCAAGTGAGACTGCCATGGAATGTTATGGAATAGTTGGTCTGGCTTATAAAAATTTGTCAGACGGTTTTTTGATGTTGCTCAATAAGGAAAATATGAGCAAGGGAGTAAAAGTATATACAAAAAATAATAAGATAACAATTGATCTAACAGTCGTTTTGGAATACGGAATAAAAATAGCCGTTGTTTGCCAAAACATAATAGATACTGTAAAATATAGCGTTGAAAATAAGACAGGTCTTGAAGTAGAAGCAGTAAATGTATTGGTTCAAGACATGAGGATCAACGATAAATAGGAGGTATAATGAAAGACGACGCAGTATTGTTGAAAAATTGCCTTCTAGCAGGTTTTAAAAATTTAGAAAATAAGAGAGAGATAGTAAATAGTTTGAATGTATTTCCTGTACCAGATGGAGATACCGGTACTAATATGACATTAACTATAAAATCAGCTATACAAAAAGTAAACAATGTAGAAGAACTTACTATAGCAAATTTAGCCAAGGCAATGAGCGATGGTTCTCTTATGGGTGCTAGAGGGAATTCAGGAGTAATAACTTCACAAATAATGAGAGGATTTTATAACGGATTTAAAAATTACGATAAATTCGATGTAATTGCATTGAGAGATGGATTTGTCGAAAGTTATAAAACAGCATATAAAGCAGTAATGAAACCTACAGAAGGTACTATACTTACAGTATCTAGAGAAATGGGAGAATTTGCTGAGGCTAATTACCAAAATTATAGCGATATAAAATCATTTTTGATAGATATAATATCCACTGGAAATAAAGCGCTTTTGAAAACTCAAGAAATGCTTCCTGTATTAAAAGAAGCTAAAGTCGTAGATGCTGGTGGACAAGGTTTGATGTTGTTTTTAGAAGGCGTTCTAAATTATGACAATGAACAATTGCTTTCTGAGACTGTAATAAATGAAGATTCTAGAACTATGAACGAAATTTCAGATTCAAGTGAAGAAGAACTTAAATTTGCATATTGTGTAGAATTTTTCATATTGACAGATGAAGATGAAAAATCATATAGAGCCAAAATAGAAAAATTAGGTGAAGATGTACTAGCAGTAAAAAGTGAAGGAAGCATAAAAACACACATTCACACTAACCATCCAGGAGAAGTTATCGAAATAGCTTTAAAATTGGGTTCATTGAGAGATATAAAAGTAGATAATATCAAATTGCAACACAGAAATTTACACTCTACAGAAGAGGAAATAGAGTTGTTCAGCAATATACCTTCAGAACCTGAAAAAGATTTTGGATTTGTAGTTGTCAGCAATGGAGAAGGATTTAGTAAAGTATTTGATATGCTAAATGTAGATCAAATAATAACAGGTGGACAAACTATGAATCCGTCTACAGAAGATATAGTAAACTCAATCAATAAAGTAAACGCCAAAACAGTTTACGTATTTCCTAACAACAAAAATATTATCTTAGCAGCAAACCAAGCTAAGCAAATATCAGATAAAGAAGTTTACGTTGTAGAATCAAAATCAGTACCACAATCCATATCGGCTTTGTTGAACTTTAATCAAGAAGCTAGTGCACAAGAAAACTTTGAATTGTTCACAGAAGTTATATCTACAGTCAAGACAGGTGAAGTTACATTTGCCGTAAAAGACTTGAACATGTCAGATATAAAAGTCAAAAAGAATGATATTATAGGATTAGATCAGAAAAATATTCGTGCTGTAGGAAATGACATCAACAAAGTATCAATGGATTTATTGAGACAATTGATAGACAAGGAAGATTCGCTAGTTACTATATATTATGGTGAAGGTAGCGATGAAATATTTGCGAATAAATTAAAAGAAAGCTTAGAAGAAGAATACAAAGACATAGATATAGAAGTTGTAGAAGGTTCACAACCTTTGTATTACTATGTATTTTCAGTTGAATAATTCCTTACAAAAAGTTTTATATATAGTGGATTAGAAATAATCTGCTATATATAATTCATATGTAAGGTTTTTTTGTGTGGTGGAATATGGAATTATCAGAAATAAAAGGAATAGGAACTAAAAAATTAGAAGTTTTAAATTCTATGGGGATACATGATGTCAACGATTTACTTAATTATTTCCCAACTAGATACGAAAATAGATCCATAGTAAAAAATATTTCACAATTAAAGGATCAAGATAATTGTGTGATAAAAGTAAAATTCATAGATAAGCCTGTGACTAGATACATCAGGAAAAATTTGAATTTGACGACAGCTATGGCGTTTGATGATACAGCCAAAATAAATGTTAGCTGGTTTAACCAACCTTTTATTAGAAACCAAATAAAACCAGATACGACATACTACCTTTATGGTAAAATTCAAAGAAATAGAAATCAGATAAAAATATCGTCTCCTATTATGAGTAAAAAATTTGGCGGTAAGATAGGAATAATTTATCCGATATATAAGCTCAAAAAAGGCATAACAAATAACGATATGATAAAATTTATAGATTATGCTTTGAAAAATTCCATAAATGAAGTAAAAAGCGTCATACCTTACAGTATGAGGGCAAGTTATAAAATAGAATCCAAAAGAGACGCTATCAAAAACATACACAAACCTACAAGCTATGCAGAATTCAAAAAAGCTAGAACTGCTTTAGTTCTAGAAGAAATACTGATAATGCAATTAGCTATGCGATCTATAAAAATCAGCAATAATTCTTCTGATTATATTGAATTTGCAAAAGATGACAGTATAAATGAGTTTGTCAGTAGTTTGAAATTTGAACTCACAAAAGGGCAATTAGATGCGATAAAAGACATTGAACAAGATATGATAAGCCCTAGAAGAATGAATAGATTGATACAAGGTGATGTTGGAAGTGGAAAAACAGTTGTAGCAGAAGCTGCAATGTTTAAAGCTTGTAAATGTGGATATCAATGTGCTTTTATGGCGCCTACAGATATATTGGCTACGCAACATTTTGAAAGTGTTTCAGAGGATTTCAAAGACAGCGGGATAAGAGTGTGTTTATTGAAATCGGATTTAAGCAAAGCGGATAAAGAGATTACTCTAAGAGGAATAAAATCAGGATATTTTCAAATTATAGTAGGTACTCATGCGATAATACAAGATTTTGTAGAGTTCAATAAACTAGGATTAGTTATAACAGATGAACAACATAGATTTGGAGTAGGACAGCGAAAAAAAATATCTGATAAGGGCGATAATCCAGATGTTTTGGTAATGACTGCAACTCCAATACCGAGAACTTTGGCATTATCTTATTATGGAGATTTGGATATATCGACAATAAATGAGATGCCAAAAGGAAGGAAAAAAGTAGAGACGTATTCGGTTGGATTCAGTTATGAAAAGAGAATCGCAAATTTCATTAGAAAGCAGATAAATCTTGGATTTCAAGCTTATATAGTGTGTCCTTTAATTGAAGAATCTGAAAGTTTGGATTTGGAAAATGTGACAGCATTGTACGATAGGCTGAATAGAGAATATTTTTCTGATATAAACATTGGAATGCTACACGGAAAAATGAAGTCTACAGAAAAAGACGAAATAATGAAAAAATTCATCGAAGGAGATATAAAAATTCTAGTATCTACTACAGTAATAGAAGTAGGAGTCAATGTGAAAAGAGCAAATGTAATAGTCATTTACAATGCAGAAAGGTTTGGATTATCTCAACTACACCAATTAAGAGGAAGAGTTGGAAGATCATCGGATCAAGCTTATTGCATATTAATCAACAATGCTTCTACAGACCAACAGATGGAAAGAATGAACATCATGGTGACTACAAACAGTGGATTTGAATTATCTCAAAAAGATTTGCTTATGAGAGGTAGTGGAGATTTGTTGGGAACAAGACAATCGGGAATACCTATGTTGAATATCGCAGATTTGGAAAAAGATGCTGAACTTATTGAAAAAGTGTCCATGGTATGCGATTTTATATTGGGAAATAAGCTATATCAAAAAGATGAATATGAAAATTTGAATAGAGAAGTTGTAAAGTTTAAAGAAAAATTACTAAAAGATGTAATTTTTAATTGAGGTGACAAATGAAAGTAATTTCAGGAAAAATGAGAGGAATGAATCTAAATACTGATTTAGATAAATACACTAGACCTACTGAAGGAAAGATAAAAGAAGCTATATTTAGCATGATATTTCAAGTAAAACCAAATTCAAAGGCTCTAGATTTATTTGCAGGAAGTGGTGCAGTTGGAATTGAATTTATCAGCCGTGGATGTGATTTGGTGGTATTTAGCGAAGCGTCCTCTGAAAATATAAAATGTATCAATGAAAATATAGCTCACACAAAATGTGAAGATGAATCCTTGGTTTTTAAGGGAGATTTCAAGAAGAATATTTTGAATATGAGAAGACAAGGATTGAAATTTGACTATGTTTTCATAGATCCTCCGTATGAAAGAGTTAATTACTACAAAGAATCTATAAATATGTTAATCGAAAACGAATTATTAAATGAAGATGCTATAGTAATATTGGAAGCCGACAGAGAATTAGATGAAGAGTTTTTCTTAAATTTAAAACTAGAAAAGCAAAAATCTTATGGTAAGAAAAAGTTTGTATATTTTTTGAGGAAATGTGATGAATAAGACTAGAGTTTTATATCCAGGAAGTTTTGACCCGATAACTAATGGACACATGGATATAATAGAAAGAAGTTCAAAAATATTCGGGGAAGTAAATGTTGCAGTTGTAAAAAACATTAATAAGAATAGCACATTTACCTTGCAAGAAAGAGTTGAAATGATAGAAAAAGCTTGCAAACATTTAGATAATGTAAAAATTCAATATTTTGAAGGTCTTACAGTTGACTTTGCAAAAAGTATCGGTTGTAGTACAATAATAAGGGGATTAAGAGCGGTATCTGATTTTGAATCAGAAATGCAAATGTCACTAGCAAATAAAAAATTGGATAATAATATAGAAACAATATTTTTAGTAGCAGATGAGAAGTACGCATTTCTATCTTCATCAATAGTTAGAGAAATGGCATCTTATGGTGCAGATATTTCAGAATTTGTTCCGGAAGTTATAATAGATGAAATTAAAGCAAAATATTCTAATAAGTAAACGCTTTATCTTGAATTAATTTCACATTTTTATTATAATAATTATAAGATTAATAAAAATAATGCGGGAGGGCACATGGATATTATTAAATTAATAGAAGAAATGGAAGACGTACTTGATGAAGCATCAGCAGTTCCATTCTCTAAAAAAGTTATGGTCGAAAGAGAAGAATTATTAGCAATTTTAAAAGATATGAGAGAAAATTTGCCTAATGAAATAAAACAAGCACAATGGACTAATTCTGAAAAGAATAGAATCATCGATGAAGCTAATAAAGAATCTGAAAATATAAGAACTCAAGCATACAAAGAAGCTGAAAAAATAGATCAAGAAGCTCGTACTAGATTTGAAACTATGATTAATGAGCACGATGTTACAATTGCTGCCCAAAAGAAAGCTGAAGAAATAACTTCACAAGCTGAAAATAATGCAAGACTATTGAAAAATCAATCTATACAATACATAGATGAAATGCTAGAAACTACACAAGAAAAATTAAGATCATTAGTTGATGAATTAGAATCAAATAGAAATGAATTAAAAGGATAAATAAAAGCAAGTTTGCAGTGAATTGCAAACTTGCTTTTTTAATGTCAAAATATCATTATCTGTAAGAATCTTAAGTTATTATTATTTAATTATATTATCTGCAAATTTTTTTATATCTTCAGTTGAATTTTCATCTGGAGTATCATAGCAAATTACAGTGTCTACTACATTTAGATTGTTTTTTGCACATCTTTCTTTCCAAATGTCCATCCATTCGCCGTTATTCCATTCATAAGAGCCAAACAAAGCTATTTTCTTATCGTTTAATTTAGGTTCTAAATCTGAAAACATTGGTTCAAATGAAGAATCTTCCAATTCCTCATCTCCCATAGCAGGGCATCCAAATGCAATTAAATCGTAATCATCGATATTGTAATTTTGATAATCGTCGCTAAAAGCCATATCTACTTTTACAGAATTAGCTTCACATTGTTCTTTGATTATATTCGCCATTTTTTCAGTGTTACCAGTTTGTGACCAGTATAAAATTAATAAATTCATTCTCTACTCCTTAAAATAATTAATTATATCAAACAAGGATTTTCCTTGTAGTGACAGTTCTTTTGCGATACATTTTGCAATTTCATATTTTGCGAAAGTCTTTTTTGCTTCTTCTAGATTAGAATAGACTTTCCATTTTCCTGTATACATTTCATCTTTTCCGTTACAATTTATAAATCCAATGACATCGTCATAAGGATATCCCAAGAAAAATCCTATTTCATGAGGAAAATCATTTGTGGATAATCGTTTTTTCAAAAAAGTTAAACTGTTATTAAAATTATCGATAGGGTAGCCGTAACTTTTTAGAATTGATTTTGACTTCTCGTTGTCATAAGTATCCATTAAATTTAAATTTACTAAGTAAAGCAATAATTTTTTGCTATTTTGTTTTAGAATAATCAAACGAAAATTGCTTCTGTTCAAATCCTCGTTTAAATCTAATATGTCTTTATAAATTGAATCGTAATAATCTACACTAACCATATTTGCAAATTTTAGATTGCTGAGTGTAGGATAACAATGATCTATTATGATATCTTTAAGCATGTTCACCTCCTAATTCAATAATGATAATTGATATCGAAATAATTATATCACGTCATTAATGAATAATCAATATCAATTAATGCTACAAATATATTTTTATTGACTCACGCAGTAAATTTATTAAATTAAACACTCTATATACTTGATAAACTTCAGTGTCTATGGTATATTTTATATGTTAACAATAAGTGATAAGTGAAATGAGGTGTATTAATGAAGACTATTTTTTCAGTGATTTTAGTTATAGCAAGTATTATAATTATCATTGCAGTTATGACTCAAGAAAGTAAATCAGAAGGGATAGCAGCGTTAACTGGAGAAACTAATGTCGAAGGACATGGAAGAAGATTGACTAAAGATAATTACATTAATAGAGTTGTAATCGTGTCATCAATTGTATTTTTAGTTTCAGCTTTAGCGTTAGCATATATAAAATAATTTAATAGTTGAAAGGGGTAAATCATGGAAAACATGTATTACTATGTAGCTATTGCAGCAGGTATAATCGCTTTGTTATTTGCTGCAATAAAATTTAGTAGCATAAGTAAGAAAAATGCTGGTAATGAAAGAATGAAGGAGATCTCCGGATTTATTCATGATGGAGCTATGGCATATCTTTCTCGTCAGTATAAAGCACTTATAATTTTCGTAGTTGTAGTTTTTGTAATACTAAGTGTTGCAATAGGTTTCAAAACGGGAATTTGTTTCTTAGCTGGAGCATTATTTAGCGTGTTAGCAGGATATATTGGAATGCAAGCAGCCACAAAGGCAAACGTTAGGACTGCGAATGCAGCTAGAGAAGAAGGAATGAATGGAGCTTTAAATGTAGCTTTTTCAGGTGGTGCCGTAATGGGTATGTGCGTTGTGGGACTAGGAATTTTAGGTATAACTTTATCTTATTTAATTTTCGAAGACGCAGAAATAGTTACAGGATTTAGTTTCGGAGCTTCATCTATAGCTTTGTTTGCCAGAGTTGGTGGTGGTATATACACTAAAGCAGCTGACGTTGGGGCAGACTTAGTAGGAAAGGTAGAAGCTGGTATTCCAGAAGACGACCCAAGAAACCCTGCAGTAATTGCTGATAACGTTGGAGACAATGTTGGTGACGTTGCAGGTATGGGAGCAGATTTGTTTGAATCTTATGTAGGAAGTATTTTATCAGGAATTACATTGGGATTGATAGCATATAAAGAAGCAGGTGTTGCATTTGCTATTTCAATTGCAGCAATCGGTGTAATATCTTCAATCATAGGCGTATTTACTGTAAGAGGTGGAAAAGATCCTCAAAAATCACTTAACAAAGGTACTATTATAAGTTCTTTGTTGGCAATTATAGGTTCTTACTTCTTATCAAATAATATTTTAGGAACTAATAGAGCATTCTTCTCAGTTCTTGCTGGTGTTTTAGTAGGTTTAATAATTTCTCAATTTACTGAATACTATACTTCAGAAGATAAAAAACCAGTTCAAAAAATCGCCGCAGAATCTGAAACAGGTTCTTCTACAAACATCATTTCAGGTTTAGCAACAGGTATGAAATCTACAACAGGTCCTATTATAGTAATTGCAATAGGAATAATAATTTCATTCTTTGCTTCAAATGGTAGTGCTAATCCTACAGAAGGATTATACGGTATTGCCATAGCAGCAATCGGTATGTTATCTACATGTGGTATGACAATAGCAGTAGACGCTTATGGTCCAATAGCAGATAACGCTGGTGGTATAGCTGAAATGTGTGAATTACCAGAAAATGTTAGAAATATTACAGATAAATTGGATTCAGTTGGTAATACTACAGCAGCAATCGGTAAAGGATTTGCAATAGGTAGTGCAGCTTTGACAGCACTTGCTTTATTCGCTTCTTATACAGCAGTAGTTAAATTACAACAAATCAATGTAACTAGCCCAGAAGTAGTAGCTGGTATGTTTATTGGTGGTATGTTGCCATTCTTATTCTCAGCATTGACAATGGATGCAGTAGGTACTGCAGCAAATGATATGATAGTAGAAGTTAGAAGACAATTTAAAGAATTCCCTGGAATTATGGAAGGTACTCAACAACCAGATTATAAAAAATGTGTAGATATTTCTACATCAGCAGCTTTAAGACAAATGATAGTTCCTGGATTATTGGCAGTTATATGCCCAGTAGTAATAGGATTATTATTAGGAGCAGAAGCTTTAGGTGGATTATTAGCAGGTTCTTTAGTAACAGGTGTATTGATGGCTATATTCATGTCAAACAGTGGTGGAGCATGGGATAATGCTAAAAAATATATCGAATCTGGACAACATGGTGGAAAAGGATCAGATGCTCATAAAGCAGCCGTAGTAGGAGATACTGTAGGTGATCCATTCAAAGATACTTCAGGTCCATCATTGAACATCTTAATTAAACTTATGACAGTTGTTTCATTAGTATTTGCACCATTGATTGCACAACACGGTGGAATATTATTGAATTTATTCTAAGATAAAAAATATCATCGGAATTTCCGATGATATTTTTGTGTGTAATTTTATTTTTGTTTCGAATTATTGTATAATAAGATATATACATTTTAGGAGGAATAAATGGACGAAGTCGGGCCCAATTTAGTGGCAGAGTTAATTATGTTATTAGTTCTTGTTTTATTAAATGCTTTTTTCTCAGCAAGTGAGGTTGCAATAGTATCATGTGACAAGAACAGATTAAAAATCATGAGTGATGAAGGAAATAAAAGAGCAGCATCTGTTCTTGAACAATTTGAAAAGCATACTAAATTTCTATCTACAATACAAGTTACGTTGACTTATATTGGATTTTTGGCAGCTGCAATTTGTTCTTCCGGATTAAGTGTCAAATTGAGTAAGAAAATAATTACTCTTGGATTATCTGTGACAGAATCTTATTGGATTTCTGTGTGTATCATATTAATTATTTTATCATTTGTGATTATTTTATTTGGACAATTAATTCCAAAAAGGATAGCTTTGAGCGTAGCAGATTCATTTGCTTTATTTTGCATAAATGTGGTTAGATGTTCTTACTATTTATTGAAGCCATTTATTTTCTTGCTTTCGAAATCTACAAAATTAATCTTGAGTGTAATAGGGATTAAGACTTTGAATGTAGAAAGCAAGATAACTATAGAAGAAATAAAATCTGTAGTTGAAGTGGGGAAAGAACAAGGAATAATCAATTCAAATGAAAAAGACATGATAGATGCAGTGATAGGGTTTGATGAGAAAACTGCTGAAGAGATCATGACTGCGAGAACTGAAGTATTTGCGATAGATTTGGATGATCCTGTCGGAGATTATATTGGGAAATTAATGGAGCTTAAATTTTCTAGAATACCAATATATGAATCTGATATAGATAATATTCTTGGAATAATATATATAAAAGATTACATGAATGAAGCATATAAAAATGGTTTTGATAAAGTTGATTTGAGAAAAATATTAAAACCAGGATACTTTATCTCTGAAACTAAAAATATCAATGAGCTATTCTTAGATATGAAAAAAAATAGGATCCATATGTCTATTTTAATCGATGAATATGGAGGATTTTCTGGCATAGTAACTATGGAAGATTTGATAGAGGAAATAGTAGGCAACATAGAAGACGAATACGATCATGAGCCACCAGATATTTCTGAAGTCGATAAGTTCAATTTTATAGTCAAAGGAAGCACGTCTATAAAAGAGATAAATTCTACCATAGGATTGGATATTGATGAATCTTCTGACGATTATGATACGCTTGGAGGAATGCTCATCAATTATTTGGGATATATTCCAGAAGATGGGGATAAAAGGAAAATATATATAGATGAAGTTTTGTATAATATAATTTTCATTGAAGATAAGAGAATTAAAAAAGTAAAAATTACGCTTCCTAAGAATTATTATGAGTAGGTGAAGTATGATTATAATAAAAAATGAAGATGAAATAAATAAAATGGATATTTCTGGAAATGTTATATCTGGGATGCATGAAGCATTGAGAGATTACATTAAACCAGGTTTGACTACTATGCAAGTAAATGATTTTTGCGAAGAATACATTAGAAGCAAAGGTGCAATTCCCGCACAAATCGGTTTTGAAGGATTTCCTTATGCGACTTGCTGTTCAGTTAACGATGAGATTTGCCATGGATATCCATCAGATTACGTATTAAAATCAGGTGATTTATTAAAAGTAGATACAGTAGTCGAATTGAATGGATGGATGAGTGATTCTTGTTGGAGCTATGCAGTTGGAGAAGTAGATGAAGATACTAAAAGACTTATGGATGTAACAAGAGAATGTTTATACGAAGGAATAAAATTAGCTGTTATAGGAAATAGATTAGGAGATATAGGAGCTAAAATTCAATCTATTGCAGAAAGCAATGGATATTCTGTAGTTCGTGAATTCACAGGACATGGAATTGGAAGAGGAATGCACGAAGATCCTATGGTTTTACATTATGGAAAAGCGCATAGAGGACTTAGACTACAAGAAGGAATGGTATTGACTATAGAACCTATGATAAACATGGGAACTCATAAATTGACTATAGGAGACAATGGTTGGACTTCTAGAACTTTAGATGGCAAAAAATCTTGTCAATATGAGCACACACTAGCTATAACAAAAGATGGACCTAGAATTTTGACAAAACAAGAAGGACAATAAAATAATAAAAAATATCCTCTCAACTTATCTCTGAGAGGATATTTAATTTTTATCATCTTTAATTATTGGAAAATCATAAAAATCATTTACATTTTTGATTGAGTAAATCAATTGAGATACTTTTATATCGTATTCAAATAAGTTCAGATATTTCTCGGATAAATTTTTCTTATCTCTATTGATAGTATATAAATTGACGTTGTCATTTATAGTTGATAGATTAAATTTTTTGTTAAATCCAAGAACTCTTACAGATTCAATATCGCTTTTGATCAAGTCATCCACTGTACCTTTTTGGATGTTCAATATATAATTTAATATCAACCTTTTTAGACGATTCGTAGAGTATTTTTTGTTCTTCATATTATCAAAATAATTTTTGTAGTTTGAATCTAAATTATTTTGTAAGAGATTTTCAAGTCCATTTTCATACCCTGTAATATCGTTCATATTTGATTTTTCCACAAGTAATTTATAAGAAAGTAATTGTAGTATTTTTTCATCATCTAAGATAGCGTAATCTAGTAAATATTCATATGATAATTTTGGAATTTTATCTTTGAAATTATTTAAACTTTTTATGTTTTTCCTTATTGCACTAGCGCTGTGAGATACATACTCTATATCCGTAGAATTGTAATTGCTAGCAATTCTTCTTATAGGTAAGATTTCTGTGCTGGAATTTAATTTATCGATAGATTTCATGTACTCCAAAGCTAGTATATTGTTTGACATAAATATGTCTTCTGAATAATTTTTATAATACTTTTTTGAAAATTCCATTATGTTTTTATTCAATGAAGAAGTTTTGTTTTCGAAATTAAAATTTTGAATATTATTTTCGTTTTTAATCAAGAAATTTTTGTATTCAATTAAATTATCTATATTGGATTCTGTTGCAAAGCAGATATAATCGCAATTTATACTATCGATGATTTTAACAGAATAGAATGCAAAATTTTCAGCAGATTGTAAAGAAAAAACAGAAGGGATTTCTATAACGCAATCTATTCCGTAATTAAGAGCTATTTTTGTCTTATAGTATTTATCTAAAATTGAGAATTCTCCACGTTGCACGACATTTCCACTCATAATAGCTATTATATTTGAATCTGGATAAACTTTTTTGATTTCTTGTATCTGATGAAGATGTCCAAAGTGAAATGGATTATATTCACATACTATGGCTATATTCATAAATTAAAATTCCTTTCAAAAGTTTTGTAGATAAGTGTTTCATTATTTTATTATCACTAATATTATACAACATAAACTACCAAGCATATGTAAGGTAGTTTATTAAGCAAAATCTAACTAAATAAAAATCATTTTTAATTAGCATATCAGCTAAAAAAGTATTATAATTGATGTAGTAAATAAAAAGGAGTAAGTTTAGTGGATATAAGATTTGTAAAAGGCGATATATTTGATTTGCAAAGCGATGCAATTTTATATTTTATAGAAAATTCACTGCTCGAAGAAGGTTCTAAAAAATTAGTAGAAAAAGCAGGCGAAAGGGTTATTGAACCTTTAGTAAAGATAGGTGGGATTGAAACTGGAGAATGCAGAATAATTCCGGCTTTTAATTTAAAATCAGATTATATAATATTGGCAAGTTTACCAAATGATTTAGAAGGAAATAATGAAATTGTATTTAAAAATTTAATTTTTAATGTATTTTCAAATATGAATAAATTTGACATACAGTCTTTGAATATAGATTATAATTTTTTGATGGATAAATATCACAATAAATTTATTAATCTAATAAATGAAGTTATTGACGATAAATCGTTGAGAATTAGCGATTTTTTAGTATACATGTGCAAAAACTGATAATTGACTTTTAGTTTAAATTAATCTAAAATATTATTGTGTCTAATAACGAAAGGTCGTGGTTAAAATTTTTCCCGAAACACATAAAAAAATTGTGAGAGAGATTAATAAAGACATATCAGTTGCATATGGAATTAATCTAAACATTAAAAAGTTGGAATGGGCTTCGATAAGTCCAGATATTTTACCTAAATATAAATTTATTCGACATTATCAAGATGAAAGCATAAATTACATAGTGAAAGAAATCATCACTACTATTTATCTTTTTCAATTTGTCGATCTTAAAAATTTGAATCCTTTTCAGTCTAAACTCCTCAGCAAAAAGCTAGGAGTTATAAGTCATTATTTGAGTGATTACGTATGTCTCCCACATACTGAGAGGTGGACTTGTGATCAACACTTGAGAGATCATATTGGCTATGAAAGACAGCTAAATAAAATGGCACAGGATCATGTTTTTAATAAAAATATTATAGAAAGACAAGCTATTGATTTGAATAATAATGGTAATAAGTTATTGAAATTTATAGTAAAGGAATATATAGAAGATATTGTACAAGAGTACAGAAAAGAAACAGATAAAACTAGAGATTTAGATTTTGCGTATTGCTTGAATTACAATATTTTCGCATTTGTATTTGAAACAGTAGAAGCATTATCTACTGCTAGGAATCTTGAAAAGGCGTTTGTTTTTTAAATCGAATGGAGTAGAATTTTATGTATGAAGCTTATAATATAAACAATTTAAAAAAAAGTCTTGAGAAAAAATTCTTATTTGAAGATGATTTATCGGCTTTATACTTGATGTTGGATATAGTTCAACAAGAAAACAAAATCCAACCATGCTACGTTAAATACAGCGCTGTAAACAAGATAAATAACGTATTGGTAAGTCATTTATCATATAGAAATGATAAAGAAAATGTAATTAAAACTATTTTCGAGCTTATTTCAGAAGATATAAATAAGCTCGAATTTACATATTACCTACAAGCTTACACTGAAGGATATAATAATAAAAAGTTTAGCGATGAGTTGGAATTTTATGTATTGAGACATATGCCTGTTTCAGGAATCAAAAGTTCCAATATTTTAATGCATAATGTTGAAAGTGAAAGCGGAAAATTTATAAAAAAGAAAATGGTGCAAGATATTAGAAATTCTTCGCTGCTTTTCAAAGCACAAGATGCAATAATAGATAACTATTGCGAAAATATTTTAAAACACAAGATATATAGCATCAATTCTAAAATGGATAAACAACTTGTGATTCAATCAGTAAATGATAAGATAGTTATATCTGAAGAAAAATTTCTAAATAATTGGCAATTATCTAATTTATATAAAAAAATAGTTAAAACTTTTAAAAGCGTTTTAAATAATTCTATTAAAGACGCTATATGGTATGGGTTAAATGACAGGGTACTGCAAAGGTATAAGTAAATTGTAAAAAACGTATAAATTTCTTGTAAAAAAATTTGACAAAATGATTTTTGTGAGTTATACTGTTATAGTAATGTTTGTTAAAACAAGCCCAGATAGCTCAGTCGGTAGAGCAAAGGACTGAAAATCCTTGTGTCGCTGGTTCGATTCCGGCTCTGGGCACCAAAATGTGTGCGGAAGTGGCTCAGTGGTAGAGCATCGCCTTGCCAAGGCGAGGGTCGCGAGTTCGAGTCTCGTCTTCCGCTCCATATGGCGACATAGCCAAGTGGTAAGGCAGAGGTCTGCAACACCTTCACCCCCAGTTCAAATCTGGGTGTCGCCTCCAAAAGGAAAGTTTTTCATGACTTTCCTTTTTTTTATACCAATAAAGGAGATATATAATATGATTTTTATTGAAAAATTAAAAGAAAATCAAATAAAAGATTTGGCAAGTTTTATTCATGATATTAGAAATAATGATTTATTTGCCACAAAAATCGATGGCAAACTTGCAAAAAATTATATATCTATTTTAAGCTCTATTAAAAAACACTATTTAAGAAAAGATTATCGTGTAATCACAGATAATGATAAAATTATTGGTTATTTTACAATCGATACAATGGATAAAAATCTCGAGATAAGAGATATTTTTTTGAATAAAATAAGCAATGAAGTTTTATTTGATATAATTAGAGTAGCATTAGACGAATCTCTGAATAAATTGAGCGAAGCAATTCATTTTAATTTAAATGGTTTTATTTTTGATGATATTATAAAAAAATATTTAAACGAAGAAAACTTTTTGAATATTGCAAATGGATTTTTTGGAAAAAAAGATAAAAAATTTGCTATTATAAGCTATAAATCCGATTTTCAAATTGAAAATTATTTGAAAGATCAAGGGTATGATGTCATACATAGTTTCAAAAGTAATTTATTGGATTCTCATATAGAAGATCACGTAGATATGCAAATAAGAAAAATTTCCGGTGATGTTTATATATGTAGCAAAGAATGCTATGATCATTATAGAGCTTACTTGCCAAATTATATTACTTTGTATACTACGGAGTTTGAATCTAGCGATAAATATCCTAGAGATTGCATATTGAATAATTTTTCTATAGATAACCATTTGATTTGCAACCCAAAATCTGTAGATCCAGTTGTACTAAAATTATTAAAGCACGAAAAAATCATAATGGTAAATCAAGGATATTCTAAATGCTCAACTATAGTCTTAGATGATTTTATAATAACTTCAGATAAATCGATTTATAAATCTTGTCTAAAACAAGATATTAAATCTTATTTAATTGACGGTGGCGATATAAGCTTAGAAGGTTATGATACAGGATTCATAGGTGGAACTTGCGGCTATTCTCGAGAATTAGGAATTGTTTTTTACGGGAATTTAGAAAAATATAAATTTAAAGACAAACTTACAGATATATTAGAAAAAGAAAATGTTAGATATTACTATCCAAACACTGAAAAATTTTCGGATTTTGGTTCTATAATATTTAACGATTGAGGAGGTATACAATGATTCAACCATCGACTCTTCCAGGAATGATGGAACTTCTTCCTGAAGATCAAGTGATATTTGACGATATAAAAAGAAAAATAGAAGACGTTTTTTTGAAAAATGCTTTTTTCCCAATAGACACTCCAGCAATTGAAAAATTAGATATATTGTTGGCTAAAGGTGGAGGGGAAACTAGCAAACAAGTATACAAAATAGACAGTAGCAAAAAAAATCAAGGACTTAGATTTGACCTAACAGTTCCATTGGCAAAATACGTAGCAATGTATATGCAAGATTTGGCATTTCCATTTAGAAGATATCAAATAGCAAAGGTGTACAGAGGCGAGAGAAATCAAAAGGGAAGATACAAGGAATTTTATCAATGCGATATAGACATAATAGGAAATGATAAGTTGAGTTTGTACAATGACTGTGAAGTAGTTAAATGTATGTACGATGCTTTAAAATCAATAGACATTCCAGAATTTGAATTCCAATTTAACAACAGAAAATTATTGAATGGATATTTTTCAAATTTGGGAATAGAAGACTTCGAATCTTGTTTGAGAATAATTGATAAATTAGATAAAATAGGACTTGAAAATGTAAAGAAAGAATTATCTGAATTGAACATTGACGATGAAAAAATAGATTCTCTAATAGAATTTTTGCAAATAAAAGGTTCTAATGAAAAAATCATAGAAAAACTTAAATCATTAAACATAGATAATGATTTATTCAATACAGGACTTTATGAATTGGAATTTGTCTACAAAAAGGTTATTGAACTTGGTGTTAAAGAAGATAATATAAGAATAAATCTATCTATAACTAGAGGATTGGACTATTATACAGGATCAGTTTTTGAGACATTTTTCAAAGAATATAGAGAAATAGGATCGATATGCTCAGGTGGAAGGTATGATAACTTAGCTGATAATTTTACTAAAAGCAAATTTCCAGGAGTTGGAATGAGTATTGGATTGACTAGATTGTTTTATCAATTACAACAATTAGAACTTGTAAATAAGTATAAATCGAATTTCGATTGTATTATAATACCTATGAAAGGATTTGAAGATAATGCATTGAAGCTTATGAATGAGTTGAGAAGCGAGTCCGTAAAGTGCATGAGTTACCTAGAAGATGATAAATTAAAAAAGAAATTCAATTATGCTGACAAATTATCGGTAAAATATGTTATAATAATAGGACAAGATGAAGTTGAGCAAAATAAATTCACTTTGAGAAATATGGAAAGTGGAAATCAAGAATTATTGAATCTTGATGAAATAATAGAAAATTTAAAATAAGGCATTGAAAAATCCCAGTAGGTATATAAGAACTTCCAGAGAGAGTAAAACAAAGGCTGAAATTTTACTTAAGAGATCGGTATACTGAATACTAATTTGGAGCCTAGTGATTAAATGAGAAAAAATTAGGGTGGAACCACGAGACACTTGTCCCTATCGGGATGAATGTCTCTTTTTTATTAGGAGGTATTTATGTTTGAAGTAAAATTAAAAGACGGTTCTGTAAAAGAATTTGAAAATGAAATTAGCTTACTAGATGTTTGCAAATCAATATCAGAAGGGTTAGCTAGGGATTGCGTAGGAGCTATTGTAGATGGAAAAACAATGGGACTTATGGAAACTATAAATTCTGATTGTACTGTTCAATTTGTTAAATTTGACGATGATGAAGGTAAACAAGTATTTTGGCATACATCTTCACATTTAATGGCTTATGCTATTCAAAGATTATACCCAAATACTAAATTTGCAATCGGACCATCTATTGATTCTGGATTCTATTATGATTTAGATACAGATTATAAATTTGTTCCAGAAGATTTGGAAAAAATAGAAGCAGAAATGAAAAAAATAGTAAAAGAAAATCCTAAATTAGTTAGAGTTGAAATTTCAAGAGATGAAGCATTGAAGAGATTTAAAGAAAATGGTCAAGACTACAAAGTAGATTTGATTGAAAATTTCGAAGATGATGCTGTCATAACTCTTTACGAAATGGGAGATTTCGTAGATTTGTGTAGAGGACCTCATCTATTAGATGTCAAAAATATAAAAGCATTTAAATTGTTATCTATAGCTGGAGCTTATTGGAGAGGCGATGAAAACAATAAAATGCTTCAAAGAATATATGGTATATCATTCCCTAAGAAGAAAATGTTGGATGAATATCTAGAAAGAATGGAAGAAGCTAAGAAAAGAGACCACAGAAAAATAGGTAAAGAAATGGGATTATTTTCTATTCAAGAAGAAGGCCCAGGATTCCCATTCTTCCATCCAAACGGAATGGTAGTTCTTAATGAATTAGAAAAATTCTTAAAAGAACAATTATTGGAAAGAGGATATGGACAAATCAAAACTCCTTTAATATTAAACGAAAACTTGTGGCATCAATCAGGACACTGGGATCATTACAAAGAAAACATGTACTTCACAAAAATAGATAATGAAGATTATGCTATTAAACCAATGAACTGCCCAGGTTCGATTTTAGTATACAAAGATAGCTTACACAGCTATAGAGAATTGCCTATAAAAGTAGCTGAATTGGGACAAGTACACCGTCACGAATTATCAGGTGCTCTACATGGACTATTCAGAGTTAGAACTTTCGTACAAGATGATGCTCACGTATTCTGTCTTCCAGAACAAATAGAAGAAGAAGTTTCTAAAATAATTGATTTCTGCGATTATATATACTCTAAATTTGGATTCAAATACGAAGTAGAATTGTCTACTAGACCAGAAGATTCAATGGGATCTGATGAAGATTGGGATTTAGCTATAAATTCACTAAAAAATGCTTTGGAACATAAAGGTCTTGATTATAAGATAAACGAAGGAGACGGAGCTTTCTATGGACCTAAAATAGACTTCCACTTAGAAGATGCTATAGGAAGAACTTGGCAATGTGGTACAATTCAATTAGATTTCCAAATGCCTGAAAGATTTGACATGACTTATATAGCAAGTGATGGTTCTAAACAAAGACCTGCAATGATTCATAGAGCGATTTTAGGTAGTGAAGAAAGATTTATGGGAATACTAATCGAACATTTTGCAGGAAAATTCCCATTGTGGTTGTCACCAGTTCAAGTAGAAATTCTTCCAATTAGCGACAAATTTAATGATTACGCATATGAATTACAAGATAAGATGAAGAAACAAGGCTTGAGAGTAAAAGTTGACGATAGAAGTGAAAAGATAGGATTGAAGATCAGAGAATCTCAATTGAAAAAAGTAAATTATTCAATAATCTTGGGACAAAACGAAATAGATACTAATACAGTATCTGTAAGAAAGAGAGACGAAGGAGATATCGGGTCTAAAAACACTGATGAATTCATAGAAGAATTACTTGATGAATATAAAAATAGAAAATAATATCAGTATTATTTGTAGTAAAATTTGCTCTGGAATTTTCAGAGCAAATTTTTACTAATTGGAGGAAACATGTATAAGAAATTTTTTTGGTTTCTAAAATACTATAAAAATAAGCTAATATTAGCGGTTACTTTTTTGCTATTGAGTGATTTGGTAGGGCTTATACCACCATATATAACAGGTAAGTTGACGGATAGAATATTCAATAATTCCATAGCATTAAAACCTTTTTTGTTGATATTGCTTTTGGATTTGTTCGTTATAGGCATAAAATATTTATTTGCCATGGGGTGGTGTTATTTTACATTTAGAGCGTCAAATGAAATAGATTATGTAACCAGAGATAGGCTTATGAACAAGTATTTGAGCCAATCATTGAAGTATTTCCAAACTTATAAGACTGGAGAATTGATGAACAGAATAACAGGAGATGTCATCAGTCTTAGTGATTTAATGGGATTTGGAACACTCACATTTTTTGATTCGACTATTTTTCCTATATTTATAATTATAATAATGGTTGTAGTTGTAGATGTAAAATTGACATTGGTATCTATATTACCTTTGCCTATTTTAGCTTTTTTATGCCTTAAAATAGGTAAAAAAATCCATGAAAAATACTCTATAGTACAAGCTACTTTTGATAAATTAAATAATAAGGTACTAGAAGATGTTGAGGGAATAAGAATAATAAGAGTATTTGGAATACAAAATTCTAGATATTATTCATTTAAAGAAAGATCAAAACTTTTAGTACAAAGAAACATGGATGTAGTGAAATATAGAGCTTTAATGGCTCCTTTTCAAAGAATAATACCAGCTATTACATTTGTAATATCAATAGGATATGGAAGTTATCTTATAAGTAATGGAGAAATATCTGTAGGTCAGTTAGTTTCATTTACTTATTATCTAAACATGTTGATATGGCCAATGTATGCGTTGGGAAATTTCATAAATATCTACCAACAAGCAGATGCATCTATGGACAGAATTGATAATGTATTGGATTATGAAGATGATCTAAATTTGAATGAAAATTTGAATCCAGTAGAAGATATTGAAAGTATAGAGTTTGAAAATTATAAATTTAGATATCCCTATGCCCAAGAATACGCATTGGAAGATATATCGTTCAAAATTAAAAAAAATATGAGAGTTGCAGTGGTTGGAAAGACTGGCTCTGGCAAATCCACTTTATTAAAACAACTTTTGTTTTTGTATCCAAGACAAGACGAATTTAAAGTAAATGGAAAATACACAAATAATGTCAATTTGACATCTACTAGAGAGCATATGGGATATGTATCTCAAAAAAGTATGATTTTTTCAGATACTATAAAAAACAACATCAAACTATCTAAAAAGGATGCAACAGATGAAGACGTTTTGAAAGTAGCTAAGAGTGCTGATATATACAAAGATATAGTGAATTTTCCAGATGGATTTTATACTTTATGTGGTGAAAATGGATTGTCTCTATCAGGAGGACAAAAACAAAGAATTTCACTTGCAAGGGCATTGTTAAAAGATTCTAATTTGCTTGTATTAGATGATTGTCTGAGTGCTTTAGATACTAGAACCGAAAAAAATATATTAAAAGAACTAAAGAACTTAAAAAAGACGGTTGTTTTATCTACTCATAGATTAAATCAAATTGACGATTTTGATTTGATAATAGTATTGGAAAATGGAAAAATAAGTGAAATTGGAACACATAGCGATTTGATGAAAAACAAGAAATGGTATTATACTCAATATAATATTCAATTATTGCGAGGTAAATATGAAGAGTAAATTAAGAGATAAATTCGTATCAGAAAAACTAAAAATGTATTCTATGAAGCAATCAAAAGAACTTACTATAGGTCTTGCTTTCTCTTTGTTGAGGACTTCTATGGAAATTTTAGGGCCAATAGTAATAGGATTTGTGTTGAATAAGTTCATTGCAACTAATAATATCATTGGAAATTTTGCAAATATATTTAAATATTTGGCGTTGTATTTATTGATTTATGTAGGATGCGGAATATTTAGCAATTTGAGCATGGTTTATTTTGAATTAGCAGCAAATAAAATAACGTATCATGTTCAAAATGATATATATAAACACATCAATAATTTGCCTATAGAGTATTTTGATAATTTAGCAGCTGGTAGTATAGTGTCTAGAATTACAAATGATACAATGAGGCTCAAAGTCATGTTCCAATTAATTTTGTCTGATATAGTCACAGCTGTTATAATGATTGTATCCATCTACGTGATGATGGTAGTGACAAATATAAAAGTATCTGCATTGCTTTTGATACTATTTCCTTTGGTTTTCATTATATTTTACGATTATAGATTCAAATCTGCAAAGCACAATAAGAATATCAGAAAGTCTGTAAGCAATATAAATGCAAATATAAATGAAAATATCAACAACATGGAAATAATAAGAGCACTTAACGTTGAAAAGACAATAAAAGAAAAATTTGATATTATAAATAAAGATATATTTTCTAATAGCCTTTCTTTGACAAAACTTAGAAGTTATGGTGGATATAGGGCTATTGATATAATAGGATTATTATCTACTGTAATAATTTTATTCTATTTTGGATATGGTCAAATCACACAAAAATATCCCGTTACAGTTGGAGGATTGTATATAATAATAGATTACACGTCTAAAATATTTTCTAATGTTAGCGTTGTAGTCACTAGATTTGGGGATATGGAGCAGGCTTACGCATCTGCAAGTCACATTTTTGATATATTAAAGTTGAATAAAATAGAGAAAGCATCAGGCATAATAGATGATATCGAAGGCAATATAGAATTTAAAAATGTGTATTTTGCATACGATAAAAATGATGTATTGAAAAATGTATCGTTTAAAATTCCTAAATCTACAAGCGCAGCTTTTGTAGGAACTACAGGAAGTGGAAAGTCTACTATATTGAATTTGATATTAAAATTTTATGATGTAAGAAGTGGAGAAATTTTAATAGATGGACACAATATAAATGATTTGAATGAAGATATATTGCGAGAAGATTTTGCAGTAGTATTACAAGATCCATTTTTATTCGAAACCACACTAAAAGAAAATATAACTTTAGACAAAGATTACACAGACGAACAAGTTATACAAGCATTAGAAGAATTGGGATGCTATACGCTATTGAAAAGGGGATTAAATGAGCAAATAAAAGAAAAGGGCTCTAACTTGTCTCAAGGAGAAAGACAGCTTATTTCTTTTGCAAGGGCGTATATTAGAAATCCTAAAATATTGATATTAGACGAAGCTACTTCTAATATAGATACTGAAACAGAGCAAATAATACAACAGCCTTTGGAGAAGTTGAAATATTCTAGGACTACATTGATAGTAGCTCATAGATTATCTACTATAAGAAATGCAGATAATATATTCGTATTGTCTAATGGCGTTATAAAAGAAAGCGGAACACATGATGAGTTGATAGCGGAAAATGGATTCTACAAACGCATGTACGATGAGCAAACTGTAAATTAGGAGATTAAATGGAAGACAAAAGATTAAAATATTTTAAATTCACATACATGACTATATTTACTCTGATAATGATATATATAGTTAGAAATAAATTTGTAATTCCAATGAAAATATTTAAGTCTAGTTTTTATCTAGAGCCTTTTCAGAAACTGAGCATTGGTATTTTGGGAATATTGGCTTTTACAATATCTGTTATTTCTTACTGTATTTTAGGAGCTAAATTCAACCGGAAAGATATCAAAAAGTATTGGACTTTTGAATCATTTAGAAAATTCGTATGGGTAAAAGGAATAGATTCTGTTTTTTTAGATGAGGATGATGAAGGCAAGAAAATGTTGATGAATATATCAAATTTTATTGCCGCTTCACTTGTAAGTATAGTGATAATACTAATAAAAAAACCTGAGTGGTCATTGCTTTTGCTACATTTGATTATCATACTGATAATTATCAGTTTAATGTATTTCAAAAAGAAGTATATATTCAATAGTTTAGAATCAATACAAATAAAAAGTATAGATTTAAAAGACAAATTTAAATTGTTGGGAATCAACATTGTTGCTAATATCGCAAATATGTTTTTCTTAGTATATGTCATTAGACAGTTTACAAATATTGAAGTCGTAAATTTATGTATAATGTTTTGCTTGGCACAAGTACTAGGACAGCTAAGTCTGTTCAGAGACGGACTAATTATATTTGATCTAGTGATATTGGATATAATATCAAAATTAGCTAGTCCTCAATTAGCGATATTTGTGATAATATCTTATAGATTGGCATACAATGTTCTTCCTTGGATAATTTCTTTAATAATGATTTTTAGAGAGCTATACAACAAATCGTCGTCAGAAGAATCTACAAAGCAATTTGTATTCCAAATACTATCAATATTTACATTCATAGTAGGATTGATATTGTGTTTAAGTGTAGCAACTCCATCTGTATTATACAGGATTAAATTTTTAAGGCATTTTATCAAAAAAGATGTAGTCATATTGGCTAGATTTATTACACTTACTTCGGGAGGATTGCTGATATTACTTTCTAGTGGAATAAAAAAATCTGTGAAGAAAGTATTCTATATAACGGAAATAATTTTAATTATTTCTATATTTTCTACAATTTTAAAAGGACTTGATGTAGAAGAATCTGTATTGACTTTATTACTATCTATTGTACTTTATATAATGAAAGATGATTTTACTGAGAATGAGATGAGATTTAGTGTAAAGGCATTTGCAGATACATCTATAAAGATATTTTTGACGACAGTGGTTTTCGTATTAATTAGTAATATTTCCAGAAAAGTCAACTTCTTCAGTTCACATAAGAGATTTTCTCTAAATTACTTGGTGGAAAATAAATGGATGATTTTGTTGTACATGATATTTTTACTTATACTTTCATTTGCTTTCCAATACACAAGAACCGAAAAAATGAAATTTAAAAAACTTACAGATGAAGAATTTGATAAAATTTCTGAATTTTTAGAAAAATACGACGGAAATGAATTTAGTCATTTGGTTTATCTGAATGATAAAAATGTGTTTTTTGATAAAACGAATACTGTAATGATAATGTATCGACCTATGAATAATACAGTTATAGTATTAGGAGATCCTATAGGCGAAAAAGAAAATTTCATTGAAGCAGTAAATGAATTTATAATATATTGCAATAAATACCATATGAATGTGTGCTTTTATGAAATAAATGGAGAAAATTTGGAATTATACTGTGATCAAGGTTTCAGGTTTATAAAAGTAGGCCAAGATGCAACAGTAAACTTAAATGAATTTTCTCTAGTTGGTAAGAAGAATAGAACTTGGAGACATGTATTAAATAATTTTGACAAAGGAAATTTTGATTTTAGAGTAGAAGAAATGACTGATGATCTGCTTTTTAAAATGAAAAAAGTATCGGATTTATGGTTACAGGGTAAAAGTGAGATGGGATTTAGTTTGGGATTTTTTGATGAAGATTATTTGAAAAGAACTAAAGTTGCTTGCATATATCATGAGAATGAACTATTGGCATTTGCGAATTTACAACCATTTTACGACGACAAGACTATATCTATAGATTTGATGAGATACGATAAATCCAAAGAAGTTGGGTTGATGGATTTCTTGTTCATAAAACTTATATTGTGGGCTCAAGAAAATAATTATGAAAAATTTTATCTTGGAATGGCACCGCTATCAAAGGTTGGAGACAAAATATATTCTAAAAAGAAAGAAAGATTTTTTAAAGTTATTTACAATTTCCAAAATAAAGTGTATAATTTTAAAGGCTTGAGAAGTTACAAAGACAAGTTCAAACCTGATTGGTCAAATAAATATATTGCATACACTTCAGACTTTAATTTGCCTTATATTTTAATAAGTGTAATTAATTCTAAGAAAAAATGATTGACAAGTATAAGTTTTTAGTGTATAATGTAATTCGTTGATGATAAGTAGAGGTATCCGCTCTCACCTTATAACATGAGTTCATAAGGTTAAAATTTAATTTGAGTATTAATTTTTAGCGGGTATTTTCTACCCGCTATTATTTATTTGGAGGTGGATAGTATAAAAGATTTAATGATCAATGAAGAAATAAATTCTTCTAAAGTCAGATTGATTGATGATAAAGGGGAACAAGTAGGAGTAATTTCTTTAAAAGAAGCTTTGAAAATGGCTGACGATAGACATTTGGATTTAGTTAATGTAGCGCCAAATGCTAAGCCACCTGTTTGTAAGATATTGGATTACGGAAAATACAAATATAATGCTTTGAAAAAAGAAAAAGAAGCTAAGAAAAATCAAAAAGTTATTAATGTAAAAGAAATTAGACTTTCACCAAATATTGATACACATGATTTAGAAGTTAAAGCAAATCAAGCTTCAAAATTTTTAAATAACGATAATAGGGTTAAAGTATCTGTAAGATTCAGAGGTAGAGAACTAGGCCATAAAGATATGGGAAAAGAAGTTCTAGAAAGATTTTATGAATTGACTAAAGATGTAGGACAAATAGAAAAGAAACCTTCAATGGAAGGCAAAATGATGATAATGTTCATGGGTCCTTTAACCAATAAAGATAATTAAGGGGGAAAATTAAATGCCAAAAATGAAAACACATAGAGGTTCTGCTAAAAGATTTAGAAGAACTGGAACAGGTAAGTTAAGAAGATTTAAAGCTTATGCAAGTCACTTAACAGGTAAAAAATCTGCGAAAAGAACTAGAAATTTAAGAAAAGGTACTACAGTAAGCGACGCAGATATGAGAAGAATCGATAAAATGATTCCTTAGTAAAGGGGGAAAGATAAATGGCAAGAGTAAAACGTGGTGTAACTACTAGAAAAAGACATAAAAAAGTATTAAAACAAGCTAAAGGATATTTTGGTTCAAAACATACATTATATAAAACAGCTAATCAAGCAGTAATGAGATCATTAGCTTATTCATATGTTGGAAGAAAAAGAAGAAAAAGAGATTTCAGAAAATTATGGATTGCTAGAATTAATGCAGCTACTAGAATGAACGGTTTAAGCTATAGTAAATTTATGCATGGATTAAAAGTTGCAGGAGTAGATTTAAACAGAAAAGTTTTAGCTGATATGGCAGTTAGAGACGAAAAAGAATTTGCTAAATTAGTTGAATTAGCAAAAAATAATTTATAAATAAAATGCTTAAGTATAGATATCTGTACTTAAGCATTTTTTGATGTATTTATTTCGTTTTTATCGGAATGTATTAGCTCTAATTTTTTAGATTTTGTAAGTTTTTTGATTTTAATCTCTAATTTCAAAGCTTCACTTTTATCGGCTACTGAGCATATAAATGTGTATTTTACCGGAAGCCTTGCTCTAGTATATTTGCTGGCAGTTCCATTGTTGTGCTTTTTTATTCTATTATTAAGGTCATTAGTTATTCCGGTATACAATGTATTATCATTGCATTTTAGTATATATACATAGTACATTAATATAATTCACTAACCCTTTTTGCCACATCATAGCTAAATCCTTTTTGAATTAAAAAAGATACTATTTTGTTTTTTAGTGCAAATCCTTCGTATTTGAGCTGCCATTGGTTGATTTTTTTATCTACTATTTTTTTTGCATTTTCAAATTCTACGTCAAAATCTAATACTTCATCCAAATAATCCGCATATATTTTTTTATCTATTCCTTTTAAATACAAATCATTCATAATTCTTTTTTTGCTGTAATTTGTAAGGTTTAGTCTATCATTTATGAAAGTCTTAGCGTAATAGTAATCGTCTATTAGATCGAGATCCTTCAATTTAGATATTACTGAGTCGATTATTTCTTCGCTATATTTTTTGGATTTTAATTTGGTTATAAGCTCTTTTTCGCTTCTCAATTTATACGATAGGAAGTTGAGGCTAACTTCTAAAGCTTCTGAAAAATTAGATGTATACAATAAATGTTCATTTAATTTTTCGTCTATTTCCATGTCTTTGTGAATATTGAATTTTTCATAATCATCGTATTCTAAAGAGAAGGTTTTGTTTGTATCTGTAGTTATTATAAATTTATTTTTCTTGTCATCGTAATTTATGTCTTTTATTATCATTAATTACCAGCTCATAACTAGATTTAGTATAAATGGAGCTACCATCATCAATACCAAAATTATTGCAACTATTTGTGCTAATTTTTGTTTTTTCATGTTCTTCACCTCAGTATTATTCTAACATATATTTGCATATTTCAAAATAATGCTATAATATATTTATAAATATGGAGGTTAATATGGCAGATTTAAAATTTGAAATAATAGAAAGATTAGGAATTTTATCGACAAAATCAAACAACTGGAATAAAGAATTAAATATAGTAAAATGGTCAGATTATGAGCCAAAATACGATATAAGAGAATGGAATCAAGAACATACTAGAATGAGTAAAGGAATTACTTTTACAGAAGAAGAATTGCGTGTATTATATGCTTTAATAGAAGATGAGTTAAAGCAATTAGATAGTCAAAAGTAGGTCATAGTTTTGAAATTTATACATTCGGCAGATTTTCATCTAGGGATGAAATTTTCCAAATCATCTATTCCACAATCTATGTCCAAAATTAGGAGACAAAGAATATGGACAGCTGTCGAAAAAATGGTCAATTACAGTATAGAAGAAAAAGTAGATTATATTTTTTTGTCAGGAGATTTGTATAATATCGAAAATTTTAGTATTTCCGATATCAATAGGCTTGTTGACTTACTTTCAAGATCCACTTCACAAATATGTATTGTAGGAGGAAATCACGATCCTATATATAATGAAAGTTTGTGGGATATGGTTGATATTGGAGACAATATAAATGTGTTCAAAAAAGATATTCTTGAAAAAATAGAATTTGACGATGTAGACGTATATGGAATAAGCTACAATAAATTCAATTACTCAAACGTGGATTTATTTGAAGATTTAAGATTAGATAAATTAAAAACAAATGTACTTATGATACATTCTGATTTATTAACTGAAAATGACAGCTATATGTTTTTTGATCAAGAAAAGGCTAATAAATTGGGATTTGATTATATTGCTTTGGGACATATTCATAAACCAACTATATTTAATGATAAATTCGTGTATCCTGGATCAATAGAGCCTTTGAGTTTTAAAGAAAAAGGAGCACATGGAGCTGTTGTAGGTAATATTGAAAATCACAATCTTGAATTGGATTTTTTGGATTGTTCATGCTCTAATTTCAATGAAATTGATTTTCAAATAACTGAAAAATTTAGCTATTACGATTTAGTAAATTCTATATCAAAAGTGATAGTAAATGACAAAAAAAATTATTTGAGAGTAAATCTAAAAGGTCAAATAGCAGAAGGATATGATTTGGATATTAAATCCCTAGAAGATAGTTTGAAGAAATATTGTGAGTACATTGAAATCAAAGATTTTACGGAATCTAATATTGACTTAGATAAAATATACGAGTTCAATAGAAATAATGTATTGGGATATTTTATTGAGGAATCTAAATCATTAGATGAAAATGATCCCGTTGTGAAAAGAGCTATTGAGTTGGGAATTAAATCACTATTGGAGAATAATATATGAAAATTCTTAGATTAGATTTGATATCATTTGGAAAATTCAATAACTGTAGCTTAGAATTACAAGATAATTTCAATTTGATTTACGGATTGAATGAATCAGGGAAAACTACAATTTCAAAATTTATAGAAGGCGTATTTTATGGCTTTGTAAAACCTTATTTAAAAAGAACGGTGTTTACTGAAGATTATGAAAAGTATAGACCTTGGAATGGAAAAAGCTATGAAGGTAGTATACTCGTAGAAAAAGATGGTAAAAATTATGTGGTTTATCGTAATTTTAAGGATAAGACTTTCAATATTTTTAATGAGAATACAGGAAAAAACGAGGTTGAATTAGAAGGATTTAATAAGGATAATTTGGCGTTTCCAGGGGAATACTTTTTTGGGATGCCATTAGATATATTTAAGTCAACTCAATTTTCAAATCTCAGAAATATTGATATAAAAAACGATAATGTGAGTTCAATAGTAGATATGCTTCTAAATTCTACAGATCAAAATAATGATTCAATATCGTTTAAAAAGGCACTGTTGAATTTGGAGAAAAAAAAGGCTGATATTGGAACTAGACAAGCAAAAACAAAGCCTTTAGGGATTTTATATCAAAAAAAATACGATATAGAAGAAGAAATACGCCACATAGAAAAAGATAAGATAGAATACGAAGAAATTTTAGAAAAATTGAACAAAAGTAGGGATAGACACGAGAAGTTACTATCTAACAAACAAAAACTTGTAAGATTGAATAAGAAAAAAGATATTGAAAAGGTGGAAGAAGCCAAGAACTACAAGATGCAAATTTTGAAGGATAAGGCTAATTTGTTAGATAATTTATCTAAAATTCAATATATAGAAGATATAGATGAGAATGACGTTGATTTTTTAGATGAACAAAATAAAATATTAAATGAAAATAGGATTTTATTTAATGACTTATCCAAGAAAAAAAAGCTAATTAGTAAAGACTACTACTTTTTGAAATCAAAACTAGATAACTATCAAACTGTTCGAGAATTTATTGATGAGATAAATGATTTAAATATTAAGAAAAATTCGATTGGTAAATTAAAATTGTTTGCTATCTCGATTGCAATAGTGATAATTGCTTCTATATTGGCTTATGTGGCATTTGGAAATGAAGGACTTATGATAGCTCCTATACTATTTGCAATTTTATGTGCAATCACTTTTTTGATTGTGAAGATAAAAAAAGCAAATATAAATAGGCAATTAAAAAAAATCACACAAAAGGTTAGTAAATTGACCAATATAATGTACGAAAATACCGATGATATTATCAATGATTACAGATATAATATAGAAGCAGAAGAAAATTTAAAATATTTGAATGATTTGGAAAATAAATTACAGTCTATTGACTCGAAATTAGACGACATATTGCTAAAAGATGAAGAATCTAAACAAAAAATAAATGAGATTTTATCAAATAGCAAGAGTTTGAAACGAATAGATGTGGAAGATTATCGTAGAAAAAGGGTTGAATACGATCAACTTGTCAAAAGAATAGAAGACAAAGATCAACAGTTGAAGAAAATTTCTGACGAATATGATTTCAGCGTATTTTTAGATGAAATAGATGACGATGCTATAAAGCTAGAAGAAAATGAGATTAAAAATCTAGAAGTTTTAAATAAAGAAATAGATGAGTCTATAGAAAATAATGCAAAACTATTTGAAAAAGCAAAAATGCTGGAAAAATCTGTGAATCTACTTTTAGAAAAACAAGAACTGCTAGATGACGTAGATAAAAACATTCAAAAATACGAAGATGAGATACAATCTATAGAATTGGCAATGGATTTAATAAATAAAAGCATTAATAGGTTGCACAAAAATTTCATTCCTAGGATTAATCAAAAAGTATCAGAAATGATGGCTTATTCAGTAAATAAGAAAAATAGATTCAGAGTAGATGATAATTTATCTGTGAATATATACGATGGAGTGAAATTCCACGATCAAAGACACTTGAGTTCTGCTACATTTGATTTGTTGTCGATATTCATAAGAATAAGTGTGCTTGAAGAGTTGATGGGCATGGATTATATGATGATATTGGACGATTGTTTTGTACAATTAGATGATGTAAGATATAAGAAATGTCTTGATTTATTGTTCAAGATTTCAAATAATAATCAGATAATACTATTTTCTTGTCAGAGAAGAGATGAAAATTTATTAAATGATTTAGATATACAATATAATAAGATAGAGTTAGAAAGAATATGATATATGCTATAGGAGATTTACATCTGGATTACACAAAAAACAAATCCATGGATGTTTTTGGGGATAGTTGGGCTAATTATGAAGATAAAATATTTGATAATTTTCAAAAATTAGACGATAATGATATTGTCTTGATACCTGGGGATATATCATGGGCAATGAAGATGGATGATGCTTATATTGATCTAAAAAGAATAGATGAATTGCCAGCTAAAAAGATTATGATAAAAGGAAATCATGATTATTGGTGGAACAGCATAAAAAAAATTCGAGATTTGAACTTAGATACAATTAGTTTTATCCAAAATGATTCAATTGAATTGGAAAATTTCAATGTATGTGGTTCCAGAGGGTGGCTAGATCCTACGAGTAAGGAATCTAAAGATACAGATAAGAAAATTTTTGATAGAGAATTGCTCAGGATAAAAATGAGTTTGGATAGTATTAAAAATGATAAAGATATTATTGTGATGCTACATTATCCTCCTTTTAATATAGACAAAAAACCAAATGAAATATTTGATTTGATAAAACAATACAATACTGTTGCAGTTGTTTATGGTCATTTGCACGGATATGGTCATTGCAATATCGTAGAAGGATTGATAGATGGAATAGATGTTCATTGTGTATCTTCAGATTATTTAGATTTTAAAGTGAAAAAGATAAGGGATTGATATGGAAAAAGAACTTGAATGTAAAATTTTTACGGATGATTTTTTAGATCTTATAGACAAGGTTATATCTATTGGTGCAAAGATGATTTCTCATGAAATTCAAGAAAATATTCTTATAGAATCAAATGAATACAATTTGATAGATGATGGAGATTACCTTAGAATAAGATTGTCAAAGGACATATTCAATGGTGTAGAGAATAATTATCTGACTTATAAAAAAAGAATAAAAGATACTAATATAAGACATTATGACGAATACACTATAAAATTTGATAATGTAGAAAATTTAAAGAATATATTGAAATTTGTAAAATTAGACAAACATTCATCTTCAAAAAAAGAGAGAAAATCATTTGAATTTATGAATGCTAGACTTGATTTTGATGAATGGGATAAAGATTTTTATCCTTATCCTTACTTGGAAATAGAAGTAGAAGATGAAAATCAATTAGAAAAAATTATAGATAAATTAGGGATAAATAAATCTCAAATTTGCACAAAATCAATAAGTGAACTAAGAGCTCAATTAAACAATAACAAATAGAAAGGATAGATTTTTTAATGGCAAATAAAAAATTAGTAGTTGTAGAATCTCCTACTAAAGCAAAGACAATACAAAAGATGCTTGGATCTGGGTATAAAGTTGTAGCTACAATAGGTCATCTAAGAGATTTACCAAAAAGTAAAATAGGAGTAGATATTGAAAATGACTTTGAACCGAAATATATAAACGTTAGAGGGAAAGCTAATGTAATTAATGCATTAAAAAAAGACTATAAAAATTCTACAAAAATATATCTAGCAACCGACCCTGATAGAGAAGGTGAAGCTATATCATGGCACTTATGTTATTTATTGGGGATAGATCCAAAAGAAAAAAACAGAGTAAAATTTCAAGAAATCACTAAAGATTATATAAAATCTGCTATTAAAAAACCCGAGTCCATCGATTTGAATTTAGTCAATGCTCAACAAGCTAGGAGAGTTTTGGACAGAATAGTTGGTTATAGTATATCTCCATTATTATGGAAGAAAGTAAAATCTGGACTTAGTGCAGGTAGAGTTCAATCAGTAGCTTTGAGACTAATTTATGAAAGAGAAGAAGAAATCCGTAAATTTGAACCTCAAGAGTACTGGACTATACATGCAGACTTTTTAAAAGACGATATAGAGTTTAGCTCAGAATTACAATATTCACAAAACGATAAAAAAAATAAAATAGAAATAAAAACAGAACAAGAAGCAAAAAATATTTTAGAAAAATTAAACAAAAATTTTGTTGTCGATTCTGTAAAGCAACAAAAAAAATCTAGAAAACCATATGCACCTTTCACTACATCTACATTGCAACAAGAAGCTTACAAAAAATTGTACTTTCAAACTTCTAGAACTATGAGAATTGCACAACAGTTATACGAAGGTGTCAGCATAGGAAGTGAAGGATCTGTAGGTTTGATAACTTACATGAGAACAGATTCCACTAGAATATCTCAATCTTGTGTAGATGATTGTATAGAAATAATAAAAGAATTGTATGGTGAAAAATACGCAACAAAAGGATATGATTATTCTAAAAAGAAAAAAGGCTCACAAGATGCACATGAAGGCATAAGACCTTCTTCAGTAAAGAGAAGACCAAATGAAATAAAAAAATACTTGACGGAAGATCAATACAAATTATATAAATTGATCTGGGAGAGAACTGTAGCTAGTCAAATGAAAGATGCATTGTATTTATCGACATCTGTAGATTTAATAAATGGAGATTACATTTTTAGAACAAATGGAAATATTATAACATTTGATGGATTTTCAAGAGTATATTCTATAACTAATAATGACAGCGAATTGCCTGAATTAACTAAAGATGAAAGTTTAGATGCAAAAGCTATAGATAAAAAGCAACACTTCACCAAACCAAAACCAAGATATACAGAAGCCAGCTTGGTAAAAACATTAGAAGAAGATGGAATCGGTAGACCTAGTACTTATGCTTCTATAATAAGTAGTATTTTGTCTAGAAATTACGTTGAATTAAAAGAAAAAAAATTCTATATAACTGAAATAGGAGAAAAAGTGTGTGAATTTGTAGTTAAATATTTTGATTCAATTATAAACGAGAAATTCACAGCTGAAATGGAATCTGAATTAGATAATATTGCAGATGATACGGTGGAATGGAAAAAAGTAATCAGAGAATTTTATTCTGGATTTGAGCAAAATTTGGAAAAAGCAAAAAATGCACAAGATAAATTCAAAGTAGAAGACAAACCTATAGGAAGAAAATGTCCTAATTGTGGAAAAGAACTAGTCATAAAACATGGAAGAAATGGAAAATTTATAGGATGCAGTGGATTTCCAGATTGTAAGTACACAGAAACAATAGTAAAAGACACTAATGTAAAATGCCCTAAATGTGGTTCTAGAATTATAGAAAAAGTATCTAAGAGAGGCAAAGTTTTTTATGGATGTGAAAATTATCCTAATTGCGATTTTGCACTTTGGGATAAACCTACAGGAGAAAAATGCCCTGAATGTGGAAGTTTATTAGTTCATAGAAAAAATAGAAACGGAGAAGCCATACTTTGCTCCAATGAAAATTGTGACTATAAAAAGCTTGAAAAATAAAAAAATCTATGATATAATTTGTGGGTAAAACACACAGTCGATGATACGAATACAGTTGCTTAATTGTCGTATTTGTAAATGATTCGATTGGAGGAAATAAACGGAGGTAAAAATATGTCAGTAGTATCAATGAAATCATTGTTAGAAGCTGGGGTTCACTTTGGACATCAAACTAGAAGATGGAACCCTAAAATGTCAAAATTTATATTTACAGAAAGAAATGGAATCTATATCATAGATTTACAAAAAACTGTAAAACAAATTGATGATGCATACAATTTCGTAAGAGACATTGTTGCAGATGGTGGAGAAGTTCTTTTTGTAGGAACTAAAAAACAAGCTCAAGAAGCTATAGAAACAGAAGCTAAAAGATGTGGACAACATTACGTAAGCCAAAGATGGTTGGGCGGTATGTTGACAAACTTCAAAACTATAAAAGCTAGAATCAATAGACTTCACAAATTGTATGAAATGGAAGAAGATGGAACTTTCGATCTTTTACCAAAAAAAGAAGTTAGTCAATTAGAAAGAGAAAGAGAAAAACTTGAAAAGAACCTAGGCGGTATTCAAAAAATGAATAAAATGCCAAGCGTAATTTTCGTAGTTGATCCTAAAAAAGAATATATAGCTGTTCACGAAGCTAAAATATTGGGAATTCCAGTAGTAGGAATCGTAGATACTAATTGCGATCCAGATGAATTAGATATAGCTATTCCTGGTAATGATGACGCTATAAGAGCTGTAAAATTATTGACTTCTACAATTGCAGATGCTGTAATAGAAGCAAATCAAGGTCGTGAAGATTCAGAAGAAGTTTATGAAAAAGTCGAAGAAGACGAAGAAGAAGAAATTTCTGAAGAAGAAGCCGAAGTGTCAGAAGAAGATTTAAAAGAATTTGTTGAAAATTCTAACGAAGAAGAATCAGAAGACGAAGAATAAGGTTTAGGCGACAGTTAAACTAAAAATAGAATATTTGGTTAACAGTCGCTTTTTAATTTAATTGGAGGTAATGAAATGGCACAAATTACTGCAAGTATGGTAAAAGAATTAAGAGAAAAAACAGGCGCTGGAATGATGGACTGTAAAAAAGTTCTTACAGAAGCAAATGGAGATATAGATAAAGCAATTGATCTTCTAAGAGAAAAAGGTCTTGCAGGAGCTGAAAAGAAATCTGGAAGATTAGCATCTGAAGGTATTGTTGAAACTTATATCCATGGTGGAAAAATCGCTGCAATAGTTGAAGTTAACAGTGAAACAGATTTCGTTGCTAAAAACGAAGAATTCAAAAACTTCGCTAAAGACGTTGCTATGCAAATAGTAGCTTCTAATCCAAAATACGTTAGCCGTGAAGAAGTTCCAGCTGAAGAAATTGAAAAAGAAAAAGAAGTTTTGATTCACCAAGCTATGAACGAAAATGAAGGCAAAAAAGTTCCAGAAGATAAAGCAAAAATGATAGCTGAAAAGAAAGTTGAAGGAAGAATCAATAAATTCTATTCACAAATTTGTTTATTGGAACAACCATTCATTAAAGATCCAAACAAAACAATAGAACAATTATTGACAGAATTAATTGCTAAAATTGGTGAAAACATAAAAATCCGTAGATTCTCAAGATTTGAAGTAGGAGAAGGATTAGAAAAGAAAAGCGAAGATTTTGCTGAAGAAGTTAAAAAACAAATGGGTAAATAAAATTTTGCTGCAATTTAATATTGCAGCATTTTTTTACATATTCAAAATTTAGGTTGATTTTAAAATATTAATTTGGTATTATTAACTAAAGAAAACCTTATTATAAATGGGAGGTAATTTTGAGTTTAAAATATAAAAGAGTATTACTTAAACTAAGTGGAGAAGCGCTTAGTGGTGATAAAGGTCATGGATTAGACGATGACATCATAGAAAACATTTGTGATGCAATAAAAGTAGTACATGATGAAGGACTTGAGATAGCTATAGTAGTTGGAGGAGGAAATTTCTGGAGAGGAAGATCTTCAAAAATCGATAGAGCAACATCTGATTCTATGGGAATGCTAGGCACTACTATCAATGCACTTAGATTACAAGCATCGTTGGAAAATAAAGGAATACAAACTAGAGTGCAAACAGCTATTGATATGAAACAAGTAGCAGAACCTTATATAAGAAGAAGAGCAATAAGACATATAGAAAAAGATAGAATTGTTATATTTGCTGCTGGAACAGGATTGCCTTATTTTTCTACAGATACTACTGCTGCATTGAGAGCTGTAGAAATTAATGCAGATGTAATATTAGTAGGTAAAAAAGGAACAGATGGAATATATGATTCTGATCCAAACAAAAATAAAGATGCGAAAAAATTTGATAAATTGACATATATTGACATCTTGAATAAAGGATTGGGAATAATGGATGCGACAGCAACTTCTTTATGTATGGAAAACAATATGGGACTTGTCGTTTTTGGAATAGACGATCCTAATAACATTATAAAAGTTTCACATGGTGAAAATATAGGAACAATAGTTAAGGGGGATAATAATGAGTAAACAATTATTAAAAGATATGGAAGCTAAAGCGGATAAAACACTACATGCTTTGAGAGAAGAATTAAAAACAGTAAGAGCAGGTAGAGCAAATCCTAGCGTATTAGATAATATAGTAGTAGATTATTATGGAACAGCAACTCTATTAAAACAAGTAGCTACAATTTCCGCACCTGAAGCGAGATTATTGACTATTCAACCTTGGGATAAATCATTATTGGGAGAAATTGAAAAGAAAATACAAAGTTCAAATTTGGGAATTACTCCTTCAAACGATGGAAATATAATAAGATTGCCATTCCCACAACTAACAGAAGATAGAAGAAAAGAATTGGCAAAAGTAGTAAAAGAATACGGCGAAAAATCAAAAATAACTATAAGATCTATTAGAAGAGATTACGTCGATGATGCAAAAAAAATGGAAAAAAATGCAGAAATCACTGAAGATGATATGCATACATTGTTAGATGACATTCAAAATTTGACTGATAAATTGACAAAAGAAATCGACAAAATAGTTGAAGACAAAGAAACAGAATTAATGGAAATCTAATTAAAAGAGAATTTGTTCTACAAGGGACAGATTCTTTTTTTATTGATGTAGCGCAAAATAGGATAGTGGAAAATCGAATAATATTACAATTATTACTTTTTTGATACTTATTTGTAACTTTTTTGTTGCATTTGCTTGACATCTATTTGAAATTATTTTAATATATTTTTAGGATATATTAGGAGGAATTAATATGAACAAAAAAGGACTTGGCTTGTCCATAGGATTAGCTTCAGTCATAGCGGTTGGAACTTTTGTGTCACCATACATGAGTTCTACTATGTTAGCAGGTAAAGGTAAAGATGAAGAAAACAATTTAACTACTACAAAATATTCGGTTTCATTAAATGATAATAAAATTTCTACTGAAAAATCAAATGAAGAGAGTAGAGAAAAGGTTCTTAAAGAAATTAGAAATTCTCAAGTAAGAAACGTATTAAATGATTCCAATAATTCTACAAAAAAAATTATCAATAACAATGTAACAAGTGAAAAATCAGAAGTCGTAGTTGTAGAAACTAAACACAATACTAAGAAAAATGAAGTTGATTCTACATATAAAAAGACAACTGTTGATAATTCTAAAAAAGAATCATCATTAAATAATTCTGAAAATAAAACTAAAGTTGAAATAGCTGAAAATAAAACTGATGCTTTAAAAGCAAAAAAATCAGAAGTGGCTTCATTGACTACTTCTAGAAACGCTAAAAATGAAGAAGAAAATATATACTCAAATATTACTAGATCTACAACAGGTGATCTATACGTAAGAAAAGGCTCAAGCGTAAATTCTGAGATTTTAGGAGTATTACCGAAAGATGCAAAAGTCGTTATAAAAGACGATAAAAATGAAGATTGGGCTAAAATAGAATATAATAATGAAGAAGCTTACATTAGTAAACATTACTTAACAAATTCAAGCAAAGAAAACAAAGAAGTTAAAAAAGAAGAAAAATCAAATAAACAAAAGCCAGAATCAAAACCTGCAAAATCATTAAATAAAGTAAATATGTGGGTAAAATCTCCAGTGTATTTTAGAAGTGGAAAGTCTATTCAATCAGATAAGCTTAATGTTTTAGAAAAAAACACTAAAATAAGTGGAGTTGTAGAAGATGGATGGTTTAAAACTGAAATAGATGGAAAAGTTGGATATGTAAGTGCAAAATATTTATCTGATTCAGCGACTTCTGATTCCAATAGTGTAAAACAAGAAAATACTAAAAAAGAAAGCAAAAAAGAAGATAAAAAAGAAACTAAAAAAGAAACTAATTTTTCAGGTGAAAAATTTGAAGGATATGTATCTGATTCTGTAAATGTTAGAGATAATCCAAGTATGAATTCTAATGTAATTTCAGTATTAGATAGAGGTACAAAAATTTCTGGAATAAAAGGTGAGTATTGGACAAAAATTTCAGAAGGAAGATATATATCAAATAATTATATACAAAATACAAAACCTTCTTCTCAATACAAGAAACCTTCACAAGTTAAAGACCAATATAACGACAATAGTAATTCAAGATACGACAATAAGTCTGAGTCTGGTTCAGGAAGTGCAGTAGCACAAGCTGCATATAAATATTTGGGAGAAAGATATGTATGGGGTTGTTCTCAACCAGGAGTAGGATTTGACTGCTCTGGATTGACAAGTTATTTGTACAATAAAGTTTGTGGAATTTCTTTGTATAGAAATTCTGCTGCACAAGCAAATAATGGATACCAAGTTAGCAGAGATAATTTGAAACAAGGAGATTTGTTGTTTTTCAATACAAATGGATCCGGAATATCTCATGTAGGAATATACGTTGGAAATGGAAAAATGATTCACGCTTCTACACCTTCTACAGGAGTAATAATTTCAGATATAAATTCAAATTATTATACGAATGCATTTGTGACTGCTAGAAGAATTTTAAACTAAATAATAAAGATAAAGCTATTAGTGTAATTGCTGATAGCTTTTTTTATTGGACGAAAAGTTAGATTATGTGATATCATATAATATATAAATATAAGAGGCGTCATATGAATTTCAAATTATCCAAAGATAAAATTTTGGTTGGTGTAGCTATTGTTATAATGGCAGTTATAGGACTATATAAGTCAAATGGAGATGACTTAAAAGTTGAAAAATCCCAGGAAATATCAGAAAATTTAAATTCTGAAAATGATTTTAATAATGAAGCCAGTAAAAGCTCATTTACTAAGGAAGAAGAGCAAAAAGATTCAGAAGTAATGTGCCATATTGACGGGTGCGTGAAAAAGCCAGGAGTATATAGTTTTAAAAAAGGAGATAGACTAAAAGATGTAGTTGCATTAGCCGGAGGATTTAGCAATGATGCAGATACAAAAAGTGTAAATCTCGCTATGAGAGTAAAAGATGAAATGAAGATTTACATACCATCTAAATCTGAGCGTAAGGAAAATGATACTACAGACACTACGAACGTAGTTAATCCTAAACAAAATACTTCTAAAGAATTGGTAGATATAAATTCTGCTGATAGTAGTAAACTAGAATCTTTGCCAGGCATAGGTCCTTCTAAGGCAAAGAAAATAATAGAGTTTAGAGAGAAAAATAGATTCAAAACTATAGAAGACATTAAAAATGTCAACGGAATAGGAGACAAAACCTTTGAGTCTCTAAAAAATTTAATAACTGTAGATTAGAGGAGATAAAATGTTAGACAAAAAGTACAAAACAATTAAACCAGAAGATGTAAAATTAACTGAATTTACGCAAACAGCAGGTTGTGCTGCTAAAATTGGGCCTGGTAAATTAGCAGAAGTTTTGAGCCATTTGGAAAAAATCCAAGACAACAATTTGGTAGTTGGTTTGGATACAAGCGATGATTGTGCAGTGTATAGATTAAGGGATGATTTGTGTTTAATACAATCTTTAGACTTCTTTACACCTGTAGTAAATGATCCATATACATTTGGTCAAGTAGCCGCTACTAATTCATTGAGCGATTTGTATGCTATGGGTTCAGATCCATTATTGGCTTTAAATATTGTGTGCTTTTCAGATTGCATGAATCAAGACGTACTAGTAGAAATTTTAAAAGGTGGAGCAGATAAAGCGAAAGAAGCAGGCTGTATTTTAGTTGGAGGACATACTATACAAGATGATGAACCTAAATACGGATTATCAGTAACAGGAGTAAATCATCCAGATAAAATATGGGCTAATTCAACTGCAAAAGTAGGGGACGTTTTAGTTCTTACAAAAAAATTGGGAGTTGGAATCATCAATACTGCTGTGAAAGGTGGAATGGAAAACCAAAAACTATTTGATGAAGCAATAAAATCTATGACTACTTTGAATAAATACGCAAAGGAAGCTTGTGATGGACTAGATGTTCACGCAGCTACAGATGTAACAGGATTTGGATTATGTGGACACGTTTTAGAAATGGCGAAAGGTTCTAATCTAACTATAGAAATCGACTCTAAGAATTTACCTATATTTGAAGGGGTAGAAGAGTTTGTGAATTTAGGATTGGTTCCAAAAGGTGCATATGACAATAGAAACTTCATAAGAAATGATGTGAAGATAAGCAAAGATGTAAGTAGTTTTGTAGATGATATATTATTTGATCCTCAAACATCAGGTGGATTATTAATAGCATTATCAGAAAACGAAGCAAATGAATTAATCGATAGACTTCACAAATCTAACCAAGTAGGTAATATAATAGGAAGAGTAAAAGAAAAGGCAGATCACTTCATTGAAGTAATCTAATTAAATTTATGAAACTTAGAATACTGTTAGTGTTTCCATCAAGTGTTTACAAAGATGAAATTATTTTGAATTTTTCTAAAGACGAAAATTATGAAGTCTATGAATGTTCAAATATTAAAGATGCTTTAGAAAAACTAAATAAAAATTATTTTGATTTTGTACTTTGTGATATGAACTTTTCTGATGGAACGGGTTTAGACTTAAAAAAAGAAATGAGCAAATTGTATTCTATTCCTACTATATTTGTTAGTGAAGAGTCTGATGATATGAAAAAGATATTAGCTTTAGAATATGGAGCTGATGATTATATAGTTTATCCTTTCAATATGCTTGAATTAAAAGCTAGGATAAGGGCAGTTCTGAGAAGAACTAAAACAGATTTGGAAACACCTAATTCTAATACTAATGTTTTGGAAGTTGGAGGATTTGAGTTTAATTTGCTTGCAAGAAGCGTTAAAAGAAATGGCGAAGACATTGAATTGACAGGAAGAGAATTTGAACTTTTATATACACTTGTCATAAATAAAGATAAAGTCTTATCCAGAGAAGAATTAGCAGCGAAATTATGGAGCGATGCTAGTGGTCACATAAGGACAGTTGATGTTCACGTGAAAAGGCTAAGAGAAAAAATTAAGGATAATGAATCGTTAATTATAAGGACAAAATGGGGAGAAGGCTATTATTTCTCCTCTAATACTAAAAATTAAGCTGCTTTTGTTTAAAGCAGCTAAATTATTTATGGAGGAAATATGTATCAAACAGATAAACCTAATCAAAATCAATTAATGGCAAAAATAATAACAAATATGGGAAATATTACCGTTAAATTATTCGAAAAAGAAGCTCCAAAAAGCGTGGAAAATTTTGTAACTCATGCAAGAGATGGATATTACGATAATACTATATTTCATAGAGTAATCAATGAATTTATGATTCAAGGTGGAGATCCACTAGGAAGTGGTTATGGTGGAGAAAGCATATGGAATGATCCATTTGAAGATGAATTTTCAAATGAATTGAAAAATATTAGAGGAGCGTTGTCTATGGCGAATTCAGGACCAAACACAAATGGATCTCAATTTTTCATAGTTCAAAACACAGCTATAAGAGCAGATTATTTGAAATATTTAGATGAATGCGATTTAACAGAAGAGCAAAAAAGCTATTACAAAAATAATGGTGGATGTTTTTGGCTAGATGGAAAACATTCGGTTTTTGGCCAAGTTATGGAAGGAATGGATATAGTAGATAAAATAGCATCAGTTAAGACTGATTTTCATGATAAACCATTAAAAGATATTGTTGTAGAAACTATAGAAATAAGCAGGTATAATTAGATGCATCAATATAAGGGAAAACTAATAGTGCATACTGGTTCGATGTTTTCTGGCAAAACTTCAAGTCTATGGAAAGAAGTAAATAGATTTAGAATTGCGAAGTACAAAGTTGCTGTATTTAAACCTAAGATGGATTCTCGATATTCAAAAGAAAAAGTAGTGACTCACGATAAAAATGAAATGGAAGCTATAAATGTGGAGACCATAGATGATATAGTTGAATACACTAGAAAAAATGATGTAGAAGTCATAGCTATTGATGAAGTTCAATTCATAAATTCTGATGCTGATTATTTTGTAGATAAAATCAATTATTTACTAGAAAATGGATATACTATAATAGTTGCAGGATTAGATATGGATTATGAAGCAAAGCCATTTCAAATCGTAAAAGAGCTTCTATCTATATGCGATTACGTAGAAAAACATCATGCAGTTTGTGCTGTATGTGGAAATGATGCTTGGGTTAGTTATAGAATAACAGATGCTAAAGATAGAATACAATTGGGGGCAAGCGAGACATACCTTCCTTTGTGTAGAAAGCATTATATTGAAAAAATGAGAGAGAAAAAGCTTGCAAAGCTACAGACGACTTATTTAGATGATAAATCAAACTAAAAAATTCGCAGTTTACATGAACTGCGAATTTTTCTATTCTGGATAATTTAAATTTTCTGGTTGTATTGAATTTAGTACTTTTAAATATTTTTTAGCGTAATATTTTGCCATATCTAAATTCATATCTTGATAGTTTCCACAATCTCTAGCAGATCTACCTGGAATTTCATCGTCAAAATTCTCTATAAATTCGAACATTTCTTTTACTAAATCTACAATATCTTCGGATTTTTTATCTCCTAATAAAATCAAATAAAATCCAGTTCTACATCCCATAGGTCCAAAATAAATAACCTCATTATTCAATTTGTTTCTCAAAAATGTAGCTCCTAGATGTTCTATTGCGTGAACTTCTGCTGTATTCATTACAGGTTCTCTGTTGGGCATAGTCATTCTCAAATCAAATGTAGTTAACACATCATTTTTTAATATATCTTTTCTAGAAACGTAAATTCCAGGTAATAAAACCAAATGATTTATTTTAAAACTTTCTATTTTTTCCATAGTACCTCCTAAATAAAATTCAACGGATCTTTTTGAATTGATGATGATATTATAATACCTATTGAAATTAGATTGATTATTTGGAAAGTTCCACCATAGCTCAAAAATGGCAATGGAATTCCGGTTATAGGCATTACTCCTATTGTCATTCCAATATTTTCAAATATATGGAATAAAAACATAGCAGAAAAACCCATTGTAATCAATTTTGTATAAAAACTATCTGTGTTTTGTGCTATGACCACACATCTATATAGCATAAGTAAATACAATAAAATCAACAATATTCCACCAATAAAACCAAATTCTTCAACTAAAACGGCAAATATAAAATCGGTTTGCTTTTCTGGAATAAAACTATACTGGTTTTGGACACCTTTTAAGAAGCCTTCTCCTGTAAGTTTTCCAGATCCTATAGCTATTTTACCTTGTAGAGCTTGCCAACCTGTATTTGAGACATCTCTTTCTGGATGAAGGAAATTTAAAATTCTATCTCTTTGAAATTGATCTAATCTCAAATACATAAATGGTAAACTTACGATTCCCAATAGCAAAGCGCCAATTATATATTTCCAATCAATACCAGCTGTAAATAACATGATAATTATTATAAAAGTATATACCATTGCAGTACCTGCGTCAGGTTGTTTTAAAATTAAAAACACAGGTAGAAATGCAAAAGCCAAAATTTTTAATAATGTCTTAGGTTCGTTTATTTTTGTCTTATTGATTTCTAGAACTCTTGCTAGAGATAATACCAAAACAATTTTTGTTATTTCGGATGGCTGGAAATTTATAGGGCCAAACTTAAACCAGCTACGAGCACCCCACTCATCTCCAACACCAATGAATAAAACCAATACTAAAAGTATGTTGCAGATTATATACAGTGGTATGTAAAATTTTTTGATAACATTTATATCAATTGAAATTATAAAAAATACTACTATTAAGCCTATTACTGAAGCTACTACTTGCTTTTTAAAATAAGTATTTGAAAGGCTATAGCCAGCAGTAAATAAGACTGTCAATCCATATAAAACTAGGATTATAACGCTTAATAGCAGGAGTTTATCTATTTTATTTATATTTTTTTTGTTAATATTGAGCATACTTTTCATCACCAATAATATTATAACATACTGGGTTATTTTATTGTGATATAATAATGTTTTGGAGGTATATATGAACAGAATAGGATGCCATTTATCGACAGCTAAAGGTTTAGAAAAGACAATAGCTGAGTGTTTAGATATAAATGCAAATACATTTCAATTTTTTCCGAGAAATCCTAGAGGATCTAAATCAAGAGAAATCCCAATAGATGAAATCGAAAAGTTTTTAAATTTAAGAGAAAAATATGACATATCAGATATCGTATGTCACGGAGCATATACGATGAATTTATGCAGTGATAGAGAAGATTTGAGAGAACTTGCAATAAGACTTATAAATGAGGATATGAAAAAAATAGAAGATTTGCATATAGACAGATACGTGCTTCATCCTGGAAGTCATAAAAAGCAAGGGTTAGAAGCTGGAATGAATCAAATAATAAGTGGATTAAATCAGATAGATTTGCCAAATGATAAAATGATATGCATAGAAACTATGAGTGGAAAAGGAAGTGAAGTGGGATTCGATATGTCTCAAATAGAGTATATATTGAAAAATTGTGATATTCCATTGTATGTGTGCATAGATACGTGTCATTTGTTCAGCTCTGGAATTGATATTGGTAAGTTTGATAAGTATTTAGATGAATTTGATGAAAAAATAGGGGTTGATAAAATCAAAGTAATCCATCTCAACGATTCTATGATGCCGATGAATTCTAACAAAGATAGACATGAAAAATTTGGTGAAGGATTGATAGGAGATAAAAATTTGCTAAATGCAATTTTTGATAATAGATTGAGAGACATCCCCATAATTTTAGAAACGCCAAATGATTTAAATGGATATAAAAAAGAAATAGAGTATATAAGGAGTAGATGGAATGAATTACAAAATGGTAAATAGTATATTGGATGATTTAGATGAATTATACCCAGATGCAAAACCTGGTTTGAATTTTACAAATGCATTTGAATTATTGATTGCTACCATATTATCAGCTCAATGTACAGATGTAAGAGTAAATAAAGTGACAGAAGTTCTCTACAAGAAATACAATACTCCTAAAGCTATAATCGATTTAGGAGAAGAAAAATTATCCGAATATATTAAAAGTTGTGGTTTATATAAAACAAAAGCTAAAAATATAATCTCCACATGTAATATTTTATATCATGATTATAATTCAGTAGTGCCAGATGATATTGAAGAACTTATAAAATTACCTGGAGTTGGTAGAAAAACTGCAAATGTAGTAGTAAGTAATGCTTTTGGAATTCCTGCAATAGCAGTAGACACACATGTATTTAGAGTGACAAATAGAATAGGAATAGTAGATGAAAAAGATGTTCTAAGCACAGAAAAAGCTTTGATGCAAGCTATTCCAAAAGAAAGATGGTCAAAAAGTCATCACCTTTTTATATGGCATGGTAGAAATTTATGTAAGGCTAGAAATCCAAAATGTGAAGAATGTGTATTGAAAGATAGGTGTAAATTTTACAAAAAAAATTTGTAAAAAGTATTGACATGATTTTTCTTTGATGGTATTATAATTAAAATAAATCAAAGGAGATAGTTATGTTAAAAGGAAGAAATTTAATTAATGCGGATGATTTTAATGTAAATGAAATAAATGAGATATTGGTGTTAGCAGAAGAAATAATAAAGAGTCCTTCTGATTTTTCTAGTTTATGTAATGGAAAAATCTTAGGGACTCTTTTTTTTGAGCCTTCAACAAGGACTAGATTGAGTTTTGAGTCTGCTATACATAGACTTGGAGGAGATTGTATAGGATTTTCAGAAAGCGCAAGCTCATCTACTACAAAAGGTGAATCATTAGCAGATACAGTAAGAACAGTATCAAATTATACAGATATTATAGCAATGAGACATCCAAAAGAAGGTTCTTCAGTTTTAGCAAGTAAATATGCAGAAGTTCCATTGATAAATGCAGGAGATGGCGGACACCAACATCCTACTCAAACACTTACAGATTTATTGACAATCTGGATGACAAAAAGAACTCTAAGCAATATGACTATAGGACTATGTGGGGATTTGAAATTTGGAAGAACAGTTCATTCATTGATAAAAGCAATGTCAAGATATGAAAATAATAAATTTGTTTTGATATCTCCAGAAGAACTTAAAGTACCGGAATACATTAAAATATTCTTGGAATCAAACAATATCGAATACACTGAAGTAGAAAAGATGGAAGATGTTATAGGTGATTTAGACATTTTATACATGACAAGAGTACAAAAAGAAAGATTTTTCAACGAGGCAGATTATGTAAGATTGAAAGATTCATATATACTAGACAATTCAAAAATGAAATTAGCTAGCGAAAATTTAGCAGTACTTCATCCTCTACCAAGAGTAAATGAAATAGCTACAGAAGTAGATAGCGATCCAAGAGCAGTATACTTCAAACAAGTAAAATACGGTGTAATAGTTAGAATGGCATTAATATTAAAATTATTAGGGGTGAGATAATGTTAAACATAAACAGTATTGAAAAAGGTATAGTAATAGATCATATAAAATGTGGAATGGGTTATAAAATATTTCAACTTTTAAAATTAGATAAAGCTGATTACACTGTAGCATTCATAATGAATGCTCAGTCAGAAAAATTAGGCAGAAAAGACATGATAAAAATCGAAAACGTAATAGATATTGACTTTGATATCTTGGGAATATTCGATGATAATATGACTGTTAACGTAATAGAAAATGAAAAAATCAAAGAAAAAATAAGCTTAAAATTACCAGAGCATGTTGAAGGATTTATAAAATGTAAAAATCCTAGATGTATAACACAAACTGAGAGAAACATAGAACAAAAATTTAGCTTGGTAGATAAAAAATCTAAAACATACAAATGTGATTACTGTGATCATCTATACAACGTGGAGGAATAATGAAATTACTGCTTAAAAACTGTCGTATTGTAGATAAAGACAAAGATATAATATCTGGTATTTTAATTGAAGATAAAAAAATTAAATCAATAGGAACCATAACAGAAGAAAGCGACAAAGTAATAGATGTAAATAATAAAATTGTTATGCCAGGATTTATAGATTTGCACACTCACTTTAGATACCCTGGGCAAGAAAACAAAGAAGATTTATATACTGGAAGCTTATCTGCTTTAGCAGGAGGCTATACAACTTGTAACTTAATGGGAAACACTAAACCAGTTGTAGATAACAATGATATATACAATAAAATTATTGAAAAATCAAAAGATATTGATTTAATCAACATAATCCAATGTATGTCAGCTACAAAAGGTATAGGTTCTATGGATATGATAGATTTTGAAAAAGCAGATGAAACGGTAAAATATTTTAGTGAAGATGGAAAAGGAATCACAAATTCACTAATGGCTTACAAAATATTCACAGAAATAAAAAAAATAAATAAAGGGATAATGATTCACGCAGAAGATCATAACTTAACAGATATTTCAACAAGATATTCTGAAGATTTGGAAACTATAAGAGATTGCTATCTAAGCTTGAAAACAAACTGCAGAGTTCATTTTTGCCATGTGAGTACAATAGACTCATTGGAAACAATAGAGTTCTATAAGAAAAAAAGAGCTCCAATAACTTGTGAAGTTACACCTCATCATATATACATGACAGATAGCAATTTCAGAGTAAATCCTTCCATAAGAAAAAAAGAAGACGTAGAATGTATTATACAAATGATCAAAAACAACACAGTAGATGCTATAGCAACTGATCATGCACCACATACAAAACAAGACAAAGAAAATGGAGCTTGTGGTATGATTGGATTAGAGACAGCATTTAACATAGCATACAAAGTCCTCTATGAAGAAAATGAAATATCATTAAATAAAATATCAGAATTGATGAGTTATAATCCGGCTAAAATATTAAAACTAAACAAAGGATTAATTAATCCGAACATGGATGCTGACTTAGTAATTGTAGATGAAAACAAGGAAATAACAGTAGAGAAATTTAATTCAAAATCTTCTAATTCACCATTCATAGGAGAAAAATTCAAATGCAGTATCGAAATGACAATAGTAGGTGGAGAAGTTAGATTTGAGAAAGGAGCAAAAAATGATAATAGATAAGCTTTCAAAAAGAATTAAAGAAAGATCAATAGTTTGTGTAGGATTGGATACTAGTGTCGACTATATTCCAGAAAAAATGAAAGAAGGAAAGAAAATCAGCGAATATCTATTTGACTTCAATAAAGAAATAATAGATAGCACAAAAGACTTGGTGGCTTGCTATAAAGTACAAATCGCATACTACGAAGCATGTGGAATAGAAGGCATGATAGCATACAAAAATACATTAAAATATCTTAGAGATAATGATTTAATAGTAATAGCTGATGTAAAAAGAGGAGACATAGCAAATACTGCCAAAGAATACGCAAAAGCTCATTTTGAAGGAGATTTCGAAGCTGATTTTATCACAGTTAATCCTTTCATGGGATATGATACATTAGAACATTACTTACCATACTTAGAATCAAAAGAAAAGGGAATATTTGTATTGATGAGAACATCTAATCCTGGATCTAAAGATATCCAATACAAAGACTACCATGGAGAACCATTATACTACGAAATAGGTGACAATTTAAATAAAATGGCTAAGGATTACATGGGAGAATGTAATTTGAGTTCACTAGGATTTGTAGTAGGTGGTACTCAAACTGAAAATGCAAATACTATAAGAGAAAGATATGAAAATATAATGTTCTTGATTCCGGGATATGGTGCTCAAGGGGCAAAACCAGAAGATATAAGAGTTTATTTAAACAAATTTGACAAAGGAATAGTAAATTCATCGAGAGGAATAATATTACATTATAGAAAATTTGACGATGGTGAAAATAATATAGGAAAATACGCTAGAAAAGCTGTAGAAGATATGAGAAAGGATATTTACGGTGAATAAATACGTCGATTGTGAGATATTACTTAACGAAGAGGTAAGTAAAGGAATATTCAAATTAATATTAAAAGGAAATTTTGAAGGAAAGCCTGGACAATTTTACATGTTAAGAGCGTGGGATGATTCTCCATTATTACCAAGACCTTTGAGTATATGTGATTTAGATTATGATTGCATAACATTTCTATACGCTGTAGTAGGGAAAGGAACTTCTATAGTATCTTCATTAAAAGAAGGCGAGAAAGTAAAAATATTAGGACCACTTGGAAATGGATTCGAATTGCATCCAGAAGCAAAATGCGCAATAGTTGCAGGTGGAATAGGAATAGCACCAATGAAATACTTATCTAGAAACCTTAAAAACGTAGATTTATATGTTGGATACAGAGACTCTGTATATATGGAAGATGAAATTTTAAATAAAAAGAACACGATAATTTCTACAGAGGATGGTTCAGTTGGACTAAAAGGCTATATCACAGAATTCGTAAAAGATGAATATGATTACATTTATGTTTGCGGTCCAAATCCTATGATGAAATCTTTAAAAGATAAAAATCTTAATGCTACAGAATTCTATTCTTTAGAGGCTCATATGGCATGCGGAATAGGAGCTTGTCTGGGATGTACTATAAATACAATAAATGGATTAAAGAGGGTTTGTAAAGATGGACCTGTTTTTGAAAAAAGTGAGGTGATATTCGATGCTTAAGACAAAATTTTGCGGAGTAGATTTTCAAAATCCAATAGTTGGAGCTTCAGGAACTTTTGGATTTGGAAGAGAGTATGAAAATTTCACAGACTTAAATAAGCTAGGTGGAATATCGACAAAAGGTTTGACTATACAACCTAAGAATGGAAATACTGGACTTAGAATTTATGAAACTCCTTCTGGAATTATGAACAGCATTGGATTGCAAAATCCATCGGTACAAGAATTTATCAATAATGATTTAGACTATATGCTTTCATTAGATGCAGTTACAATTGCAAATATAGGTGGATCAGATATAAAAAGTTACATTGAAGCTGTAGAATTGATTTCGACAACGGATATAAAAATTATAGAATTGAATATTTCTTGTCCGAATGTAAGGGAAGGTGGAATGGCATTTGGAATTAAATGCGATGTAGCACAAAAAGTTGTATCAGAAGTTAGAAAACACACAGATAAGATACTTATGGTCAAACTATCTCCAAATGCAAATGATATAGTGGAAATGGCAAAGACTTGCGAAGATAGTGGAGCAGATGCGATTAGTTTGGTGAATACATTTAATGCATTAGCAGTTGATGTAAAAAATAGAAAACCTGTATTTGATAATATAACTGCAGGATTATCTGGACCATGTATCAAACCAATTGCATTGAGAATGTGTAGAGATGTATGTAAGGCTGTAAATATTCCTGTATGTGGAATGGGCGGTATTCAAAACTACACAGATGCATTGGAATTTATAATGGTGGGTTGTCAATTGGTACAAGTTGGAACAGCTAATTTTATAAATCCAAATGTTATGGTAGAAATAGCTGAAGGAATGGAAAATTATTTAAAAGAAAATAATTTCAAATCTATTGATGAAATTAGAAATATAATTTAGGGGGATAAAATGGATAGAGTATTAGAATTATTAAAAGAAAGCGATGCATTGTTAGAAGGACATTTCTTGTTGTCATCTGGAAATCACAGCGATAAATATTGCCAATGTGCAAAATTATTGCAATATCCTGACAGAGCAGAAGAAGTAATATCTGTAATAGCAGAAAAATTAAAGGATGTAGAATTCGATACTGTTGTTGGACCAGCGATGGGTGGAATAATAGTTGCATATGAGCTTGGAAGACAACTACATAAACCTGCTATTTTTACTGAAAGAAAAGACGGACAAATGTGTTTGAGAAGAGGATTTGAAGTTAAAAAAGGGGAAAAAGTAATTATCTCTGAAGATGTAGTCACTACTGCAAAATCATCATATGAGACAAAAAAAGTATTGGAAGATTTAGGAGCAGAAGTAGTGGGAATTTGTTGCCTAGTGGATAGAAGTACAAATCTAGATATTGATCTTCCAATTTACAGCGCTACAAAAATAGACATAGAAATTTTTAAACCAGAAGAATGTCCATTATGTGAAAAGGGAATGGAATTAGTAAAACCAGGTTCAAGAGATATGAAATTAAATAAATAAATTGATTACTTTGATGAGGATAATGTGACTTTATATTAAGTCATGTTATCCTCATTTATTTTTAGATATTTTTAATGAATTTAAGAGAATATTGGGATATTTAATTAGGGTAAAATATGATACAATAGATTAGAATAAACTAAAAGGAATAAGAAAATGAATTTACTAGATTTAAATCAAGAAAATATACCAAATCACGTTGCTATAATAATGGATGGCAATGGAAGATGGGCAACTAAAAGAAATAAACCTAGGGTTTTTGGACATAACGAAGGAATGAAGCGTGTTGTCGATGTTGTCGAAAATTCATTAACTATAGGTATAAAATATTTGACTTTGTATGCTTTTTCTACTGAAAATTGGAAAAGACCTAAAAAAGAAATTGACTTTTTGATGCAAATTTTAATAAAGTATATAGACGAACAATTAAATAGATTGATATCTAATGGAGTAAAGATAAATATATTAGGTGATATAGAACCATTACCTGATAAGGTAGTCGACAAGATAAATTACGCCATTGATTCAACAAAATCGAATAGCAAACTTATTTTGAATATTGCCATAAATTACGGATCTAGACAAGAAATATTAAGAGCTGTTAATTTGGCAGTAAAAGATGGAAAAGAAGTTTCTGAGGAAGAATTTTCTAGCTATTTATATACTAAAGATCAACCAGATGTAGACTTGTTGATAAGACCTGGTGGGGAAAAGAGACTAAGTAATTTCTTACTATATCAAATGTCTTATGCTGAGTTGTATTTTTCAGATATATACTGGCCTGATTTTAAAATGGAAGAACTTTTAGAAGCTGTAAAATGGTATCAAGAAAGAAATAGAAGATTTGGTGGATTAAAATGAAATTATTAAAGAGAACTTTGACTGGTATTTTTATTTTAGCTTTATCATTTTTTTTCATATCTAAAGGTGGATATTACCTATTATTTATGGGACTATTTCTAAGTTCAATAGCTGTATATGAACTAGAAAATACAGTTAATAGAAGTAGTTTAAAAGGAATAAACGTAGCTAATTTATCTACAAACTTGATTTTTAATGTAATTTTCAATGTGGCTATGTTCAACAAGAAATATCAAATAGCACTCGCATTAATAGCTTTAGCTTGTCTTTTTCAGCTTGCGAATTATGCTATTTTGGACAAAGATATCAAGCTTATGTACAGGAATATCTTCATTTACTTGTATATAACTGTATCATTTTCTCTAATGTATTTGATTTCAAAATCAGAATATATATGGTTACTTTATATTTGTTCTTGGGGAACTGATACTTCTGCATATTGTGTTGGTATGTTATTCGGGAAACACAAGCTTACAAAAATAAGTCCTAAAAAGACAGTAGAAGGTGCTATTGGAGGGGTAATAGGAAGTATACTAATTGCATTAATTTTTTCTTTGATCTCTGGTAAATTCGGTGTAATAGAAGTAATTGCTATTGTTTTCTTTGGCTCAATAATATCGCAAATAGGAGATATAAGTGCGTCTAAGATTAAGAGAAATGCAAACATAAAAGATTTTGGCAATATATTCATTGGTCACGGTGGTGTAATGGATAGATTTGACAGCTTTGTATTTGTATTGCCTTATATAGTGATATTATTTAGCATTTTAAATTAATTAGGAGGATATATGATAACAATAATTTCATCGATTATTATTTTTTTACTAGTGATTTTGATACATGAGTTTGGGCATTTTATTGTCGCCAAACTTAATGGGGTATCTGTTCTAGAGTTTTCTATAGGGATGGGACCAAAACTATTTCAAAAAGAATCAAATGGAACTTTATATTCTGTTAGACTTTTTCCAGTTGGAGGATACTGCCAATTAGAAGGAGAAGATGAAGATAGTGAAAATCCAGGTTCTTTGACTAATCAACCTCCATTTGTTAGATTGAAAGTTATTTTAGCTGGAGCAATTATGAACTTTTTGTTGGCATTTATTTTATTGATATTATTGATGTCTACAAGCAGAGTTAGTACTCAAGTATCAAGTATATTAGAAAATTCGCCAGCCTATTCTTCTGGAATAAAAACAGGAGATACGATAACATCTGTAAATGGAAAATCAGTAGATAATGGAGAAGACTTGATAAAAATCATAAAAAATTCTACTGGAGATTTGGATATAGCAGTAAAAAGAAATGATGAGATAAAAAACTTCAAGGTAACTCCAAACATAGAGAATAACACTAGGAAAATCGGAGTTAACTTTACTGAAGAGTATAAATTAAAAAATTTTAATATATTAAATGGAATAAAAAATGGAACTACAACTTTTTTGAATTTAACTGGTATGTTATATAAATTCTTGGGAATGTTGATTACTGGAAAATTAGGATTTGGAGGAGTTAGTGGTCCTGTAGGTGTCATAAAAGAAATAGGAAGTGCTGCAAGAGTAGGTATTTCTAATTTATTATTCTTATTGGCATATATCAATATAAATCTAGGCGTATTTAATTTATTGCCTATTCCAGCACTTGATGGTGGTAGAGCAGTATTTATATTAATAGAGATGATATCAGGTAAGAAAATATCTAGCGAAAAAGAAGGATACGTTCATCTAGTAGGTCTTATATTTTTGCTAGGATTGATAGCTATAGTTACAATAAAGGATATTATTAAACTGTTTTAATGATTATATAGAAAAGACCTGCATAGGTCTTTTTCTGTTTATAAGGAGATTATATGAAAAGAGAAGATACTAGAAGAATATATGTAGGAAATGTTCCCGTAGGACATGGAGCAAGAGTTACAGTTCAATCAATGACAAATACTGATACAAAAGATATAGAAAAAACTGTACAACAAATCAAAGAATTTGAATCAGTAGGATGTGATATTTCTAGAAGTGCAATCAACGATATGGAAGATGCAAAAGCTATTCCAATTATAAAAAGCATGACGAATGTACCGTTTGTAGCAGATATACAATTTCACTACAAACTTGCCATAGCTGCAATCGAAAATGGTTGTGATTGTATTCGTATAAATCCAGGAAATATTGGTGGAGTTGACAAGGTAAGACAAATAGTGGATTGTTGTAAAGCACATAAAATATCAATGAGAATAGGCGTTAATAGTGGTTCTATAAATCAAAAGTTTATAGATAAATACCACGGAGTTAATGTAGATTCTCTTTGCTATAGTTGTCTAGATCAAGTTAGAATGATAGAAGATATGGGATTTAATGATATAAAATTATCTCTAAAATCATCTAATGTCAATATGGCTATAGATTCTTATGAAAAAATATCGCAATTATGTGATTATCCTCTTCACGTTGGAATAACAGAAGCAGGACCTTCCACAAAAGGAATTATAAAATCAAGTGTTGGAATAGGAAGCATTTTATCAAAAGGAATAGGAGATACTATAAGAGTATCTTTGACTGGAGATCCAAAAGAAGAGATCGTAGTAGGAAGACAAATCCTTAAAAGTTTAGGATTGTTAAAAGAAGGAATTGAAATAATATCTTGCCCAACTTGTGCTAGAACTAAAATAGATTTAATCAAGATTGTAAATGAAGCTGAAGAAAGACTTGATAAAATAGACAAAAATATAAAAGTAGCTATAATGGGATGCGTTGTAAATGGACCTGGAGAAGCTAGAGAAGCCGATATAGGAATAGCCGGCGGAAATGGAGTTGGATTGATATTTAAAGATGGAGAGATAATCAAAAAAGTCAAAGAAGACATGATGGTAGAAGCTTTAATAGAAGAAATAGAGAGGTTATAGTTTGAAATTATTATTGTCAGATGTTCTTTCACGAATAGGCTTGAAGTATAATTCGCAATTTCCAATATACATTGAAAAATTAGCATACGATGAGATAAGAGATGAATTGTTTTGCGATTTAAGTATCAATGAAAAAGAAAACAAAGAAGATATTGAATCATTTATAAGCGGTGATTTATTAAATTTCATCACGACGATACATTTAAATTTTTCAGAATATGAAAATATAAGTTCAGAATTCAAAGTAGAACAAATAATAGATATATTAAAATCTCAAAATTTTAAGGAATATTTTGTATATGTGGATAAGAATAATATACAATTAACAGACGATGAAATTCATATAATTTTTATTTGCGAACAAATGAAAGAAAAGTTTTTGCTTGAGAAAATGGATTTTAAGTTAAGCGAGATCATATTGAAAACATATAATAAAAATTATAAAGTAGTAACCGATGTCGTAGAGCTTAAAGAAAATAAAGAATATACAGAAAATTTAAAACAATACGATAATATGGTAAGAGAAAAAATAGCAGAAACTATAACGACAAAATCAAAGCCTGAAAAAGAGATTGTTGAAGAATCCGATATAAAATGTGGTAAAGATATAAATAAAGCTCCTATTAAAATAAAAAATCTTATAGAAAATGAAGATGATGCTTGCATATGCGCAGAAATCATAGATGTAGATGTCAGAAGCATAAAAGAAGGGGAAAGTTTTATTGTTTCAATGGATTTGAGAGATGATTCTGCTGCTGTTTTGGCGAAAAAATTCTTGAAGAAAAAAGAATTCGAGGCTTTTGGAAATAAAATTAAACCAGGAGTCTATCTAATGTTAACTGGAAGACTTGAATTTGATAGATTTACTTCTGGAAAGTCTTTTTCTGTAAAACAAATGCAAGAAGTAGCGCCACCTGAAAAAAGGAAAGATGAATATCCTAAAAAAAGAGTAGAGCTTCACATGTATTCTCAAATGAGTCAATTAGATGGATTTATAGATTTGGATAAATGCTGTAAACAGTTAAAAAAATGGGGATATACAGCGCTCGGTTTGACGGACAAATCAGTAGTTCAAGGATATCCTCAACTATATGATGCTTGCAGTAAAAATGATTTGAAACCTTTGTTTGGAATGGAAGCAAAGATATTAGAAGATGATTTTAGAATAATTACAAATCCATACGATGGAATGAATTTGGATGAATTTGTAGTATTTGATATAGAAACTACAGGATTGTCAAATGCTACAGAAAAGATAACAGAAATAGGAGCTGTAAAAGTATCAGAAGGAAAGATCGTAGATGAGTTTAATCAACTTATCAATCCTGAAATACCAATTCCTAAAATTATAACAGAATTGACTTCTATAACCGACGAAATGGTAAGAGACATGCCTACTATAGATGTAGTATTACCTAAATTTTTAGAGTTTGTAGGGGATTGTACATTGATTGCACACAATGCTGATTTTGATATGGGATTTATCAAAAAAAATTGTATTGATTTGGGAATACAACCTATTAGAACATATATCGATACTTTAGCATTTGCTAGAGCATTAGATCCTAATCTAAAAAATCATAAACTAGATACACTTACCAAAAAATACAATGTAAATTTGTTCAATCACCATAGAGCATGTGATGATGCACGAGCTACAGGCGAAGTTTTTATATGTATGGTTAAAAGCTTAGAGAAATTAGGCAAGAAATTTGATATAAATATAAATAAACTTGAATCTGAGTGGAGTGTTGCAAGAAGAGAATCACATACTGCCACAATTTATGCTCAAAATTTAATTGGATTAAAAAATTTATATAAATTGGTAACTGCTTCTAATTTAAAGTATTTTTATAGGGAAGGTGGAATTCCAAAGTCAGAGCTAGAAAAGCATAGAGAAGGGCTTCTAATAGGAACAGGAAACGAAAATGGTGAATTGATAAAAGCTATTTTGAGTTTTGAATCAGATGAGAAAATAAATGAAATAATATCTCGCTATGATTTTTTAGAAGTGCAACCTCCTTTGTATTATGATGGAGTAAAGTCAAAACAAGCCAGTTTCAATTTAACTAGTAGTGAATTTTTGACTAGAAAATTATACGACTTATCAAAACAAAATAATAAACTTCTAGTAGCTACATCGTATGCTAAATATTTTGAAAAAGACGATTATATATTTAGAAATATAATATTAGAAGGACAACCAAGAAAAATTCGTGGAGAAAAATTTCCTACATTGTTTTTTAGAACAACAGATGAAATGATGAGGGAATTCGAATTTTTGGAAAAAGAAATAGCAGAAGAAATAGTCATCGATAATACTATAAAAATATCTGAGATGCTAGAAGATATAAAACCAATTCCAGATGGTACATTTCCTCCAGTTATAGAGGGATCTGATACTGAACTTAGAGAAATGACATATAAAAAGGCTAGAAGTATATACGGAGACGAATTACCAGAAATAGTCGAAAGTAGATTGGAAAGGGAATTGTCTTCTATAATCTCAAATGGATACGCCGTGTTATATATAATCGCACAAAAGTTGGTAAAAAAGAGCAACGAAGATGGATATTTAGTAGGGTCTAGAGGTTCAGTAGGTTCTAGTTTTGTCGCAACTATGGCAGATATCACAGAAGTAAATCCGTTGATACCTCATTATGTATGTTCAAAATGCAAATATTCTGAATTCATAGAAGATCCTAGTATAGGTTCCGGTGTCGATTTACCTGACAAAATATGTCCTGTATGTGGAAATCCACTCACAAAAGAAGGACACAATATACCGTTTGAAGTATTCTTGGGATTTGATGGAGATAAGGAACCTGATATAGACTTGAACTTCGCTGGGGAATATCAACCTACAGTTCACAAATATACAGAGGAATTATTTGGTGAAGGAAAAGTATTTAGAGCAGGAACTATAGGAACTATATCGGATAAAACAGCGTATGGTTATATCAAAAAATACTTTGAAGACAAAGATTCATACGTTAACAATTCTGAAATCAAATATCTACAAAAGGGAATAATAGGAGTAAAGAGGACATCAGGTCAACATCCAGGAGGAGTAATGATTGTACCTAGAGATAAAGATATTGAAGATTTTTGTCCGGTTCAACATCCTGCAGATGACGTGAGTAGCGATATAATCACGACGCACTTTAATTATAAGTCTATAAGTGGTAGAATTTTGAAACTAGATTTGCTAGGACACGACGTTCCTACTATCATAAAAATGCTATCAGATATGACAGGAATAGATCCTCTAACTATGCCAATGGATGATAAAGAAACAATGAGCATATTTTCATCTATTGATGCACTAAAATTTGAAGAAAAAATAGAAGGATTAGATATAGGAACACTTGGAATTCCGGAATTTGGAACAAATTTTGTACGAGGAATGCTAAGAGACACTATGCCTCAAACTTTTTCTGAATTAGTCAGAATATCTGGATTATCACATGGAACAAATGTATGGTTAAACAACGCCCAAGATTTAATCAAAGAGGGAACTGTAGAATTAAAAGACACGATTTGTACCAGAGATGATATCATGATTTATTTGATAAACAAAGGATTAGAGAAAAAAAGATCTTTCAAGATAATGGAGACTGTCAGAAAGAATAGGCTATTAGATGATGATACGCTAAATTACATGAAAGAAAATGGAGTGCCGGATTGGTATATACAATCTTGTAAGACAATAGAATATCTATTCCCTAAAGCCCATGCAGTAGCATACGTAATGATGAGCTATAGAATAGCTTATTTTAAAGTTCATTATCCAGAAGCATTTTATGCGACATTTTTCACTATAAAATTGCAAGATTATCCAGGAGATATAATAGTAAGAGGATTGCAAGCTATTAGAGATGAAATGAAAGCTTTGAAAGACAAATACAAAGAATCTAACACCAAAATGACTGCAAAAGACAGTAACAAATATTCTGTTTTGGAAGTAGCAGAGGAAATGTATTGTAGAGGCATAAAACAATCGAAAGTTGATTTATATAAATCTGACAAAACGAAATTCAAAGTGTTAGAAAAAGGATACATCCAACCTCCTTTTAACGCATTAGAAGGAGTAAGTGATGCTAACTCAATAGCTATATATGAAGAAGTAAAAAAAGGAGATTTCATTTCAAAACAAGATTTTTCTTCGAGAACTAAAGTAAACAAGACAGCTTTAGAAATCCTAGAAAATCATGGGGTTTTAGATGGACTTCAAACCGAAAATCAAATAAGCTTATTTGATTTTTAAACAAATAAAATAAAATTTTAAAACAAAGGATTATCTGAATAGATAGTCCTTTGTTCAGTCCTTGAGAGAAAGTATTTAATAGTATAGAAATATAATACTAGAATTAAAATAAGCAATATTAAACTCGCTAATTATTCATTAAATTTATAGCTAGAATATGTAAAGTACAATCGTATATTATTAAACTACTTCGAATATGTTATAATAAAACTAATGGAGTGACGTATGAAAACAAAATTGATTTATGAAACAAATGATGAAGAATTAATAGCTTATATATTTGGACAGTTGGAAAAAAATTCAAAAAAAATTGAAGATGCTTGCGATGTGAAATTAAAAATATCTGAAGAAGGATTTTTGATTGAAGGTGAAGAATCTAACATAAATAAAGCCGTTAGTATAATAGATTCATTAAAATTTGATGAAAACGGTGAAATGACGGATCAATATTTAGATTATTTGATTTCAAATTTAGAAAAGCTTGAACAACAAAAACTATCCGAAATAAAAGATTATGTAATATGCTACAATTCAAAAGGAAAGCCATTAAAACCTAAGACTATTAATCAAAAAAATTACATTGAGATGATTAAAAAAAATGACATAGTATTTGGAATAGGACCAGCAGGTACGGGTAAAACATATCTGGCAATGGCAATGGCGATTACTGCATTTAGAAATAACGAGGTAGATAGAATTATATTGACAAGACCTGCGGTAGAAGCTGGAGAAAGTTTGGGATTTTTGCCAGGAGATTTACAAGAAAAAATAGATCCTTATTTGCGCCCTATATACGATGCGATGTTTGATATATTGGGATATGAAAATTTTGAGAAATACAAAGAAAGAGGGCTAATAGAAGTAGCTCCTTTGGCTTATATGCGTGGTAGAACATTGGATAATGCATATATAATATTGGACGAAGCTCAAAATACTACCAATGAACAAATGAAGATGTTCTTGACTAGAATAGGTTACGGTTCTAAAGCTATAGTAACAGGTGATATTACTCAAGTAGATTTACCTAGAGGTAAAAAGTCAGGACTATTGGTAGCTACAAATATATTGAGAGATATAAAAGGAATTAGCTTTTTAGAATTTGAAAAGACAGATGTAGTAAGACATCCTCTAGTTCAAAAGATAATAAGTGCATACGAACAATTAGATAATAATAGGTCAAATTATGATACTACAGATAAGTAATAGGCAGCAAGATTTTGAAATAGAAGATGATTTGATTTCAAATATCGAAAAATCTATAAGAATTTGCTTGTTGCAAGAATTAAATGACGATGATTATGAAGTATCTCTATCATTTGTAGATGAAGAAGAGATACGAGAATTAAATAAAAATTACAGAGATAATGATAAGGTCACAGATGTATTGAGTTTTCCTCTAGATGATGATTTTATGATCGATGATAATCTATTAGGAGATATAGTAATATGTTGCAAAAGAGCTGTCGAACAATCTATAGAGTTCAATCACTCAATAGAAAGAGAGATAGTTTATTTAGTAGTTCATTCTATGTTTCATTTATTAGGCTACGATCATATGAATGATGAGGATAAAAAAGTGATGAGATCGAAAGAAAAATCTGCTTTAAAAGAGATAGGAATCTACAAAGATGAAGCCTTTGAATAGCAAAGATGAAAAAAATACATCTAAAAATACATCATTTATAACTAGTTTTCAATACGCTATGGATGGTATAATTCATAGTTTTAAAAGTGAAAGAAATTTTAGAACTGATATATTGATGACTATTTTAGTATTACTTGCATCATTGATGTTCGATTTGTCAAGAGTTGAAATGGCTTGTCTATGTATAACCATTACATTTATATTGATGGCAGAAATGATAAACACTGCTATTGAAGCTGTTGTAGATTTAATTTGCGATAAGTATGATAATAATGCCAAAATAGCAAAAGATGTTGGGGCAGGTGCTGTATTATTGGCAGCATTCAATTCTATTTTTGTTGGATATTTTTTATTTTATGATAGAATTGTTCCGTTGACTCATACTGTAGTGATAAAATTACAAAATTCACCAACTCATTTGACTTTTATAGCTTTGATATTAGTTGTACTCATTACCCTTGTGTTGAAGAGCTTTATATATCAGAATAAATGGACTTATTTGCAAGGTGGAAGTGTGAGTGGACATTCTTCTGTGTCTTTTTGTGCCGCTACTATTATTGCACTTCTAGCAAATAACACTCTAGTTACAATACTATCATTATTCATAGCTTTTCTAGTGGCAGAGAGCAGAGTAGAAGGCAAAATTCACACTCTTAGCCAAGTTATAGTAGGTGCAATAATTGGAATTTTAACGGCTATTTTAATATTTAGAATAATAATTATTTAGGAGACTTATGGAAATAAAAAAAATGTATGAAATTGCACATGAATACCAACAAAGATCGTATTCACCATATTCAAAATATAAAGTTGGATGTTGTGTAAAAGATTCAAATGGTAAATTTTACGGTGGATGTAATATAGAAAATGCATCTTACAGTCCAACTATTTGTGCAGAAAGAACAGCGATAAGCAAGATGGTGTCTGAAGGAAATCAACTTATAGATACTATTTTAATAACTGGAGATTCTGAATTCACATATCCATGTGGAGTATGTAGACAAGTTATCAGTGAATTTTCAGACGAAAATACCAAAATAATAATTGCAAAAAATGAAAATGAATATAGAGAATACAAGATTAAAGATTTATTACCTCACGGTTTTAATGGAGATGATATAGATGTTTAAATCAGGATTTGTATCAGTTATAGGTAGAAGTAATGTAGGAAAATCTACTCTACTAAATAGGATATTAGGAGAAAAACTAACTATAATATCCGACAAACCACAAACTACTAGGAATAAAATACAGCTTATATACACAGATGATAATATGCAAGCGATATTTTTAGATACGCCAGGAATACAAACTCCAAAAAACAAATTGGGAGATTATATGCTCAAAGTATCTGTATCTACATTAAATGAAGTAGATATTATAACTTACATTGTAGATACTACTGATGAAATAGGCAAATTAGATTCAGAGATAATAAACAAGCTAAAAACTGTAAATACAAAAATTATTTTATTAATCAATAAAATAGATAAAATAGACTCAGATAAGTTATCAGAAATTGTAAAAATGTATGAAAATATTGGAATATTTGAAAAAATAATTCCAATTAGTGCATTAAATGGCGATAATGTAAATGAATATCTAGAAAAGCTATCTGAATTACTTCCTGAAGGCCCTATGTATTACGACAAAGACAGTATTACAGAGCAACCGGTAAGACAAATAGTACAAGAATTGATTAGAGAAAAAGCTCTTAACAATCTTTCAGATGAACTTCCACATGGTATAGCCATAACTATAGAGAGATTTAAAGAAAGAAAAGATAAAAATTTAGTAGATATAGATGCAACTATTATCGTAGAGAAGAAAAGCCATAAAGGCATGGTAATAGGTAAAAAAGGATCTATGATAAAAAAAATAGGAACTGATGCTAGAATGGACATTGAAAGACTACTAGATACTAAAGTAAATCTTAAATTATGGGTAAAAATAGATGAGGAATGGCGCAACAAAGATTCTAGGCTTAAATATTTGGGATATAATTAATGGAAAATAATTATATCAAAACGCAAGCTATAGTCTTAGAGCACATAGTTTATGGAGAAAATTCTGTAATTTTAAATGTGTTTACAAAAGAATTAGGAATTGTCGGAATCTTCATAAAAAATGTAAATGCCATGAAATCAATGATAGAATTTAACGTCTTATCTATAAGTGATTTCACGTTGAAAAAAGGGAATCAATTTTACTATTTGGTAGATTATGATCTCGAAAATTCAAATTACAATTTGAGAAATAATTACCGATCTGAATTATTTTCTTTAGTTGTAGTTGATTTGATAAAATCTATATTTTACAATGAAAGCTGCAATGACAAAGTTTATGCTTTGATTGCTAAAACAGTTGTATTTTTAGGAAAATATACAGACAATCAATATGATATAATAAATGCTTTTATCTTAAAATTGGTATCTTATTTGGGATATCAACCCAATATGTATTATAATAATACGCACAATGTATTTTATTTAGATGGTGGATTTATAGAATCTGAATCTGATAGTTATCATATTGATGATTTGAATTCCAAATACATGATATATTTGATGAGAAGCAAATACGAAGATATAGTAGATAAAAAATATGACTACGTAGATAAAAAAATGATACTAAAGATTTTGATAAAATATACAATGTATAATTTTGGAATAGATTATTTAGGATCTTTAAATTACATTGAATATCTGTAAGGAGAAAAAATGCGTAATTTATTAGTGGATATAGCAACTAGCAATTTACCGAATAATTTTATTGACTTTATAAGAAGAGCATTATATGAAAAAATAAGTAGACAATTTAAAGCTAGTAATATTGCATACAATTCAATTGATGTAGATAGCATAAGGAATCATTTTGTCATATATATCAAAGGATCAGAAGACTTTTCTAAAGACTTAGATTTTTTTGAAAATATTATAAGAGACACAGTACAATCAATCAAATTCAAATATGCATACAATTCAGATATATTGGAATTCAAAGAGTCCATCTCGTATATAAAATTGATTTCTAATGAAAAAGAAAGAATATTCAACATAACTGAAAATAACGATACTGTAGATGACAAAATACTAGATTTTTCAATGATAGATGATTACAATTCAGAATTATTGAAAAATGAAATTATATTAAAAAAAGAAAAGAGATTAGAACTATTTGAAAAAGAATCAAAAAAAATAGCAAGATCGAATGGTTGTATAATAATCAATAATCAAAGCATAGTTAACGAATATATCAATAAATTCGATTATCCAGTATGTGTAGAAGAAAAATTTGATTCTGAATTTTTGTCGATAGATAAATACATACTGTATACTGTTTTGATGGATGATTTTGCCGTACTTCCATTGGAATTTGAAAATGGAAATAGTTCTAATATATTTATTTACGCTAAGAACAAAAATTCGGAAGATTCAAAAGATATATCAGATAGGATTAATTCAAAACTTGAAGAGATTAAGGAATTAATCAATAAAAAAGAAGATACTAAACTTGAAGATTATACTGAAAAATTAAAGGAAGTAGCTTACATAAATAACTATGGAAGTTATTATGATAAGACAAAACGATTGATAGAAATATCATCTGTTTTATGTAAAATGTTATCTGTAAGTGATGAAACTATAAAATCTGTTAATAGAATATCTAAATTATGCAAGGCAGATAGAGCTACTAATATAGTTAAAAAGTTTTTTTATTTGCATGGACTTATAGGTAGATTGTATGCTAGAGCAGATGGAGAAGAAAAAATAGTATGTGAGGGAATATATGAGCATATAAAACCTAGATATATCTCAGATGATATTCCAAATTCAATAGCAGCTAAGATAGTATCCATCTCAGATAAAATGGAATACGTAACAGCATTTGTTATTTCAAGTAATGACAAAAATTTAAAATACAACTATAAAATAAGAAATACAATTGTTTCGATTATAACTACAATATTACAAGCGAAGTTAGACTTTAACATGGATGACTTTATAGATCATATACTTTATGTATTTTTGCAAGAAAAAGGCATTGTAGATTATGAAAATATACACAGTAATATAAAAGATATAATATTAGATGTATACAGAGATGAATGTGTGAAATCAGGGATTACATTTTATGAATTTGATATGATAAACTTCGATAAATTCAATATTCTCAATATAAAAAGAATCCTTGATTCTTTCCATAAGGTAAATACTGAAAATGATAATAAACTTATTGAAAAATTAGAAGCATTATCTAAGATTGAAAGCGAAAAAATATCTTATACTCCAATTTCTCTGGATTATAATGATTTAGAAGAAGATTTTGAAAACATATTAAATTTAAATGATGATGAATTATACGCTTGTTCATCTCTGATAAAAGGAGTATTTCATGTATAAAATAAGTTCTCAAATGAGAGAACTTATTTTTGTTATGAAGTCTAAATTATGGTAAAATATTAGGTGAATATTGGAGGATAATATTGGAAAATAACGCAAATAGATATAAAATAGATAGAAAAATACGTGAAAATAAATTTTTCACTGTATATAAGGCATATGATAACATTTTGACCAGAGAAGTAAGCTTAAAAAAATACAACGACAAAGATTACTTTGGAGAAATTTCTGATAAATTGCAATTAGTCGCAAAATTACATCACCCTTATATATTAGAAATTTATGATTTATTTTCAGATGGTGAAAATAATGGAATTTTGACATATGAATTTTTCCAAGGATTGTATTTAGATGAATACTTATCTCGATATAATTTAGAAGAAGAAAAGATAATGAGTTTATTGCAAAAAATATTGGTATCATTTCTTTATGTAGAAAATAACGAAATATATTGTGGTAAATTTGATTTGAACAATATTTTGATTAACCAAAATGAAAGCATAAAACTCAATTTAGTAGATAAAATTCACGATGATAATATTGAAAATAAGCAATTTCAATTAAAATTTAATGAAGCTTTAATACTTGAAGTGTTGCAAAAATCTGGGATTGATGTAGAAAATTCTATTTTCAAAGATTTTCAAAATGATTTAAAAAACAACTCTTTTGAAAATACATCTGAAATACTAAAAGGATTAAATTCTGTTGGACAAAAACCTAAACACAAAGCTACAGAAGATAAAGACAACACAATAATACTAGATATAAAAGATAATAAAACAAACTATGAACCGATATCTTATGCTATAGATGAAGATGCTTTTGTAGAAGATAATCCATCAGTCAAGAAAAAATCGGGAAGCATTGTGAAATCAGTGCTAGTTTATATTACAAGTATTTTGTTGGCATTTATAGTAGCTGCGGCGATGATATTCTATTACAATTTAAGGCCAAAAGCACCAGATTACACCGAAAAGAATTTGCAACTTGCCTTAGATCAAGCCACAAAAGATGGAATTGAAATAGTAGTTGATAAATCATTTAACGTTGATAAGACGAATTTTAGAAAATATGTAGTAGTAAGTCAGAGTCCTAAAGCCGGAAGAAAGTTACTTTTTAGAAATAAAGTAAAAGTAGAATTAGGCTTAGAAAAAGACAAAACTATGATAAACGTAATAGGAAAAGATTTAAAATCAGCAGAAAAACAAATAAGTGATATAGGATTGAATGTCAAAAAAATAAAATATACTAAAAGCAACGTCTACGATAAAGGTATTGTAGTGGATCAAAGCTTAGATGCAGGAAGAAAAATAGAAGACGGAGATTTTGTAACTTTAACTGTAAGTTCTGGTAGAAAAGTAAGAAATGAAAATGAAGAAAATGAAGATGAAGAATATACTCCACCAGAAGAGAACGAAAGACCACAAGAAGATGAAAATTCTCAAGATTCTAATGAAACTGACAATTCAAATCAAAATCCTGATAATCAGTCTGATAATAACACAAATAACGATTCAAATAACAATGTAAATAATCCAAATAATGACGGAGAATAAATATGAAGTATTTTTCTATTTCTTGTAAAGGTGATTTTAGAGAAAACAACGAGGATTGTTTTAGAAATGAAGAATATGAAGATTCTAAAATATTTTTGATTGCAGATGGTATGGGTGGATGTCTTTTTGGTGAAGAGGCATCTGAAATTTCTGTAGATGAATTTTTGAAGTGTTTTAAAAAGCACTACAGTGATGACATGTCTATGAAAAGTTTGATTTACGGATCTATACATCATGCTGGATTTAAGGTTTTAGAATTTTCAAAAAAGAACAACTGCGAGAATAACGTAGGGACTACATTTTTAGCAGTTGTAGTGAAAGATGATATATTGTATTTATTTAATATAGGAGATAGTAGGGCGTATTTATATAATGAATACGGATTACATCAAATATCAAAAGATCATATAGCAAAAAATTGCTTTTTAGGAAATGGGATAACTAAAGCACTTGGCTTTTCTGACATGGATAAGCCTTATGGAATTATTAAAGATTTAGATTGTGGAGACAAAATATTGATGTCTACAGATGGATTTTACAAATATGTAGAAGAAAAAACTATAAAAGAAGTGCTGGAATCCAATAAAAATATTGAGGACAAGTGCAAAATATTAGTGCAAGAGGCGCTAAAAAAATCAAGAGATAATATAACAATTACATTAATTGAAGTATAAGCTGTCGAATATCGATGGCTTATATTTTATAAAGGAGAATTTTAATATGGATAAAAAAACTAGCAATAGATATGTTAATTTATTTATGAATAAACACAACAATAACCCGACTTATTCCGTGATAACACATGGATGCCAAATGAATGAACACGATTCTGAAAAAATAAAAACCTTACTAGAAGAAATGGGATTTGTAGAGTCAGAAGAAAAATTGAATGCTGATTTTATAATCTTCAATACTTGTCTAGTTAGAGAAAATGCAGAGATGAAAGTTTACGGACAATTGGGAGCTCTTAAAAATTTGAAAAAGGAAAATCCAGATATGTTGATTGCAGTATGTGGTTGCATGATGCAAACAGGACCTGCAAGAGACATTATCCGTGAAAAATATCAACACGTAGATATAGTTTTTGGAGTTAATAATATTAATTCATTGCCTTATTTAATAGACAGACATTTAAGTACGGGTAAGTTAGTTGTAGATATTGAAAGAAAAGACGATATCGATGAAGATATAGCTATAAAACGTGACAACAAACATATAGGATATGTAAATATAATGACTGGATGCAATAACTTCTGTACTTATTGCATAGTTCCTTACGCTAGAGGAAGAGAACAAAGTAGATCAGTAGAAAGTATTTTGTCAGAAGTTAAAAGAATGGTAAAAGAAGGATATAAGGATATTACATTACTAGGTCAAAATGTAAATTCATATGGTAAAACGTTGGAAAATCCTGTAACTTTTACAGAACTTTTAACAGAAGTGAATAATGTAGAAGGATTAGAAAGACTTAGATTTTTGACTAGTCATCCTAAAGATATATCTGATGAATTAATAGAAGCAATGGGGAAATTAGATAAAGTATGCGAAAATATACATTTGCCATTCCAAGCTGGATCAAACAATGTCTTAAAGAGAATGAACAGAAATTATACAAAAGAATCTTACTTGGAAAAAATTGAAAAACTAAAGCAAAATGTAAAAGGAATTACTTTCTCTACAGATATTATAGTTGGATTTCCAGGAGAAACGGAAGAAGATTTCCAAGAAACATTAGATGTTGTGAGAAAAGTAGGATATGAACAAGCATTTACATTTAAATACAACAGAAGACCTGGAACTAGAGCTGATTTATTTGAAGATCAAATAGATGAAGAAGTAAAACAAGATAGATTACAAAGACTTTTAGATGTAGTATATCCTATTTTTTACGAAAAAAATAAGGCTTATTTGAACACTGTACAAGAAGTTCTAATAGAAGGAGAAAGTAAAAACAATCCAGAGGTTATGACTGGAAGAACTAGAACATTTAAATTGGTAAATGTTAAATGCGATAAGTCTTATATAGGAAAGTTGGTAAATGTTAGAATTAACGATTTTAATTCGTTTGCATTAACAGGAGAAATGATTTAATTATGACTTACACTCCGATGATCAACCAATATAGAGAAATAAAAGCAAAAAACAAAGATTGCATATTATTTTTTAGATTGGGAGATTTTTATGAAATGTTCTTTGATGATGCGTTATTAGCATCTAGAGAGCTAGAAATTGTATTGACACAGAGAGATTGTGGAGAAAATCAAAAATGTCCGATGTGCGGAGTTCCGTACCATGCAAGTGATGTGTATATCAATAAATTAATATCAAAAGGTTATAAGGTGGCTATTTGTGAGCAATTAGAAGATCCAAGACTTGTAAAAGGACTTGTCAAAAGGGGCATAGTCAAGATATACACTCCGGCAACTGTAATAGAAAATGAAAATTCTAATTCTGGAAATTTTAACTATTTGATGAGCATTTCAAAAGGCAAAAATAAATTATCCATATCGTATGTTGATATTTCTACAGGAATCGTAATGTACACAGATACTAATGCAGATGATGAGTATAAAATTTTAGAAAATGAAATATCTAAAATAACTCCAAAAGAAATTATATACAGTGAGGATGAATTTTCAGAAGATAAATTAGAGACTATATCTAAGAAATTTTCTATTGTATTGACCAAAATACAAAATTCAGAAAATGCTTTAGAATATATAAACAGTAAAATAAAATATGATAACAACAATTCAGAAATAACCAATACATGTGTTGCAAATCTATTGAATTATGTATTTAGATATCAAGATGAACTTTTGCACATCAACATTTCAGAAAAATATTATTTGAATGAATATATGGAAATAGATGCAAATAGTGTAATTAATTTAGAAATACAAAAAAATTTATACACAAATTCAAAAAATGGGAGTTTGTTTGGAGTATTAAATTATACAAAAACTTCTATGGGATCTAGATTATTGCACACTTATTTGGAAAGACCTCTGATGAAAAAAGACGAAATAATAATTCGTCAAAACAGAGTTGAAGAAATATTCAAAGACTATGAATTGATGAATAATTTAGAAAATTCACTTGATGGGATATATGATTTAGATAGATTAATAGCAAAATTATCATATAAATCAGCAAATGCAAAAGATTTGATAGCATTGAAAGTATCTATTGAAAAAATACCACAATTAAAGTCTTTACTTTTGTCTAGTGATGAATCTTTGAAAAGTATAGGATTGAAGCTAGATAATTTAATGGATTTATATGAACTTATAGATCAATCTATAGTAGATGATCCACCAACTACAATCACAGAAGGAAATCTAATCAAAACTAATTTTTCTGAAGAATTAGATCAGCTTAGATATAATAGAATTCACGGAAAGAATGAATTAGTTGAGTATGAATTATCAGAAAAAGATAGATTGGGCATCAAAAATTTAAAAATAGTTTTTAATAAAAAGCTAGGTTATTTTATAGATGTCACAAAATCAAATACAGATAAAGTTCCGGAAAATTATGAAAAGAGACAAACTCTAACTAATTCTTCAAGATATAAAACAAAAGAGCTTGAATCTATAGAATCCAAGATTTTAGATTCAGAAGATGAAATATTTGAATTAGAATATAAAATATTTGAAAACATAAGAAAAACAATACTAGAAAATTTGACTAGAATAAAAAAATGTGCAGATTTGATAGCTATTGTAGACGTATCAAATTCTCTTGCGAAATGTGCATATGTGAACAATTATATAAAACCAGATATAAACAGTTATGGGCTTATAGATATACTCGAATCGAGACATCCAATAGTAGAACTCAGTGTAGGTAAATCTGAATTTATAACAAATGATATATTAATTGGAAGTGGAAAGAATGATATACAATTAATTACTGGTCCGAACATGAGTGGTAAATCTACTTATTTAAGACAAGTAGCATTGATATGTATTATGAGTCAAATTGGCTCATTTGTTCCTGCATCTAAGGCAAATATCTCAATTGTAGATAAGATATTCACTAGAATAGGATCTAGCGATAATTTATTTAAAGGTGAGTCTACTTTTATGGTAGAAATGAAAGAAATGAGTAATATCATAAAATACGCCACTGGAAATAGTCTTTTGGTATTGGATGAAATAGGAAGAGGAACATCTACATTTGATGGACTTAGCTTAGCTTGGGCAATCGTAGAGTATATTTCAAAAAATATAAAAGCCAAAACACTTTTCGCTACTCACTATCATGAATTGACACAACTTGAGAAAAAATTAGATAATTTGATAAACATGAAAGTAGAAATAGAAGAAAAAGATGATTCAGTAATTTTTTTGAGAAAAATAACAAGAGGATATGCTGATAAAAGCTATGGAATTGAAGTGGCTCAATTAGCTGGAATGCCAAAATCATTGATAAAACGCGCAAAATCAATTCTAAAAGAAATCGACAAAGAAGATACAAAAATTGATTTACCGTTGGCTGAATTTAATTTCAATGAACCGGAAAAACCTAAAAATGAAGATTCTAAATTAAATGATTTTAGAGAAAATATATCAAATATAGATATAAACAAACTAACTCCATTAGAAGCTCTACAGCGTCTAAGTGATTTAGTAGATATGGCGAAAGAATTAGGTGATTAAAATGATTAGAGTGTTATCCGAAGATACTATCCAAAAAATAGCAGCGGGTGAAGTTATAGAGAGACCTGCTTCAGTAATAAAAGAACTAGTTGAAAACTCAATAGATGCAGGCAGTGATAACATAATAGTTGAAATAAAAAATGGAGGAAAAGATTACATATCTGTTAGTGACAATGGATATGGAATCGAAGAAAATGAAATAGAATTGGCTTTTGAGAGACATTCTACAAGTAAGCTTGAAAAATTTGATGATTTATATGATATAACTACTCTCGGCTTTAGAGGAGAAGCATTAGCTAGTATAGTATCTATAAGTAAACTTGAAATTAAAACTAGAACTAAAGAAAATAAAATGGGTACTAAAGTTGAGTTTAGAAATTCTAAAATTATAAATAAATCATACGTTGCAATGAATGTAGGAACTAAAATTGTAATCAAAGATTTATTCTACAATGTTCCAGTCAGAAAAAAATTCATGAAATCTGAGCAAACAGAGTCGAATTTAATAACTGCAATGATGTACAAATTTGCCATATGCAATACTAAAATATCGATTAAATATATAAAAGATAATAAAACGATATTCGAAACTAGAAAAAATTCCACAGTAAAAGACAACATCATCAACTTATTTGGATCTAATATGACTAATAATTTAATAGAGATAGATTTAAATGAGAGAGATTTTAGATTATATGGATATATATCTAATAATAATTTATACAGAGCCAACAGACAAATGCAATATATATTTCTAAACGGAAGATTCATAAAATCAGATGAAATTAGAAATACTATAGAGTCTAATTACAAATCTGTAATTCCAAATGGAAGATTTCCTATGTTTTGGCTATTTTTCGAAATCAGACCTAAATTAATAGATGTAAATGTGCATCCGAACAAGCAAATAGTGAAGATATCTATTATAGATGAAATACTAGATGAACTAAACAAAAAGACTAGATTTTTGCTAGAAAACAATGTTAGAGTAGCAAATATAAGCGATTCTTTTGAAGAAAAACAAACTCATAATGATTTAAGAAGATTGTACAATGATTTTTCAAAATCAACATCAGTTAATGAACCTACAATTTCATACAATTTAAATAACGACAATGCTACTTTGATGAAAATGAGAAAATTTAATAATGATTCAAATAGCGAAAGTTATAATTTCAAAGAGCTTTCCAATAATTTTTACGAAAAGCCAGAGAAAAAAACATATGATAATGAAAGTACTAAGGATTTTATTCAAGAACGTGAGCAAATAGAATTAAAATCAGACTTAGAAAGATATTCTGAATTTGATGTAATTACAGTATTATTTAAAACTTATATATTAGCACGAGATAGATTCGACTCTAAGATTTATATATTTGATCAACATGCTTGTCATGAGAGGATAAATTACGAAAAATTAACTAAGCAAATGCACGATAACGAAGTATTATCTCAAAATTTGGCATTTCCTTTGAATATTACATTGACAGATGAACTTATGCAAATATATGTAGACAACAAAAAGATTTTTGATGATTTGGGATACGATAGTGAAGTATTTTCCGATGATTCTGTTGTAATTAGAGCTGTGCCTTATTTATTTGGAAATTCCAATGCAGAATTTCTTTTTAACGATATATTGGATACTATAAGTGATAATTCAGATGATGTATTTGATGTAGTAGAAGCAAAAGTCATAAAAAGGTCATGTAAGATGAGTGTAAAAGCAGGAGACAATTTGAGTAATTTTGAAGTAAAAAAATTATTGGAAGATTTATTCAAATGTGAATATCCATTGACTTGTCCTCATGGAAGACCTACTTTTATAGAAATTAATAAAACTGATTTAGAAAAGATGTTTATGAGGATAAAATGAGACAAAAATGTATTGTAATAGTTGGACCTACTGCAGTTGGGAAAACTAGACTTAGTGTGTTTTTAGCGAGTAATATAAATAGTGAAATTATTTCAGCTGATTCCATGCAAATATATAAAGAAATGGATATTGGCACTGCAAAAGTCGAAAAAAAATATCAGAAAAAAATTAAACACCATATGATAGATATTGTAAATCCAGAAGATAATTTCTCTGTGGATCAGTTCAAGAAAATGACATTTGACATAATGGAAGAAATTTATGACAACTCTAAAATTCCAATAATAGTTGGAGGAACTGGATTATATATAAATTCAATTACACATAAATTAGAATTCAATACTGTGAAATCAGATGAAAAAATAAGAAATAAACTTGAAGAATTTGCAGAAAAAAATGGAAATGAAGCTTTGCATAAATTATTGAAAGGTATAGATGAAGATTCTGCAAAATCAATCCACCCGAATAACGTCAGACGTGTTATAAGAGCTATAGAAGTGTATAAACTAACTGGAAAGAAATTTAGTCAGATTAACGACAAATTCGATAGTTATAATAACGATATAGATTTTTATATTATAGGATTAACTGATGATAGAAAAATATTGTATGATAGAATCAATTCCAGAGTAGATTTCATGTTAGATGAAGGATTTATGGCAGAATGCAAAAAGATATATGAGTCTACAAATATAGATTCCCAATCAATACAAGCCATAGGATATAGGGAAGCTTTTATGTATTTAGATGGAAAGATAAATTACAATGATATGGTTGACTTGATAAAGCAAAATAGCAGAAAATATGCAAAAAGACAACTAACTTGGTTTAGACAAGATAAGAGAATACATTGGATAAATTTGAAAGATTATGAAAATTTTGAAGATATTGAAAAAAAATTATTGATAGATGTGAGAGAATGGTTAAATGATAAAAGATAAGTTAAAAGAGTTATACGATATAGATGATGAAAGCTATGACATTGTCATTAAAAGTAATGAAGAATTAGAATCCAAATTTAAAAAATTAGAACAATTAGAATTTATAAATCAAATTAAAGTTTTAAAAGCGTTTCAAGACAACAAACTTCAAGCTACGGATTTTGCCTCTACAACAGGATACGGTTATGGAGATGTTGGAAGAGATAAATGCGAAGCGATATTTAGAGATGTATTTAAAGCAGAAGATGCGTTAGTTAGACCTTCGATAGCATCTGGGACTCATGCACTTAGTTTATTGATGAAGGCAGTTCTTTTGCCTGGAGATAAACTTCTATATATAACAGGTCTTCCATACGATACTATACAAGAAGTTATAGGATTGCAAGGTAATGCACCATGCAATCTAAGAGAATATGGAATTGATTTTGATTATGTAGAATTAAAAGACAATGATATAGACATAGAATCTGTAATCAACAAAATAGATCCAAAAGTTAAAATGGTATCGATTCAAAGATCTACTGGATATAGTTTAAGAAATGCTATTTCAATAGACAAGATAGAAAAAGCAGTATCTATTATAAAACAAAAATATCCTGATATTATTGTAATGGTAGATAATTGCTATGGTGAATTTACTGAAGAAAAAGAGCCATTAGAAGTTGGATGTGATGTGATAGCAGGATCATTGATAAAAAATCCAGGAGGAGGAATTGCACTTTCAGGTGGATATATTGCAGGGAAAAGAGAAATTATTGACAGAGTAGCTAATACCTTGACAGCTCCAGGAATAGGAAAAGAAGTTGGAATAACATTTGGTACAACTAGGAATACACTACAAGGATTATTCTTAGCGCCTAAAGTCACTACAGAAGCATTAAAATCAGCTATTCTATTTTCGCATGTATTTAAAAAATTGGGATTCAAAACAATTCCCGATATATCAGATAAAAGAAGTGATATTATATGTGCAATTGTACTTGAAAATGAAGAAAGAGTTATAGAATTTTGTCGCTCGATACAAGAATCATCTGTAGTAGATTCGCATGTAGTTCCTTATCCATGGGATATGCCAGGATACGACGATAAAGTTATTATGGCATCAGGAAGTTTTATAGATGGATCTAGCATTGAAATATCTGCAGATGGTCCATTGAGAGAGCCTTACGTAGCTTATTATCAAGGAGCATTGACTTACAATCAAGCATTACTAGCTTGTATGAAAGTTGTGAACAATTTTAGGAGAAAAAATTTAATATAAAAAATAAAGCTAGTATAACGTGTGATTTTAATACGCTACACTAGCTTTTTCTATATTGTTCTGTAAAGGCCTATTACTTTTCCCAAAATTTCTACGTCTTTTACATTTATTGAATACATCGAAGAATTAGAAGGACGTAATTCTATATGATCAGAATGTCTATAAAATCTCTTGACTGTAGCAGATTCATCCATCAAAGCAACTACGATATCACCATTATTAGCGGTGTTTTGTTGTCTTACAATCAACTTATCGCCATTTAGTATTCCATCTTCTATCATAGATTCTCCTTGTACTTTCAAAATGAATACAACACCTTGTGAAGTATATTCGATAGGCAAGGGGAAAGTATCTTCTACATTTTCAATAGCCAAAATAGGAGTTCCAGCTTGAACTTTTCCTACAATTGGAACGTCTATAGTTTCTTTTTTTACCTCCATATCTTCTTCTTCGTAAGCACTGTCTATTATCTCAAGTGCTCTATTTTTCAAAGGATCTCTACGCAAATATCCTTTCATTTCTAATTTTAATATATTATTGTGTACAGTAGAGGTAGAATTTATGTTTAAACTTTCTCCGATTTCTCTAATAGCTGGAGGATATCCTTTATAATCAATGTATCTTTTTATAAATTTTAAAATTTCTATTTGTCTTTGATTTAAATCGTCGTACATATCAAACTCCTTTTTGTTCTTTATACAATTATATCATAAATTTTTAGAAAATGAAACATTTGTTTGGATTTAAACAGAACATAAAAGTCAATTCTTGACATAACAGAACATACGTAGTAGAATATAAACATAGAACAAATGTATATAAAAATATTTTCACAGTTGGAGGAAACATGAAAAAGTATAAAGTAGTTAATAAATTTAGATTTAGTATATTTATTTTGTTTTTATTTTTAGTGTTATTGATTTCAGTTTTATCAATAAAGCCTAAATTAAGCTACGGTAATGGGCTAAATACAGAATATGAAACATACAATTATGAGATAAAAGAAAATGATAGCTTATGGAATATAGCGTCGAATTTTAAACCTGATAGTATGT
>JASBYN010000003.1 GCA_029983915.1 Finegoldia sp. | reverse complement strand
GGCTCTGGGCACCAAGGGGATTAGTTCAGTGGTAGAACGTCGGTCTCCAAAACCGAATGCCAGGGGTTCAAATCCTCTATCCCCTGCCAAAAGCAGTTCAATTGTTGAAATTGAGCTGTTTTTTTATTTTTAATAGTTCTTATGATTTTTTAATTGTCTTTTATTTATATTAATGTGTATTTAATGACGACAGTAATGCTAGATAATATCTTATGATTGCATTTAGGATGCTATAATAAATAAAAGAGAGGTTTTATATGAGAAGTTATGAGAATAAAGAAGAATTAAAAAACGAGATAAAGAAAACTTTTGAAAAATATATTTCAGAGTTTGATGATATCCCTGAAGAATTAAAGGATAAAAAGATAGATGGGGGAGATAGAACTCCAGCTGAAAATCTTGCATATCAAGTGGGATGGACTACTTTGATTTTAAAATGGGAAGAGGATGAGAAAGAAGGGCTTGAAGTTAAAACTCCAACAGATCAATTCAAATGGAATCAACTTGGTGATTTATATCAGTGGTTTACGGATACATATGCCAGTAAATCGTTGATGGCATTGAAAAATCAACTGACGAAAAATGTAGAAGATATTTACCTTATGATAGATGATTTTACTGAAGAAGAGTTATTCAAACCTCACATGAGAAAATGGGCAGATGGAGCAACCAAAACAGCTACTTGGGAAGTATATAAATTTATTCATGTAAACACAGTAGCGCCTTTTGGAACATTTAGAACTAAGATTAGAAAATGGAAGAAACTGGCGTTGTGATAATATAAAGAGAAATAAAAATTTAGTAGCACTTACGAAAGTAGGTGTTATTTTTATATTCAAATATTAAAAAAATATCTGCTAAAATTAGCAGATATGAAGAGTTTTGTTTATTAAGTTTAGTTGTTAGTGCTACTTTCTGAGGTTTTATTTTTATCAGTGATAGCTTCAGGCTTTACTCCACCTTTTTCATCAAATGAGTATTCTCCAACACCTTTGAGTCTTTCATCACTGCTAGCAGGGATTTTAGGAACTTCTTTTATGTAGTCCGGTTTTAAATCTTCCAATTTAGTAGGTAAATTTCCACTGTGATCTTGGCTATAGCTTTCTACTGCTGTTTCCAGCACTCTTACATTCGCATTATGGGCTGTTATTGCAGCTTTTTCTTTTTGACCTTTGTATACAGGTATTGCAATTGCTATTAGTATAGCCATTATAGCTAGTACTATCAATAATTCTAATAGGGTAAATCCCTTTGATTTTTTCTTCAATATTTTCTTTGTTTCCATATTTTTCTCCATTAGTTTACGTTTTCTCGATTATAAGTTTTAAAAGCTACAATAACTCTTCAATTAAATTATAGGAGACATTAAAAAATATTGCAATAAAAATTTACAGTGATATTTTGATAGGTGTTTTTTGGCAATAAAAAATAGATAGCTAAAATAGCTATCTATTATATGTATGGCGGGAAATGGTAGGAATCGAACCTACCCGGGCAGCTCTTAACTACCTGAGACGGTTTTGAAGACCGCAGGGCACACCAGCACCCATCAATTCCCAAATACTTTAATATTATACCAAATAATTACGAGAATTACAAATTAATTTTACATTTATTTAAAAAAGCAAAAAGGAGATTTATTTTACAAAATCTCCTTTTGGATTATTTAAAGTCTTTGACTTTCACTCTGTCGTTTTCAATTCTTTTAGTGAATCCTTTGATATCTAGTGTTTCTAGAAGTGTTATGGCACTTTTTCTTGAAATGTTGAGTGAGTCTTTTAATTCTTTTACATTCAATGTTTTATTGGATTTGAAATGATTGTCTACTGTTTTTATGAATTTGTCATAGCATTTTTTTGAGATTAGGTAGTTATCTCTTAGGATTACTACGTCTTTTTGGAGTAGTATGCCTAGGATTGTCTTGTCTTTTTGATTATGAACTACGTTATCTATTTTTAGTAATTTATCAAATTGGTTTTGACAAATAGCTTGTAACATTTGTTTCCTTTTTTGTTCATCTTCGTCTGACAACATTACTTTGTGTGATTTGCTCGATATTATTCCGTTTTCTTCCATTAAGACTTCTTGTTTTATGAGGTCTTGTACCATGTAGTTGAAGAATGATCTGTTGTCTTCTAATTTTAGCTTTTGTAATAGTTCTTCTTTGCTTATTCCTTGCATAAGTGGGTTAGTCTTGTGGAATGATATGACATACATTTTAAGTTTTCCCAATATTTTATTGTAGGATTCTTTTTCTAAGACTTTGTCATTTCTTATTATTATTTTATCTTCTTGTTTTAATTTGTCTAATTCTTTTAATACTTTATCTTTTGATTCTGATGAGTAAAATACTAAATCATCGATTTTTGTAGGATAAGATTCATCTTTTAGATAGTTAAGTATTATGTCTTGAATTTTTCCTTCTTCTTTTACTTTTAAATTTTCGATTATTTCTTCGTCAAAAAGTTTGTGCTTTCTCATTGATCCATCTATTATTATTCCTCCACCGATTGTAGTCTGTGGAGAAAATTGTCTCAATATGAAAGGATCTGATGTCTTGGCATAGATTTTTTCTTCAAGTCGGATTTGAACTAATGCTTGTGTGCCAGGTTGTATTATTTGTTTGTCTAGAGGAACTATTCTTCCAAATATTTCTTTTGTCCCGTGGAATAATCTTACTCTGTCCCAGTGATTTAGGGGAGAGGCTGTTTTGAGTAGTGTAAGCCTTACGTCTATCATGTTAAATGATTTTAACGAGTTCTTCTTGGCTATTATATATCCTCTTTCTACTTCGTTTAGGTTCAAATTGATATTTAATGCTACTCTTTGAGATGGATGTGCTACGTTGACATTTTTGTTGTGAACTTGGATGTTTTTGATGTTGATGTCTTTTTCTATAGGGTATATAAATGATTCACCTTTGTGTATGTCTCCATCTAATAATGTTCCTGTGACTACTGTTCCTATTCCTTTTACGTTGAATTTTCTGTCTATATTTAATCTGTAGTCTCTTTCTGCACGTTTTTCTTTTAAATTTTTCGACTCAGAGTCTATGATTTGAATTAGATTGTCAATGCCTCTTTTAGAAATAGAATCTACTTCACAGATAGGTCTATTTTCCAAGAATGTACCTTTTACTAATTCTTTTACTTGTTCTTTTGTTCTTTCGGTTTCTTCGTCAGTGGCTAGATCTCTTTTTGTCAAAACAACTATTCCTTCTGTTTTGTTAAGAAATCTCAATATATCTAAATGCTCTATGGTTTGTGGTTTGACGCCTTCTTTGCTATCTACACATAGAAGTATTAAATCCATCCCAAATGTGCCGGTCATCATATTTTTTATAAATTTCTCGTGGCCTGGCACGTCTATAATTCCTGCCCTTTGACCACTTGGAAGATCAAAATAACTAAATCCTAAATCAATGGATATTCCTCTTTTTTTCTCTTCCGGTAATCTATCTGTACTATTTCCGGTCAAAGCTTTTATTAATGTAGTTTTTCCATGATCGATATGTCCCGATGTACCTATAATAAAATCCATATAACCTCCAATTATTTTACTACTAGTTATTATATCATAAGTCATTATGTTTTAAAAAACATAATGAAATTATTTTCATCGATTTTAGGAAAATCAATTTAATTATTTTCTTAAAGAGGTTGTTTTTAATATACGCATAAGTACTTTAGTAGATAGCGTTATTTTAATATCAATACAATACATAAAAAAGCAAATATATTCATGAAAATGAGGGGAAAAACCATAGAATCTTATCGATAATGAATATTAATTAAGTTTTTGATATATTATAATAATTTACTTTAGGTGTGATAAGTGTTATAATAGGAATGTGAAAATTACAAAAAGATCAGTAACGATAGGAAAACAATTTTTAGGAGGGGTTATGAGTTTTACATTTGATCTAAAAGAACATGCTCAACAAGTAGAAGAATTTCGTGAGTTTGTTAGAAGCAAAGAGGGCACAAAAGGTCCTTTGATGCCTGTTTTACAGAGGGCACAAGATGAATTTGGGTATTTGCCTAAGGAAATTATCAGTATTATTTCTAAGATGTTAGATATTCCAACATCTGAAATTTATGGAGTTATTACTTTTTATGCTCAATTTTCATTGATACCAAAAGGAAAATTTGATATTCAAGTATGTGAAGGTACAGCTTGTTATGTAAAGGGAGCTCAAAGAGTTTCAGAAAAAATACAAGAGATTTTGAAGATACCTGAAGGCAGTACAACAGAAGATCAAAAATTTTCAATTTCACCATGTAGATGTGTTGGACTATGCGCTTTGGCACCTGTTATTGTAATAAATGGAGATGTCTACGGTAAGGTTAATGTTGATGAATTAGAATCCATTATCAGTAAGTATAATTAATTATTAGGGGTATTATTATGAATTTACAAGAACTTAATGAGATAAGAGATAAATATGCTAAGAGCATAAAAATGAGGGAATTAGTAAAAGATAAGATTTATGTCGAGCATACTAATCCAGAAGAAAAACAAATAGTTGTCTGCGGCGGAGCTGGTTGTGAAGCTACAGGAGCTAAATCATTGGTAGAAGAATTCAATAGATATATAGAAGAAGAAAAGATTGAAAATGTAAAGGTAGTTCCAGTAGGATGTATCGGTCTTTGTGAGACAGGTCCTAACGTAGTAGTTTATCCAGAAGGAATTTTCTACACTAGAGTTAAATTAAGCGATGTCAAAAATATCGTAGATAAATCTATCGTCAATGATGAAGTAGCAGAAGATTGCGTATACGATAATGCAAAAAAAGACGATAAGATTTTGAAATACAATAACGTTGATTTTTATGACAAACAAGTGAAGATCGCATTGAGAAATGTAGAAAAAATTCAATTGGAATCCATAAATGAGTATATAGGGGCTGATGGTTATCAAGCATTACATAAAGCTATTTTTGAATTAGGACAAAAAGACATCATAGACGAAATGAAAAAATCAGGCCTTAGAGGTCGTGGCGGAGCAGGTTTCCCTACAGGAAGAAAATGGGAATCAGCATACAAGGTAGAAAATGACCAAAAATACGTAATTTGTAACGCCGATGAAGGAGACCCAGGTGCTTTCATGGATAGAGCAATCCTAGAAGGAGATCCTCATTCAGTTCTTGAAGGTATGGCAATTTGTGGTAGAGCAATAGGAGCTAATCAAGGATTTATTTATGTAAGAGCAGAATATCCTATAGCTGTAAAAAGACTTAGAATAGCCATCAAACAAGCTAAAGAAATGAATCTTTTAGGAAATAATATATTTGGTTCTGATTTTTCATTTGATATAGAATTGAGATTGGGTTCAGGAGCTTTCGTTTGTGGTGAAGGTACTGCACTTATGGAATCAATCGAAGGTAGAAGAGGAATGCCTCGTACTAAAATTTTCAGAACATCAGAAAAAGGATTGTGGGGCAAACCTACAATAATCAATAACGTAGAGACTTTTGCAAATGTAGCAGCAATAATCGAAAGAGGAGCAGATTGGTTCACAAGTTTTGGAACTGAAGGATCTCCTGGAACAAAAGTATTTGCGCTAGGTGGAAAAGTTGTAAATACTGGACTTGTTGAAGTACCTATGGGATCTACTTTGAGAGAAATTATTTTCGATATAGGTGGAGGAATTAAAAACGGTAAGAAATTCAAGGCAGTACAAACAGGTGGACCATCAGGTGGATGTATTCCAGAAGAATTTTTAGACACTCCAGTAGATTTTGAATCATTGGCAAGCATTGGTTCAATAATGGGTTCAGGTGGAATGATAGTAATGGACGAAGATGACTGTATGGTAGATATAGCAAGATTCTTCTTGGAATTTACTGTAGATGAATCTTGTGGTAAATGCGTTCCATGTCGTGAAGGAACTAAGAGAATGCTTGAAATATTGGAAAAAATAACTTCAGGTAAAGGCGAAGATGGTGATATTGAAGCACTTGAAGATTTATGCGATACTATTTCATCAGCATCACTATGCGGATTGGGACAAACAGCACCAAACCCAGTAATTTCTACATTGAAATACTTCAGAGATGAATATGAAGCTCATATTTACGATAAAAAATGTCCAGCACACGCTTGTAAAGCTCTTTTGACATATCAAATTACAGATAAATGTATAGGATGTACTAAATGTGCTAAGAATTGTCCTGTAAATTGTATCGTCGGTGAAGTAAAACAAAAACACGTTATCAGAGCTGATCAATGTATAAGATGTGGCAATTGCGAAACAGTATGTCCAGTTCACGCAGTTGTTAGGGGTTAGTGATATGATTACTGTAACTATTGATGATAAAGTTATTAAAACCGAAAAGCCAAAATTCATTATAGAATTGGCAAGGGAAAATGGCATAGATATTCCAAATTTATGTTATGACAAAAATTTGGAAGTAGTAAGCGCCTGTAGACTTTGCCTTGTAGAGATAGAAGGTAGCAAAAAATTAGCTACAGCTTGTTCTACATTGGCAAAAGATAACATGGTAGTACACACAAAAACAGAAAGATTGATAAAACACAGAAAGAGAATTTTGCAAATGCTATTAGATTCTCACCCAAATGATTGCTTGACTTGCCAAAAATCAGGAGAATGCTTATTGCAAAAATATTCTTATGAATACGGTGTAAAATTCAGAGAACACAATGGAGCTAGAAGAGAAAAACTAGTCGATGAATCTTCTCCTTACATTATAAGAGATGATAGCAAGTGTATATTGTGTGGTAAATGCGTCAGAACATGTAATGTTATGGACGATAGAAAAATATTGAACTTCTCAAACAGAGGATATCAAACTAGAATCAATCTAGACATCAACGATACATTTGAATCTTCATACTGTATTTCTTGTAATAGATGCGTAGTAGCTTGTCCAGTAGGGGCATTATTGGATAGAAGAGCTATCAATTTAGGAAGAAATTGGGAATTGGAAAGCAAAAAAGTACAATGCAAGACTTGTGAATACGGCTGTGAATTTGAAATTTTAAGAAAAAATGGAAAGAACGTAGCTGTAAGAGCATCTAAACCGGATAATGGAAGACCATTGTGTTTGAAAGGTAGATTGACTACTGAATTGTTGAATGTAGATAATCCTAAAACACCTTATAGAAAAATTGGTGGAGAATTCGTGGAAGCTAAATGGACTGATGCTTTGGGATTGAATAAAATAATGAAAAAATTAGAAAAGATGGAACAAAAGTAGGTGAATTATATGAATAGAGCTCAATTGATTTCGATAATATATGAAGCAGTGGACAGAGAAGATGATTCATATACTTTTTACAAAAAAGCTGCAGAAAAATGTGTAGATTCTCAAACAAAATCTCTTTTTGAAAGACTTAGCAATGAAGAATTAAAACACAAAGCTTATTTGCAAAACTTCCTAGAAACACAAGCTAACGATATAAAAATAGATGATAGCGAAGATTATAATTTATCTCAAGAAATAGACAGACCTAGACTCTCGACAGAAATGGATTTCAAAGATGCCATTAAATTGGCAATAAAAAGAGAAGAAGAAGCCATGAAAATGTACGATGATATAGCACAATCTTGTTTAGATGCTGAAGAAAAAAATATATTTTCTGGATTATCTAAAATGGAGAAAAAACACAAGACAGAATTAGAAGAAGTTTTCTTGAATGTAGGATTTAATGAAGTTTGGTAGGTGTAATATGATAAATATAAATATTGACGGTATTGATGTTCAAGTTGAACCGAATACCACAATACTTCAAGCAGCACAGAAAATAGGAATAGACATTCCTACTTTGTGTCATGATAAATATCTAAGTGAATTCGGTGGATGCAGACTTTGCCTTGTAGAAATCGAAGGATCTAGAAAATTACAAACATCTTGCTCTACTATTGTAAGAGATGGAATGGTTGTAAAAACTGAAACAGATAGATTGGTTAAGACTAGAAAAAGCATATTGAACTTATTGATGATGAACCACCCTAAAGATTGCTTGACTTGCTCAAAAGTAGGTAGTTGTAGACTACAAGATTTGTGCTATAGATATGGAGTAAAAAACCCAGAAACTCTAGGTAAATATGGAAATTACGACATAGCAGTACAAAATCACGAAGTAGATGATAGCAACCCAGTTATCTTTAGAGATCAAAATAAATGCGTTTTATGTGGAAAATGCGTCAGAGTTTGCGAAGAAGTTCAATGCACTCATACTATTGATTTCAAAAACAGAGGATTTGATTCTTATATAGCAGCAGCTTTTGATCTTCCTCTTACTAAAGAAAACTGCCGTATGTGTGGACAATGTATAAGCGTATGTCCTACAGGTGCTTTAGTCAACAAACAATTAAAAGATACTAGACCATGGGAAGTAGAGAAAGTAAAGACAACTTGTCCATTCTGTGGAACAGGATGCCAATTTAATTTGATTATAAAAAATGGAAAAGTCAAAGGGGTTGAACCTTGTGACGGATATGTAAATCAAAATTCACTTTGTATAAAAGGTCGTTTCCACACTGATATGATTCATTCAGATGAAAGATTGACTACTCCTTTGATTAGAAAAAACGGAGAATTAGTTGAATGTTCATGGGATGAAGCTATAAGATTCGTAGGAAACAAATTGAAGAACATAAAAATGGAATACGGTCCAGATTCTATAGCAGGTTTGAGTTCTGCAAGATGTACTAATGAAGACAACTTCGTATTCCAAAAAATGATGAGAGCAGCGATAGGTACTAACAACGTCGATCACTGCGCTAGAACCTGACACGCTCCAACAGTTGCAGGTCTTGCAGCTACATTAGGAAGTGGAGCCATGACAAACTCTATCGAAGAAATTCTAGGTGCAGAATTATTATTTGTCATAGGTTCTAATGCTACAGAAGCTCATCCAATTATTGGTAATAAGATGAAGCAAGCTGTAAAAAATGGTACAAAATTAATAGTAGTAGACCCTCGTAAGACTGGTCTTGCTGAAAAAGCTGATATATGGCTAAGATTAAAACCAGGTACAGATGTATACTTATTAAATGCTATGATGAAAGTCATAATAGAAGAAGGATTAGAAGCTACAGATTATATCAAAGAACGTGTCGAAAATTTCGAAGGCTTGAAAAAAACCGTAATGAAATACGATTTAGATGAAGCTGAAAAAATCACAGGCGTTTCAAAAGAATTAATCAAAAAAGCAGCTATAATGTACGCTTCTACTAAAAAAGCTGGAATATTCTATACACTTGGTATTACAGAACACACTCATGGTACAGAAAATGTAATGAGTTTGGCAAATCTTGGTATGTTGACAGGACATGTTGGTATTGAATCTGGAGGAATTAACCCTATAAGAGGTCAAAACAACGTACAAGGAGCTTGCGATTTGGGAGCATTACCTAACACTTATCCAGCATATGCAAAGGTAACAGATCCAAAAGCTAGAGAATTCTTCGAAAGCGTATGGAAGACTCCTTTGAGCCCTAATTTAGGATATCAAATTCCTGAAATGTTCAACCAAGCAGTTAAGGGAAATCTAAAAGCTATGTATATAATGGGTGAAGATCCAGTTTTATCAGATCCTGATGCAAACCACGTAAAGAGAGCATTGAATAATTTGGATTTATTGGTAGTTCAAGATATATTCATGTCAGATACTGCAAAATTAGCAGACGTAGTATTCCCAGCTACTTGCTATGCAGAAAAAGACGGTACTTTTACTAATACCGAAAGAAGAGTACAAAGGGTTAGAAAAGCGGTAAATCCACCTGGAAAAGCTAGAAATGATTGGTCTATTTTATGTGATGTATGTAAAATAATCAATCCAAGTGTATACTTCGACTACGAAACAAGTGAAGACGTATTTGAAGAAATGAGAGTAACTATGCCAAGCTATAGGGGAATGACTTACGAAAGAATTGACAATGTCGGATTACAATGGCCATGCCCTACAACTTCTCATCCTGGAACAAAATATTTGCATAAGGGAGTATTTGCTAGAGGAAAAGGACAAATGATGGAAATAGAATACAGACCATCTGAAGAATTACCTGATGAAGAATATCCAATGGTATTGAGTACAGGAAGAATGTTGTATCACTACAATATCACTACTAGATACTCTAAAGAATTGGATGGAGTAACTCCATTCGAATTGGCAGAAATTAATCCAGTAGATGCTGAAAGATTGGGAGTAAAAGATTTAGATACAATCAGAGTTACTTCTAGAAGAGGAAGCATAGTAACTCGTGTAGTAGTTACAGATAGAGTATTACCAAACATGATATTTATGACATTCCACTTTAGAGAAAGTCCAGTAAATGAAGTCACTTCAAATCATTATGACCCTATTACTGGAACTGGAGAATATAAAGTATGTGCTATAAATGTCGAAAAAGTAGACTTGACTCCAGATAATGAAGAGAAAATACAAAGATTTGTAAACATGGTAAGTCTAGTAAAAGACAAAGACAAAAAAGTAATATAGACTTATATAATAAATAGTAGTTTTTATCGGCATAAAATGATATGTTTTATGCCGATTTTTTTGTTTAATATCAATAATATCAATTAAAAAAGCGACTACTCGCAATAAAGTAGTCGCTTTGATATTTCAATTAATCAAATTTATTTAATATCATTGAAAAATTTTTCTATTAAGTTTTCCAATTTATCATTAGATTTTTCATCTAAAATACAAAATCTAAAAAATTGCTCATTTAAATTATTGAAAGAACTACAATCTCTAATTATAAGAGCATGAGGTATTAGGTATTCTCTCAAGTCTTTGGCTTTAATATTTTTATCTAATATCTCGCACAAAACGAAATTCGATTTAGAAGGATATACTTTAATTGATTCTAACTTTTTCAAATTGGATATGATTTTGCTTTTTTGTGAGTTGACATATTCAAAAACTTTCCTTTGATATTCGAGGTCTTTGAACATTTCAGTTCCCAAAATTTCTGCAAATATGTTTACATTCCATAGATTTGTGTTGTAGTTGATTTTATCGTATATTTCTCTATTGCCTGTGATTCCATATCCCAATCTAATTCCAGCAGCTGCGAAAAATTTCGATGTAGATCTCAATACCAATAAATTATCATTAGTTTCTGTGAGTTTTATAGCTGAATATTTTTCTACATCTGAAAATTCTACGTAAGTCTCATCTATCATAAAATAAGCTTTGGTAGATGTTATAATTTGTTCTAATTTTGGTTTTTCTAGTGCAAATCCTGTTGGATTATTGGGATTAGTCAATATAACTAATTCTATATTTTCTTCTTCTATCATTTTGATTAGTTTGTCTTGATCTATGGCAAAATCACAAGACTTGTCTAAATCGTATGAAATTATATTGGAATTTATTTTCTTCAATTCTCTTTCGTATTCAGAATAACTTGGGTTAAATATAAGTGCATTTTTTGGATGTACTAAGTGAATGAAAGAAGAGATTAGGTTTGTGGTTCCAGATGACAAAATTATATTATCTCTATTGATTTTTGTGTAATTTTCAATAGATGTCAATAAATCATTGTAATTTGGATCTGGATAAACTCCAATTTTGTCGAGATTATCTTTTAATTTAGATAATGCTTTGGGACTTGGACCCAATGGGTTCACATTGGAGCTGAAATCTTTGATTTCATTCATATCAAATCCGTATTTTTCTTGGATTTCAAATAGATTTGCTCCATGAGATGGTTTCATGAAAACCTCCTATAACATAATTGGTTTAATTCCTCTTGTCTTATCTAGTAGTATTGAAATTGATTCTTCTCTGTTGATGTGGTGAATGAATTCACTCATTAAATCGCTCATATCTACAGCGTGGAACCATTTCTTTTCTTTGATTTCATCGGGTATATATGTTAGGTTTGTAGAATATACTCCGTCTATATATCCTTCTTTGTTTAAGAGATCAAATTTGTCAATTCCTTCAGTAAATAACGCAAAACTTACTGCACAGAAAATTCTATTTGCTTTTTTTTCTTTTAGTTGTTTGGCGATATCTATTATAGTTCCACCGGAAGCTAACATGTCGTCTACTATTAATATATCTTTTCCTTCTACTTCACGTCCGATGTATTTGTGCTCTATTATAGGATTCTTTCCATTTACTACTTGTGTATAGTCACGTCTTTTGTAGAACAATCCGATATCTTGTTTCAATATATTGGAATAGTAGATTGCTCTATCCATAGCTCCTGTATCAGGGGCTATGATGATCATGTTCTTCTTTTCCAAATCCTCAGTAGTTATATTTTCTGTGTCTAGGAAATTATTTACAATTTCAGCTGTAGGATATATATTTTCAAATGTCATCAAAGGAATTGCATTTTGTACGTTAGGATCATGTACGTCAAATGTGTATATTCCGTCAACTCCCATTTTTTCTAATTCTTGAAGTGCCATTGCACAGTCAAGTGATTCTCTAGATTTACGTCTATGTTGTCTTGATGAATATAATAAAGGCATCATTACGTTGATACGAGATGCTTTTCCGTTGATTGCAGATATTACTCTTTTTATATCTTGGAAATGTTCATCTGGAGTGATTATAGTTTGAGTTCCAAACATATTGTATCTCATTCCGTAATTTCCAACGTCAGATATTATTAAAATATCTCTACCTCTTACTGATTCATCGATTGTGATTTTACCTTCACCGTTGCTAAATCTGGATTCAGTTATTTTCACTAAGTAACTTTCTTCTGAATTGTTCTTTTTCATCAATAGTTGGTCAACTTCTTTTGCCAAACCTTCGATGTTTTTCATGGCTATAATTCCAAGTTCTCCATAAGGATACTCTTCAAATTTTGATTCCGACATAAGTCCTCCTTCAATACTACATTTATATATAATAAGAATATCATAAAAAAATGAGTCATTCAAATTTTAAGAACCGATAGTTTTTGTTATAATATTTATGAAAGGTGTTTTTTTATGGATAGAGAAATTGATGAAAAATTTATGAAAAAAGCAATTGAACAAGCTAAAAATGCGTACTATTTAGATGAAGTGCCAGTAGGTTGCGTTATAGTAAAAGATAATAAAATAATTGCAAGCGAATACAATAGTGTTGAAAGAGATAATAACGCTTTGATGCACGCTGAAATCAAAGCTATTGAGAAGGCTAGCAAAGTCGTTGGAAATTTTAGATTGGAAAATTGCACAATGTATGTGACGCTTGAACCTTGCGTAATGTGTACGGGAGCATTATTGTATTCTAGAATTTCTAGAGTCGTTTTCGGAGCCTATGATAAAAAACGAGGTGCTTGTGGATCGTTACTTTCTTTGAATAATTTTGAAGGATTAAATCATAAGATAATCGTGGATAGCATCATGGAAGAAGAATGTTTGGAATTGATTCAGACATTTTTTAGGAGGATTCGTGAAAAAAATAAAAATAAATAGATTGAATGATTATTTGAAAAATGAATATGGCACTAGAGTGTACAAATTACCCTTGGACGGTGGATTTAGTTGTCCCAACAGAGAAAATGGCAAAGGGTGTCTTTTTTGTTCTGACAGTGGAGCAGGTGAATTTACATTCAACGATTTTCCTATAAAAAATCAAATAGATCTACAAATCGAAAGGCTATCTGAAAGGAAAAGAGCTGAAAAATTCATAGCTTATTTTCAATCGTTTACGAATACTTACAAACCTGTGGATGAGCTTAGAAAAATTTACGATGAAGCTATTTCAAACGAAAAAGTAATAGTTCTAGATATTGCAACTAGAGGAGATTGCTTAGATGATGAGAAAATCAAACTTTTATCTAAAATAAACGAAAAAATTGACGTGTGGGTTGAGATGGGACTTCAGTCTACAAAAAAATCTAGTATCGATTTGATCAATAGAGGCTATAGCAATGATTTGTATTTTGATAGTGCTAAAAAATTGATGGATAATGGAATAAAAGTCATATCTCATGTTATTGCAGGGCTTCCTTATGAATCAGAAGATGATTTTCTAAATACTGTCTATATGACTCAAAAACACGATATATGGGGAATTAAAATCCATTCTTTGTACATTCAGACTGATTCAAGATTGTACGATTATTATAATGAAAATAAATTTAATTTGTTGACTATGGATGAGTACACGAATTGGGTAGTGGACAGTTTTAAAATTTTAAATGAAGATACGGTTGTCCATAGAATGACGGGAGATGCCGACAAAACCAAGCTGTATTTGCCAAATTGGTCTAGGGATAAATTAAAAGTAATATCGGAAATTAATAGAAAGATCAAAGAATATAATGAACAAATATAGTATTGAATTTTTTTGCCTTTTAGAATATACTAACTTAGTGTAGAAAGTTAGGGGGGTAATTAAATGAAAATCCATATGGGATTAGATGTAGGCTCAACTACTGTAAAACTTGTCATTATAAATGATGATTTTGAAATTTTATTTCAAGATTATACGAGACACCGTTCTGATATAGAAAAAACAACTAAGGATGTTTTGGAAAAAGCGTATGATGAACATCCTGAATTTAAAGATAGTGATTGTACTATTATGGTCACTGGTAGTGGTGGAATGTATGTAGAAGACAATTTGAACATTGAATTTATACAAGAAGTTGTCGCAGGTACTACTGCCATTAAAAGATATATACCAAATGCAGATGTATGCATTGAACTTGGTGGAGAAGACAGTAAGATTACCTATTTGAAAGGTAATATTGAACAGAGAATGAATTCGATATGCGCCGGGGGAACTGGAGCATTCATAGACCAAATGGCGTCTTTATTAAAAACCGATGCATCAGGTCTTAACGAGTTGGCAAAGGGACACAAAAAAATATTTTCTATAGCAAGTAGATGTGGCGTATATGCCAAAACAGACATTCAAGCTTTGATAAATCAAGGTGCTACAAAAGAAGACATGGCAGTGAGTGTATTCCAATCTGTAGTCAACCAGACAATATCAAATTTAGCTTGTGGAAGACCTATAGAAGGAAATATAGTATTTTTAGGGGGACCACTTTACTTTTTATCAGAGCTTAGGAATAGATTTATAACGACTTTAGATGATGGGGTAAACACATTCTACAGTCCAGACAATGCACAAGTTTTTGTGGCATTAGGTGCAGCAATTGCATCAATGGAAGGTGAATATGTAAAATACGAAGATTTATTGAGCAGATCTTACGGAAATAAAACTCAAACAGAAGAAAAATTGGTGTTGGAACCATTATTCAAAGACGACGAAGAAAAAGAACAATTTTACAAAAATCATGAAAAGTCAAAAGTAAAATACAAAAACATTGAAGATGTAGAAGGAAACTTATATCTCGGAATAGATGCCGGATCAACTACTAGTAAAATTGTCGTGATTGATGAAGACAATAATATAGTTTACGATTTTTATGCAAATAATCAGGGAAATCCTCTTGATTTAGTGAAAAAGCAATTAGCTGAAATTTATTCGCTATTAAAACCAAATCAAAAAATAGCTAGCAGTGGAATAACTGGATACGGAGAAGATTTCATAAAGCAAGCTTTGTCTGTAGATCATGGAGAAGTAGAAACAATAGCCCATTTGACTGCTGCAAGGTATTTCGATCCAGACGTAGATTTTGTATTAGATATTGGCGGTCAAGATATGAAGGCAATGCATATCAATGATGGAATAATCGACTCTATTCAATTAAATGAAGCTTGTTCTTCAGGATGTGGATCTTTTATCGAAACTTTTGCTCATAGCTTGAATTTAAGTGTCAGTGAATTCCAAGAAAAAGCACTTCTATCGAAAAATCCAGTGGATTTGGGTTCGAGATGTACAGTATTTATGAATTCAAAAGTAAAACAAGCGCAAAAAGAAGGTGCTAGCGTAAGCGATATAGCAGCAGGCTTGTGCTATTCAGTAATTAAAAATGCAATTCAAAAAGTAATCAAACTTAGAGATCCATCAAAATTAGGAGAACACATAGTAGTTCAAGGTGGAACTTTCTATGGAGATGCTATATTGAGAGCGTTTGAAAAAATAACTGGCAAAGTTCCTACAAGACCTAAAATTTCTGGACTTATGGGAGCTATGGGTATGGCACTTATAGCAAAAGAAAAATCTACAGGATATTCTAGCATATTATCAAAAGATGAGATCGAAAAATTTGAATATACTCAAGAACAAGCAGAGTGCAAATACTGTTCAAATCATTGTAAATTGACTATAAATAAATTTGCAAATGGAAAACAGTTTGTAACTGGAAATAGATGTGAAAGAGGAGCGGGAATATCATTAGACAAAAAAGATAAACTTCCTAACCTTTATGAGTACAAAAATAAAAGAGTATTTGGTTATAAGAGTTTACCAGAAAAAGATGCAAAAGCGACTGTTGGAATTCCAAGAGTGTTGAACATGTATGAAAATTATCCATTCTGGCATACATTCTTTACTAATTTGGGATATCGAGTTGTATTGTCATCGAAATCTTCTAGAAAAATTTACGAAAAGGGAATATCTTCGATAACAAGTGAGACATGCTGCTATCCAGCTAAATTGGTTCACGGCCATATAGAAGATTTATTGGAAAAAAATGTAGATATAATTTTCTATCCATCAATATTTTTTGAAAAACAAGAATACGATAAAGCCAACAATCATATAAATTGCCCTGTCGTAACAGGATATCCCGAAGTAATCAAAAATAATGTCGATGGAATCAAAAATGTAAAATATATCAATCCTTTCTTGTCACTACAAGATAAAGAAAAATTGAAATTGAGATTAATAGATGAATTAAAAGAATTAAATCTAGAATCCAAAGATATTTCCAACAGCGTCGATAGAGCTTGGGATGAATTGAATAAGTACAGAAAAGATGTGAAAATAGAAGGGAAAAAGGCGTTGTCAAGACTTCGTGAAATGGGTAAAAAAGCGATAGTATTAGCGGGTAGACCTTATCACATTGACGAAGAAATCAATCATGGAATTCCAGAACTTATAACATATTTGGGATTGGGAGTTCTATCTGAAGATTCCATAATAGACTACGAAGATGATGTAGACAGTGATTTGAGAGTTTTGGATCAATGGGTATATCATAGTAGATTATACAGAGCTGCTGAAATCGTAGGAAATAGCGAAGATTTGGAAATGGTTCAATTAAATTCTTTCGGATGTGGAATAGATGCAGTAACTACAGATCAAGTAAATGAAATTTTGAGCGCAAAAGGCAAAATATACACTGTTTTGAAAATAGATGAGATCAGCAATTTAGGAGCTGTAAAGATAAGAATAAGATCGTTGATTCAAGCTTTAGAAAAGAAAAATTTCATTCCAAATGTAAAATCATCGTACCATGTAGAAAAAGTAGAATTTACTAAAAAAATGAAAGAAGAATACACTATATTAGCTCCTCAAATGGCACCAGATCATTTTGAGATAATGGAATCTCTTTTGAGCAATAGTGGATATAAAGTAGAATTTTTGAAAGAAGTAAATTCAAAAGTAATAGACCAAGGATTAAAATACGTCAACAACGACGCTTGCTATCCATCTATAACTGTAGTGGGACAAATGATGGAAGCTATAAATTCTGGAAGATACGATACAGATAAATTAGCACTTTTGATGAGTCAAACAGGTGGAGCTTGTAGAGCAAGTAATTATGTTGGATTCATCAGAAAAGCATTAAAAGAAGCTGGATATGAAAATATACCTGTAATTGCATTATCTTGGCAAAATATAGAAACCAATGAAGGATTTAAAATATCTCCATTAGTTCTAAAAAAATTAGTCATAGCTGTATTGTATGGAGATCTTATAATGAGATTATCAAATTACACTAGAGCATACGAAAAAGAAAAAGTAACAGATGATTTGAAGAAAAAATGGATTGATGAATGTAAAATCAGAGTATTGAAGTCAAGTTCTAGAGTTTTCAGAAATACTGTAGATGAAATAATTGAAGACTTTTCGAAGATAGAATTGTCAGACGTTAAAAAACCAAAAGTAGGTATAGTTGGAGAAATTCTAGTAAAATATCTTCCTGAAGCCAACAATAATCTACAAGATTTGTTGGAAAAAGAAGGCTGTGAAGTTGTGATGCCTGACCTTACTGATTTTGTATTGTATTGTCTACGAAACGAATATCATAAGTATAAATTATTATCAAAATCTAAATATACTGCATTCATGTGCAACACTGGAGTAAATATAATTGAGCATTACAGAAAGTATATAAGGAATAAATTAGAACAATCAAAATTCACACACCCATTGAAGATAAAACAATTAGAAGATTATGCACAAGAAGTCGTATCTTTGGGAAACCAATACGGTGAAGGATGGTTGTTGACAGCTGAAATGATAGAACTTATACACGTTGAAGCAAACAATATAGTATGTATTCAACCTTTTGGTTGCTTACCAAATCATATAACAGGAAAAGGTGTAATTAAGAGAATTAGACAATTATATCCTGAAGCAAATATAATTCCAATAGATTACGATCCAGGCGCAAGTGAGGTAAATCAAATCAACAGAATAAAATTGATGCTATCTCAAGCAAAGGAAAAAGTAAAAAATTAATATCTAATTATAAGAATTACTGTAAAAATTTCTTATTTTTGATATAATTAAATAAGTGTATGGCAAAGCACCGGTTAATCCGCGTGCTTTGTTTGTTAAATATACTTGTATGGAGGATAGAATGAAAAAAAGAGCTGTTATTGTCTTTTTTGTTTCCTTGGCGATTTTTTTGGGAATTTATTTTGGCGCTGGGAAATTCTTGGGAAGTTTCAATACTCATGAAGCTGAGATAAAAGGCAATGAATTGGGAGAAAATAATACTATAGAACAAAATATTCCGGATGAGTTTTTATTTGTATTATTGGGAATTGACAAAGAAGTGAGCAGTACAGATTATCAAAGATCTGATACAATAATGGTATGTAAAGTAAACTTCAATACTGCAAATGTAGATATACTTTCAGTTCCTAGAGATACTAAAGTAAGGCTCAACGGAGAAACTCATAAAATAAATGCTGCCCATGCTTATGAAGGGGCAAAAGGTTCACTAAAGGCGCTGAGAGATTTACTTGGTATAGATATCGATTATTATGCGGAAATTAATTTCCAATTTGTAGAAGACATAGTAAATGCTATGGGGGGAGTGGAAGTGGATTCTCCTGTAGAAGTCAATATACCTTCAATAAAAGTTCATATTCCAAAAGGAAAATCAAAATTGAATGGATTAGAAGCTTTACAATATGTAAGAGCGAGACATCCTTTTGGCGGTTCTGATGATGCCAGAATCGAAAATCAACATTACTTTATAAAGACTTTGTTAGATCAAATAGTAAGCCCTGCAAATATACCTAAATTACCAAAAATGGTAAACGTATTTAAGAGCGAAGTAAAGACGAATATTCCTTTAGGTGATTTGACTGCTTATTTGACAAAGCTTCCAAATTTTTCATCTGAAAAAATACATAGCTATATACTTCCAGGAGAGTACATGGATGATGGAATAAGCTGGTATATAGCTGATAAAGATGAATCTTCAGAGATTGTAGACAGATTATTTGCTGAATACAAACTTGAAGATAGAACTACTAACGAAGATAAAAAAGATCAAGAGTCACAAGATCAAGAACAATAATTAGTGGTTTTATTGTAGGAGGTATATTTGTGGAAAGAAAACAAGAGCATATCGAAAACTATTTAAAATCAGAATATAAAGGAAATAATTTGTTAGATTGCGTGTATTTAGAGCACAATTCGTTACCTGAATTAGACATTGACGATGTGGATTTGTCAATAGAATTTAACGGAAGAAAGATAGATTATCCAATAATGATAAATGCAATGACAGGTGGTGGAGATTCTAGTTGCGATATAAACGAAGACTTAGCCAGATTGTGTGAAACTTTCAATATTCCAATGGCTGTAGGAAGCCAAAAAATAGCGTTAGTAGATGAAAATGCAATAGAAAGTTTCGAGCTAGTAAGAGAGCATTTACCAAAAGGAAAGAATATAGTAATAGGAAATTTATCGGCAAGAGAAGATTTAGAATCGGTACAAAAATCTATAGAGATGATAGATTGCGATATGTTTGGACTCCATCTCAACCCAATTCAAGAATTGATAATGGAAGAAGGAGACAGAAATTTCAAAGGAATTAAAGATAACATAAAACATATCGTAGATAACACTGATATTCCGATAATAGTAAAAGAAGTCGGATTTGGAATGAACAAGGATACAGTAAAACAACTCTACGACTGTGGTGTTAGAATTATAGACATTGCAGGATTTGGAGGAACTAATTTCTGCGAAATAGAAGACAATAGAAGATTTGATATGGAGTTTTCAGAATTTTATTGTTGGGGAATTCCTACGGCAAAAATATTACTAGATTTACAAGACAAACCAGATGATCTATTCATAATATCTAGTGGAGGAATAAAAACTTCTATTGATATAGTAAAATCCATAGTTTTAGGAGCGGATATGACTGCCATGAGTGGGGAGATATTATCTTATCTAATGCATGGTGGATATGAATTTGCAAAAGAATTTATGGACAGTCTGATATACAAAATGAAGATGCTTATGGTAATGCTCAACGCTAGAAATATAGAAGAATTAAAAAAAGTAGACTATAAGATATTTGGAAAATTAAAAGAAATAGTGTAATGAAAAAACCACATAAAATGTGGTTTTTTTATTATAAAAATTTTTCTAATTTTTTAGTTACTAAACTAAATACGATAGCTTTTAATACATCTCCTGGCAAAAATATCAAAACTCCTGTCAAAAGTATCTTTCCAAAATCAAAAGCTTTGTTTGTGATTTTGAAAAATCCTATCATATATATAATTCCAAATGCGTAGATTATTAAAGATGCAATCATGAACATCAAAAATAGTTTTAATTTGGATAAAGATTTTTCTTTTGTTCTAACGTAAAAAGTCTGTGCTAAAAATCCCAATATATATCCAAAAGAAGGTGAAAATATAGTTTGAATTCCAGCCTTTCCCCCTGCAAAAACGGGTATGCCTATTAAACCGATTATTATGTAAATTAGAACTGACGTATATGAATATTTTTTACTCAAATAATAACCGGAAGCAATTGCAAATAAACTTTGCAATGAAATAGGGATAGGGTATAGTGGTACGATTATGTATGCACCTATTATTATTAAAGCGCTGAACATCGCCACTTTTATCAATTGTTCTGTAGATTTATTTTTAGTCATCTTGCTTATCTCTCATGTCTTCTCTGTAGTTTGCCATTATTTTGTGAAAAATTTCAGCTGATGTAGGAGGAGTATATGTCAATGCATTTGCACCGGCTTCTATAGTATCTATCATATTTTCTTTGCTATCTCCACCTGTGGCTATTATAGGAAATTTATCTCCAACTTTTTTTCTGATTTCTCTGACTAATTTTGCAGTATTTTTTCCTCCAGATACATTCAATATAGCTGCACCTGAATCGATTTTTCCTTCGATATCGTCATATGCAGATACTATAGTTGCTATGATTGGAATATCTAATACTTGTTTCATTTCTTTGATGGTTTTATTTTTCATAGGAGCATTGACTATAACTCCATGAGCTCCCATCATTTCTGCTTGTAAAGCTATATTTACACTTCTAATTCCAGAAGTTATTCCACCGCCAACTCCGACAAAAACTGGCAAACTAGATGTAGTTATTATAGCGTTACTTACTGCAAGTGTAGGCGTAAATGGATACACTGCCATAATTGCATCTCCATTTGTATTGTTTATTATTGCTATATCAGTTGTGAATACAAGTGATTTTATTCTTTTACCTAATACCATTATTCCTGAAGCTTTGTACATTATTTCAGGGACATGGACGTGTCTATGTCTTAAATTTGATTCTACTTCAGGTATGAATTTTTTTCCATAATTTCCTCCTAATTGTAATTACAATATTTATATTACCATAGAATAAGAAGTTATGATATAATTTATATCTTCTAATTCAAAGATTGCATAAGAAACCTACTAGATTTATACAAATATCTATTCATTTTATATATCAGATTTTCATAACCATAAAAAATTGAATTACTATAAAATCTATCATTATCATTCCTATGACATCTTTCAACTTTTCCATAATTATTTTTATTGAAATCAAGTATAAATTTTGGTAAAATAAAATCGATGTAAAATATAAATAAGAAAATAATGGCATTGTTTTTAACAATATTGATGGGGACACAAGCAATTACGCCTGTTGTTTATGCAGGAAAACAAGAAGATAGTATTAACGTGGTTAATATTATTAATATGGAAAAGGTAATATAACGGATATAGTTGCAAATCAATTAGCTAAAATAATGCCTAGAACTGTAGCTAATATTGCGGCAAGAACAATAGGATTTATTGTAATATGAAAATGAATTTTAAAAAAATATATTTTAAAATATATTTAGTCTCGATTTTTTCTATATTATCAATTCAAATATCTGATCAAAAGAATATACTTCTAAAGTTAGTATTATCGATACTTTTAGTATCTACTGGAGTGTATCTATTTGAAGGATTTGATGAATCAAAGAAAAGTTAATATTGTAAATTTGTAAATCATGAGAGATCAAAAACTTAAAAATAAATATAACGTATGCTAAATATCTTTCTATTAGTTAAATTGTACAGGATATTTTTCTGCTTTTTGCTTTCTTTGTCTTACATCAATTGTAACGCTACAATAAATTTATTTTAATAAATTTGTTGTATTTATCAATTGAATGTGGTAATATATATAGGTAAATCCTTGCTCCAGAAGGAGCCAAATAGACCATAAGGAGGTGTCATATGAACAAGTATGAATTAGTGCTAATCTTTAAACCAGATTTATCAGAAGAAGACAGAAACACTGTATTTTCAAGAATTAAACAAGTTATCGACGAAAATGGTAAACTTGAAGAAGTTCACGATTGGGGTAAAAGAAAATTAGCTTATGAAATTAACTACATCAAAGAAGGATACTATTATATAGTAAACTTTGATTTAGATCCACAATTCGTAAAAGAAATTGAAAGAAGATGTAGATTAATCGACCAAATCATCAGATACATGGTAGTTAGAGTTGACGAACAATAATTGACAATAGGAGGAATTGTTTTGAATAATGTTAGTTTGATGGGTAGATTGACTAGAGACCCTGAAGTTAGATATTCGCCAAATAATCAACTAGCTAATGCTAGATTTACTGTAGCAGTAGATAGAAGATTATCTAGGGAAAAAAGAATGGAAGCTGAAAACAACAATCAACAAACAGCTGATTTTATAAGCTGTGTTGCATTTGGAAGAACAGCAGAAATAATAGGACAATATTTCAATAAAGGAAATAGAATTGCTATTACAGGACACATACAAACAGGATCTTATGAAAATCAACAAGGACAAAGAATTTATACTACAGATGTAATTGTAGATCAATTTGATTTTGTAGAATCTAATAATTCTCAACCAAGTCCTGTAAACTATCAACAAGGTTATTCTAATAACCAAGCATACAATAACAATTCTTTCTCTAACAATAATTTTCAAAATTCAAACGATATTCATAAGAATAACGACGATTTCGGGATGGGAGATAACGCAGTTCCAACTGATATGGACGAACTTCCATTCTAAGAGTAGGAGGTTTTAAAGATATGCAAAGAAAATTTAGACCTAGAAAAAAAATAGATCCGTTCCAAAAGGATAAAACTAAAGTTATTGATTATAAAGATGTAAATATGCTTAAAAATTATATCAGTGAAAGAGGTAAAATCTTACCTAGAAGAGTAACTGGATTGAATGCAAAACATCAAAGACAAATAACTGAGGCTATTAAAAAGGCTAGACAAGTTGCACTATTACCATATAGTGCTGAATAGTAAACAGTTTAATTAGAATTTTTAAATTATCGGCATTGAGACATCTTTATGCCGATTTTTTTGTGCTTTTAATTAAAATTATGAAAGTAGTGATTACAAAATCTATAATTTAGAGGTATCTTTATTTGTATTTATGGTATAATAAATACAACAACGAGTAGTTAGTGAGGATGTAATGAGTAAATATAGAAATATAATATTAGCAATATTAGATGCTTTAGTAATAAATTTATCATATGTTATAGGATTACTTTTGAGATTTGATTTTAATATACCGGCGAGATATTTAAATTCGTATTTCAAATACGCACTTGTCGTTACGATTATTCAAATTTTGATTTTGTACTTATTTAAGATGTATAAAACTTTGTGGAGATACGCTTCATTTGATGATTACTTGAAAGTTGGGATATCTGCTGCAGTAGCATCGGTGGCTTCGTCTTCGTTTTTGATTGCAATAAAATCCACTTTGCCTAGAACGAGCTTTTTAATAGCTTTAGCATTTGAGATTGGGTTAATGTTAATCATAAGGATGATCGCAAGAAAACAGATAGATAAGACATGTGAAGATTTAGATAAAAAAAATGAACTATTAAATTCGATGATTATAGGTGCAGGAGAAGCGGGAACTTTAGTTGTAAGAGAAATGATAAAACATCCCGAAATGAAATCTAGACCTGTATGTATAATCGATGACGATACTACTAAATTCCAAAAAAGCGTATCTGGAATTCCGGTTGTTGGAAATACAAAAGATATAATCGAAAAGGCAAAAGAATACAACGTAGAAGAAATAGTATTGGCAATGCCTTCAATAAGTTCGAAAAGAAAAAAAGAAATACTCAATGAATGTGAAAAATTAAATGTCAAGGTAAAAATAATGCCTGGATATTATGAATTTATAGATTCAAAAGTTGATTTGAAAGATCTTAGAGAAGTACAAATAGAAGACTTATTGGGAAGAGATCAAGTAGTATTAGATAAAAACATATTAAATGAATTTTTGAATGATAAAGTAGTTATGGTAACAGGTGCAGGAGGATCTATAGGTAGTGAGTTGTGTAGACAAATCTTGAAGTACAATCCTAAAAAACTTGTTATGCTAGACATTTACGAAAACACAACTTATGATATTCAAAATGAAATACTTAGAGATAATCCAAATGCTCCAATAGATGTGATAATAGAATCTGTTAGAAATTTCGATAGAATGAATGCCATATTTGGAATTCATAAACCTGATGTAGTATTTCATGCGGCAGCACACAAACACGTACCATTGATGGAACATTCACCACAAGCAGCGGTATTAAATAATGTATTTGGCACGAAAAATGTTATAGATTGTGCAGATATCCATCATGTGAAAAAATTCGTATTGATTTCTACAGATAAAGCAGTAAATCCAACATCTGTAATGGGATGCACGAAGAGAATTTGCGAGCTTTTAGTTCAATCTAAAAATCAAAATTCAAACACAGAATACGTTGCAGTTAGATTTGGAAATGTATTGGGCTCCAATGGATCTGTTATTCCATTATTCAAAAGACAAATAAAAGAAGGAGGACCGGTTACAGTAACTGATCCTGAAATCATTAGATACTTCATGACGATACCTGAAGCTTGTCAATTGGTAATGCAAGCTGGAGCTATGGCAGAAGGTGGAGAAATATTTGTTTTGGATATGGGAGAACCTGTAAAAATAGTTGATTTAGCTAAAAAGTTGATAAAATTATCGGGATTAGAGCTTGGAAAAGATATAGATATAAAATTCACTGGATTGAGACCTGGTGAAAAACTTTATGAAGAGACATTGATCGAAGCAAACAACATAAGCAAGACAAAATACGATATGATATTTGTTGAAGAACCTGTAGTTCATGACAGTGAAAAATTATTAAAAGATTTAGTTGATTTGGAAAATACTACAAAGCAAAATTCTAAATTGGTTATAGTAAAACAGTTGAAAAAGATTGTACCAAACTACACTCCTGATGTGGAGCATCAATAGAGAGGTGGAAATATGGCAGACGATAGAAAAAGATCTAGTTACAGCGATATAAACAAAAAATACAAATTTCTCAACGAGAAAACATCTGACGAAGAGATGAGAAGAAGGAAAAGAGACGCAGAAAAAAATCGTAGAGAAATGAGAAAAAAAAGAAGTAGATATACTCACGAACAAGACATGAGTAAAACTATGGTTCTAAGTCCAGAAATGGTAGAAAAGGAACGAAAGAGAATAGCGAGACAAAAGAAAATAGCAAGACAGAAAAAAATGAGAAGAAGAAGAATTATATCTGCTATAATACTTGTCTTGGTAATTATTTTGTTGGCTTTAGGAATAAAAAAGGCCGTAAGTAAAAAATCCGAGACTCCAAAAACTACCACATCTATTACTGATAATAAGCCAGTAAAACCACAACCTATAGTAGAATCTTTAGTTAAATTTTCTAAGACAAATAAAATGACTAATTTATATGAAAAATCAGAGAAAACATCTACCATATTAGAGCAAGTTCCTAACAACTCATATATAAAATACTACTCTGAACAAGGTGATTTTGCATATGTTGGATATAATACAAAAAGAGGATATATATTGAAATCTGATTTGACAGATATATCAGATAAAGATCAATTTAAAGTAATAAAAGGCGTTTTGTTAGTAAATGATGATTATAAATTAGCTTCAGATTACGATCCAGGAATAGATGAAGATGCTAGAAAGTCATTCACATTGATGGTAAATGATGCAAGCAAAGAAAACATAATACTTAGAAGTATAAGCGATTACAGATCATTTGATCAACAATCTAAATTAGAAGATGTAGAAGACGTTAAATTTGCAAAAGCTGGAAACTCTGAGCACCAATCAGGACTTGCATATGATTTGATAGGAGAAGATTACTCTCTTAAATACAAAAAAGACTTTGCAGAATCAAAAGAATACAAGTGGTTAATCGATAACTCTTATAAATATGGATTTGTTTTGAGATATCCTAAAGGAAAAGAAGATATTACTGGAAAAGACTTTTCTCCTTGGCACTTTAGATACGTTGGAGTAGAACTTGCGAAAATACTTCACAGCCAAAATATAACATTAGAGGAATATTTGAAAGTTGCAGATGAAAAAGTAAATAATTCTTCTGATAAAAAAGATGATAACGAAACAAATGACAACGGCCAAAATGAAAATTCTGAATCCGATAATTCTGAAGATAACCGTAAAGACGATAACAAAAGAAAGAATGATTCAGAAAACGACAATCGTGACAATCGTAAAGAAGAAAATTCAAACAACTCTGACAATTCAGAAGACCATCAATCAGATAGAGATAATGACAGAAATGACAATGAAAATTCAGAAAATAATAATTAGAGGTGTATTATGATATATTTAAACAACGAAAATTTTGAAGAAGAAGTAATAAACTCAAAAGGAAAAGTATTGGTAGATTTTTATGCAGATTGGTGTGGACCTTGTCAAGGATTAGCTCCTATAATAGAAGAAATCGACAATAAAAATACTAGTGATGAATTGAAAATCTGTAAATTAAATGTAGATGATAATCAAGAATTATCTAGAAAATACAAAGTAATGAGCATACCTACAATATTGGTTTTTGAAAATGGCGAGATAATAAAATCAACTGTAGGAATGGTAGAAAAAGAATATATATTGGATATGTTGAAGTAATTAAAAATCGGGCGATTGCCCGATTTTTTTGTTTACAAAATGTAGATATTTCACATACATTATGAAATATTTTACGAATTTTTCTATGATATAATCTAATTAAAGAGATTTCATAGCTTCAATAGCTTTGTCGTAATCTGGGTGATTAGTGTTTTCTTTTACGTATTCTACGTATCTGATTTCGTTATTTTCATCTATGATTACTATACCTCTATTTAAAAGACGGAATTCTTCCATAACAAAACCGTATTTCAAACCAAAATCAAGATCTTTGTGATCGCTTAGAACTTCTATGTTGTCGATACCTTCTGCAGCACAGAATCTTTGTTGAGCGAAAGGTAAGTCGCAGCTTATTGTAAGGATAATTGTATTATCTAATTCACTTGCCCTTTTGTTGAATTCTTTTGTTTGAAATTCGCATACACCTGTATCAATTGAAGGAACTACAGAGATTAATTTTTTCTTTCCATCGAAATCAGAAAGTTTAACTGGTTTAAGTTCAGCGTTTAAGCAAGTAAAATCTTGAGCTTTATCTCCAACGTTAACTTTAGTTCCTAATAATGTAACTGGGTTATTTGCAAATGTTGTTTCTTGTCTTTTGTCCATTTTATAGACCTCCTTTAAAATATTACATGCTTAATATACCCTAAAACATATTATAGTAAACAGAAAGGATTTTATATGATATATAATTTGTTAGTTTTGGCATTAGCTGCAGTTTTATTGATTTTGCTATTCAAGATTTCAATAAAATTGGGCATCAATGCTTTGATTGGATTTTTGGGATTACTTGTGATAAATATTATTCTAAGTTTTTTCAATATGAATATTCCGTATAATATAATTACGGTTTTAGTTTCGGGATTTTTTGGCGTTTTTGGAATTATTTTGCTTTTTATCTATTATTATATAATTTAAAATTCAATTTATATCAAATAAGTTGATAAGAAATCACTTATTTGATATAATTAACTAAGATTTTATATTGCTTAGGAGGAAATTAAATGACTAACTATAAATTAGATTTAGAAAAAAGAGATGCAGTTGGCTCAAACGCAGTAAAAAAATTGAGAGTAGATGAAAAAATTCCAGGAGTTATATACGGTAAAGATTTCGAACCAATTAACGTAGTTGTAGGTGCTAAGGAATTGAAAAAAGTATATTCAATGGCTGGAACATCTAATTTAATAGATGTAAAATTGAATGGCGAAGAACAAACAGTAATTATCAAAGACGTACAAAAACACCCATTCAAAAATCAATACGTTCACGTTGATTTCAAAGCTATTAAAATGGGAGAAGTTGCTCATTTTGATATTCCAGTTGTTTTGGAAGGAAGAGATGAAATCAAAGTTCAACCATCAGTATTGTTACAACAATTAGAAGAAATTTCAATCGAATGTTTGCCAAAAGATTTGCCTAATGAAGCTAAGGTAAATGTAGTAGATATGCAAATAGGAGATTCTTTAGAAGTAAAAGATTTAGACGTATTCAAAGACGAAAAGATAACTGTATTAGAAGATGAAACAACTGTTGTATGTTCATTATCTGAGCCAAAAGAAGAAGTTATTGAAGACACTGAAGAAGAATCAGCAGCAGACGTTCCAACTGTAAACGAAACAGAAGAGTAATAGTAATATTAAAAAGCGAGGTATCTCGCTTTTTTTGTAGGAAATAGAAAATGTTTATAACTTTTGAGGGACCTGATGGTAGTGGGAAAACTACTATAATTGAAAAAATTTATAGGTATATGTTGGATAATGGTTATGATGTTATAAAAACTAGAGAGCCTGGTGGAAGTCCGATAGCTGAAAAAATAAGGAATTTGCTATTAGATGTAGAAAATGACAATATGAATTCTAGAACTGAAGCTTTGCTATATGCGGCATCAAGAGCTCAACATATTGAAGAAAAAATTTTGCCTGCACTTAATGAAGGGAAAATTGTACTTTGCGATAGATTTTTGCTTTCGTCGTTAGCTTATCAAGGTTTTGGAAGAGAATTAGGAGTAGAAAACATTAGGATGATCAATGAATTTGCAATTCAAGATGTACTTCCAGATTTTATATTGTTTTTTGATATAGACCCTATTACTACATTGAAGAGAAAATCTCTTTTAGCTTCAGCAGATAGATTGGAAAAAGAGGATAATAATTTTCATAAAAGGGTATATAAAGGATATAAAGAAATATTAAAAAACGAAAAAAATATAGAATTAATTGATGCCACAAAACCGGTGGAAGATGTTTTTGAACAGTGTATTGAAGTTTTTAAGAGGAGAAATGTTTTATGAAACTAATAATTGCAATAGTACAAGATCAAGATGTGTATAATTTAAATAGCGATCTTACAGATGAAGGATTTAGAATAACTAAATTAGCATCTACAGGTGGTTTTTTGAAGACTGGAAATAGTACATTATTAATAGGTACAGAAGATGAAAATGTAGAAAAATGTTTGAAGATAATAGAAAATGATTGTAAATCTAGAGAAACTACTACATCTATGCTTTCTGTAAGCATGCCAGGAACTAATTATATATCGTATCCTGTTGAGGTTATGGTAGGTGGAGCTACAGTATTCCTACTAGAAGTTGACAAGTATTTGAGATTTTAGGTGATAATATGAAACTTATAGTTTTGATAGTTGAAGATAGATTAAGTCAAATTTTATCTAAAGATCTAATGGAAAATAAAATTTCTTCTACAAAGCTATCGTCAACAGGTGGATTTTTGAAAAAAGGTAACACTACAATATTGATAGGGACTGAAGAAAAGGACGAACAAAGGATTTTAGATATTATCAAAAAAGTTTGCGATGATTACGAAAATGATTCTGAGAATGAATCAAAGGCAAATATATTTGCTTTGAACTTAGAGGAATTAAATAAATTTTAATGCTACCGAGTAACGAAACACTACTAAATCAAATTAAATCCGGCAATATATCTAATCAGTATCTATTGTATGGAGAAAATTTTACTGAAATATCAGATGAAGCGAAAGCGTTGATATACAATTTGCTAGTAGATAATTCAAATTTAGAATTGAAATTTGAAAAGCAAGAACTTGCAGATATTTTAGTTATAGAGCCGGATAAAAATTCCATAACTATAGATAAGATAAGAGAAATAGGGGCTTTTGTATCTACGAAACCTTTTGAAGCAAAAAATAAAGTGGTTTTGATAGAACATGCGGATTTGATGAGAACAGAAGCATCCAATGCACTTCTGAAGAACTTAGAAGAGCCAAAATCATTTGTATATTATATTTTATTGACAGATAATAAGAATAAATTATTGAAGACTATTATATCGAGATGTCAAGTAATAAATTACACTAGTTCCAAAGAAATTCAAGAATTTGATTATACTGAAATGCTATCAATACTCGATCGTGCTATGGGAAAAGATCTATTAGCGATGCTTGATTCCAAAGAATATTTGTTGGAATATCAAAAAGATTATGATGTATTGTTTGATTTTCTTGGAGAATTTTACACCGGTTTTTATAAGTATGTCATGGGATATAAAATAGAACTAAATGAAGATTTTGTCAGATTATACGACAAATACAGTATTGCAAATGAAAAAACTATATTGAATACTATCGATAAGGTAGAATCTATAAGGGAATTTTTTAAAGTAAATGCTAATTTTGAGCTCTCTATGGAAGAGCTTTTATTATATATAATGGAGGAAAACTATGCTTGATGTAACAGGGGTTAGTTTTAGACAAGCAGGCAAAATGTATTATTTTGATTCAAATAATGTCAAATACAAATTAGGTCAGCATGTAATTGTAGAAACTGCCCGTGGCATTGAATATGGAGTTGTGGTAAAAGAGAATTTTTATATAGATGAAAAAGAACTATCATCAGAATTGAAACCAATAGTTAGATTGGCAGATAGTTCTGATGACTACATTTATATGGAAAACAAGAAAAAAGCCGAAGAAGCCATAGAAATTTGCAAAGAAAAGATAAAACAGTTTGGATTGGATATGAAATTGATAGACTGTGAATACACTTTTGACAACAACAAAGTAATTTTTTATTTCACATCTGAACAAAGAGTTGATTTTAGAGATTTGGTAAAAGAATTGGCTAGGGTTTTTAAAATAAGAATAGAATTGAGACAGATAGGAGTTAGAGATCAAGCTAAGATGGTAGGCGGGATAGGATCTTGCGGACAAGAATGTTGTTGCAAGAGATATATGAGAAATTTCAGTCCTGTCAGCATAAAAATGGCAAAAGATCAATCCTTATCTCTTAACCCAACGAAAATAAGTGGAGTATGCGGAAGGCTAATGTGTTGCTTGAATTACGAGCAAGAAGGCTATGAATGTAAACTCAAAAAAATGCCAAATATCGGTGATGTCGTTACGACAAAACTTGGAAAAGGCGTTATCGTGGAAACTAATACTCTTTTGGAATCTGTGAAAGTAAAAGTAAGATTAGAAGATGATACAGAAGAGTTAGTAAAATTAAATTTGGATGAATTGATAGGATTTAATAAATGTAGTAAATGCAACAGTAAGTGCAATACTAAATGCAACAATAAATGCAACAATAAATGCAATTAGCCTATTGCATTTATTATTAAATTATGTAATAATAATGGTAGAGCAATATTACATATGACGCTCTAAATTTACAAGGGGGTAAAACAAATGGCTTATAAAATTTCTGACGACTGCATCGCTTGTGGTCAATGTAAACCAGAATGTCCAGTAGATTGTATTTCTGAAGGAGACATCTATAAAATTGATCAAGATGCATGCATCGACTGTGGTTCTTGTGCTGATGTATGTCCAGTGGACGCACCACGCCAAGACTAATAATTTAGGGGGATTTAGGCTACTCATTTTTGAGTGGTCTATTTTTTTAGTATTAAAAGATATGAAAAGAGAACATTACATACCAAAAACCGATTTAAAAATTATAGCTGATGATGAGAAATTTTCTTTCACAATAGATTCCATACTGTTGACGGATTTTTCTAAAATGAAAAAAGGAGAAAATCTAATAGATATTGGATGTGGAACGGGAATTTTGATGTTGAGATGTAAATTTCTATACAATTTATCTGAGTGCATAGGGATTGAAATCCAAGAAGATGTCGCTAAAATGGCACAAGATACAATAGAAATTAACGATTTGGAAAACTGCAAAATAATAAATGATGATTTCAAAAATGTATACATAAAAAATGATACGATTGAAAATATAATAGTGAATCCTCCTTATCAGAAAAATGGACATGGAATTTCAAACAAAAACGATAATTTTCACTTGTCGAGATATGACAATGAAATGAATTTAGATGATTTGTTTAGATTTGCAAAACTAAAATTAAAATCGAATAGATCTCTATTTATGATAAACCGTTGTGAGAGACTTGTGGATATATTATCAATTTCTAGAAAATACAATATGGAAGCAAAAAGGATTAGATTTATTCAGCCGAGAATTGACGAAAAGCCAAATTTAGTTATGATTCAATTTGTGAAAAACCAAAAGCCTTTTTTGAAATTTGAAAAAAATTTGATAATATATGATAATGATGATTATACGGAAGAAGTGAAAAATATATATGGAATTGGAAAAATCTAAAATATATGTCGTTCCTACGCCTATAGGAAATTTAGCAGATATGACTTTGAGGTCATTGGAAGTATTGAAAAACGTAGATGTGATTTATTGTGAGGATACCAGAAATACTTCCAAATTATTAAATTATTACGATATAAAAACTCCATTAGTGAGTTATCATAAACACAACGAACAATCCAGGTCAGAAGAAATTATAGACAGAATTTTGTTCGAAAATATAAATTGTGCAATAGTTAGCGACGCTGGGATGCCTTCTATTAGCGATCCTGGACAAATATTGCTCGAAAAAGCTATGGATAGAGACGTAGATATAGAAGTATTACCTGGCGCAAGTGCTACTATCACTGCTTTAGTTAGAAGCGGATTTGACAGTTCTAAATTTGCATTTCTGGGGTTTGTGCCTAGGAAAAATTCGGACAAAAAGATTTTCTACGATGAAATTCAAAAGGCTAATATGACGACAATAATATACGAGTCCGTTCACAGAATTAAAGATAGCGTTAGAGAACTGGGAGAAATTTTAGGGGATAGAAAAATCTGCGTTTTGAGAGAACTTACAAAAATTCACGAATCTGTAATAAAAGGAACTTGTCAAGAAGTATTGGATAGGTTTGAAGAAGAGACTTTGAAAGGCGAATTTGTAATAGTAATAGATAAATTTGAAGGCGATGACACTACAATAGATGTGAAAGAAAAATTGCTTGAATTGATGAACGACGGAATGAGTAAAAAACAAGCCGTAAAAATCGTCAGTGACATGTATAATTTGAAGAAAAATGACGTTTACAAAGAGAGTCTCAATTTATGATAAGCGATGATTTAATAAAGACGGTATTGGAGTTAAATTCAAAACTAGAAGCTAGGAAGAACATATCTAGTTTAAATAGAAAAGAGATTAGAAATCTGATTGATGAAAATATCGGAAAAATCAAAATATTTAAAAATATGACGGCAAAAGAACTCGATGAATTAAAGGGAGATTTCAATATATGTGTGGTAGATGGATCGGTAAATAGAATAGGGTCTAATTATCCACACTACATAGAATTTTTTCAGTCTATGGCGCTTTTAAATTCCAATCAAGATCCGGTGGTTAAGACGAGAACTTTGTGTCCTTTGGTGGATGATTTTCCAGAAGAAGAACAGTACAACGAAATGAAAAAATATCTATGTATTACAGAATTGGAATCTGCGATAGATGCTGTACAAAACAACGATGTGAAAATACTTTTGATGGATGGAACGCTTTTGCGATATGAAATAGAAGCTCATGAAAAATTTCAAGAATTAGTTAACTTATGTCGAGAAAAAAATGTAGTCATGGTAGGAGTAGTTGAAGAAATAGATACGAAAATAATCATGAACACTTTTTCTTCGGCTAAAGATACTAACATAGGAATGGTGTTCGATAGAGAGGCTTTGTTCAACGTGTTGGACATGAACGAAGGATTTATAGTAGCTAATAATAAATCTAGAAAAGAAGAGAGCAATATAGAGCAAGCATTTGTCAGAACATCAAAAGAACCTTGTGTAATAGCTATAGATATAATGAAAGACGATTTAGACAAATTTGAAGATATAATATCTTTTGTTATTTCAATTTCCGATGAAAATGGAAGAGGCATACCTTTTATACTCGATATCGTAGACAAAAAGACCAGAATAGATAATAACGCAGTCAAAATTTTGATAAAACAGTATTTGGACACTGAAATTTATGAGACTTTATTTAGATCTCAGAGAAGTAAGAGGATTATATGACGAATAATTTGGATTTTAGAGTTGTCGGAATTACAGACCAAATTGAATGTTTTGTGGCTAGTAAATACGACAGACTTAGAATAAATGAATATATGATAATAGAAGATGAAAAACAAGGCGACATTATGTGTCAAGTTGTAGAAGCTCACAGCATAAATGAATTTATGGAGTCAGATAGTGCAGATTCATATATAACTACAGATCAGATAAAAAAATTGAAATCAGTAGGATACGATATCTCAGATGGCATAAAATATATCTACAAATTCAGAACTATAGACAATCCTGCATATGCTATCCAAGCTGGATCCACTGCGAGAAAACCGGATTTTTCTGAAATCAAAAATTTATTTTATTCTGGAGATATCGATAAATCCCTTGAAATAGGAATAATCAAAAATACAGAATACATTTATAAAACTTGCCCAGAAGAATACAAAAACCTAGTCAAAATAATGGATTCCGATTCCAATATCAACGACCAAAATGATTTAGTGTACTTGTTGAATTATTACAACATGATAGAATATCCTCATATCGGTATATTTGGAGGATCTGGATCTGGAAAATCCTACGGACTAAGAGTTGTCATAGAAGAATTGATGAAAAAATCTGTCCCTACCATAGTCTTTGATCCACACAACCAATTGGTTTTTTACGATAAAACATTAAATAAATATGGATGTGATTTTGCAGATAAATTTGAAGTGTACAAAGTTGGAGTTGATTTAGGTATAAATTTTCCAGACTTGAATAGATACGAATTGATTTCTCTGATAGAATCTCAAGGTGAATTGACGGATTCTATGAAATCGGCATACGAAGCTATAATAGAAGACGAATCTTTCAGAAATAGTTCTGCAACTAGCCTTTTGGAAAAAATGATGGAAATATCAGAAGCACTAGACAATAAGGAAAACGACACATCTGGGCATTATCAAAAATACGGACAAATAGTCAACAAAGATTCACTTCAAGCGATAATAAGAAGATTTAACAGGTTGGTCAATACCAACATATTCTTGAATAGCTCACAGAAACTTTTTGAAGCGTTGTTAAAAGGAAAAACGGTAGTAATTCAAGGTACTCAAAATATGCTCAATTTGTATGCATCATATGCTGTCAATTCTTGCTATAGAAAAAGAAGAAGATATGTTGATTCATTGACAGATGAGTATTTTCCATTGATTTGTATGGTATTCGATGAAGCACATAATTTCTGTGGAAGTGATAGACCTAGCATCACTAGAAGAATAATAAAAGAGATAGCACAAGAAGGAAGAAAATACGGAGTATTTTTGATATTAGCATCTCAGAGAATGGCAGCCATAGAACAGACGATAATAGCTCAGCTTTCCACTAAATTTATTTTTAGAATATCTACTGAGAGAGATTTAGAAGTTATCAAAAAAGAAACCGATCTTTCCAGCGAAGAAATCAGAAGATTGCCTTATCTATTAAATGGAGATGTATTTATATCACAAGCTCAGATAGGAAAGACTTTATTTGCTAGAATTAGGTTAGCTTATACGACACAACCTAAATTCAAAAATCCATTTGATGAAATGTATAGATTCATGAAGACAAATACCAAAAAAGAAGAAGAATTGGATTATGAGTTGTTCAAGAAAATGGTAGATGCCAACATATTTCCAATAACATTGGATTTACAAAAAGCATGCCAAGATATAGAATACAAACTTTCTGTGACTATGAGCGTAGAAGAATTGGAAAGTAAATTAGATAAATTTTGCAAAGAAAATTTGATAACCAAAAAAGAAGGAATACTAGGATCTAACTATTTATTGGAGGAATAAAAAATGAAAGTAGGAATTGAAGCTGATGCATTGGGAGTGTTTTGCGATAGAAATCACAAATTAAAATTGGACAAATTATTTGACTATATGCTAGAAAGCTCTATGAAACAAGAAGATATGCTAAAAGATCAAATACAAAAATACAATGGCGCATGGATTATATATCAATGGGATGTCGATATAAAAGATTTGCCAAATGAATTTGACCATTTGCGTACGGAAACTTATCATACTTATACCAAAAAATTCTACGCATTTAGAAATTACGACGTATATAGAGATGGAGAGTTAATAGTAAGAGCTAAATCAAAATGGCTCATGATAAATAAAGATAAAAAAATACCTATGAGAGTAAAAGACGAACTTGGAGTAATTTACGATAGAGAAGATGGATATGACTATATAAAATCTGAATTCGAAATTCCAGATGCAGGCTACGAGCTATTAGAAGAATATAAAATAAGATACGCTGATATCGACATGAATAAGCACGCAAATAACGCTAGATATATCGAATGGATAGAAGGCTATATCGAAGACACTAGAAAAATAAAAAGAATAGAAGTAATTTACAAAAAAGAATTAAAATTAAATGATGAAGTCCAAATATTCAAACACGAAGATAACTCAAATATCTATTTTAAATTAATAAGCCAAGATGTTTTAAGAACAATTGTAAAAATAGAAAAAATTAATTAAATTTTGTAAAATTCCTTATCTAAATAACGATAGGGAATTTTTTTGATGTAAAGTTTTTATGATTAATTTAAAATAAAAAATACTTGACAAAATAACGTTAATAGAGTATAATCTTAAGATACAATACGGTAAAAATGGATAATTATGCTATAAAGTAGATTATTTAGGAGTTATAAAGATAGTATAAGGGGTGAAGTATATGCATACTGAAAAGTATGGAGTAACGGAGAGAGTTAGCTTTTCTAGGAACAAAAATGTTTTGGAACTTCCAAATCTAATTGGAATACAAACTGATAGCTTTGATTGGTTTGTAAAAAAAGGAATAAAAGAAGTATTTGAAGATATTAGCCCTATAAAAGATTACGCTGGAAGTTTTGTTTTAGAATTTGTAGATTACTATTTCGAAGAAAATCCGAAATATACAATTCAAGAAGCAAAAGATAGAGATACAAACTATTCTTGTCCGTTGAAAGTGAAGGTAAGATTAATAAATACTGAAACAGAAGAGGTAAAAGAACAAGAAGTATTTATGGGAGATTTCCCTCTGATGACTGATAGTGGCACATTTATAATAAATGGTGCCGAAAGAGTAATAGTAAGTCAGCTAGTAAGAAGTCCTGGTGTTTACTTCGCCGAAGAAATAGACAAATCAGGTAATAGCAACTTCGCATCTACAGTCATACCTAACAGAGGTGCGTGGTTAGAAATGGATACAGATGCAAGTGGAGTAGTGAATATCAGAATAGATAGAACTAGAAAATTGCCTGTAACTACACTATTGAGAGCACTATTATTTGACACTGATGATGAAATAATAGAAGCTATGGGAGACTCCGAGATATTAAGAAAAACCCTTGAAAAAGAAATCTCAAAAGACAGAGAAAGCGCACTTATTGAAATATACAAAAAATTAAAACCAGGAGATCCAGCATCTCTAGAAAGTGCAGAACCATTGATTCACAATATGTTTTTCGACAGCAGAAGATATGATTTGGCAAAGGTTGGAAGATACAAATTCAATAAGAAATTAGCCTTGAGAGATAGAATAACAAACCAAAAAGCAAAAGATGATGTAGTCGATTCATCTACAGGAGAAATTTTAGCAACTGCTGGAGAATTGATAACAGAACAAATGGCAATCGACATAGAAAACGCAGGAATCAATGTCGTAGATGTTATTGGAATAGAAGGCAAAACTGTAAGAGTAATAGGAAATCACTTTGTAGATTTAGATAGTTTCGGTTTGGATATGGATTTATCTGATTTGAATCTTTCAGAAAAAGTTTATTATCCAGTTATGGAAAAAATTCTAGAAGAAAACGAAGATGAAAAATCCATAAGAAGAGCTATTGAAGAAAATGTACATCAATTATCTCCTATTCATATAATTCACTCAGATATTTTGGCATCTATAAACTATGAATTTAACTTATTCTACGGAATAGGGTCTACAGATGACATAGACCATTTGGGGAATAGACGTGTCAGAACTATTGGGGAATTATTACAAAACCAATTCAGAATAGGATTATCCAGAATGGAAAGAGTAGTCAGAGAAAGAATGAGTACACAAGATCCTGATTTGGCTACACCTCAATCATTAATAAATGTAAGACCAGTCACAGCTGCTATGAAAGAATTCTTCGGATCAAGCCAGTTGTCACAATTCATGGAACAAACTAACCCATTAGCTGAATTGACTCATAAAAGAAGATTATCTGCATTGGGACCAGGTGGTTTGTCAAGAGATAGAGCCGGAGTAGAAGTCCGTGACGTACACGACTCACACTACGGAAGAATTTGTCCAATAGAAACTCCAGAAGGTCCAAACATCGGACTTATAACTTCTATGACAACTTATTCAAAGACAAACGAATACGGATTCTTGGAAACACCTTACAGACGTGTAGACAAAGAAACTGGAGTAGTTACAGAAGAAATAGTATATTTGACAGCTGATGAAGAAGATAAATATATAATAGCGCAAGCAAACGAGCCATTAGATGAAGAATCTAGATTTTCAAATGAAAGAGTATCTGGTCGTGGTATAAACGGAGAAAATGATATATACCCAAGAGAAGTTATAGATTACATGGACGTAAGTCCACAACAAATTGTATCTGTAGGTACAGCTATGATTCCTTTCTTGGAAAACGACGATGCCACTCGTGCATTGATGGGTTCTAACATGCAAAGACAAGCCGTTCCATTGTTATCGACTCAAGCACCTATAATAGGTACTGGAATTGAACATAAAGCAGCAAAAGACTCAGGAGTTGTTGTAAAGGCAAAACACAAAGGAACAGTTACAAAAGTATCTTCTGATAGCATTGAAATAACAAGAGATGAAGATAGAAAAGTAGATAAATACACTATACGTAAATTCAAAAAAGCAAATCAAGGAACTACATTCAACCAAAGACCTATAGTTAATAAAGGCGATAAAGTTGATGTCAACGATATAATCGCAGATGGACCAAGTACAAACATGGGAGAAATGGCATTAGGTAAGAACATCCTAATAGCATTCATGACTTGGGAAGGATATAACTACGAAGATGCCATGTTATTAAATGAAAAATTGGTAGTCGATGATGTATTGACTTCAGTTCACATTGAAGAACATGAATCAGAAGCTCGTGAGACAAAATTGGGAGCTGAAGAAATCACTAAAGATATTCCTAATATCGGCGAAGATATGAGAAAGAACTTAGACGAAAACGGAATAATCAGAGTAGGAGCTGAAGTTAAAGCAGGAGATATACTAGTAGGAAAAGTTACTCCAAAAGGAGAGACAGAATTATCTGCTGAAGAAAGACTTTTAAGAGCGATATTTGGTGAAAAAGCTAGAGAAGTCAGAGATACATCTCTAAGAGTTCCTCACGGAGAATCCGGAGTAGTAGTTGATGTAAAAACTTACTCAAGAGAAAATGGCGACGAATTATCTCCAGGTGTAAATCAAGTAGTAAGAGTATTTGTAGCTACTAAAAGAAAAATCATGGTCGGAGATAAGATGTGCGGACGTCACGGTAACAAGGGTGTAGTTTCAAGAATTATGCCAGAAGAAGATATGCCTTATTTACCAGATGGAACACCAGTTCAAGTAGTTCTTAACCCACTAGGGGTACCAAGTCGTATGAACATAGGACAAGTCTTAGAAGTTCATTTGGGACTTGCAGCAAGTAAATTAGGTTGGAAAGTTGCCACTCCAGTATTCGATGGAGCAAGCGACTTAGAAATAGAAGATGCATTGGAAGAAGCAGGATATCCTAAGACAGGTAAAATCTGGTTAAGAGATGGAAGAAGTGGAGAATACTTCGACAACCCTGTAACTGTAGGATACATGTATATGCTAAAATTGCACCACATGGTAGCAGAAAAGATCCACGCAAGATCCACTGGACCATACTCACTTGTCACTCAACAACCATTAGGTGGTAAAGCACAATTTGGTGGACAAAGATTTGGTGAGATGGAAGTTTGGGCTTTGGAAGCATACGGTGCAGCCCATACTCTTCAAGAAATTTTGACAGTAAAATCAGATGATGTTGTAGGTCGTGTAAAAACTTACGAAGCTATAATCAAAGGCGAAAATATTCCTGAACCAGGAATACCTGAATCGTTTAAAGTATTGATTAAAGAACTTCAATCATTATCTTTAGATGTAAAATTACTTGATGAAAACAATGAAGAAGTTGAATTAGTAGAAGACGATGACACTACTGATTTCGACAGCAACGATAAATTATAAGAAAGGAGAGAGCTCCTTGGTACAAAAAAATACTTTTGAAGCTATGAAAATTGGTTTGGCATCTCCAGACAAGATCAGACAATGGTCTTGGGGAGAAGTCAAAAAGCCTGAAACAATAAACTACAGAACATTAAAACCTGAAAAAGAAGGTTTATTCTGTGAGAAAATATTTGGACCTACTAAAGATTACGAATGTAACTGTGGTAAGTATAAGAGAATAAGATACAAGGGAATTGTATGTGAAAAATGTGGAGTTGAGGTTACAAAATCAAAAGTTAGACGTGAGAGAATGGGTCACATCGAATTAGCAGCTCCAGTAAGTCACATCTGGTATTTTAAAGGAATTCCTTCTCGTATGGGATTGCTTTTAGACATGAGTCCTAGAGCATTAGAGAAAGTCCTTTACTTTGCATCATTTGTAGTAATAAATCCAGGAAAGACAGATTTATACGAAAAGCAATTATTGACAGAACGTGAATATGAAGAATACTGTGACAAATACGAAGAAGATGTAGATTTCAGAGCCAAAATGGGTGCGGAAGCAATAAAAGAATTACTTCAAAAAATCGATCTTCAAGAAGAATATAAAAATTTGACAGAAACATTTGAAGGTGCTACTGGACAAAAGAAAGTTAGAATCTTGAGAAGATTAGAAGTAGTAGAAGCTTTTATGGAATCAGATAATGATCCGTCTTGGATGATTCTAGACGTTATACCAGTAATTCCACCAGATATAAGACCTATGGTTCAACTTGAAGGTGGTAGATTTGCTACAAGTGATTTGAATGATTTATATAGAAGAGTTATCAACAGAAATAACCGTTTAAAGAGATTGTTAGATATTGGAGCACCTGAAATAATAGTTAGAAACGAAAAGAGAATGCTACAAGAAGCAGTAGATGCATTGATCGACAATGGAAGACGTGGAAAGCCTGTTACAGGACCTGGAAATAGACCATTGAAGAGTTTGTCTGATATGCTAAAAGGTAAATCTGGTCGTTTCAGACAAAACCTACTTGGTAAAAGAGTTGACTACTCAGGTCGTTCAGTTATCGTAATAGGACCTAATTTGAAATTCTATCAATGTGGACTTCCTAAGAAAATGGCGCTTGAATTATTCAAACCATTTGTAATCAGAGAATTAGTTAAAAGGGAAATCTCTCATAACGTAAAAAATGCAAAGAAATTAGTTGAAAGAGAAAACGAAAAAGTATGGGATGTATTGGAAGATATAATAGTAGATCATCCTGTATTACTAAATCGTGCACCGACTTTGCATAGACTAGGAATTCAAGCATTTGAACCTATATTGGTAGAAGGAAAAGCTATAAAACTTCACCCATTAGTATGTACAGCGTATAATGCCGATTTCGACGGGGACCAAATGGCTGTCCATTTGCCATTATCTCCAGAAGCACAAGCAGAAGCTAGACTTTTAATGCTAAGTACAAACAATATATTAGCGCCAAAAGATGGTAAACCTATCACTACACCTTCACAAGATATGGTATTAGGTTCATTCTATATGACTACTAAAAAAGAAGGCAAAAAAGGTGAAGGTTTAGTATTTAAAGATATAGACGAAATGATGCTAGCATATTCAATGCACTATGTCACATTACAAACAATAGTTAAAGTGAGACGTGATAGTGTAAATGGAGATGGAACTAGCAAAATCGTTGAAAGTACAGTAGGTAGATTTATATTCAACGAAGGAATACCTCAAGATTTGGGAATGGTAAATCGTGAAGAAGATCCATATTCACTAGAAGTAGACGTACAAGTAGATAAAAAGATGTTATCTAAAATAATCGACTTGACATTTAGAAAATATGGCAATATAAGAACTGCACAATTGCTAGATTATATCAAATCGATGGGATACAAATACTCTACAATCGGTGCTTTGACTATATCTATGGGAGATATAACAATTCCAGATTCAAAGAAGACAATAATAGATGCAGCTGAACAAAAAATAGATATGGTTCAAGAAATATATCTTCAAGGGGATATTACAGACGAAGAAAGATACAAAAAAGTTATCGAAATATGGGAACAATGTATTAAAGACGTAACAAAAGCCTTGATGACAAACTTGCCAGCAGATAACAACTTAAATATAATGGCAGTATCAGGAGCCCGTGGTAGTGAAAACCAAATAAGACAATTAGGTGGTATGCGTGGACTTATGTCAGATACTGCAGGAAATACAATAGAAATACCTATCACTTCTAACTTCCGTGAAGGACTTTCAGTACAAGAGTTCTTTATCTCAACTCACGGTTCAAGAAAAGGTCTATCCGATACAGCGCTTAGAACAGCTGACTCAGGATATTTGACTAGAAGATTAGTAGATGTATCACAAGATGTAATCATTACAGAAGATGATTGTGGAACTGATGAATACGTAGTTGCAAAAGAAATAAAAGACGGAAACAGACAAGTTGAAGATTTAAAATCTAGAATTACAGGAAGATACGCATTTGAAGACATCTTAGACTTAGATACTGGAGAAATCATAGTTCATAAAAATGATATGATTGACGAAGCAATAGCTGACAAGATCGAAGCTAAGGGAATAAAAGAAGTAAAAGTAAGAAGCGTACTTGGATGTAAGATGAAACACGGCGTATGTGCAAAATGTTACGGAAGAAACTTAGCTACAGGAAAACCTGTAAACATAGGAGAAGCCGTAGGTATCATAGCAGCACAATCAATAGGTGAGCCGGGTACTCAGTTGACAATGAGAACTTTCCACTCAGGTGGTATAGCCGGAGTAGGAATAACATCAGGTCTTCCTAGAGTTGAGGAGTTGTTCGAAGCTCGTAAACCAAAAGGTCTTGCATACATTACAGAAATTGAAGGTACTGTAAAAATCCAAGAAAACAAGAAGAGATACGATATTATTGTCACTAGCGATGATGGAGAAGAAAGAGTATATCAAATTCCATACGGAGCTCATAGAAGAGTTAACGACGGAGATCATGTAGAAAAAGGAGAGCCAATAACAGAAGGTTCTATAAATCCACAAGATATCCTTAGAGTTAACGGTGCAGAAGGCGTTCGTGATTATATTATAAGAGAAGTTCAAAAAGTATATAGGCTACAAGGGGTAGACATTGACGATAAACACATCGAAATTATAATCAGACAAATGATGAGTAAAGTAAAAATAGAAGAAAGTGGAGATTCAAACTTCTTATCTGGAAGCCTAGTTGACATTAGAGATTTCAAGAGAACTAATGAAGAACTTGTAAAAGAAGGCAAGGAACCTGCTACAGGAAGCCATTCTTTGATGGGTATAACTAAAGCCTCATTAGCTACAGAAAGTTTCCTATCGGCAGCATCATTCCAAGAAACTACTAGAGTATTGACAGAAACTTCTATTAAAGGCAAAGTAGATCATTTGATCGGATTAAAAGAAAATGTAATAATTGGTAAGCTTATACCTGCAGGTACAGGAATATCAAAATACGATAAAATCAAAATAGATTACGAAGGTAAAGCTGAAGAAGAAATGATGGAAGCTGAAAAATTAGCTGAAAGTCAAGAATCTGCAGAAAATTTTGATGAAGAATCCAATGCAAAACCAAAGGCCGACCAACCAATAGAAGAAGAAGCTGAATAGTATTTAATGATTAAGGGATGTGATTTTACATCCCTTTTATCATAATAATAAGGAGTTTTGATGAAAAACGATAGTAATATTATAGAAATTAAAAATTTAGATTTTCAATATGAAGACTCATCAAAAAAAGTTTTAAAAAATTTGAATCTTACCATAAAAGAAGGCGAATTTGTATGCGTGTTGGGGCACAATGGATCTGGAAAATCAACCTTAGCTAAATTGATAAACGCACAGTATTTGCCAACTAATGGAGATATATTAGTTGGGAATATGAACACAAAAGACGATGAACATTTATGGGATATACGTGAAATGTGTGGTATGGTATTTCAAAATCCAGATAATCAGTTAGTTGCTACAATTGTAGAAGAAGATGTCGCTTTTGGACCTGAAAATTTGGGGGTTGAAAGGTCGGAACTTAGAAAAAGAGTAGACGATTGTCTTGAATTAGTAGGAATGAGTGAATATAAGAGACATTCTCCGGCGCTATTATCAGGTGGACAAAAACAGAGAATAGCAATTGCAGGTATATTGGCGATGAATCCAAAGTGTCTATTGATGGACGAACCGACTGCCATGTTAGATCCTTCAGGAAGAAGAGATATAATCGACACTATATTGAAGTTAAAGGATCTAGGAAAGACTATTGTTCATATAACTCATTACATGGAAGAATGTGTAAATGCGGATAGAATAATCGTCATAGATGAAGGCGAAATAGTAATGGACGACAAACCAAGAGAAGTATTCTCAAAAGTAGAAAAGATGAAACAATTGGGGCTTGATGTTCCTGAAGCTACAGAAATTAGCTATTTATTGAATAAATCCGGCATTAAAGTAAGAGAAGACGTTCTGACAGTAGACGAATTAGTTGAGAGTTTGATGAGCTTGTAGGTGATGAAATGAAGATAGAATGTAAAAATTTACAACATATATACAATAAATCAAATCCATTTGAAAAAATAGCCTTGGACAATATAAATTTAGAGATAAATACGGGCGAATTCGTAGGAATAATAGGACATACAGGTAGTGGAAAATCTACATTTGTCCAACATTTAAATGGATTATTGGAACCTACAAGTGGCGAAGTAATAGTAGATGGAATATCTACAAAAACCAAAGTTAAGACTCAAATAAGAAAAAATGTTGGATTGGTATTTCAATATCCTGAGTATCAATTGTTCGAAGAAACTTGCTACAAAGACATACAATTTGGACCTAAAAACCTAGGATTATCAGAAGAAGAAATAGATGAACGTGTCAGATGGGCATGTGATGCAGTAGGGTTAAATTATGAACACATGAAAGAAAAGTCTCCTTTTGAATTATCAGGGGGTCAAAAAAGAAGAGTAGCTATAGCAGGAGTTTTGGCGATGAAACCAAAATTTTTAGTATTGGACGAACCTACTGCAGGACTTGATCCTATAGGACGAGATTTGATACTAAGTCAAATAAAAAATCTATACGAAAAAGAAGATATAACTGTTATTTTGGTCAGCCACAGCATGGAAGATGTCGCAAAATTATGCAATAGAGTAATAGTTATGGACAATGCCAAAGTATTTATGGATGATAAACCAAATGTAGTGTTTTCAAAAGAAGATGAGTTAAAAGAGATAGGACTTAGCATACCTCAATCTACACAAGTAGTTAGAAGGTTGAAGGAAAATGGATTAGAAATAAATACAGATGTTTTGAATGTGAATGAAGCATTTGAGAACATTAAAAAGGCAATGGAGGCAAGAAATGATTAAAGATATAACTATAGGTCAATATTTCGCCTCAGATAGTATAATTCATAAATTGGATCCGAGAGTAAAAGTCGTATTCGTGTTTTTATATATAATTGCAATATTTTTGGTATCTAAATTGTGGATATATGCGCCAATACTTGCATTTTTGATTATAATAATTAAAATCTCGAAGATAACTCCAAAATATGTATTCAAGGGAATAAAACCGTTGATGCCAATAATAATCCTAACATTTTTATTGAATATATTTATGACTCCAGGAGAAGTTGTACTTAAAATCGGAGTATTTAATATAACAAAATCAGGTATCAATTTGGGATTGTTCATGGCATGTAGGCTTATATTTTTGGTAATAGGAACGAGTTTATTGACTTTGACTACATCTCCAATAGAACTTACAGATGCTATGGAAAAAATAATGAATCCATTATCCAAGATAGGATTTCCAGCACATCAATTTGCGATGATGATGACTATAGCGCTAAGGTTTATCCCAACTTTGTTTGAAGAAACTGACAAAATAATGAAAGCTCAAATGGCTAGAGGAGCTGATTTTGAGTCTGGAAATATAATAAAAAGGGCAAAAAATTTAGTTCCATTATTAGTTCCATTATTTATCAATGCCTTAAAAATAGCGGGAGAACTTGCCGTGGCAATGGAAGCTAGATGCTATAGAGGTGGAGAAGGAAGAACTAGATTGAACGAATTAGAATACAATAACAAAGATTATATAGCCTATATCATTATTTTGGTATTATTCGTTTTGATTGTGATAAGTAGGATACTATGAAAAATATAAAATTAACAGTTCAATACGATGGATCGAAATTTTATGGATGGCAAAAATTAAATGATTTACCATCAGTTCAGTTAGATATAGAACGAGCAGTTGAAAGGATGGTTAGACAAAAAGTAAAAATTAATGGAGCAGGAAGAACTGACAAAGGAGTACACGCCAAAGGTCAAGTGTGCAATTTCGTAGTAGATTCAGATATTTCTGCAAATAAGTTTTTGCTTGGTGTAAATCATTATACGAGTGATTCAATAGTTATAGTAAAATCCGAAGAGGTTGACATGGATTTTCACGCTAGATTTAGTGCAAAATCAAAAACTTATGAGTACGTCTTATGCAACAAATATTATATGGAACCTTGGTTTAATGATTATAAAGGCCATAGAAAGTATAATTTGGATTACGATTTATTATTGAAATCAGCTGATCTATTGATAGGCAAGCACGATTTTACATCGTTTGTAAATGATTTGCCAAGTGATGTCAATCCAATAAGAACCATAGACGATATAGATATAAGAAGAGAAGATGACGATATTATCTTTACTTTCAAAGCCGAGAGTTTTCTAAGAAATATGGTGAGAATTCTAGTAGGAAGTATGGTGGATGTAGCGAGGGGAAAGAAAAATATCGTGTGGCTGAAAAATGCTTTGGAAAATAAGGACAGGCAATCTGCAGGGATAACAATAGAACCCTCAGGATTGTATTTGATGAAAATAGAGTATTAATGTAAGGAGAAGCGATGAAAAATGTAATGAAAAAACTAGTCGGTTTGTTGATGATTTTTATGATGACCTTTATCTTTACTACTCAATCTTTTGCTGATAAGGATACATTTGTAGTTGCTATGGAAGCAAATTACGCTCCTTTTAACTGGTCACAATCCAGTGACAAGGATGAAGCATATCCTATAGAAAACAGCAATGGAGAGTATGCAAATGGATATGATCTACAAATAGCTAAGAAAATAGCAAAAAGCCTCAACAAAAAATTAGTTGTAATTAAGATGGAATGGGATGGATTGGCACCTGCTGTCATGAGTGGAAAAGTCGATGCAATTATAGCGGGAATGTCTCCAACTGAGGAAAGAAAAAAGCAAATAGATTTTTCAAATGCTTATTATCAATCTGATTTAGTTGTAGTTGTAAAAAATGATGGAAAATATAGCTCAGCAAAAAGTTTGAACGACTTCAAAGGAGCGAAAATCACAGGACAATTGAATACTTTCCACTATACTATGGTAGATCAGATAAAAGGAGTAGATAAAATTGCAGCTATGGAAAGTTTTCCATCGATGATATCTGCAGTTTTGTCAGATAAAATAGATGGTTACATAGCAGAAAAGCCACAAGCTTTGAGTGCTCAAGCATCTAACAGTGAATTATCATTTGTACAATTTGATAAGGAAAATGGATTTAAAGCTTCACCAGAAGATACTACTATAGCAATAGGAGTAAAAAAAGGTTCAGATCTTACAGAAAAAATCAATAAAGCATTAGATGAGATTGATTCAAAACAAAGAGATGAATTGATGGAAAAAATGGTTCAATTAAATGTAGAATCTGAAAAACCTCAAGGATTTTTAGCAAAAGTCAAGAGCATATTCAATGAATACGGTTCATTATTTTTAAAAGGTGCTTTGATGACTTTGTTCATAGCAAGTGTGTCTACTATTATTGGATTTTTGATAGGTATATTGGTAGCAGTAATTAGAAATGCAAAAATAGACAAGGATAACAATAAAATTGGATACTATATCCATAAAGTTATAAGTTTTATATTGGCTTGTTATGTGGAAATTTTCAGAGGAACTCCTATGATGGTTCAAGCTATGTTGATTTATTTTGGAACTAAATTGTACATGGGAATAGATATGGCACCTATTACAGCAGCTCTATTCATAGTAAGTATAAATACAGGAGCTTATCTTTCTGAAGTTGTCAGAGGTGGAATTAATTCAATTGACGTAGGTCAAATGGAAGCTTGTAAAGCAGTTGGAATGACTCATGGACAATCAATGTTATATGTAATACTTCCACAAGCTATCAAGAATATATTACCTTCGATAGGAAACGAATTTGTAATCAATATAAAAGATACTTCTGTATTGAATGTAATCAGCGTTACAGAATTGTTCTTCATATCTAAATCAATAGCTGGTTCGACATACAACATTTTTGAAACTTACGCTGTGACTTGTGTGATTTATTTTGTTTTGACATTCTCATTGACTAGATTGTTGCTATTCATAGAAAAGAAAGTTTATAACAAGGAATACGTGATGGAAGCCACTACTGGAGGAATGTTTAATGGAAAATAAGATAATAGAATTAGAACATTTGAAAAAGAATTACAATGGAGTAGAAGTATTGAAAGACATCAACCTTACAATTTCAAAAGGCGAAGTGTTGAGTATAATAGGTTCATCTGGTTCTGGAAAATCCACAATGCTAAGATGCATAAACCTTTTGGAAAAACCAACAGGTGGAGATATAAAATATCATGGAAATTCTATTTTGTCACAAAAATTTGATAAGAACAAATACAGATCTAAAGTAGGGATGGTATTTCAACAATTTTATCTATTTGAAAACATGACTGTTTTGGAAAACTGTACAATAGCTCAAATGAAAGTTTTGAAAAAAGACAAAGAATCATCCATTAAAGAAGCTGAAAAGTATTTAAGTTTGGTAGGAATGTTAGATCATCGCAACAAAAAACCTAGCATGTTGTCAGGTGGACAAAAGCAAAGAGTAGCTATAGCTAGAGCTTTGTGTATGAATCCAGAAGTGTTATTGTTCGACGAACCAACTTCTGCACTTGATCCAGAGATGGTAAATGATGTTTTGACTGTTATGAGTAAATTAGCTGAATCTGGAATGACTATGGTAGTAGTCACTCATGAAATGCAGTTTGCAAGAGATGTATCTACTAGAGTTTGTTTTATGAATGAAGGCTACATTATAGAAGACACAGATCCTAAGACTATGTTTACTAATCCAAAACACCAAAGAGTAAAAGAATTTTTGAAAAATTATTTGGGAAATTAATTATTTTAGAAATAAAAAACTACTGATAAGATGTATTTACATCTCGTCAGTAGTTTTTGTTTTATCTTAAATTGTATAAGAAATTGTGAACTGGGTATTTGCTTGGTCTATTGTATAGGTTTTGTATACCAAATACAGGAGAACTTATACCTAATTCGCTTTCTGGTTTCCTAAATGAAACTTTGAATTTGAATACATTTTTGCTGTCGTTATTTGGATTTACTTCGATAGTATAATCATTTTCCAAATCTTTGTTAGATTGTTGTATGAACATCTTACAAGTACCATTTGCATCTGTAGTTTTTGTAAGTGAAGTGTTGAATCCATTTGTTGCAGTTATTTTTATAGGTAATTTCAAATTTGGCAATTTGTTTCCCTTTTCATCAGTAGCAAATATAGTTATATTTGCAGTATCAGTTGTGTTGTAAGATTGCTTGTCAGATTCAAATTTCAAATTCACTACAGTCTTTGGTGCTGGTGTAGATGAATCAGTTACTATGATTGTATCATTAGCTGTAGAATCCTTGAATCCTGATTTTGAAGCAATGACTGCTATATAATATTTTCCAGTCACATTTTTAGGATTGAATGTACATACAGCATTTCCATAATAATCAGTTCTTAAATTCTTTTCGAATTTCTTGCCGTTTTCGTCAGTTATGATTAATTTGACATTTGCACTAGATATTCTAGAATTTTTAGTCTTACAATTTACTGTTATTGTAGCCATTTCATTGGATTTAATTTCGTTTTTGCTACATTTTATAGAAGTATCGAAAGAAGCTCTATTATCTTTTAATTCAAATGAGAAGTTTTCTTCGCTTGTTTTTCCATCAGAACTTGTAGCCAAAACATTTATATTGTATGTTCCAATTTCTTTTAATTGTTCTGGTTTTAAATTATAGAAAGCTTGTCCACGATAATTAGTAGTAGTTTCATTTTCTATAACGCTCTTAGAAGGAGTAGTAATTGTAAATTTGACTGCAAGATTTTTAATTCCATTGCCGTTTGCATCAGTTGCTTTTACAGACAAGTTATTGGAATTTCCGTAGAAAATAGTGTCTTTGTATGCTTTGCAATCTAAATTTATAGAACTTACTTTGTTGTCATCTCCACCTTCTATATCCAATAATGTAAAATTAGATACGTCTGATCCATCAGTACTTTTTGCGTAGATTTTAACTTTTCCTGATTGTTTTGCAGTGACTAATCCATTTTCAACAGTTGCTATGCTATCATCTTCACTTTCCCATGATAACTTATTATTTGAAACATTGCTTGGGAAAACTCTAGTGTCGATTCTGAAAGTATCATTTACTTTTATCTTCTTGTAAGAAGGATACATAACGATACTTTGAACTTTTACTTCACTGTTGTCATTTTCATCTATTATAGGATCTTCTGGTTCTAATATTGTGACGCTTATATTTTTCAAAATTCTAGGATTTTCAGCTGATTTTACAGTTATATAGCATTGTCCTTGATTTATAGCTTTGACATTACCTGAGTTGTCAACTGAAGCTATGTTTGAATTAGAAGATTGCCATACTAAATCCTTATTTGTAGCATTTTCAGGATATGCTTTTGCTTGTATTTTTGTGCTTTCTCCAGCGTATAATCTTATGTTAGTTTTAGAAACCTCTATTTTGTTTACGCTAATATCTTCATCTGGTTCATCTGGAACATTTGGTTCAGGTTGATCTGGTTCAGGATCTGGCTCGTATCCACCGTTAAAAGGTTTTGTAAAAGCTTTCAAACATACATTTGCATTTGCTTTATTGTTAGCTAAATCAGACCAATTATATCCATCATAAGAAATATATGATTCATTGCTTCCGCCTCTAGCCCTTGAAGAATATCCGTAAATAGCAGTTTCTACAGGAATAGGATATCTATATCCAGGAGTAGTTAATTTTACGATAGGAGCGAAGTAAGCGCCTCTATTTATTTTTCTAGGATTGAATTTTACTGTAGTATATCCAGCATTTTCTACTGTTCCTCTAGCTACCAATACTTTATCATTAAATCCACTATTTCCACCAATATTTGTGTTTACATATACTTCATAACTTGCACCGTTTGATGGTACGAAGAATCCAACTTCTCCTATTTGTGAAGTTGTCTTAGCAGGGCCGAATACATTTGAGAACCATCCAGTAGTTCCGTATCCAAGACTGTCAGTCATACCAAGATAATCGTAATACCATACTGATTTATCTCTCTCTTTGTCTTTCAAAACGAAAATACAATTTCCACGAGCTATGTGAGCATCATAATAAGATACATGATAATATCCGCCTTGTGATCCCCAACGATTACCCCAACTATTTTTTACTATCCAAGCACCATCTCCAGGAGGAGTGATACCGAAATTACTTCTAGAATAATTGTCATCCCAACCTATTATAGTTACGGCGTGGTTTTGCCAACCATTACCTGGATTGTAATGACTCATTGTATAGAAGTTAGTGTATCTAGTATCTGCATTGACAGTAGTATAAGATGCTCCGTATTGCATGATAGCTCTTTTTAATCTATCCATGTCTTGATTATTGTTGACATCTGGGATATACAAAGCTTCCTTCAATTCCTTTGCAGGATATAGGTTATATGGTGAAGTGAAACCATATGGTGAATAAGGGTCATCTTTTTCCCAAATAGGACCAGACCATCTAGATAAGTACGCTGCAGCTACAGCTCTAGTTCCTCCATCGTCAGGACCCCAGTCAAAACCATGAGTATTTCTCAAATGCTTTTCTGAAAAATCTGTGTATTCTGATTTTGCCAATACAGATTCAGCAGAACCATAAGTAGCAAAAGCCCAACAAGAACCGTTAGGACCTTGATCTTTTACTGGAGTGACTCTGTTGTATTGTCTTAAATCGAAATACGCAGGAATGTTAGATGCCATCAATTTTTGATGTTCATCTTTTTTGTTAAATAAATCGTAGTTAGTGTTTACCTTGAACGGATCTTCATTAGAACCGTAATTTTTAGTAGGAGTTGAACTACTTAACAACCTATTGAATGCAGGATTAACAGGTGCCTCTTCTATATCCAACTTATCTACTAATAGATCATCATTTAGTTCAAATTTATTATCGTCCGCTATAACATAGCTAGGAGAAAAAACAAATTGAAAAATCAATAATGATGCTAAAAGAAACAATTTTTTTCTTTTCATAAAAAACTCCTTATCTTAATTAATTATAAATTTGAGCAAGTTACACAACTAAATAAAAACACAAAAAATATTGGAAATATTAATTTAATTATACTACATTTTATGGCTAAAATATCATATTATTCAAATAAATTAATATTAAGTAATATATCAATGCATTCTAATGCATATTGTCATATTTGACAAACAATGACATTATTCCAATAAAGTGTATAGTTAAACATGCGAATTTCACGAAAAAAGTAGTAAAAATAATTAAAATTTCAAAAAAATAATAAAAAAAATCTCAAAAAAGTATTAAAATTTTTCTAAGATTATGCTATAATAAAAATATAAAAACACAGAGTCATTAGTATTAATTCATAATGTTAGTAGTATTGGCAAAGCGTTTTTGGAAATATTACCAATCCCTAGTAAAATAGGTGAAATTCGAAATAAGGAGGGTGGTTATGAAGTTTAAGAAATCATTGTGTATATTGCTATCATCTGCAATGTTGGTATCAGCGTTAAGTTTTAATCCAACGTTTTCAAACGCACAAGGACAAAATCAAAACAACTCACAAGAATCTTCCAAGTTAGAAGTTAGTCCTATTAATACTAATTTTAAGGAAAATTCAGAAGAAGATAAGTTATTAATATCTCCATTGAACACATCTTATGATTCTATCAAAGTTGGTGTGAGAGAAAGTTTTCCTTCAAAATTTGATTTAAGAAAGACTAACAGAGTTAGTCCAGTTAAAAATCAAGGACAAAATGGTTCTTGTTGGGCCTTTGCAACTTATGGTTCGATGGAATCATATTTGAAATTATTTGGAAAAGAATATGATTTTAGTGAAAAACACATGAGAAACATGCATAATTTTGATTGGGGTCCTAATGATGGAGGAAATAGAGATATAGCAGCAGCTTATTTAGCTAGAGGTACCGGCCCAATCCTAGAAAGAGACGACCCATACGATCCGTATATAAATGTATCTCCATCTAATGTCAAAAGAGCTTTTGATATGGATAAAGTAATTTATTTACCGGATGTAAACAATGCAAATGAAACAAACGTAGTTAAAAAAGCCATAATGGAATATGGTGGAGTATATACAACATTGAGTACTCAAAAATACTACGAAAAGAAAGAAACTAGAAGTTATTATAATCCTGGAAGTGGAAAGGCAGACCATGCCGGAACTATAGTTGGTTGGGATGATACTTTTTCAAAACACCTTTTCCAAAATAAACCACCAGGAGATGGAGCTTGGATAGTAAAAAATAGTTGGGGAAGTAGTTATATGGACGGCGGATACTACTACGTATCATATTACGATGGATTCTGTGGTAAATCAAACGCAGTATTCATTCCTCAAAGAAAAGATCCAAATGCAGTAATATCACAATACGACGAATTTGGAGCTACTAGAAGCGTTGGATACAACAAACAAGGTTATATGGCCAATGTATTCACATCAGATGCAGATCAAACAATATATGAAGCAGGACTTTTCACAGTAGCTATGAACACTCAATATAAGTTGTATATCGTAAGAGATTTAAAATCTACTGATGATTTATCAACTAAGAGAGAAGAAATAGGAAGTGGAGTAATAGAATATCCTGGATATTATACATTGGACACTAAACAAATTAAAGTGAAAAAAGGCGAAAGATTTGCAATAGTTGCATACATGGATTCAAGTGCATCTAATTACAAATTCCCAATGCCAATAGAAATGCCAATTGAAAATTACTCATCAAAAGCAAAAGCACAAGAAGGTCAATCATATGTATCATCACAAGGTGATAAATGGACTGATTTGACAAAAGAAGTAAAAAACGCAAATGCTTGTTTGAAGGCTATAGGAACTACAGGAGAAGTTTTACCAAGAGATACAGTTCCAGAAATAGATCCTGGAGATGTAGTTGAAGAACCAACTTCTATAACTATAAAAGAAGGTAATCAAGGATTTATCAGCTTAGCTAAAAAAGGAAAACTTCATTCAATAGTACAACCAGAAAAATTCAACAATGATCCAGTTGAATATCAATCACTAGATAAAAATGTATGTGTAGTGAAAAACGATGGAACAGTTTATCCAGTAAATGTTGGTAACGCAAATATATTAGTCAAGACAGTTGATGGAAAATTGACAGCTAGATTTAATCTATTAGTTGTACCAGAAGGAATTAGAGTTCCAGATAGAAAAATGATAGAAGTCATAGGAGACAATGACTATGTACCGGAAGAAGATCCAGATAATGGTGACATTCCACTAGATCCACCGGACAAACCTATCGATCATCAAGATTTTGATCCAGATGTTGTAAGAAGTTTGAGCGTATCAGTTCCTACTTTGACATTGAAAGTTGGAGAAAAATTTAACTTCGATTCAAAAATTTTTACTTACCCAACTACTGCAAAGAGAAATTTCGAATTCTCAATTAATAATCCTGATGTCATTGATATAGATGAAAATGCAGTTATTACAGCTAAAACAATAGGTAAATCTAGATTAGATATAAAAGTTAAAGAAGGATTTACTGCTAGTGTAGATGTAATAGTTATTCCAGATAAGAAAGGTGAAGTTACTATAGAAAACTTTACTAACTCTCCAAGAAAAGCAGGTGTATTCACATTGTTTATAGATGCTAAAGAAGGAGATAGAGGTTATTCTGGACCAGCAGATTTAACAGTAGAAAGTGAAGGAAAGACTATCAGCAGAAGGTTGTATTTCAATAATGGGCATACAGAATCAAAGTTTAACGGATTCCAATTTGGTGTTTGGAGAAAAGATTTTGAGGCAACAATTGTAATCAGAAATACGAAACAGTCAATTCGCTTCGGATTTAATTAATAATGGGTAACCATTAAAATAAATTTATAGGAGGAAAAGATGAAACGTTTAAGAAGATCGTTGGCAATGATTTTAGTGTTAGCAATGGCTATCATAGCAGTAGCTCCATTGAACGAAGTTTTCGCAGATTCATTAGAAGTAGTACAAGAAGAGCCTAAACTTGAAATTTCAGAATTGAAACAAGGTTTGACTCAAGCCGTTAAATCTGTAGAAAATATCGAACCTGCCGATGAAAAAGACAAGGAAGTAATGGATCAGTTTTATGAAGCTCATGATTTTTTGGATAAAGAAATCAAATTAGCAGAAATGAAACAAAGACAAAGCGTTGGTAGCGCAGCTGTAGGCGGAGTATTAGAAGGAAACAGTATTTATGATTTAACAACTATACCTGCAAGGGTACAATTGCTTATTAGAATAGGTAGAGCAATAAGATTTGCATCTACAGAATTATCTAATAAAGTTGTAGCAGCTCATACAAAAATAACTGAATATATAATCGTAGGATTATTATATACAGTTAACCCATTCGCAACAGATGCTCAAATAATGGACTATATTCAAAAATTTGATGAATTAGAACAAGAATTGTTGACATACCCTGACTTATCACCAAATGATATAGCGACTATCTACAAGAAAGCAGCTGTATGGAGAGAAATCAGAGAAGCTAACAAAGTAAAAGCATCTAGAAGAAAATTCGGTAATTCATTAGTAGTAAGACAATTAAGTGAAGAAATATCTAAGACTGTAGGAATGCAATTTAGAATCACAGTTAAATGTGGTGAATTGGATGAACAAGTAGAAAAACTTCACGAAGCTATGGAAAAAATAACTGGACCTAGAATTAAAGTAGAAAGAATAGAATTCAAAGAAGGAAACATGGGAGCAATCTCATTGAACAAAACTACTAAGATAAGTCCTGTAGTATTACCAAACGAAGTAAAAGATAAAGAAGTAGTTATGTACTCTTCAAATGCATTCTTAGCTAGAGTTATTGGAAATACTATAATACCTATCAAACCTGGTACAGTAATGATAACAGTAGTATCAAAAGATGGATCTGTAAAAGCAGATTTTGAACTTCATATAGTAAAACCTGGAGATAGCGTTGAAGGAATACCATTCTTACAAGCTACAGGTGAAAACAATGAATATGATCGTGGAAATACTAGCGGTGGATCACATGGAGATGATATCGTAGTAGGAAACGACACTAATGAAGTAAAGAGCATAGGATTAGCAGTTAAATCAACTACATTGAAAGTTGGCGAAAACTTCAATTTAGCTAAAAAGACATTTGTATTCCCTGAAACTGCTGTAGACAAAGAATTATCATACAAATCTAAAAATGAATCTGTAGCTACAGTAGATGAAAAAGGAACTATAACAGCAGTAAAAGAAGGAACTACAACAATAACAGTTACTTCTAAAAATGGTGTATCAAGCAAATTTGAAGTAACAGTAATCAACGATGCAAAGAAAGATGAATATCAAATAACAGAAATCAATCCTTCAACAAGAAAAGCTGGAATATTCTCAATAGAAGTTAAAGCAACTAAGAACGGACAAAAATACAATGGACCAGCAAAAGTAACAGTATCTGCAAAAGGCAAAGATTTGACAAAAACTTGTTATATAAACAACGGTGTAGGATCTGTAAAATACAATGGATTTGAATTTGGAACTTGGATAAAAGATTTCGATGTAAAAGTTGAAGTAAAAGACCAAGTACAAAGTTTTCAATTAAATTATTAATAGGAGATGAGAATTATGTTAAAAAGAACTCTATCAATGGTATTATTGTCTAGTATGGTATTAGGAGCTGTAGCTCCAGCAGTAGCTTATGCACAAGAAGATAAGCTAGAAATCGTACAAGGTTCAGAAGAAACTGAAAAATTAGGAATTGACGATGCAGCCGTATATAAAAGACAAATAAAATCTATCCAAAACGAAGTAAACAACATCCAACTAAAAAGAGAAGATGAAAAAGAAATGGTTGACAAATTCAACAATACTTCTCTTGAAATTAGCGACAAAATAGACCAAACAGCAGTAGGAATGGGAGTAGCTGATATATATGATTTATCATCTATACCACAAAGATTGTTGTTATTAGGAAGAATGGGAAGAGCAATAAGATTTGCAACTACTCAATTGAGATACAAAGTAGATGCAGCACATGCTGAAATAGCTGAATATATATTTGGTGGATTAGTAATAGCAGCTTCTCCATTCCACACAGTAGAAGACATGAAAGTATATATGGCACAATTTGATGCATTATCTCAAAAATTATTGAGCTACCCAGATGCAGGATTGAACGATACAGCTAATATATATGTAAGAGCAGATTTGGATCACAAATTGGCAAAAGCTAGATCATTAAAATTCCACGAATTAAAAGATAGATCTGATGCAGTAATCAAAAAATTAGATGCTGAAATATCTGAAATCACAGCTTTAAGATTGAGACCACAAGATACAGTAGCTGAAATTTATCAATTAGGCGACAGATTAGATCAAGCAGTATTCGAAGCATTAAACAGCGAAGATTACAGAGCAACTAAAGCTGAAATCACAGCATTGAGAGATGCAGTTCGTGAAGCTAAAAAAGCTAGAATGAACGGAGACAAGAGAATAGAAGTAGGTAAAACTATCGATAGAGCTAATCAAGAATTAATTAAGATTAGACCATCTAGCATCGTAGTTAACCAATTAATAAAACAACTTGAAGCATTTTATGCTTAAGAGAATAAAAAGTAGTACACATCATTGATGTGTACTATTTTTTTTATTTTAAAATTAACTGAGATATCATTTAATATTGTTTATTATTCTGTTAAATTTTTAGGCTTGAACATCAACTTACCTAGGATATTTCTATAAAAAGTTATAAGTGGACCTGTAAAAAATCCCAAAATTATAGTACCTATTCCTATTTTTGATTTCAATATCAATCCTGCTATTATGCAAATAACGTCCAATACTATTCTCGTGTATTTGTATGGATATTGTTTTTTCAGAATTCTATTGAGTACATATGGCATCGCATCGTAAGCACTTGCGCCTAAATCTGCTTCTAGGTAAGTTGCAATTCCTATAGCCATAACATTTATTCCCAAAATCAACAATATAAAATTGATCCAGAACACGTTTGAATTCATGAATTTGATTATATCATATGAAAAATCCACACTGACTCCAACTAATAGCATATTTACGATTGTTCCCATGCCGATATATTTTCGGTAAAATATATACACAATTGTTACCAAGAAAAAATTCATAATGGTAAGTGTCATTCCAAACCTCATTTTTAGCATATTGGAAATTCCGGTATTCATAAAACTTAACGGATCTACACCTAAACCCGATAATTTTAATATCGCTATACCTACTCCTATTACTAAATTGCCTAAAATTGAATAAAAAAGTCTTTTTAATCTATCATTCATTGGTCATCTCCTTTAGAGTATAATTTATTATTTTTTCTATATTTTCATATAAGAATTCTCCGTTTTGTATTAACGGATAAAAGTTATTGATTAAATCGTAATCATTTTTCATGTCGGTTATTACACATTCGACTAAATTGTTTCCGATATATCCTTCGTGAAGCGATAGTCTAAGTTGTAAAAACATTCCGTTTGATTTTATTTCTACATTTTCAACGATAGAGTCTACATCTGTTGTATTATCTGTAATTAAATTTACTATTAAATTATTTTTGTCTATTTTTAAATTGTACAATAAATAATTAGATTTTGCACCAAATAATGAAAAATTTGCTGAATTATTTTGGAAATATTCTAAGATGTAATTGTATAGTTGAATTTTAAAATCAAGTGAAGTTTTTGCATAATCTATGAGTATCGAAGAAAATTTATTTTCTTTTGAGTATTTTTTGTATATTTTTACTGATTTTGATTTGTCATCTAATTCTATATCAAAAAGTTTTTTTGCTAGATAATTGGATTTCACAGAGCTAAATTCATTATTGTAGTAATTTTTCAAAATATCTTGTAATGAAAAGTAATCATTCAATACATTGTATTGCGTGTATTTTATGATTTTACTGTTAAAAAAATTCATGTCGAAATTATTGAAACAGATTATTTTCTTGTAAGCCAATAATTTATATGAATTTTTGATTATGAGTTCTTCTGTATCGTTTGATTTTGAATAAAATCTGTAATATCTATCATTTGTGAATACATTTATTGAATAAATGTGATTTTTAGAAGGATTAATTCCCGTAGTTTCTATGCTTATTATAGCTAAATTTTTATTCATATAATCACCAATAATATTATACTATGATTTTGGTAAGATTAGCTATCATGGTATAATATTTGTATAAATTAATTGAAATGAAGGGATAGTAATGATATATTTAGACAATGCTGCCACGACTAAAGTATCGGATAAAGCAGTGAAGGAAATGGTAAATGCCATGACGGTTGATTTTGGAAATCCTTCGAGTTTATACGATTTTGGTATGAGAGCAGAAAAATTGGTGACAGATTCAAGAGATACAATTGCAAAATTATTAAATGTAAAAAGTGAGAATTTGTTTTTCACTTCATGTGGTACAGAAGGAAATAATATAGCAATCAATGGAAGCGTAACTAATAATGAAAGAGAAGAATTTATCACTACAAATATTGAACATTCATCTGTATTCAATACTTATAATAGATTAAAAGAAAAAAGAAAAGTTCATTTTGTAAATGTAAATGATGAATTTTCTGTAGATGATATAGTATCACTTGTAAACGAAAACACTAGATTGGTTTCAGTTATGCATGTAAATAACGAAACAGGAAGGATTTTGCCTGTAAATGAGATAGGAAGAAAGATAAAAGAAAAAAATCCTAATACTTTATTTCATGTAGATGGAATACAAGGATTTGGTAAAATCAAAATAGATATCAACGATTCTAAGATTGATTTCTATACTATAAGTGGTCACAAAATTCACGCTCCAAAAGGAATAGGTGCTATTTTTATAAAAAATCCAGAGAGAGTAAAACCGATTATAACGGGTGGATCACAAGAATCTGGAATTTCTCCAGGAACTGAAAACGTAGCAGGAATAGTGGCATTAAAAGCTAGCAGTGAGGAAGTTTTTTCAAAAATAGATGAGACATATGACAGATTATATAAAATGAAATCAAAATTAATGGATGATTTGTCTAAAATAGATGGAGTGTATTTCAATTCAAAATTAGAAGGCTACAGTCCTTATATAACAAATGTGTGCTTCAATCATATAAAAAGCGAAGTATTGTTGCATTATTTAGAACAAGATGAGATTTACATTTCTACGGGAAGTGCTTGTAATGGTTCTAAAAAATCTAGAATAATTCAAAGCATAAACACTCCTGATGAATTTTCAGACGGTTGTATAAGAATTTCATTCACAGACGATACTTTGGAAGAGTCAGTAGATTTATTTGTAGAAAAATTGAAATTAAGAGTAGAAGAAATTAGAGATATTATGGGGAGATAGATGGTAGATTGGTATATATCAGTTAGTTTTGGAGAACTAACTTTAAAAGGCAAAAACAGACATACATTTGAAAAAAGAGCCATTAGCAAAATTTTGGCAGCAATTTCAGATTACAAAATAGAAGAATATTATCAAGAGCAAGGAAAGCTTTATATCAAGGCAAATGTAGAAGAATTTGATGAAATGATCGATGAGATAAAAAAAGTCTTCGGGATAGTATATATAAGTCCTTGTATAAAATGCGAAAAAACGCTTGAAAGTATGCAAAATGGGGTATTAGAATTAATGAGGACGAAGATCGTAGAAGGTAAACTTCAAACTTTCAAGGTTGACGTTCATAGAGTGGATAAAAGATTTGAGATAAAATCACCTGAATTAAATCCAATGCTAGGTGGAATTATCTTGAAGAATTATTCTAAGTATTTTAAAGTAGACATTAAAAATCCAGATATGTTTGTATATGTCGATATAAAAGATAATTGTTATGTGTATACAGATAGAATCAAAGGATGGGGAGGACTTCCAATTGGAAGTTCAGGAAGAGGATTATTATTACTTTCCGGAGGAATAGATAGTCCAGTAGCAGCGTTTTTGATGGCAAAGCGTGGCGTAAAAGTAGACTGTTTGCATTTTCATAGCTATCCATTCACTAGTCAAAGAGGATACGAAAAAGTAAAAAAATTAGCTAGTGAAATATCTTATTACACAGGAAATATAACATTCTATTCAATAAATTTATTGCCAGTATATAAGGCAATTTCTAAAAATTGTAAAGAAAGAATGATGACTATAATTTCTAGAAGATTTATGATGAGAATGGCAGAGAGAATAGCAAACGAGAACAAAATCGATGCATTGATCACAGGCGAAAGTTTGGGACAAGTTGCAAGTCAAACTATACAAGGGGTTTCTGTTATAAACGAAGTCGTTGATTTGCCAATATTACGACCTTTGATTGCTAGCGATAAGACTGAAATCATAGAAATAGCTAGACAAATAGGAACTTATGATACATCAATTCTTCCATTTGAAGATTGTTGTAGCGTATTCACACCTAAAAGACCTGTAACAAAACCTAGATTGTATGATGTCAAAAGCGAAGAAGAAAAATTAGACATAGAAGCTCTAGTTCAAGAATGTATCGATAACATGGAAGTAATTAAAATTAATCAATAGGAGGAACTATGAAAAAAGCAGGAATAATAATAGGGATAATAGTTGTATTGGCTTTATTGATGATACCACAGTACAATGGACTTGTTCAATCTAAGGAAAATGTAAGTGAAGCATATGCTCAAGTACAAAATGTCGTACAAAGAAGAGCTGATCTTATACCAAACTTAGTGAATACAGTAAAAGGATATACAAAACACGAAGAAGATGTATTCATAAAAGTTTCAGAAGCTAGATCTGGAGTAAAAAATGCCAAAAACCCAGAAGAATTGGCAACTGCAAACGAACAATTGACAAGTGCTTTGAACGGAATGAATGTCGTAGTAGAAAGATATCCTGAATTAAAAGCCGACAAACAGTTCACACAACTTATGGATGAATTGGCAGGATCTGAAAATAGAATTGCCACTGAAAGAAAAAATTATAACACAGTTGTAAAATCTTACAATCAAAAAGTAAAGAGATTTCCTACTGTAATATTTGCAAAATTAATGGGATTCAACGCTGAAAAATACTTCGAAGCAGATAAATCAGCACAAGTTGCACCAAAAGTAAATTTTGAATAGGAAATAAAACCATGAGCAAACGTCTCAAATTAGTATTTTCGTTTGTACTAAGTTTTTTATTAATATGTAATGTCACTTCATTTGCTAAGGACGTGCCAAAATCTCCAGATACTTTTTATCTAGATGAGATGGGAGTCCTTAGTGAAGAAGTCAAAGATAACATAGTTAAGACAAATGTTGAACTAGAACAAAAGACAGGTTCTCAAGTTGTAGTAGTGACTATAAAAGATTTAAAAGGAAGAGACCCACAAGATTACGGTGTTGATATATTCAACAGCTGGAAAATAGGGGATGCAAAAAAGAAAAACGGCGTGTTGATTTTATTATCACAAGATCCAAACGAGCCCAAAGGTAAAAATCGCCATATAAATATAATTACAGGCTATGGAATTGAAGGTAGGCTCAATGATGGAAAAGTTGGTAGAATTATAGATGAATACATGCTCGAAGATTTTAAAAATGAAGATTTTTCAAATGGAATTCAAGAAGGATTCAATGCAGTAGTAGGTGAAATTGCAGCTGAATACAATGTAGAATTGACAGGAGATTTTGAAGAATACCAAGAAAATTTAAAACAAAATAAAAAAAGTAATCCTTTTGGATCATTACTTAAAGGAATAATTACGATAATTATCTTGATAATTATTTCTAGAAATAATAGAAATAATAGAAGAAATGGAAGAAGAGGAAGAAGCGGATCGTATATCCCATGGATTATTTTAAACAGCCTTGATGATGATGACGATTTCGGAGGATTTGGTGGATCCGGTGGATTCGGAGGATTTTCCGGAGGCGGAGGCTCCACAGGTGGTGGAGGAGCTGGAAGAAGCTTCTAAACCCGATAAAAGTTATTGTAAAATTGAATTAAAATTTTTGAAAATACTCTCGAAAGGGAGTATTTTTTTCTGTAATTTTGTAAAATATTTTTAACTAATAGTTTAATTTTGTTTTCTTTTATGTTATAATACTTCTGGTTTAATATTTTAAGTAGAGGAGATTATTATGGAAATAGGAGAAAAAATAAAATCTTTGAGGTTGAAACTCGGACTTACTCAAGAAGAATTAGCAGAGAGATCCGATTTGACAAAAGGTTTTATATCGCAATTGGAGAGAGACCTTACTAGTCCTTCAGTAGATTCTTTGAATGATTTATTGAATGCTCTGGGAACTGATATGGGAACTTTTTTCAAAGATAAAAAGGCAGTAAAGGAAGTTTTCACAGAAGAAGATTATCAATCAAGTGAAGATTCCAACATAAATTCTTCTATAACTTGGCTTGTTCCAAAATCTCAAGTCAACTCAATGGAACCTGTAATCATAACGCTTAATCCAAACGGAACGACTAAAGAGTACAATCCATTTGAGGGAGAAGAATTTGGATATGTAATCGAAGGAAATTGCAATATATATATAGAAGGTATAAAGCACGAATTAAAGTGCGGAGATTGCTTTTACACAAAATGCAATAAAGCTAGAAAGTTGGAAAATAATAGTAAATCTGTATGCAAGGTAATGTGGATTATGTCTCCACCAAATTTTTAGGAGGGTATTATGGGCAATATAATTGAATTAATTGATATCAATAAGTCTTTTGAAGACGATCATATTTTGAAAAATTTAAATTTGTACATTAAAAACAAAGAGTTTTTGACTTTATTGGGACCATCTGGATGCGGAAAGACTACTACTTTGAGACTTATCGCTGGATTTGAAACACCTGATACTGGAAAAATTTTATTTGAAGGCAAAGACATAAGCAATGTTGCACCATATAAGAGAAATGTAAATACAGTATTTCAAAAATACGCTTTATTTCCAAATATGAATGTTTTTGAAAATATAGCATTTGGACTTAGAATAAAAAAATTAGATGAAAAAACTATTAGAAAAAAAGTAACTGAAATTTTGAGTTTAGTAAATTTATCTGGATTTGAAAAGAGAAAGATAGAAAATTTGAGTGGTGGACAACAACAGAGAATAGCAATAGCAAGAGCATTGGTAAATGAACCTAGCGTTTTGTTATTAGATGAGCCATTAGGGGCTTTGGATTTGAAATTGAGAAAGGGAATGCAAAACGAACTCAAAAACATCCAAGAAAGAATAGGAATAACATTCGTATATGTTACTCACGATCAAGAAGAAGCTTTGACTATGAGCGACACTATTGTAGTAATGGATAATGGAGTAATTCAACAAATCGGAACTCCAGAAGATATCTACAATGAACCTAAAAATGAATTTGTAGCTAATTTTATAGGTGAAAGCAATATAATTGACGGGATATTCTTAGATGATTGTCTAGTTGAATTTTCAAATCACAAATGGGTTTGTGTGGATAAGGGATTCAAAAAGAATGAAAAAGTTCAAGTAGTTATAAGACCTGAAGATGTAGAGATAGTAGATCCAAAGGACGCACAAATTACAGGAACTGTAATTAGCGACAGATTTAAGGGAATTCATTATGAAATGTTTGTGGATACTGGAGATTTTAAATACAAGGCTCAATCGACAGTCAATAAGCCACAAGGAAGTCTAGTGGGTATCAATATAATTCCAGATAATATTCACATAATGAAGAGGTGCGATAATGAAGCTTAAGAGATTATCAATTCCATACGCTATATGGATATTGTTCTTCATAGTTTTTCCTTTGTTTTTGATTGTGTATTATTCTGTGACTACTGGATCTTTGAAAGATTTTTCAAATCCTCAATTTTCATTGGAGTATTTTCATAGATTTTTCACATCGAAATACGTGAAGGTTTTGTTGAATTCAATAAGGTTGGCTTTTGTGTGCACAGTATTTTGTTTTCTAGTAGGCTATCCTACTGCTTATTTTGTAAATAAGGTAGACAAAAAATACAAGGCAATTTTGATGCTTATGATAGTAATTCCAATGTGGATGAATTTCTTGTTGAGAACTTACGCTTGGATTATATTGACTAGCAAAAATGGAATTATAAACTCAGTGTTAGCTCATTTTGGATTTGCACCTGTAAAAATGCTTTATACAGAGGGAGCTATTTTAATGGGAATGGTATATAACTTTTTGCCTTTTATGATTTTACCTATATTTTCAATATTGGAAAAATCAGACTACTCTTTGATAGAAGCAAGCTATGATTTAGGCGCATCTAAAATTCAAACTTTTTTGAGAGTAGTATTTCCTATGAGTCTTCCAGGTGTAATCACAGGAATAACTATGGTTTTCATTCCTGCTATATCTACTTTTGAAATATCTGCATTATTAGGTGGCAATAAATACAATTTGATAGGAAATATAATAGAGCATCAATTTAGAGTTGCTGGGAATTGGCACTATGGAAGTGCAATTTCAGTCGTGCTTATAATTATGATTTTAATATCGTTGACATTTGCAAATGAGAAAGGAGAATGATATGAAGAATTTTTTTAGAAAATTTTATTTGGCATTGGTATTTATATTTTTGTATGGCCCAATTGCAGTGTTGATGTTATTCTCCTTCAATGATTCTAGATTGAAAGGTAGCTGGGTAGGATTTACGTTAAAATGGTACAGAGAATTACTTCAAAATGAAGAGATTTTGTCAGCGTTTAAGAACACTATATTAATAGCTGTACTTGCGACTATAATAGCTACAATTTTGGGAACTATAGCTGCTATAGGTATATATTATTTAAAAGGATACAAAAAATCCTTGATATTGAATGTAAATTACCTTCCAGTATTGAATCCTGATATTGTAACAGCAGTTAGTTTGATGGTAATATTCAATTTGTTTAATTTTGAGTTTGGATTTTTCACGTTGTTATTATCTCACATTACATTTACTACGCCTTATGTAATACTTACTGTACTTCCTAAATTATCGCAAATGAATAAATACTTACCGGAGGCTGCGATGGATTTGGGAGCTACTCCATGGTATACGCTTAGAAAAGTAATCTTGCCTGAAATCAGAACGGGGATTTTTTCTGGAAGTTTGTTGGCATTTACACTTAGTATAGATGATTTTGTTATAAGTTTTTTCACTACTGGACATGGAGTATCCAATCTATCAGTAACAGTGTATTCTATGGCAAAAAAAGGAGTAAATCCGGCTATAAATGCTCTAAGCACTATAATGTTTTTGGTAATGGTGATATTGTTAGTGATATTACACAAGAGAACTACACTTTTGGAGGAATTGTAATATGAAAAAATTATTGATGATTTTATTGACGATATTGCTTCTTACATCTTGCTCCAAGGAAGATGAAAATGTATTGTACGTGTATAACTGGGGAGAATATATAGAACCAAGTTTGATAGATGAATTTGAAAAAGAAACGGGAATAAAGGTAGTCTACGATACTTTCGAGCAAAATGAAGATATGTATATGAAAGTAAAAGAAGGCGGAAGCAATTACGATGTGGTAGTTCCTTCTGATTACATGGTAGAAAAAATGATAAGAGAAGGAATGGTAGAGAAGATAAATTACGACAACATTCCAAATTTCAAATATATAGATCAAAAATTCAAAAATTTAGATTACGATCCTAAAAATGAATATACTGTTCCTTATATGTGGGGAACTGTAGGAATCGTGTACAATAAGAACTTGGTAAAAGAAAAAGTGGATAGCTGGAATATATTGTGGGACAAAAAATACAAAGACAATATCATAATGATGAATTCTACTAGAGACACTCTCGGAGTTGCTTTGAAGAGATTGGGATATTCTATGAATTCTAGAAATGAAAAAGAATTAGAAGAAGCTAAGAAATCCCTCATAGAACAAAAACCTATAGTTTTGGCTTATTTAGTAGATGAAACAAAAAATCAAATGGTCAATGAAGAAGCTTCGATTGCTGTGATGTATTCAGGAGATGCCATAGTTGCAAAATCTGAAAATGAAAATCTAGACTACGTCATACCAAAAGAAGGATCGAATTTATGGTTTGACACTCTGGCGATATTGAAGGGAACTAAACACAAAGAAAATGCAGAAAAATTCATCAATTTTATGATCAAACCTGAAAATGCAAAATTGAATGCAGAATATATCGGATACTCAATTCCATCTACACAAGCTAAAAAACTTTTAGACAAAGAGACACAAGAAGATACGACAGCATATCCTGATTTATCTAAATATAAAAATATGGAAATATTTAAAGACCCATCTGATTTCATCGAAAAATACGACGACATTTGGGCAGAAATAAAAGCACATTAAGTTTCTCGATATTCGAGAAACTTTTTTGTTTTTAGAATCAATTGAATAATGATGATATTTTTCATATAATAATAATAGCAAAAAATAAGGAGAGAATATGTTTATAGAAATTTTAAAAGTTATTCTATTTGGAATAATTGAAGGAATAACAGAATGGCTTCCTGTAAGTTCTACAGGTCATATATTGCTTTTAGATGAATTTATAAAGTTAAATATGTCGGAAAGCTTCAAATCTATGTTCACAGTTGTAATTCAATTGGGAGCTATATTGGCAGTAGTTGTAATTTATTGGAATAAAATTTGGCCTTTTAGAAAAGGAAAAACTCATGCCGTTTCGATAAGTAAAAGAAAAATGATAATGTGGCTTAAAATTATCGTAGCTTGTATACCAGCAGCTATCGTAGGATTGAAATTCGATGATTTGATAGAAAAATACTTCTACAATTACGTAGTTATATCATTAGCACTTATAGTTTTCGGGGTATTATTCATAATAATTGAAAACAAAAACAAATCTACTAACGAAAAAATGGTAGATAGTATTGATGATATTTCATATAAACAAGCATTCATAGTTGGTGTATTTCAATTAATTGCAGCAATTTTCCCTGGAACGTCTAGATCAGGAGCTACTATTTTAGGTGGTATATCTATAGGATTATCTAGAACCATAGCTGCAGAATTTACATTTTTCTTAGCTATTCCAACAATGTTTGGAGCTAGTTTATTGAAACTCGTTAAATTTGGATTTTCATTTACATTCAATGAAGCTATAGTTTTGTTGTTGGGTACTGTAATTAGTTTTGTAGTATCTGTAGTAACTATTAAATTCTTGATGAATTACATCAAAAATAATGACTTCAAAGTATTTGGATATTATAGGATAATACTTGGGTTATTGGTACTTATTTATTTCGGACTTATAAGATAATTATGATATAATATTGATAGGAGAAATTTATGATATCAAAAAAATACGTCAATATGTACATGGTGTTGACTTTGGTGGGGTTACTTTCTTTAATAGCAGCACTTATGATTGAAAAGTACAAAGTGATTTTATTCATAATAGGCGTTGTATTCATGATAATATCTACATATATAAATATAAAATATATTAGATGTCCACATTGTGATACTGTGTTGAACGTTACAAAATTAAATACAAAAAAATGTCCACATTGTAAAAAGCATATAGAAGTAGAAAAATAAGTTGATAAAACTTATTTTTTTATTGACACATAAGGAGTAATAATGAATTTAGATAATTTAAATGATAGACAAAGAGAAGCTGTCATCAACACTGAAGGACCAATGCTAATTTTAGCAGGTGCTGGAAGTGGGAAGACTAAGGTTCTCACCACTAAAATAGCTTATTGTCTGGAGAAAAATTTATGCTCAAAATACGAAATTTTGGCGATAACTTTCACCAACAAAGCTGCAAAAGAAATGAAACAAAGAGTCGAAAAGGCATTAGATGAGACAGTAGACAGCATGTGGATTGGAACATTCCACTCTATTTGTTCTAGAATACTTAGAATGGAGATAGATAAAATAGGATTTGAGAAAAACTTTACTGTCTATGATAGAGCGGATCAAACTTCATTGATAAAAGAATGTTTGAAAGATATGGGAGTAGATTCTAAAAATATAGAGATAAAAAACGAACTCAACACCATATCCAGATTGAAAAACGCTGGAGCTACTGAAAAAAACGTAGACAAAGAAGATTTTGAAATTAGTTTGAGTCCTTTTACGATAGAATTGTTCCAAAAATATGAGCACAAGTTAAAAAGATATAATTCCTTGGATTTTGATGATTTAATAGTGAAGACAAATTTATTGTTTGACGAAAATCCAGATATAAAAGAAAAATACTCTTCTAGATTCAAATACGTATTTGTAGATGAATACCAAGATACAAACGATACACAATACAAACTGATCAAAAATCTAGTATATAAAAACGATAATATTTGTTGTGTAGGTGATTCCGATCAATCGATTTACGGTTGGAGAGGGGCTAATATTCAAAATATACAAAATTTTGAAAATGACTTCAAAAATGCAAAGGTAATCCTACTAGAGCAAAATTACAGATCCACTCAACCGATATTGGATTTGGCAAATACCGTAATCAAAAACAATTCATTGAGAAAAGATAAAAATTTATGGACTGCAAATAATGAAGGGGATCTTCCTATTTATAAGAGAATGTATTCCGACATAGATGAAGCAGAACAAGTAGTCCAATGGATTGAGCAAGAAAGATACAGAGAAACTCCATACGAAGAAATGGCTATATTATATAGAACGAATGCACAATCCAGATTATTTGAAGAAAGACTCAATAGGCTTGGAATACCAAATAGAGTTGTAGGCGGACTTAAATTCTACGATAGAAAAGAAATAAAAGATTGCGTCAGCTACCTTAGAATAGTAGAGAATATAAATGACAACATGGCTTTGAATAGAATTATAAATGAGCCAAAACGTGGGATAGGTAAAACTACCATGGATAAATTGTTGGAATATTCTCAAAGTAGAAATATGAGCATGATGCAATACATTAAAGACACTGAATTGTCTGAATTTTCAAAAGCTACAGCTACTAAATTAAAAGATTTTTATTATTTAATAAAGAGTTTTCCTAAAAATGAACTTGATGTAGCTGAATTGATGGTGCATATATTAGACAAAACAGGATATAGGGAGAATCTAGAAAAAGCAAAAAGTAGAGAAGACAAGACTAGACTTGAAAACATAGATGAATATATATCTTCACTTTATGAATTTGTACAGGAAAATCCCGACAAAAATCTAAGAGAATATTTAGAGACATCTTCTTTGATGACTGATTTGGATAAAACAGATGATAATACAAAAGGTGTATCCATGATGACAATTCACGCTGCAAAAGGATTGGAATTTGATGTAGTGTATTTTACTGGATTAGAAGAAGGAACTATTCCATCTAGAATAGACGAAGATGTCGAAGAAGAGAGAAGATTATGCTATGTAGCTATAACTAGAGCTAGAAAAAAATTGTACATTACAAGTGTACAATCTAGAAGAAAATTTAATGAATTTCAAACGAAAGTTGAATCGAGGTTTATAGAAGAAATGGAAAATAAATACAAAGATGAATCTCAAAACAAAGAGATGAGTTTTAGAGAATCATTCAATACAAAAATAGTTGACGATTATAGAGCTGAGGCGTCGGCTTTTATTGCAAAAAAGAAACCTGTGGCGAACACAAATAATGAAAAGTACAAAGCAGGAGACAAAGTAAAACACAAAAAATTTGGCGAAGGAGTAATAGTAGGAATTTTGGAAAAAGATAATGGAGACGAATTGACTATTAATTTTGACAAAGTTGGCTTGAAAAAATTAAACGCCTCATTGGCTCCACTTACAAAGGTAGAATAATGGAAAAACAAGAAAGAATGGAGTATTTGGTAGAACTACTGAATAAATACTCCTACCATTACTATACATTAGATGATCCACTGATTGACGACAAAGAATACGATGTATTGTACGATGAGCTCGTAAATCTGGAAAAAGAATTGGGAAAAATCTTGCCGGACTCACCTACCAATAGAATAGGTGGAGAAATATTATCAGGATTTGAAAAGCACAACCATTTGAATACATTGTATAGTTTGGGAAAAGCACAGAGCAAAGAAGAAGTTAGAAGTTGGGTAAATAAGAATGAAGAATTTGTAAGAAATTACAATAAAACACATGAAGAAAAATTACCTGAACTCGAATTCTGTGTAGAACTTAAATTTGACGGATTGACTATAAATCTGACATACGATAATGGATATCTCTCAATGGCTACTACAAGAGGAAATGGAGTGATAGGTGAAGTAATAACAAATCAAATCAAAACTATACAATCTATTCCTTTAAAAATAGAAGACAAAAGACTTATAGAGATTCAAGGAGAAGGGCTGATGCCACTATCTTCATTGGAAAAGTACAATCAAACACACGAAGTGAAATTAAAAAATGCTCGTAATGCAGCAGCAGGAGCGATAAGAAATTTAGATCCTGCCGTCACAAAATCCAGAAATTTAGATGCTTATTTTTACAATGTAAATTATCTAGAGGATAGTGAATTGGAAAATCAAGCTCAAATGATAAAATTTTTGAAGGAAAATCACTTCAAAGTACACAGTTATGAAAAGACTGCTAAGAGTTATGAAGAAATAGAAAAACTCATAGATGAGATATTTGTATTGAGAAATCAGATCGACATACTTACAGATGGTGTGGTCATCAAAATTAATGATTTTAGAACTAGAGAAATACTGGGATATACGAATAAATTCCCTCGTTGGGCGATAGCATATAAATTTGAGCCTGAGAGATTCACTACGGTTGTAAAAGAAGTAGAATGGAATGTCGGAAGAAGTGGCAAAGTTACTCCTACTGCAATATTAGAACCTGTTGAAATAGGAAATGTGACAGTAAAAAGAGCGACTTTGAATAATATTGACGATATCGAAAGAAAACAAGTCAAAATCAATTCAGAAGTTTTCGTAAGGCGTTCTAATGATGTAATCCCTGAGATAATGGGAGTAGTGGATCCAAATCAAGAAAACACGAAAGAAATAGAAATTCCACATAATTGTCCGTATTGCCATAGCGAACTTTTTAGAAATGGCGTGCATATATTCTGTCCAAATTCTATGAGTTGTGTGCCACAACTTGTAAAGAGAATGGTTCATTTTGCATCTAGAAACGCTATGAATATAGATGGACTTAGCGAGAAGACTTTAGAATTGTTACTAGACAAATTGAACATAAAATCTATAGAAGAAATATACGATGTCACAAAAGATAAGTTGATGAGTCTTGAAGGATTCAAAGAAAAGAAAAGTCAGAATTTAATAAATGCTATATCTAAAAGCAAGGATGTAGATTTGGCTAATTTCATATTTGCACTGGGAATTCCTGAAATCGGAGAAAAGACTAGTTTTGAATTGGCACAGAAATATAAGAGTTTTGATAAATTTAGAAATGCAAAATTAGAGGATTTGATAGAAATAGAAGACATTGGAGAAATAATGGCAAAAGAAATAGTAGAATTTTTCAATGATGAAACTATTTCACAATCTATAGATTCTCTATTATCAAAGGGAATTAATATAAAAAATCCTCAAGAAATAGATAAAAAGTTGGATGGCAAGACATTCGTATTGACAGGCAGTTTGATAAACTATTCTAGAAAAGAACTTACAGATATTTTATCTAATTTGGGGGCAAAAGTATCTTCATCTGTATCTAAAAAAACAGATTATGTAGTATACGGTGAAAAAGCAGGTTCGAAATTGGATAAAGCAAAAGAATTGGGAATTGAACTTCTAACTGAAGAAGAATTAAATAAATTTTTAAAAGATTTATAAATATATTTATGATAAAATTTAATCATAAGGGATAAAGGAGTTAATATGATCAATCGAGATGAAGTAGTAAAAATTTACGATTTGGCTAACCTTGAGTTAACAGAAAACGTAGATGATTTATATGAAAAATACAATACTGTACTTGATTTTGCAAGTATGATTATGGAATGTGACACTGAAGGAGTGGAATATTTGGAATTTTTACCTGAATATCATTCCATATTGAGAGAAGACACACCAAGACAATCAATTCCGAGAGAAGTTGCATTGAAAAATGCAAAATCACTTGAATACGGATATTTTAAATTGAAGAAAGTGGTGGAATAATGATAGAACAACTTAGAAATAAATTTGCGGAAAATCCTGAAAGTTTGAGAGAATACTACGATAATTTAGATAAATTAATAGAATCTAAAAAAGATTTGAACGCATTCATAACTTACGACAAAAAATACATCGACAGTCAAGTAGAAAGTTTAATAGAAAAAGCTAAAAACAATGAAGAATTGGGAAAAATGTTCGGCGTAGCAGTCAGCATAAAAGACAATATCAATGTAAAAGATGTTAGAATGACTTGTGGTTCAAAAATGTTAGAAGATTACGTATCTATATACGATGCAACTGTAATCCAAAAATTAAAACAAGAAGATTGTGTCATAGTTGGAAAAGTGAACATGGACGAATTTGCAATGGGTTCATCTTCTGAAACTAGCTTTTTTGGAGCAACTAAAAACCCAGTCGATACAAAATTAATTCCAGGTGGTTCATCATCTGGATCAGCAGCTAGTATAAAAGCTGAAATGGCAGTAGTTAGCTTGGGAACTGATACAGGTGGATCTAGTAGACAACCAGCTTCTTGCTGTAATGTAGTAGGATTTATGCCTACTTATGGTTCGATTTCTAGATTTGGAGTTCAATCAATGGCAAATACATTAGATGAAGTGGGAATTTTGTCTAATAACGTAGAAGACATAATAGATACTTATAATATAATTGCAGGTCACGATGAAAATGACATGACTACAGTGCAAAACGAAATCAACGTTGAGAAAAAACAATACGACTTTAATGGCAAAAAAATAGCTGTTGTAGATATCACAAAATACAGCACAGATGAAGTAGTAATAAAAGAATACAAAGAAATTTTAGACATTTTAAAAGATTTGGGTGCTCAATTAGAAGAAATAGACTTCAAATATTTAAAATATGCAAATGCTTTATATAACGTAATCGTGACAAGCGAAGTATCTTCCAATATGTCAAGATTTGATGGAATAAGATACGGATATCTTCCAGAAGATTACTCTGACACTAGAGATTTGTTTGTAAAAGTAAGAAGCGAAGGATTTGGAGAAGAAGTAAAAAGAAGAATTGCCATGGGAACTTTTTACTTGGCAAGTTCCAACGACCAAAAAGTTTACAAACAAGGTCTAAAAGTGAGAAAATTACTTTCACAAGAATTCCAAAATATATTTGAAAATTATGATTTTGTAGCTACTCCTACGATGACAGCTCTTCCATATGAATTGTACAGCAGAAAAGACGACCCATTGGCAGTATACGATTCTGGAATATTTAACGTTATTGTAAATTTAAGTGGACTTTGTGCGATATCAGTTCCATACAAATCTGGAATATCTACAAGTTTACAATTAATTGCAGCTAGCCATGACGAAGAAAATTTATTAAATGCAGCAATGGCTTTTGAAAGGAGATAGCATGAATCTAAAAACACTTATAGGATTGGAAATACACGTAGAATTATCTACTAAGACAAAAATGTTTTGTGGTTGTAAAAATGAATTTGGTCAAATTCCCAACACCAACATTTGCCCTATATGTTTAGGTCATCCTGGTGCTCTTCCTTACATGAACAAGGAAGCTTTGAGATATGCCATAATGGCTGGATTGGCATTTGACTGCGATATAGCAAATGAATTCAAAATGGATAGAAAAAAATATTTCTATCCTGACCTTGTAAAAGGATATCAAATCACACAACAAGATCAACCACTCTGTACAAATGGATATATTGAATTAAAATCATCTGGCGAAAATAAAAAAGTCAGAATTAGAAGAATACACATCGAAGAAGATACTGGAAAATCAATCCACAACGAAAGCGGAAACACTTTGATGGATTACAATAGAGCAGGAGTTCCACTAATAGAAATAGTAAGTGAACCAGATATGAATACACCAGATGAAGCTAGAGAATTTTTGGAAACATTGAGAGAAAGAATAAAATATTTGAAAATATCAGATGTCAAAATGAGCGAAGGCTCGTTGAGATGTGATGTCAACATCAACGTGTACGATGAAGACTCTGATTTCAAGACAAAAATTTCTGAAATCAAAAACTTGAACTCTTTCAAATCAGTGTCTAAGGCATTGATGTACGAACAAGAAAGACACATCAAATTAGCTCAAGCAAAAGATATAGGGGAAAAAGAAACTAGAAGATGGGATGAAGATACTCAAACTACAATAGTAATGAGACACAAAGAAGAAGGAAATGACTATAGATTTTCAGTAGAAGGTGACATTCCTAACACTTACATCGAGCAATCTTATATCGATGAAATAAAAGCAAACTTGCCAGAACTTCCTGAAATGAGAAAAGAAAGATTCATCAAACAATACAAAATAGATGAATATGATGCAGATATTTTGACTAGAAATGGATACTTGGCTGATTATTACGAAAAAGTAGTAGAAATTTCAAAAGAACCTACAAAATCATCTAATTGGCTACTAGGAGACGTACTTCGTCAAGTCAATGAAAATGAAATCGAAGTCGAAGAAATGAAAATGGATCCTGAAAATTTGGCTAAATTGATAAAATTATCATCTGATAAAAAGATCAACAATCAAACTGCCAAGAAAATTTTAAGAGAAATGTTTGTAGAAAACTTCGATCCAGAAAACTACGTCAAAGAAAAAGGCTTATTGCAAGTAGATGACGATAAACTATTACAACAAATAGTAGACGAAGTAGTAGCAGAAAATCCAGAATCAATCGAAAGCATTAGAAACGGAAAAGATAGAGCAATAGGATTTTTGGTTGGACAATGCATGAAAAAATCTAAAGGCAAAGGAAATCCTCAAAAATTTAATGAATTAATTAGAGAGAAAATTTAATGAGAAAAATATATTTATCAACTGGAAACAAAGGAAAAGTATCCGAAATAGAAGAAATACTTTCCGATTTAGATTACGATGTGTATTCAAAAGCAGAATTGGGTATAAATGAAGATGCAGAAGAAAACGCAGACACATTAGAAGGAAATTCATTAATCAAAGCTCAATTTTTGAAACAATATACAAATGATATAGTGATGAGCGATGACACAGGATTGTTCGTGAACTCACTAAATGGAAGACCAGGAGTGTATTCTGCGAGATTTGCAGGAGAAGAAAGTGATGATAAAAAAAATCGCGAGAAATTGCTTTCTGAATTGCAAGACCAAAAAGACAGAAGCGCATATTTTGAAACCATAATCACTATAATAGATGAAAATGGCAATATCTATCAGACAAACGGAAAAGTCGAAGGTACGATATTGACACAAGAACGTGGAGATAATGGATTTGGCTACGATAGTTTATTCGTACCAAACGGATATGACAAAACTTTTGCAGAAATGGAAAATTTTGAAAAAAATAAAATTAGCCATAGAAAAAGAGCTTTGGAAAACGCCAAAACTATATTAGAGACATTAAATGAAGATAGCGATAATTAGCGATACACACAATAGAATAGGCAGAGTATACGATAATCTATCCGATAGAGATATAGACATCATATTGCATTTAGGAGATGTCTGTGACGATGCTACAATGCTTGGAGAATTGCTTAAAACACAGGTCATAAAAGTAAAAGGCAATAATGACTTTTACGAACCAAATGAAGCATGCGATAAGACTATAATATTGGATGGAAAGAAAATATTTATCACTCATGGACACAAATACGGCGTGTATTCAGGAGTAGATAAACTCGTAGAAAAAGCCAAATCGCTCAACTGTGATATATGCCTTTTTGGACATACACATAAATATTTCAACCAAATAATAGATGGAGTTTGGGTAATCAATCCTGGTTCTCCAACATATCCAAGAGATGGACAAGCAGGATTTTTATTATACGATACCGAGAACAATAAAATAGAAAGGATACTTTTATGAACGTATTAGATATTAAAGAACTTAGAGAAGATTTAGGTAAAAGAATTATTGAAGGCGTAGAAAAACTAGGTAGAGAAGTTAAAGTTGCGACAGTTAGAGTTGGAGATAATCCAGGAGATATTTCTTATGAAAAAGCCGTAAAAAATAACTGTGCAAAATTAAACATAACTTGCGATCAAATAGTATTAAACGAAGGCGAAAATCAAAAATTGATCGATACCATCAAAGAATTAAATGAAACTCACGATGGAATATTGATGTTCAGACCATTAAAAGACAAAAAATTAGAAAAACAAATTCAATATATAATAGCACCTGAAAAAGACATCGATGCAATGGGCATGGTAAACTTAGGAAAAGTATTATCAGCAGAAAAAGATGCTTACTATCCTGCAACTGCAAGAGCAGTAGTAGAAATAGTAAAATACTATAATTTTGACATCAAAAACGTAGTAATAGTCAACAGATCACTAGTATTAGGTAAACCATTATTTAATATGTTAATAAAAGAAAACAAGACTGTCACAATGTGCCATTCTAAAACAGAAGATGTAAAATCATTTACTAAAAATGCAGACTTAGTAGTAACAGCAGTTGGAAGAGCAAAAATGTTCGACGATTCATACTTCACTGAAAACTCTTATGTAGTAGACGTTGGAGTAAGCTTGGATGAAAATGGAAAATTATCAGGAGACGTAGATCCAGAAGTAAACGTAAAATTGCTTGCAAATAGCGTTGGAAAAATCACAACAAGAGTATTATTATTGCAAATGGTAGAAGGCGCATTAAATAGACAACAAAATTCATAAATATCTCGAAAAAGCGCAATCAATTTTGATTGTGCTTTTATCATATAAATAGTGTGAAAATCTGAAATATTAAAAATGTTTCAGATTTTTTGTTTTAAATTGAATTTATCTGATTGTAATTATTGTAAAATAAGTGGTGTATAATATATTAAGGTGATTAAATTGAAGATAGCAGCTGCAATTATGGCGAGTGGGTTGTCTAGTCGAATGGGAAAAGACAAGCTGACTTTGAAATTAAATGGTAAATATATTTTTGAATATACATTGGAATTGGCTAATAAATGCGACTTTTGTGATTTTATTGTTATAAGCAATAATGATGTGATAGTAAATTATTGTGAAGAGAGAAAAATTAAAGTTTTGAAAAATCCAAATTCGATTAATGGACAGAGTGAATCTATTAAGTTAGCTACTGAGTATTTTTACAATTGTGATGCTATTTGCTATTTTGTATGCGATCAGCCATTTTTATCGAAATCTACGGTAGATAAATTGATAGCAAGTTATAAAAAGGATAAGATTTTTCAGCTGAGATGTGGAGATAGAGTGGGAAATCCTGTGATTTTTGGGAAAAAATTTTTTGATGAGTTATTAAATTTAAAAAACGATGAAAAGGGATCTTTAGTAAAATATAATAATTTGGTAGATGTAGATTATGTTGAATGTGAGTCTAGTTATGAATTGTTTGATATAGATACTCCAGATGATATTGAAAGGGCTAGTAAATATGATATGTTTGGTTAGAGGTGGAGGAGATATAGCTACTGGTACTGTACAAAAATTGGTCAGGTCAGGGTTTAAATGTGTAATATCAGAAATTTCACATCCTAGTAGTATTAGAAGAAATGTATGTCTGTCTGAGGCGGTATACGATGGATATAAAAAGGTAGAGGATATAGAGTGTGTATTATGTCCAAATGTAGAGGATGTATGTAATATGTTGGAGAAAAGTAATCCTGTGATTGTGGTTGATCCAAATCTCGATGTGCTAAATTATATAAAATTTGATGTAGTTGTAGATGCGATACTTGCGAAGAAAAATACAGGATTGAATAAGGATATGGCTGATATAACTATAGGGTTGGGACCTGGATTTGAAGCAGGAGTGGATTGTGATGTTGTGGTAGAGACTATGAGAGGTCATGATTTGGCTAGAATTATAGAAACTGGATTTGCCAAAGAAAATACTTCTGTTCCGGGTGAGATTAATGGTTATGGCATAGAACGAGTTGTGTATTCTGATTTCAATGGGAAATTCAATTCTATAAGGAATATATCTGATGTGGTAAAAAAAGGAGATGCTATAGCAAAAGTAGGCGATGAATTTGTATACGCAAAGATAGATGGCGTTATAAGGGGCATGATACGAGATGGCTTTGATGTAAAAAGGGGACTCAAAATTATAGATATAGATCCTAGGATAGATGAGGTAAAAAATTGCTATACTATTAGTGATAAGGCTAGGGCTATAGGTGGTAGTGTGCTTGAAGCTATATTGATGTTGAAAAATAGGAGAAGTGAATATGCAAAACGAAGTATTACTTAAAATGTATGAATGGTTAGAAGAAGGTTATAAGAGTTTGCTTGTTATATTGTTCAAAAATAAGGGTTCTGTTCCAGGCAAACAAGGAAATGCAATGGCCGTTCGAGAAGATGGAGTGACATTTGGAACTGTAGGTGGAGGAGCTATAGAGCATCAAGTGATAAAAGATTCTATGAAAAATTTGAGTATGAATTCCGATTTTGAATTTGATTACGTTTTGAATGAAGGCGAGAAAGTCAGCATGAGTTGTGGGGGAAGAGCTAGTGGGTTTGGTAAGATATTTTTCCCGAAACCTAGATTAGTTATATTTGGTGCAGGTCACTGTGCACAAAAATTAGCAAGGATTGCTGTTTTGACTAATTTTGATGTGATAATTGTAGATGATAGGGCGGAATTTAAAAATAGTGAAGATTTTAATGGCATAAAAGAATATATAAATGAAGAGATAAGTGATTCTATATCAAAAATAAGATTTAGCGATGATTTATTTGTAGTTTCAGCTACTAGAGACCATTTACACGATGAAGAAGTTGCATTTAATGTGTTGAAGAAACCTCATAAGTATCTTGGAATGTTGGGATCGAAGAAAAAAGCGAATACTTTGAAGCAAAATTTAATTGATAAGGGATTAGATAAAGAGTTGGTGAATAGTATATGCGTTCCTGTTGGATTTGATATAGATGATGGAAGTGTAGAAGAAATAGCTATATCTATCATGTCACAAATACTTCAGGTAAAAAATGGAAAATAACACAAAAAATAAGAAAGGTATATGCCTTTCTTATTTTAATGTAACTACAGCACCGTATATAGTGGGACCTGTATGAATTGTAAATAAGCTTGAGATTTTATCTTTGTATATTTCAACTTCTCCAAGGTTTTCACGTAAGATTTCTTCGAGTTCATCGGCTTTTTCATACATATTAGAGTGCATGATGTAAATTTTGTCTATTTCTTGATTTTCTGCGAAACATTTTATACGTCTGGATATTTCTGAATTTACTTTTTTTTGACCTCTGACAGTTTCTATAACTTCCAAATTTCCGTTTTGTTTGTTGCAAGTGATTATTGGCTTTATATTTAATAAGTTTCCAACAATTTTTGTGGATCTTGTTATACGACCACCTTTGTACAAATAATCAAGTGTATCTACGGTGAAGAAGAAATCTTCTTTTTCTTTATAAATTTCTAGAGTTTTTACTATGTTATCGAATTCAGCACCATCTTTTATCATTTGGGCTGCTTTAAGTAATAAAAATCCCATTCCCATTGAACAAGATCTACAATCTATTACATGAGATGTTATTTTGTCGGAATAACTATTGAGAGTTTTTTCAAATAAATTATATGTACCGCTAATTCCACTACTTAGACAAGAAGCTATAACGTGTGTATATCCTTTTTCAATGAGCGATTCAATTGTTTTTATTAGATCGCTTGCAGCTGGAAGAGAGGTTTTGATTGAATTATTATCTATGTCGTTTATTACATCTTCTAGAGTTTTTTCAAACTTGTCTTTATAAGTGTCTTCTTCATTGTAAATCAATTGTAGAGGAACTTCTATTATGTTGTATTCATCTAGTAAAGATTGATTTATGTCAGAAGTTGTATCAGATAAAATAGCTATTTTTTGCATATTTTAATTCCTTTCTAAACCATATTAAATGCTAATTCTATGAACCCTAAAATTATTTTTAATCAGAGTTACACTATTACTATTATATCATCTCATTGAAAAATACTTCAAGTTTTTGACATAAATTGGAAATTATTAACATTTGGGTTTTGTTTTTAAAACAAAAATACGGCAATAGAATTGCCGTAAATCGTTATAATTTATAGTGTTATTGTGATTTTTGTTCCAACGTCTAATTTAGACTCTAATTCTATATTTCCGTTATGAATATCTACAATGTGTTTTACAATAGATAATCCAAGGCCTGTAGATTCTTGTGAAGACCTTGATTTGTCTACTACGAAGAATCTTTCAAATACTCGTTTTTGATATTTTTCAGCAATTCCTATTCCAGTATCTTCACAAATTATTTTGGCTTTATCATTGACTTTATATACAGATAATTTTATCTTTCCTTTGAATTTGTTGTATTTAATGGAATTAGTCACTAAATTTATTATCATTTCTTTGATTAGATTTTCATTTCCGTATATGAAGCAATTTTCTTCTACATCTGTGATTATTTCTATTTGCTTTTCTTCTAATTTAGTTTTGTTGATTTCGATGATTTCTTTTATTATCTTGTTAGGATCAAATAATGTTTTTTCGACATTATTGCCTGATTCATCGAGCTTAGATAATTTTATTATATTATCTATCAATTCCAACAATCTAAGTCCTTCTTTGTGTATTATAGAAGCAAATTTAGATACATTCTCAGGGCTTACCATGTTATTTTCTATCATTTCAGCGTATCCATTAATAGAAGTTAGAGGAGATTTCAATTCGTGGCTAACGTTAGCAGAGAATTCTCTTCTTCTCTTTTCTGCTTTGATTTTATCGCTTTCATCTACTAAAAATAGCAATACACCTCTTATCATATCTTCGTCTATTACAGGGGCGATGTATATGGATAACAGTATACCTTTTATCTCTATATTTATATGATGAGCTGATTTAGATGATATGACATTTTTAATAGCAGAGTGAATCTTCAAGTCTCTATTTAAAGCTATGAATGGTTTTCCTTCGTATTTCGTGTCATTTGCATCTAATAAAATTTGTGCAGCTTTGTTTACCGATAAAACATTTAAATTTTTATCAAGCAATATAAGACCTTCTTGCATATTATCAGTTATAGTATTGATAGTATGAGATCTTTCCTCCAATTCGTCTACGTATTTTTTGATAGTATCGTTTTTGTGCTTTATTATATTGACAAATGGGACTAATTCGTCATAAGCTGGTTTTTCCAACAGAGTAGACTCTTTGTCATTTACAATATTTCCATCTAATTCATTAGCTATGGATTCTATAGGATCTAATATTCTTCTCACTTGCCTTTTATTGATATCTATCAAAAATATCAAAGTTATAGCCAAAATCAACAATGTGTAGGGAAGTATGTCTAAAACTGTTCTAAAAAAATTAGCAGATTCTGAGCTTATTCTCAACACATCTCCATTTCCTTGGAGTATAGCCACATAATACATATCAGATCCAAAACTATCAGAATGTCTGGTAGATGATCCTACTTTTATTTCTCTGGCATCTTTGATTTCTTCTCTAGAAGAATGATCCCCTAAATTTTTAATATTTACGTCAGTATCGTATAAAACTTTTCCAGATTTATCTATTATACTAAATCTATTAGAAGGTTCTATTCTCTTTAATTTTTCTACATTGGCAATTGTTTTATCTCTATCGTTTTCGCTAATAGAATCGACATATTGAATTTGTTGATAAAGGTAGCTTTGCTGTCTTGACTTATAATAATTGTAAAAAATAAAAGTCTGTAAGCTTAGACCTATGGCTAAAGATATTATGATGACTATTGATAATCTAGTGTATATTTTATGTCTCATTATTCACCAGCTTTGTAGCCAAGATTTCTTATAGTTTTTATAACACCTGATGCATTTTTTAATTTTTGCCTTAAAGTTGCTATGTGAACATCTACAGTTCTAGATTCTCCTTCAAAGTCAAATCCCCAAATTTTAGTCATTATATTTTCTCTAGTCAAAACCTTTCCTACATTTGATAGGAGATAGTACAACAATTCAAATTCCTTGTAAGTCAATTCTACTGGTTTTCCATCTACTAATACGCTTCTCTTGTCATAATCCAATTCGATATTTTTGTAAATTATCTTTGATTTTGTCTTGCTAAGAGAAGATCTTCTCAATAACGCTCTAACTCTAGCTAGAAGCTCCATTATGCTAAATGGTTTGATCATATAATCATCAGCTCCATTATCAAGACCTATGATTTTATCGTATTCAGTAGTTTTAGCAGTCAACATCATTACAGGTATCGTTTTTGTCTTTTCATTGCCACGTATTTCTTTCAATATTTCTAATCCACTTTTTCCTGGAAGCATAATATCTAGTATAATGAGGTCTATGTTTGATGAATACAGAGTAGATTTAAACTCAGAGTATTCACCAAAACCCATAGCTTCATAACCTTCATTGTTTAGTGCATAGATGATTAATTCTCGTATACTATTATCGTCTTCTACACAACAAATCATTCTGCTTTTTCCTCGTATCTTTCGCCTGTAACAGAGAATATTACCCATTTAGCTATATTTTCTGCATTGTCTCCAATTCTTTCGATGTACTTAGCTATTTGAATCAAATCTATAATTTGTTCAGGTCTTTCACATCCGGACTTAATCATTTCAATAGATTCTTTCATGAACTCATCAAATAAATTGTCAACTTCATCATCTTTTTTTATTACAGAATATGCTACTTCAATATCATTGTCAGTAAAAGCATTGATACTTTCTATTAACATTTTTTGAGCACTTTTTCCCATTGACCTAATCATAGATAAATCTTTTGGCAATTGATTTTTACCTATAGTCATTACAAGTTCTGCAATTTCTTGAGCGTGATTTCCGATTTTGCTCATAGAACTAATTATTCTAAGAGCTGAAGATATAAATCTCAAATCTTTTGCAACAGGGGATTGAGTAGTTAATAATCTCAAACAAGTATCTTCGACTTCTTTTGACATTTCATAAATAGTTTCTTGAGAATCGTATACTCTTTGAGCTATTTCCAAATCTTGAGTTTCAAGAGCGTATATACTTTGCTCTATTTCTCTTTCTACATTAGATCCTAAAAAAATCAAATCGTGTTTTAATTCATCTAATTGTCTTGTAAAATATTTTCTCATAATATCACCTCATTTTAACCGAATCTACCAGTAATATAATCTTCTGTTCTCTTATCCTCAGGTTTTGAGAACAGGATATCTGTTTTATTGAACTCGATAACTTCTCCAGTCAAGAAGAATGCCGTCTTATCAGATATACGGGCAGCTTGTTGCATATTATGAGTTACCATGATTATTGTGTACTTTGATTTAAGATCTTGACATAAATCTTCTATTTTATTTGTAGATATAGGGTCAAGAGCAGAAGTAGGTTCATCCATCAATAAAACTTCAGGTTCTACAGCTAAAGCTCTCGCAATACAAATTCTTTGTTGTTGACCACCTGATATTGCAAGTGCATTTTTCTTTAAATTATCTTTTACTTCGTCCCATATTGCAGCGCCTTTTAATGATCTTTCTACAATTTCATCTAATTTAGCTTTGTTCTTTTCTCCGTGAAGTCTAGGACCATAAGCTATATTGTCGTAAATCGACATAGGGAATGGGTTAGGTTTTTGAAATACCATTCCGACTCTTTTTCTCAATAAATTGACATTATAATTTTTTTCATAAATGTCTTGACCATCTAAAGTTATTAAACCTTCGATTCTACATCCATCTACAAGGTCATTCATTCTGTTAAGACATTTTAGCATTGTTGATTTTCCACATCCTGATGGCCCTATGAATGCTGTTATTTCATTTGGCTGCATTTCCATATTGATTTTTTTCAAAGCATGGAAATCATCATAGTATAAGTCAACATCTTTAATACTAATTTTTGACATTACTTACTTCCTTTCGTCAATTTTTTTCCTATTAAATTGGAAACTATGTTAATTATCAAAACTAAAATTACCAATACTACGCCTGTTGCATATGATTCTTCTACGTGGAATCCTTCAGAAGATAATACATACATGTGTAATGCTAAACTTCTTCCTGATTGTAATAAGCTTGAAGGAACACGAGGATCAGTTCCTAAAGTGAACATCAATGCAGCAGTTTCTCCAACTACTCTACCTATTGAAAGGATTACACCTGCCATGATACCAGGCATAGCTACAGGTAAAAGTACCTTTCTTATAGTATACAACTTTCCAGCACCTAAAGCATAGCTTCCGGCTCTTAATTCGTCATCAATTGAAATTAATGCTTGTTCACTTGCTCTTATTATAAGAGGTAAAACCATGATAAACATAGTAAGTACACCAGATATAAGAGAATATCTAAGCTTTAATCTCATAACAAACAATATCATACCAAACAAACCGTAAACTATTGATGGAATACCAGATAATGTTTCAGTAGCAAGTCTAATCAAAACAACTATTTTAGAATTGCTCTTAGAATATTCTGATAGATATATTGCAGTAAATATTCCGATAGGGCTTGCTATTATCAAAGTCAATATTACTAACATTATAGTAGTCTTGATAGCAGGCATCATAGAAACATTGTTAGAAGTATACTTATTTGCGAACATACTTGGTTTTAAATGTGGTATACCATTTACCAACATGTAAATGATCAAATAGAACAATACGCCTATTGTGATGATTGACATTAAGTAAATGAAAAATTTAATTATATTGCTTTTTATTTCGTTTGTTCTCAAATGATGTAAATCATTTTTTGTATTTGTTGCATTATTTTCCATCATTTACACCTCGTTTAATTAAATTGAATACCAAGTTTATTATCAAGATAAACACGAATAATACCATTGCCGTTGCAATTAAAGCCTCTCTGTGATCTCCAGAAGCGTAAGCCATGTCCAAAACTATGTTAGTAGTCATTGTACGTGTTCCTGAAAAGATGCTTTTTGCAATAACTGGTTGATTTCCTGCAACCAAGTAAACTGCCATTGTTTCACCAATCGCACGGCCTATACCAAGGATTACTGATGATAAAATTCCTGATTTTGCAGCTGGAACTACAACACCCATAACGGCAAGTTCGTGGCTTGCACCAAGAGCTATACTTCCTTCGTAGTATGAATCTACTACTGTATTTATCGCACTCTCAGATAGAGTTATGATAGTAGGAAGTATCATGATACCCAAAAGAATAGATGCAGTAAGTATATTCATACCAGTACCGCCAAATGCTTTTCTAACGATAGGTACGATTACTACCAAAGCGAAGAAACCGTAGACTATAGAAGGTATACCAGCCATCAAATCTATACAAGGTCTTAAGAAACTATACAATTTTTTAGGGCAGAATTTAGATAAGTATATAGCTGTTAGTATTCCTATTGGCACACCGATTATAATAGCACCTAATGTAACGTAAATACTACCGATAATCATAGGTAATATACCAAATTTTGCTGGAACATCCACTGGCGACCAAACTTTACCACCGATAAATTCAAACAAACCAATCTTTTTTACAAAAGGTATTGATTCACCAAAAATGAAAATACATATTAAAATTATTGCGAAGATAGAAGTCAAAGCAGAAATTAAAAACACATACTTCATTATGGATTCAGATAAATATTTCTTCTTCATAAAAATTCCTTTCTCTAATTTTTTCAATCTAATATTATCAAGTACGTGTAAAGTTAGTGCGATATATTTGTAAATTAAATGTAAAATATTAATAAAAACAAAATTAAAACGAGAATTAAAATGCGAGAAATAGGGCAATAGCAAAAGTAAAAATATGTTAAGAGCTATATTAAATATTAAGAGAAATTTATTTGCAAGATGAATTTCAAATAAAAAAGCAGATCTCATATAGAGATCCGCCTTTGAGAGGAATTATTTATTAAGACCAGACCAAGAAGTGATCTTGCCTGTAAATATATCTTTTACTTGTTCTATAGTTAAGTCTTCAACGTTTTTGTTTTCGTTGTTTACTATAACTGCTATACCATCTACTGCTATTGCTTGAGCTTTTAATTTATCTTTTTCAGCATCTTTTAATTCTCTTGAAGCCATACCGATATCGCATACACCTTCTATAGCAGAGTTCATACCAGCAGAAGAACCTGTTGATTGAATTTCGATTTCTACTTCAGGGTATAAAGCTTTGTAAGCTTCAGCTATTTTTTCCATTAATGGTGATACTGATGTTGAACCAGCTAATACGATTTTACCTTTTTGAGATGTTTTGTTGTAAGGTTTTGCTTCGCCAGGGATTGGTTCGTATCCTTCTTTTTTAACTATTTCTTGACCTTCTTTAGATAAAATGTAATCTAAGAAATCTTTAGGTAATGCTTTTAATTCTCCTTTGTAAGCTACGTTGAAAGGTCTAGAGATTTTGTAATCACCTTTTTGTACGTTTTCAGAAGTAGCTTCTACTCCGTTGATTTTTAAAGCTTTTACTTTGTCATTTAATGATCCTAAAGATATGTAACCTATAGCATCTTTATCTTGACCAACTGTCATCATTACAGCGTTTGTGCTGTTTTGTACGATTGCAGAAGAAGTTGTTTTGTCAGCTTCTTTTCCGTCAGCGCCTTTTTCCAATACTTTTGTTATTTCTGTGAAAGCTCCTCTTGTACCTGAACCATTTTCTCTTGATACAACGTGGATATCACTAGATCCTGAATTAGAAGATCCTGTATTGTCAGATTTGCTTTCTTCTGTAGTAGTGTTGTTAGAGCCAGCAGTTTTGTCGTCTTGTTTTCCGCATGATGCCATAAATACTGCAAATACTAACATCATACCAACCAATAATAGTTTTTTGATTTTCAAATAAATCATCCTTTCATAATTAATTCACCATTATAATACATTTAGATTTTAAAATTCGTATAATATAAATGTAAATTTTAGGTAAAGTTATTTAGATATAAATTTTAAGCTCTAAGTGGTATACTATTTTCAAAAGGAGGATTTATGAAAAGATTATTATTGATTACTACAGGAGGTACAATAGCATCCGTCGCTACTAATAAAGGATTGACTCCTGAATTAGAGCCAAAAGATATATTAGAATTTGTTAAATTTAAGAAATTTGATTTTGAATTGGATACAATTAGTTTGTTTAATATAGATTCTACAGATATTTCTCCAAAGCATTGGCTATTGATAAAAGATTGTATCAAAGAAAATTATGAAAAATATGATGGATTTGTGATAACTCATGGAACGGATACTTTGGCATATACTGCATCTGCACTTGGATATTTGATTCAAAATAATGAGAAACCAATTGTAATCACAGGAGCTCAAAAATCTATTTCAAATGATATAACTGATGCAAAAAATAACTTAATAGATGCTTTGATATTTGCTAGCAAAGAAAAATCGCATGGAGTAAATATAGTCTTCAATGGAAAAGTAATTTGCGGCAATAGAGCTAGAAAAGTAAGGACAAAAAGTTTTAATGCTTTTGATTCTATAAATTATCCTTTAATAGCGATAATTCACGATGAAAAAATTTTGAGATATATAGATGACAAGAAAAAATCTGATGTAAAATTTTATGATAAATTAGATGACAGTGTGTACTTATTAAAATTAATTCCATCTATAAAAAGCGACATATTATCAAGTATTTTTGAAAAATACGACTGCATAATCGTAGAAAGTTATGGAGTTGGTGGAATGCCTGCAAGTATTTCAGAAGAATTTTTGAAATTGGTGGATCAATACGCCAATAAAAAGATAATAGTAATGACTACACAAGTACCTCAAGAAGGATCTGATATAGGAGTGTATCAAGTTGGCATGAGAATAAGAGAAAAACTCGATGTTTTAGAGGCAAAAGATATGACGATTGAGTCTGTAGTTTGTAAAATGATGTATGCTATGGGTAAACATAACAGAGATATTCAGAAAATAAAGGAAGAATTTTACTCTATAATCAACCACGATATTTCTATAATTGAATAATCAAAAATATTTGGGATTTTAGTTGCATTGCACTACTAAAATTCCTTTATTTTTGTCTAAATTTTGAAAAAATTGTGATATGAATTATAATTTATTTGAGGAAGATTATGAAAAAAAATGTAGATTTTTATGTTAAAAAGAGAAATGAATTGATTGATTTATTGGACGAGGGTAGTATTACAAAACAAGAGTTCATATCTAAAAATAATACTTTAATTGAAAGTTTCAATCTTAGGCCAATTATCAATATAAAAACGGTAAACGAGGGGATTTTCAATTATCAATATTACAATTCAAAGGCAAAACAATACAATACTTTGGCGAATAAATACAAAAATAAGAATGCGAAAAAATATAATTTGGCACTAAATAAGTGTAGAAATTATTATTTGGAAAAGGACAACACTATTTTGAAGATTTTAGAGCTAATAGAATACAAAAATGTAGAAGCTTATTATATAGATATTTTATCTTATAGAATGAGAGGAAATCTTTTCGAAGTGGTGTTGAAAGACTATGAAAAGATGATATTTCATACTATCAACACTAAAATAAGAGATAAATTGATAGAACATGGTGTTTTTGATCAAGTAAGAAAAAAATCCCTAATTGATTCTTACGTCAATAAGGGATATTGATTATTTTTTTATTATATTTGCAATTTGCTCATTAGTCATGTTTTTATTTAATTTATAGTTACCTGGTTTAAACGATGTTATTTTGTTTTTATTTAAGTAATCCAAGAATCCTTTTTCATCGGAAATTATATTTCCACTTATCAAAATCTTCGATACATCTAAATTTTTAGCATTTGATGGTATCGTGATTTCTATGCTAGTTATTTCATCTGCTTCTTGTTTTACCTCTAGATCTTTTGAATAAGTAGCTTGGACTTGATAATTTTTTGAGAACATGTGATTTACAGTTCTGAAAACAAAAAAGCTAGTGAGAGCTAGTATTAATATTAAAAATAGAATTTTAGCAAATTTGTAAAAAAAATTCATAATTATGTCAAAAAAATTTCTCATGGTTCACCTTCCTTTTTCTATTATAATAATTTTAAGTGTATTTTTCAAATAGGAGCAATATATAATGAAACATATAGATATAGACGATACAAATCACGACCAAAGGCTAGACAGATTCATAATGAAATTGATGCCTAAAATGTCAAAAAATCATATACAAAAATTGATTAGAACTAAAAAAATCAAAGTAAATAAAAAAAGAACTACACCTGATTATAATTTAAAATTAAAAGATGTAGTGGATATTTATTTGTATGATGAAGTTATATCCCAATATACCGATAATAAGGTATACACTGCAAGTGATTTTGATTTGGATATAATCTATGAAGATGATGATTTGATATTGATCAATAAAAGTGCAGGAGTGTTATCTCACGCTGCAGATAAGAGCGATTATGGAAATAATATCGTGGATATGATGGTAAGCTATTTAATCAAGACAAATCAATTTCATCCGAGTAAAAATTCCACTTTTACTCCTGCTTTGGTAAATAGATTGGATAGGAATACTTCTGGAATAGTAGTAGGAGCGAAGACGTACGACAGTTTGAAATTTTTCAATAAATTATTTAAAGAACACAATATCACAAAATTGTACGAAACTATAGTCGTAGGAAATTTAAAAGATCAGATTATAGATTTATCATTAGAAAAAGATGAAGAAAAAAATAAAAGCAAGGTTGATTCTGATGGAAAAGAATCCAAAACAAAAGTATGGAAAGTAGAATCTCTAGGCGATTATTCACTTGTGAATGTGGATTTATTGACTGGAAGAACTCATCAAATCAGGACACATTTATCATATATAGACAATCCTATAATAGGAGATAAAAAGTACGGAGATAGAGAAGTAAATAAAAAATTTAAGCAAAAATATGGCCTAAATTTTCAACTTCTTCATTCGTATAAATTGGTATTTCCAGATGAAATGCAAGATTACAAGAAATATGAATCTATGGTTTTTGAAAGCAAACGAGATGAATTATTTACTAAGATTTTAAATGATTTGGAGAAAACAAATGATAAAGATAATTAACAATGATGAATATATAGAATACGAAAATACGAATATTTACGATTTGGCTAAAAGATATGGATTTGAAGAAAGCATTGTGGCATTACAAAACAACCATGTAGTTGATATTATGCAAAATGTAGAAGATGGAGATTCTATAGAATTTTTACCAGAATACAATGAGTACAATAGAGACGCTCTCATGAAAACTGGAATTTTGATTTTATTATTGGCTTTTAAAAAGAAATATCCCGATGAGCAATTAGTTGTCGAATACACAATCGGAGATTATATGTATTTGCAATTTGAAAAAAATAGGGAAATTTATTTTAAAGAAATTGAAGGAATAAAGGCGATAATAGATGAAATAATTTCTCAAAAACTTGAAATAGAAAGAGTGTCTGTAAGTAAGGAAAAAGCACTTGAGATATTCAAAAAAGAAGGTTATTCAAATAAATATAGACTTTTAAAAAATTTAGACAAAAAGGAAGTCTACTTATACAAATGCTTAGATCATTATTTTGGAATAGAAGGATTTGTAGCAGCAAATACTAGCTATTTGAAATATTATAGAATAGCCAGCTATTTTCCGGGAATAGTATTATCTGTGAACAATTCTGATAATTTTGTTGAATTTAAAGAACAAAAGTCTATATCTAAAATTTTTGATAAATCGAGAAAATGGACTGATATGTTAGATATCGGCTATGTTGGAAGTCTGAATGAAAAGATAAAAGAAGGCAATATAGATTTTTTGATAAATGTAAATGAGGCTTATTTTGAAAATCAAGTATCTTATATAGCTGACAAAATTTTATACAATAATACAAAATTAGTACAAATAGCAGGCCCGTCTTCGTCTGGGAAAACTACAATGGCAAAGCGATTGGCTGTACAACTTGCTGCTCGTGGGAAAAAGCCTATTCCAATTTCGATGGATAATTATTTTGTAAACAGAGAAGATACTCCGTTAGATAAAAATGGAAATAAAGATTACGAATCGTTAAATGCAATGGACCTTGAGTTATTCAATAGCGATTTGCTAGATTTACTTGAAGGAAACGAGATAAATCTGCCTGTTTTCAACTTTATAACGGGGAAAAGAGAGTACGGAAATAACAAAACGAAATTAGATAAAAATGGAATTTTAATAGTTGAAGGAATTCATGGACTAAATCCTAGACTAACTAATTTAATTCCAGATAAAGATAAATACAAGATATACGTATCGGCATTGACTCAGTTGAGTATAGATTGTCACAATCGGATTTCAACTACCGATATGAGATTGATGCGTAGAATGGTGAGGGATTTTGTTCAAAGGGGAAAAAGCGTAGATGATACTTTGGAAGAATGGCCAAGAGTTCATGCAGCAGAATACGAAAATATATTCTTGTATCAAAATGAAGCAGATAGCATAATAGATTCATCACTGATATATGAGATAAATGTATTGAAAAAATACGTCATGAGATTGACTAAAGATTACAATTACAAATACAAAAATTACGCAGAAATCAAGAGAATACAATCATTGCTTTCTTATTTTATAGACATAGAAGATGACACTGTAGTTCCTAGAAATTCTATTTTGAGGGAATTCATAGGGGATTATAATGAGTAAAAATTTCATCTACACAAATGAAAATTCTAATATGCTTTTCGAGAGCAATATAAAATATCTGAAAAATGAAATAAAGAATGGAAATTCCAATTTTATTTTGATATTGCCAAATCGAAAGATAATAAAAAACATTAGAAATCAATTTTTGACAGAACAATCTATACTTTGCGACATAAAAATTTGGACTATGGATGATTTGGTAAATGCACATGATATAGCAGATTATTTGTCGGATTTAATCATAAGATTATCCATTCAAGAATTGATACAAGATTCTGTGTTTGAAAATAATGCGTTTTTCAATTCCAATGGTTTGATAGAATCTGCTAAAAGATTTATATCTATGTTCAAAGACTCAAATAAAAATTGCGAGGATTTAGAAGATATAAAAAAATCAAATTCTAGTTTGAAAATTTTAGCTAAAATTTATGAGAAATACGAAAATTTGATGCGAGACAATAATATCGTAGACAAATTCGATGCATATAAAATTGGAAATCTCAATTTACAAAAAAATCAAGATGTATATATACATGGATTTAGCGAATTTCGGCCTATAGAATTGGAAGTCATAAAAGAACTCATAAATAGAGATGTAAATGTAAACATTTATTTTGATTATTATAGTGAATATAAATCGGAGTTAGTCGATAAATTGAAAAACATAGGGTTTGAAATAGAAACGCAAACATCCGATTTATCTAGAAAAGCAATAAGAGAAAAGAACATAAAAGTATCAAATGAAATATTGGAATACGATAGATTGATTTATGAAATATCCAAAGACTCATACAATTATGAATACAATAAAATGGCTATTTTATTGCAAAAAGCTTCATCAAAAAGAAAAGTAATCAATAAATTAAAATCCAATAATATACCTGTATTTAGCGACGATTATATTTGTTACAGTGATTTTAAAATTTTTGTAGATATAGTGAAGGGATTGAATACTGATCAAAAATTCAAACAGTATATATTATCCCTCTTAGATTGTTGTTTTATAGAGGTTGACGTATTCGACAAAGTAAATTTCAGAAAAATTTTGATTGATTTTGATTTTGACAATTTCGATACTGTAAGAGAAATCATCAAATGTAGTGTCAATAGTGAAAAAAACACAGAGATATTGAATCAATTAGAGACTTATTATGATTTATTTCATTCGGACGATATCATACAAAATTTGATAAATATAATAGAAGAGAAAGAATTTGACAATAGCGACTATGTACTATTCTCTGAAAAACTAAATATCACTTTAGAAGAGTTGCACAAAACTTTTAATGAATTGATATATAAATTGAATAATCCCAATAAGTATTTGTCTGACATAATTAAAAATTTAAAAGTAGATAATTCCGATACTATAATAGATGGAGTAAGAATTTATAATTTAACAGATATTAAATTATCAAATTATGATGTTTTGTATGTGATAAATATGAACGATGATGTTATTCCAGGGAAAATCAAGTATAATTTCTTTTACAATGAAGAAAATATTTCCGTATTAAAATCTGAAGATATAGATATACTATCCGATGAAGATAATAGAAGAAGAAATATAGATAGATATTTGGATGCTGTAGCTTCAGCAAATAATAAAATATACATTTCATATAGCGATGAAGATAGTATAAAATCGAGATTGATTTCACAAGAAAAAATTTTAGCTGATAAAAGTATAAGGAAAGTGAACAGAAATAAAATAAGAAAAATCAATTTATCAAATTACAATTACTGTAATGTAGTTCACGATAACTATTCATTGAAAAAACATTTGAATAGATTTCAACACGATAATCAAACTAAAGATTTATCACGATATGTAGTTGACGATAAGATAACTGAGCAAATATTAAACGGATATTTGTCTTCTACCAAATTAGAGACTTTTTTTGACTGTAAAATGAAATTTTATTTTAGATATTATTTGGAACTACAACCACAAGAAAATTCTAGGATTTTAATGTTGGGAAATGCTCTACACAACACTTTGGAAGAATTTTACGGTATGAATATAGACAATATAAGAAATGCTATAGATTTAAAAGAAGAATTAAACATTTCTAATTTAGGTGATATATTGAAAAGCTCATTTGAAAAATTTGGGTTGAATACTAATATAAAAGAAAACGAATACGATTACGACAAATATTTGAATAGACTTAGCGAATTTATCAAGGCAGATGTAGATAAAATGAGCAAAGAACGTGAAAAATTTTATCCATACAAACTAGAGGAAGATTTTACAATAAAAATAGGAGATTTTAAATTTAAGGGAAGAATAGATAGAATTGATAAATCAGAAAATGGAAATATTAGGTTGATAGATTATAAAACGACTAAAAATAGCTTCAAAACCTATAAGGATCTTGAGTATAATAGTGGATTTCAATTTGCGATATACAAATCATACGGAAATGTCAAAAGCTGCAAATATATGAGTATAAGGGACAATGAAGAAGTAGAATTTCTAGAAGGAATAACTTCGGCTCAATTAGATGACATTGTAATAGATAAATCTAAAAAATTTACGGAAGAATTAAAAGCAAAAGATATTTTCAAACCAGCAGACGACATCAAATCATGCGAATATTGTGACTACAATAAAATTTGTATATTAAGATGTAAACAAGGGGATAATTCAAATGATTAAATTTAGCGATAGACAGAAATTGGCATACTCTACTATAGATAAAAATGTATGCGTAAACGCTGGAGCAGGAACTGGAAAAACAGAAGTTGTCTCCGAAAGATTCAAATACATGTATGAAAACGGAATAGATATAAAAGGTATAGTGTGTATAACATTCACTAATAAAGCCGCTGATGAAATGAAAGAAAGAATCATACAAAAGTTGAACAATCCAAAATTAATTGACGATGTCAATGTATCGACAATATCATCGTTTTGCAAAAAAATAGTGTCGGATAATTCTTATTACCTATCCATAGATCCAAATTTTTCTATAATGGAAGAAAATGACTCGAACAAAATAATAAGAGAAGTTATAGATAAGGTGAGTGAATCAAATATCGACTCTATAAAAATTTTGGGAGAATCGTTGGATATCTCATATAAAGAAACAGTAGGAGTTTTATTATCGACTTATATTAAATTTAGAACTAATAATGTAAAAATATCAGATGCGAAATCTCAAACATTAAATTACTTGAATAAATTAAGAGATATACGAGATGAAGATATAGTAAATGTTAAAAACTATATATTAGATATCAAAAACGAAGTTGATGGAATTAAAGGCTTCACGAAGAGTATGAAATTTGTAAAGTTTTTGGATGATGAAAATCAAAACTTATCGGGAGAAGATTATTCAGATTTTTTGATGAATAGCCTTAAAAACCTTGGAGATAGCAAAAAAGAACACGTCCAATCTTATATTGATGACATGAAAGAAAAAATCATTAATTTATTGATCAATAAAGAGAAAGATTGCATCAAATTATATGAGATCTTTTTTGATTTGCTCAACGAAATCGACAAATTGTATTCCATCGAAAAAACTCAAAATGGGAGTTTGGATTTCAACGATATAGAAATAATGTGCAAAAATGTTCTAGAAAATCCAGATATATTGAATTCATCTAAAAATAAATACAAGTATTTTATGATAGATGAATTTCAAGACACTTCCAATTTACAAAGAGATATATTTTATATGCTTTGCAGCGATCAAAAAAATTTGGATAGAAATAATTTATTTGTAGTAGGAGATCCCAAACAAGCGATATATAGTTTCAGAGGGGCAAACATCAAAGTGTTTGAAACTACGAAATCAGATATATTGAAAAGTGGAGGAATCAATATAACTTTTGATGAAAATTACAGAACTCATCCCAACATAATGGAATCCATCAATTATATATACTCAAATGAAATGAATGGACGATACGACAAATTAATCGCCATGAATCAAATTGGAGATATAATTGGACAAGATGAATACGCCAAAAACAATAAGGACGAAAAAACCAAAAACGATTCGTGTGATATACTTGTATCTAACATCACAAAGGATGATTACAAAGATACTGCGATTTTGGCGAGAACAAAAGACGATTTGAAATTTTATGAAAAAAGTTTGAATTCCAGAAACATCCCATATTATATATTTGACAAACAAGGGTTGGAAAATTGTAGAGAAGTTTTAAATCTAATTCAATTTATTAAATTTGCAAGAAGTGGGGACGATATAAGTAAAGTTGGAGTTTTATCCAATATTTACGATTTAGAATACGATGAGATTTTGAATCAAACTCGAAACTACGATTCTGCAAACGAAGATTTGAAATGTCATATAGAAAAATTTTTGTACGATATATCAAATTATACGATATATGAGACTTTGAACAATTACATTGATAGCATAAACTACTTCGAAAAATTTGATGATTTGCAATCAAAAGCAAATATAATTAAATTTTTAGAAATTGCAGAAAAATTTGATGACGATGACGATAATATAGAAGATTTTCTAGATTATTTTGAAAAAAATCAAAAGCTGTATCAAATGGCATTCGAAGATGAAAACAGTAAATTGGTAAAACTAATGACTATTCACAAATCAAAAGGTTTAGGATTTCAAAATGTAATAGTAGATAATATATCCAAAAGCAGTCATTCTAGAGATAAATACGTGTTGCATGTAGATGATAATAAATTAGATTTTGTGCTGGATTTCCCAAATTCAGCTATTAGAAAGGAAATAGTAAAATCATTAGTAAATCAAGATGAAATTTATGAAAATGACAACTTGTACTACACTGCTTTTACAAGGGCAAAAAGAAAACTAAGCTTTTCTAATTCAAAATCATCTGGTCATTTCAAATACATCAGACCTTATGTGGAAAATTTACATGAACAAGGAATGATTAAGTATTTGGATTTAAATGAAAATGAAATTATAATAGAAAAAAATCTTCCTAAATACAGTATAATAACTCCAAAAGAGTACAATTTGACTAAATACAATTCTATAGGTATCACAAGTATTTTGAACTCGGATAAAGTATCGGAAGAATTTGATTATGAAACATCGAAAATCAATTATACTTTGTTGGGAAATTTAGTGCATCTATATGCTAAATTATACGATGGAGAAGAAGTGGAATTGAAAGAAATCAAGCTTTTGAATGAAGATGAGCTAAAAATATTCGATAAGTCAGTAGAAAATTTCAAAAAAACTATACACGATTTTTCAAACTATAAAAACGAAATGGATTTTAGTTTGCTATATAAAAATATCATAATTTCTGGATTTATGGATAGAGTTGAATTTTCAGATGATGAAATAAAAGTGTACGATTATAAAATCAGTTCTAGCAATAGAGAAATTCTATATGATAAGTATCATATGCAATTAAAATTTTATTCTTATGTATTGAACAAAAATTACAACAAAACTGTAAAAATGATTTTAGTTAATTTGAGAAAAGGGTATACCATAGAAAAGAGATACGATGAAATTTGTGAAAAAGAAGTGGAAGATTTTTTAGATAACTATTTGAATAAATTGAATTAGAAGTTTTATCAGTTTATAATATTAGCAGAGGTGTTATATGGGAGTTAAAGTTCTTTTAGTAGAAGATGAAGATAATATAAGACAATTTACAAAAATAAATTTGGTTAGAGAAGGATTTGAAATTATTGAAGCAGAATCCGGAGAAAAGGGAGTAGAACTTGCCGAAAAACATAATCCAGACGTTGCAGTATTAGATATAATGCTACCTGGGATAGATGGGTTTGAAGTGTGCAAAATTTTGAGGAGAAAATATCCCAATATAGTTATAATAATGCTCACAGCAAAGACACAAGATACAGATAAAATAGAAGGTTTGGAACGTGGAGCAGATGATTATTTGACTAAACCATTCAATCCAAGAGAATTGATTTTGAGAATAAAATCGGTACTTAGAAGGACCAATACTGAAGCAGAAAACGATCAAATCATACAAGATTCTACATTCAAATTAGATATGTATTCGAGAAGTTTTTACAAAAATGGAAAAGAAATAACATTGACTCCAACTGAATTGAATATAATAAAACTACTTATGGAAAATCCTGGAAAGGCTATAACTAGAGATGAACTCATGGATAAAGCATGGGGCAAGGATTTTATCGGAGATGCAAAAATAGTAGACGTAAACATGAGAAGACTTAGAAGTAAAATAGAAGAAGATTCTACTCATCCAAAATATATAGTAACCGTTTGGGGAGTAGGGTATAGATGGGAAAATAGAAAATAATGAGCATCAAAAATAAAATAATGTACTCGTTTGTCTTCTTAGCGAGCGTAACAGCTATAATACTGGTTATATTTTCAATATACGCTACCAAGTTTTACTATTATTCAACAATGAATGGAATATTGAATAACGAAATAAGGTATGCGACAAATTTGTATAGTTCTTATATGGCTGATTACGAATTAGACGAAGTAATAGCTGAAGACAAAAACCAATTTTACAGACAAACAGATTGCCAAGTTCAAATTTTGGACAATAATCAAGTTGTAGTATTTGACTCAATAGCAAGTCCTAATGTAGGAGAGACTATTAAAACAGCTGATGTAATTAGCGCATCAAATGGTCAAAACGGAAGCTATACTGGAAGCACAAGTTATTCTAACTCCAATATAATGGCGGTTTCTGTACCTTTAAAATCTAGAGGAAAACAAGTTGGAATATTGAGGTATATATCGAGTCTTGAAGAAGTCGACAGAGCAATAAAAATCAAATCAATATCATTTTCGCTTTTCGGTCTTTTAGTAATTTTATTCAGTATGCTTTTGAGTAAAATTTTGACAAAAAGCATAGTAAAACCTATAAACAATTTGGAAAAAGTAGCTGAAAGAAAGGCCGACGGAGATTTGCAAATAAAGGCAAAGGAAAATGACATCGACGAGATAGGAAGACTTGGGAAAACACTTAATTTATTGACGGATAACATCAATAAAAAAGAGCAATTGAAGAACGAATTTATATCGAGCGTGTCTCATGAATTGAGAACTCCATTGACATCTATAAAAGGATGGGCACAAACTATAAAATACGATTCATCGGATTTGGATACTACAACAATGGGAATAGACATAATAGATAGCGAATGTGACAGATTGACGAACATGGTAGAAGAATTGCTCGATTTTTCGAGATTTACATCCGGTAGAATTTCCATAGTAAAGAGAAAACACGATTTGATAGAGCTTGCAGAAAGCATTAAAAATCAACTTTTGCCTAAAGCTAGAGCAAAAGGAATTGATTTGATACTCAATTACGACAATCCAGAGTTAATAGCAAATTTTGATAGAGACAGGATAAAACAGGTTTTCATCAATATTTTGGATAATGCGATGAAATTTACTCCTGAAAAAGGAACTATAATAATAAACATTGAAAAGTTAGATGATTTTGCACAAGTTTCAGTAATAGATACGGGAATAGGAATATCATTTGAAGAAATTGAATTGGTTACAGGTAAATTTTACAAAGGATCTAATTCAAATTCTCATGTAGGACTTGGATTATCAATTTGTGAAGAAATAGTGAAACTTCACAAGGGTGAATTGATGATAAAATCAAAATTAGATGAGGGGACTACGGTTTCGTTTAAATTGCCAATAGGAGATGATGAAGATGAAAAAAACAACTAGCATATTGATTGGTTCGATTATCTTGCTTCTATTAGTGGTTTTCATTTTATCTCGAAACAAAGAACAATCTGCAGTCGAGAACATAAAAGTTCCAGAAAATAATTTATTGCAAGTTGCAGGAGTATGGGAAATAGACAAAAAGCAAAATTACGCAGAAAATAAACAAAAGTCAGCTGATGAAGTCGGCAGACTTTATGTAGATTATTCTATAACAGTTTTCGGTAATAGATTTACAATTAATCCCAAATTTTCTTCTAAACTAGTCAGTGTTCAAAATTATTTGAATTCCAAGATAAACAACGAAAGTATAAGTAAAAGTTTTTCAAAAGATAAAAAATCGGTAATCACTATTTCAGACGGTAGCAAATTTTATCAAGATGTTATAGTTATGGACAAAAACAACATAATATTTCCGTACAATGGAACGTTGTATTACATGAAAAAAGTGGAAAACAAAGTTAGCAGGACTTTCATTGAAAATTATCAGTCAACATATGAAGGAAAGTATGCTGAAAATAAAAATAAATTTGTAAAAGACAGAGAAAACATAGCAGTATTACTTGGAATAAAAAATAAAGTAAGTATGAATGATGGGTATAGTGACTTGTCGTACAGAACTATATTATTGGATATAGATAAGAATAACAATGCTCAGATATACCAAACGTCAGAGTTGTTTTTCCCAAGAGAAAATGGATTTTGGATAATGCAATACAGCAATAGCGATTTTGGAGAAAATCATATAGATCAGCTATTAGCAAAACCTGTATATTCTGGAAATAATTCTAAAGAAACTGAAAAATTAGAATTTAAAGTTCCAGCTGAAATAACATATCTTGGACCTGAGTATGTATCTATAATGAAAGAAGAAAATCAAAGAGAAGAATATTCCATTTACGATATAGACAAAATGACTAATAACAATGAATTAAATATCGAACAAATAGGCGGAAAAGAAGCGGTAAATACTATAAAAAATTCTATAGCAGAAGAATCGAATAACTCAAATATAGACATATCTATAGATGTAAAGAATGAAAATTACAAAAATATAGGAATATTGAGAAATTCAGGAAAGTGGATGTATCAAACTCAATATATTCTAAAAAAGGGCAATGATGTAAAATTGAAAAATGTGGATTTGAACATCGTATCTCATTTAAATATTTCGCCAGATGAATTGTCGATGAATTGGCAATCCATAAAAAATTTGGAGCCGAGAGCTATAGACGCTTATTCATCACCTGATAAAAGAATACTGATAATTCAAACTAAAGATGAAATATTGATATACGATTATTCGAACAACAACAAATTAATAGGAAGTATCCCAATATCAAATTATGATTCTATAATAATGAGTGAGTGGGCAATAGGAAATTACGCTGAAATATGGAAAAAAGAATTCAAAAATAATGAGAAATTGCCTTCTTCATTTATAATAAACGAGCAATAAAAATAAGCTTGTCGTTTTGAAACGACAGGCTTATTTTTCTATTTGTAAATATTTTTATAATAGGTCTTTACAAATCCTTAAAATAGTGTATAATATTATTGTTATGTCATTGATATGCGCTTTTAGCTCAGTTGGTAGAGCAACTGACTCTTAATCAGTGGGTCCAGGGTTCGAGTCCCTGAAAGCGCACCAAATAGACGATATAATTTAATATGCGCTTTTAGCTCAGTTGGTAGAGCAACTGACTCTTAATCAGTGGGCCCAGGGTTCGAGTCCCTGAAGGCGCACCAAATCCGAGGTAACTCGGATTTTTTTATTATAATTATTATATTATATGTTATAATAATTAAAGGAGGATGAACATGAAATCATTATTATCTGTGATATGGAAATATAAAGTTTTTTCATTTTTATTTATACTAGTTGTAGCTATTTTTTTATATATAATTAATTATTTACACACTAAAACAAATAAAAAACAAATCAAATATACTTTTTCGTTAATTCTTTTCATCATATCTGTAGTGCTTTTCTTGATATCGATGACCACTATCTTATCAGATGCGGGATTATCTATTCTGATGGTTTTTGTGATGCTATTTTCTGCAGCTATTATCTGCTTATGCTATTCTTTAATGTTGGATATATGCAAACCAAACGTATCTAAAAAGAAGAAATCAGATTTCAATAGCGTAGTTAAAAAATTTGATAGACTAGTGGAAAAATCTAGGAGATCGAGAAGTTGAAAATAGGTGCTTTTTTTGATATAGATGGAACTATAGCCAGAAATTCATTGATGATTGAACATTTCAAAAAATTAGTCAATTTTGAGATAATAGATCAAAGGTTGTATTACGAGAAGGTCTATCCAGCATATACAAAATACGAAGATAGAAAAATAAGTTATGATGAGTACTTAAATGAAATGGTCGAAGTATATAAATATAAATTGCGTGGATTTGATTGTAAATTTAATGAATATATTTCTCATCAAGTAATAAATCAAATAAAAGAAAAAGTATATAGGTATACTAAAAATATGATTGAATATCATAAATCAAAAGGACATTTGGTGTTTTTTATATCTGGAAGTCCAGACTTTTTGGTAAAAGAAATGGCAAGAAATTATGGGGTGACAGGATATAAGGCTTCTATATATTTAGAAGAAAATGGATTTTATACAGGTGAAGTAATTCCAATGTGGGATAAAATCAGTAAGAAAAATGTCATAGATAAAATAGTCGATAAATACGACATCGATGTAGACAAATCTTACTGCTACGGCGATACATCTGGAGATTTTTCTATGATAAACATGATGGGAAATCCTACGGCAATTAATCCGACTAGAGAACTTTTTGAATTGATTAGAGGGAATGAAAAGATAAATAATAAAACTAAAATCATAATAGAGAGAAAAGACGTTATCTATGATTTTCCTAAAAATGGAATAGTTTTAGACATTTAAAAAGGTAGAGTGCTTTAGATTCAACTAAAACACACTACCTTTTAATTTTGTTTGAAATATTTTTGGTCGTATTTAAATACTTTAACCAATTTTCCTATTTGGAAAACTCTATTGTCTGGATCGTTTGGCATATCACATGTCATCAGCGAGATAATAGGTTGATCATCGTAAATTTCAGTTCTATCGTCATCTAACATATAAAATGCGTACGAATCGGTAACTTTTCTATCTACAATTTCATATTCGTAAATGTTTCTTTTGTCGGTGATATATACTTTTGTTCCCTTTTTCAAATCGTAAACTTTACTAAACAAAGATCCATTTCTCTTCATATAGTGACCTGTTAAAGTATAATTTCTTTCGCCCATTTTTTGGTCTTCTTTCATAGTTGCAGCTCCACTTAGCAAGTGCTCATCTGTAACGCCTCTATGAATTGGAAGACTCAAATCAAAATCTGGTATTATTATTTGTCCTATAACATCTTTTCCACTTATAGATGTGAAATTAGATAAAGTGGTTTTTGTGCTGATTGAATTTATAGCATTAAAATCACTTTCGAATTTTTTATTATTATTTGCCTGCATTTGCTCAGGTGATATATTCTTGCTTATATCATTATCGCTATAATAAATAGGGATTAATCTTCCAGCGAAATACGAAGCAAATAACAAAATACCTAAAGTCATCAAAAATATTCCGAATTTTTTCCTCATACATTTCCTCTTTATAAACTATTATAAAATAATTGTATCATGTAAATGAAAATTCGTAAATCACTATAAGAACAAAAATACCGAACATATAAAAATATTGAAAATATCAAATATTAAAGGTACTATTAATGTAGTGGAAGAAAAGTGGAAGAAAGTGGAGGAATGATTATGTTTATAAATGAGTATTTTCATAATATAGACTCAAAAGGTCGCGTAATTATGCCTTCTAAATTTAGAGAAGAAATAGGCGAAGAATTTTACATTACAAAAGGAATGGATAAATGCTTATTTATATATCCTGTTTCTGCTTTTATTCAAATGACTGATAAGCTAGATAAGCTATCTGCAACTAAAAGAGAGGCAAGAGCGTTTTCAAGGGTGTTCTTTTCAGGAGCAAGTAACCAAGAAATCGATAAACAAGGCAGATTTTTGATTCCTCAAAGTTTGAGGAAATATGCCGATATTGAAAAAGAAGTAGCAATTATAGGTGTATCAAATCGAATTGAAATTTGGGATAAGAATAGATGGGAAGAATATTCTAACGATTCTTCACTAAATTACGATGATTTAGCTGATGATTTATCGGATTTTATTTTGTAGGTGAATTATGGAATTTAAACATGTACCAATTCTATTAAATGAATGTATAGAAAATTTGAATATAAGAGACGGTGGAATTTATGTGGATTGTACTGTCGGTGGAGCTGGTCATTCCAGAGAAATTGCCAAGAGAATTGGAAATGGCAGACTAATATGCTTCGATCAAGATAAGACAGCTTTGAATGTAGCACGAGAAAGACTTAGCGAATACGGTGATAAAGTAAGTTTTGTAAAAGATAATTTTAAAAATATAAAACAAGATTTAAAAGGATTGGGAATAGAAAAAGTCGATGGAATTTTGATGGATATAGGAGTTAGTTCGTATCAAATTGACGAAGATAAGAGAGGCTTTTCCTATATGCACGATGCACCTTTGGATATGAGAATGGACGAAAGTAATCCCATAAGTGCAAAAGATATAGTGAATACATATTCAAAAGAAGATTTAGAGAGGATTATTTACGAATATTCAGAAGAAAAATGGGCTAAAAGAATAGCTGAATTCATATGTCAAGAGAGAGCCATAAAACCAATCGATACGACATTTGAATTAGTAGATGTGATTGAAAAAGCTATTCCTAAAAAGGTAAGAATGAACCAAAAAGGACATAGTGCTAAGAAAACATTTCAAGCTATAAGAATAGAAGTGAATAAAGAATTGGAAGTTTTGAAAGAGGCAGTAGGTGATTGTATAGATTTGCTGAATCCAAAAGGTAGACTTTGTATAATAACTTTTCATTCATTAGAAGATAAAATATGCAAAGACATCTTCAAAGAAAGACAAAGAGGATGCATTTGTCCTCCTGAAATTCCAGTATGCATTTGCAATCATAAGCCTGAGATAAAAATAATAACCAAAAAACCTATAGAGCCTTCAAAAGAAGAACTAGAGAAAAATTCAAGAGCGAGAAGTGCAAAACTTAGGGTGGCTGAAAAGATTATATAAAGTAATATATGGAGCATAAAGATGGAAAATCCGAAAAAAAATACGAGGCCCATTCGAGAAAATAGAGATAGGCGAGAGTTTGAAATAGTAAAAATAGATGAAGCCAAAAAAACTAGACGTAAAAGAAGCCCTAGAATTATGTCTACTTTTAACAAGATTATGGTACTTTTTATTGCAGTTTTGGCTTTTGTTGTTATGTATGAATACTCTAGAATTGGAAACTTGAAGGATGAAGTGGAAAATCTCAATAAAGAGGTTATGATTTCAGAAGGAAACAGAGATCTAATAAAATCCAAAATAGATAGTAGACTTACTAATAAGAACATAGAAGAATTGGCAAAAAATAATTTAGGGATGCAATTTCCTGAAAATTCTCAAATAATTTACTTAGATTTAAAGGACAAATAATTATATGGATAGACATAAAAAAGAGAAAAATGCAAAAGTAAATAAAATTTTTAATATTGACTACAATAATCGCATTGTAGTTTTATTTTTCATGTTAGCTATAGTTTTGGCATTGATAATAATAAAATTGATATACCTCCAATTAACTCCTGGAGGAAATAAATACAGAAAACTTTCTGCCAAACAGGTTACAAATACTTTGACTATAGAAGCAGACAGGGGCAAAATTTTTGATAGAAATGGCGAGGTTCTTGCCGATAATATAGTATCTAATAATTTATATGTAGATAGTAAAAATTTGACAGAAGATACGAAAAAAAGCATCATAGATTTTTTATCTAAGAATATAGCTATGAAACCAAATTACATAAGAGAACAATTGAATATGGGGAAAAGCACGATTTTGAAACCATCTCTAACAAAACCAGAGATTGATAAGATAAAAAATGCCCCTACTTCTGTAAGGAGATATTTAAGTATAATACCTGAAAATAAAAGATACTATCCAAACAAAGAGATGTTAGCACCTGTATTGGGATTTACAAACTTAAATAATGACGGCGTTGTTGGATTAGAAAGTTATTATAATTCTAAATTAAAAGGCAAACCGGGAAAGAGAATATTGAATAGCTCCGTAAATAATTCTGAGACATCTGTATCGAATCCAACTATAATAGAACCACAAAAAGGATTAAGCCTAAAAACTACTTTGGATTCTACAATACAAGGATTTGTAGAAGATAGTTTGAAGGATATTGAAAATAATTTTAAGCCAAAAAGTGCTACGATAATAGTGACTAACCCAAACAATGGAGAAGTATTGGCAATGGGTTCTTATCCTAGTTTCAATCCAAATTCTCCAAATGATCCATTAGTAAAATCGCAAATAGATGAGCTAAACACTATAAAGAAAGAAGATCCAAGCAAAATACAAGATTTCCATTATAAAATGTGGGAAAACAAAGCTGTATCTTGGACTTATGAACCTGGAAGTGTTTTTAAAACGATAACGAGTGCTGCAGCTACAGAAGAACATACATCGACTAAGGATTCACATTATTTTTGTAATGGGTTTGTACGAGATATTCCAGGTGTTGTAATAAGATGTGAAAGTTGGGCTGATCCACATGGAGATGAAACTTTCCAAGAAGCTTTTAATAATTCATGCAACGTAGCTTACGTTCATATAGGAAGAGATTTAGGAAAAGCCAACATGCAAAAATATATAAATGGATTTGGATTCAATCAAAAAACCAACATAGATCTTCCAGCTGAAGAACTTGGATTAGCACCTAAAAATGTAAAAGAAATAGATGCTGCCAGATTTGCTACATTATCTTATGGTCACGGAATATCTGCAACACCTATAAGAATGATAACTGCATTAAATGCAATTGTAAACGGTGGAATCATTGTAGAACCTCATATAGCAAGTGAATTTTTATCACAAGAAAATAAATTGGTAGATAAAATTGAACCAAAATCTCAGAAACAAATTATATCATCTACATCATCTGAAAAAATGAATAAAATGTTGCAAGGAGTAGTAGATGATGGAAGTGGTAAAAGATCTAAAATAGAAGGATTTGCTATTGGTGGAAAAACTGGAACGAGTATTAAAATAGAAAACGGAAAATACACAGACGATAAAACAACTGCATCGTTTTTTGCATCTTTCCCGACAGATCATCCAGAATACACAATATTGATAGTAGTAGATGAGCCTCAAAGGAAAAGTGGAGGAAGTGCAGTATGTGCTCCTTCTGCAGGTAAAATATTGTCTAACATAATAAAATACAAAAATATCCAAAAAACAAGACCAAGCGTAGATGTGAAAAAAGAAGTTAGCGTACCTGAGTTAAAAGGTTTATCATTGAAAGATGCTGTATCAAAATTATCTCAAATAGGATTAAAGTCTAATGTGATAAATTCGAACTTTGACATAAATTCTATAGTTAAATCTCAAGAAATAGAACCGTATTCAGAAGTTGAAAAAGGAACTATAGTAGAGTTGACAACAGATCAAAAAGGACGTACTATGATTAAAATGCCAGAAATAGTTGGATTTGATGTAGAAGACGCAATAGATGTATTGAAAGAGTACGGCATAGAAAAAATAGAAACTAATTCTAAAAAGGGAAAAGTCTTCAAGACAATTCCTGAAGAAAATAGTATGCTAGATCCTGATTCTTATGTTAAAATTTACGTTGAACGAGGAAAAAACGAAAATGATTCAGAGTAATCTAGTATATAATTAATTATTGAGGAGAGAATATGGATTTTAAAAATGAGATGCTACTATCCATGTTAATTGCAATAGCAATTTCATTAATAGCAGGTAAGCTAATAATTAAAGTTTTGAGAAAAAAACACATTGGACAAGAAATAAGAGATGATGGACCTAAGTCCCATTATTCAAAAGCAGGAACACCAACTATGGGAGGTATTATATTCATAATATCAACTTTAGTTACCGTTTTGATATTCAGATTGTTTGACAAAGAAGTTCTTTTGACAATTTATGGAATGATTGCTTTTGGAGCTATAGGATTCATAGATGATTTTATGAAATTGATAATGAAACGTTCTTTGGGATTGAACGAAAAACAAAAATTGGTATTGCAATTGTTGTTTTCAATTATAGCTTGCTTTTTAATTAAAAGCGTAAATCCTAATTTCACAAAACAAGTCATACCATTTGTACACAAAACAGTAGATTTTGGATGGGTTACTTATCCATTTTTGGTTTTCGTAATGATGGGAACTTCCAATGCGACTAATTTGACAGATGGATTGGATGGACTTGCTACTTCGGTATCAATTCCGGTATTTATAGCTGCAAGTATCATATTGTATAATTTGAATTCTCCAGCCAGCATTTTTAGCCTTATATTTGCAGGAAGTTTGTTGGGATTTTTGGTATACAATTCAAACCCTGCAAAAGTATTTATGGGAGATACTGGTTCCATGGCAATAGGTGGAGCTTTGGTAATGCTCATGGCAATGTATGGATTGAGTTTGTATTTAATAATACTTGGATTTGTTTACATGATTGAAGTATTATCAGTAATTATTCAAGTTACAAGCTATAAGTTGAGAAATAAAAAAAGAGTATTTTTGATGAGTCCTATACATCATCATTATGAACTAAAAGGATATAAAGAACAAAAAATAGTATCTACATTTATGGTAGTATCGGTTATTACAAGTTTAATAACTTTGATAGATATTTTATAGGTGAATTATGAACAAAATTTTGGTATTTGGATTGGCAAGAACAGGCATATCAGCTTTGAAGACATTGAAGCTAAAAGGATATGAACTAGGTGCAATTGACGATAATATAGACGATGAAAAATTAAACATATTAAAAGAATTAGACGTAAAAATAGAAAGCATAGATTCAATAGAAAATTACGATTTAATATTGAAAAGCCCAGGAATAAGATTGGATAATCCAGTCATAAAAAAAGCTAATGAATTGAATATTGAGGTTGTCAGTGATTTAGAATTAGCGCAAAGAGTATTTGACGACATAAAAATAATAGCAATTACTGGAACTAATGGAAAAACGACTACTACTTCCTTGATGACAAAAATGCTCAACGATTCTGGAAGAAAGGCCATATCCATAGGCAATATTGGAGTTGGAATGTTGTGGGAGATATATAATAGCGACAAAGACACTTATTTTGTAATAGAGTGCTCTAGCTTCCAACTAGAAAGCACAAATCATTTCAAGCCAATGTATTCTTGCATAATCAATATAACACCAGATCATATAGATTGGCATGGAAGTATGGCAAATTACGTAAATGCCAAGAAGAAAATATTGGTAAATCAAGATGAAAATTGTTGTGCAGTATTGAACAAAGAAGATGAATACTACGAAGAATGTAGAAAAAGCACAAATGCCAATGTATATGACGTATCGACAGTTAATGAAGTAGAAAAAGGTTCATATGTAAAAAACGGTGATATTTATTTCAAAAACTCTGTCGAAGAAAAGATTATAAATCTAAAAGACGTAAAATTGATAGGAAATCACAACTACGAAAATATTTTATTCTGCGTCACAATTGCAAAATTGATAGGAATCGAAAATTCGGACATTAGAAATACATTGTCTAGTTTTTCAGGAGTAGAACATAGGCTTGAATTTGTGAGAGAAGTAAATGGAGTAAAATACTACAACGATTCTAAGGGAACAAATGTAGATGCAAGCGTAAAAGCTATAAAATCTTTTGACAACAATCTAGTAATAATAGCTGGAGGATACGATAAAAAGGTCGAATTAGATGAATTTTTTATAGCTGGAAAAGGAAAATTCAAATCTATAATTCTCATGGGACAAACTAGGGAATTATTCCGAGAAAAAGCATTAGAATATGGATTTGAAAAAGTAATTTTAGTAGATAATATGAAACAAGCAGTCGATGAAGCAAAGAAAGTTTCCGAAAGTGGAGATACTGTATTACTATCACCTGCAAGTGCTAGTTGGGGAATGTACAATAACTTTGAAGAAAGAGGCGACGAATTTAAAAATTTGGTAAATAAACTGTGAGGATTTTGATATGAAACTTTCTAAAGATGGTAGAGCGATTTTTTACATTACAATATTTCTAACTGTTTTTGGAATTATTATGGTAATAAGTTCTAGCTGGCCAACTGCATACAATGAGCATAAAGCTTGGTTTCATTATGGGTTAAGACAAACTATATTCGCGATATTGGGATTTGTCGCGATGTTTTTCATAAGTAAAATCGACAATAAAAATTACAAGAAAAATGCTCTTTTGATATATTTTATATCTTTAATATTGTGTTTACTTGTATTTACGCCATTGGGAAAAGAAGTTAATTACGCCAAAAGATGGATAGGATATAAATCTTTTAGATTTATGCCATCTGATATTTTGAAATTTACATCTGTAAATTTAGCTGCTGTAATTATTTCCAATAATTTAAAAAAAATTAAAGAATTCAAGACAGGTTTTTTGAGAATGCTAGGATTAGTAGCAGTATCATGTGGGATAGTTTTTATTCAGCCTGATTTATCTACGGCAACGGTAATAGGAGCAAGTATATTTTGTATGTTTTTAGTAAGTGGATTGAACATACTATACACAGTTAGTACATTATTAGCTTCAATTTTACTAGGATACATAGCCGTATTTAAAGTTAAAATAGGGTATAACAGAGTTGATAGAATAGTTGCGTTTTTGGATCCTTTAGGAAATTTAAATGACGAAGGTTGGCAATTATCGCAATCACTTGCAGCAGTATCCAATGGGAAATTTTTAGGTGCTGGACTTGGAAGAAGTAATCAAAAATTTTCATATCTATCACAAGCTCATAACGATTTTATATTTGCGATAATATGCGAAGAATTTGGATTTGTAGGAGCTTTGATTTTGATAGCGGCATATCTTTTATTCCTAATATTTGGAATTAGAATAGCAATGAAGACAAAACAAACTTATTCAAGGTTGTTGGTTACAGGAATACTATTTATCATAGGAATACAAGCCTATGTAAATATGAGTGTAGTGACAGGATTGATACCTCCTACTGGACTTACATTGCCATTTATATCTTATGGAGGAACATCTCTTATGATAATGTTGAGTTTAGTTGGGATTATTTTGAACGTAGATATAAAAAACCAAGAGGAGATAAGATGAATATTATAGTATCCGGTGGCGGAACTGGAGGACATATATATCCAGCAATTTCGCTTATAGAAGAGTTAAAAAAAAGAGATGAAAACAATAAAATACTATATGTAGGTACACAAAATGGACTAGAAAGCACAATTGTACCTAATCTTGGAATTGATTTCAAGACAATTCACGTCAAAGGAATTCCAAGAAAAATAAATGCAGACTCGTTCAAAGCGATGAAGGAGCTATTTAAAGGACTACAAGAATCCAACAAGATTTTAAGAGAGTTCAAGCCTGATTTAGTAATAGGAACTGGAGGCTATGTTAGTGGCCCTATATTATACAAGGCGACAAAGACAAACGCAAAAGTTGTATTTCACGAACAAAACAGCTATCCCGGAGTTACTAATAGAATACTTTCTAGATATGTTGACAAATATTTTGTCACTTTTGAAGAATCGATAAAATTTTTCAAAAATCAAGATAGGGCAATATTGACAGGCAATCCTATAAGAAATAGATTTACAAATATGGATGAAAAGAAAGAAATAGGATTGAAAGACTATGAAATAGACAAAAACAAAAAAGTAGTCTTCGTTTTCGGAGGATCAAACGGATCTGAGATATTGAACAAAACAATACTAGAAATGAAAGACAAAATATCAAATCAAAATGAATTTGAATTGATATTGGCGACTGGAAAATTAAATTATCATGAATTTAGCGTAGCACTTGATGGAAATGAAAAAAATCTTCATGTATTTCCATATATTGACGATATAGATAAGGCGTATGCAGTATCAGATTTAATAGTAACTAGCAGTGGAGCAATTACACTTGCGGAATTATCGTTTTTGAAAAAAGCATCTATATTAATTCCAAAAGCATACACAACTGAAAACCATCAAGAACACAATGCTAGAACATTTGAGAAAAACGGTGCAAGTAAAGTCATACTTGAAAAAGAATTGAATGCAGATGATTTGTACAATGAAATAACTGGAATACTACAAGACGATAAAATCTTGAATGAATTGTCCGAAAATTCCGGTAAAATGGCTTATCCAACAGCTTGTGAAGATATAGTAGATGAATTATATAAATTGGTAAAATAATGAAAAAGAGTAAACTTTGGATAATTATTCCGATAGTATTAATAATAGGGATTGTAACGTATTTACTACTAACGCTAGAATACTTTTCGATAAAAAATATAAAATTTTTCAACAATAAGATAATAACTAAAAACGAAGTGGGAAATTATTCGAGATATGCGTTAGGACAAAATATTTTTAAATTTGATAAGAAACATCTAAAAAAAGAGATGGAAAAAGATATATATATAAGATCTGTAAAAATAGATAAAAAATTGCCTAGTACTTTGGCTATATCCATAGAAGAGACAAAAGATATATGCTATTTTGAATTTGGAAATGACAAGTTTTTTGTCGATACCGATTTTAATGTCGTAAAGAACAAAGATAGAGTGGATTTTACCAAAATCACAAAAGTAGTAGGAGCTAATAAGAATTTAAAAAATTTAAATAATTTAAAATCTGATGAAAAATTTCATGAGTTTTTAAAAGAATTATGCGATCATAAAGTGTTGGATTTGATTTCGGAGATAGATGTAGATAATAATGACGATATTGTATTGAAAACAAGAAACTCTATTATAATAAAATACGGAAATTTGAGTGGATTTTCTGATAAATCAAACAAAATTTCAAAAATATTAAAAGAGATTAGTACTAAAAGTATAAAGGTGAAAACGATCGATATAAGTGATGTAAATAGGCCTTATTTAGTAAAATAAAATATCAGTCAATATTGATAGTAAGCCAATTAAATGAAATGAGGATAATTCAGATATAATACATCTAAAATATTAAGTGTATTGTAAGTACATTTAATATTTTTTTGAGGAAAATTATGATTTTAAAAATCAAATACGACAATATTATCATCACGAAATTAAGACAGTAAAATACAAAAGTAAATACTGAAATATTAAGATGTTTTCATATTTTATTAGTAAATTGTATTGTAAATACAACAAAAACAAGTCGATATTAAAGCTGCTTTATAATGAGAAAAAGCACTTTATTTGTAGTATAATTAATTTAAGGTAGTAAAAAACGAAATATTTAATAAATGATTAGGAGGATGTTATGACTTTTGATATGGAATTGGAAGATAATGATTTAGCACAAATAAAGGTAATTGGTGTAGGTGGAGGCGGAAACAACGCTGTAAAAAGAATGAAGGAAGAAGGACTTCAAGGAGTAGATTTTATAGCTATCAATACCGACAAACAAATTTTAAATAATTTGGACATCGATACAAAATTACAAATAGGTTCTAAAATCACAAAAGGATTGGGAGCTGGAGCTAATCCTGCAGTTGGAATGAAAGCTGCAGAAGAAAGTAGAAATGAAATCGAAGAAGCATTGGATAAAACAGATATGGTATTTGTAACTGCCGGAATGGGCGGTGGAACAGGTACAGGAGCTGCTCCAATAGTTGCACAAATTGCAAAGGAAAAAGGAATACTTACAGTAGGTGTCGTTACAAAACCTTTCACATTTGAAGGAAGAAAAAGACAATTACAAGCTGATCAAGGTATAGAAGCTTTGAAAGGAAAAGTAGATACTTTGGTAATAATTCCAAATGATAAATTATTACAAATTTCAGATAAAAGAACTACCATGTCAGAAGCATTCATGATGGCAGATGAGGTACTTATGGACGGTATTCAAGGTATTTCAGATTTGATAGCCGTTCCAAATTTAATAAACTTGGACTTTGCAGATGTTAGATCTATAATGTTAAATCAAGGTATAGCTCATATGGGAATTGGTAAAGCTAATGGAGACAATAGAGCAATGGAAGCTGCTAAATTAGCTGTAAAATCTCCTCTATTGGAAACTTCAATTGGTGGTGCAAAAGCTGTATTGATAAATGTTACAGGAAAAGAATTAGGATTGTTCGAAGTAAATGAAGCTGCTGAATTAATCAGAGAAGAAGTAGATCCTGATGCTAACATCATATTCGGTGCCGGCATAGATGAATCATTAGGAGATGACATTAAGATTACTGTAATAGCTACAGGATTTGATTCAGATAATCCAATGGCAAATAAATTAAAAACAAATAATAAATCAGAAGCAAAACAACAAACTGAAGCATCTGTCGAAAAAGAAAAAGATGATATAGAAATACCATCATTCTTGAAGAGAAGAGGATTCTAATGAGATGTCCATTTTGTGGTGCATCTGATACTAAAGTTATAGATACTAGAACTTCTGAAGACGATAAAATAGTTAGACGCAGAAGGGAATGCATAGAGTGTCATAAAAGATTTACAACTTATGAAAGATATGATTTCAATAATCTCACAGTCATAAAAAAAGACAAGACGAGAGAGGCTTTTGATAGAGATAAGGTCTACAATGGGATGAAAAAATCTTGTGAAAAAAGACCTGTCGCTGATTCTGTACTGCTCAATGCTACGAAAGAAATCGAAGTTGAGCTAACTCACAGAAACAAAAGGGAAGTCGAGTCATCTGAAATAGGTGAATTGATAATGCAAAAGCTTAAAAAAATTGATAAAGTTGCGTATATAAGATTTGCTTCAGTATATAGAGAATTCACAGATGTCAAATCTTTTAATGATGAGATATCAAAATTGGATAAAGAATGAGGTCGAGTTTTACTCGGCCTTTAATTTTATTAGCAGTTAATAGTATTATTATAGTTTTTTGTGGTAATATATAATAAAATGCATGTTAAAGGGGAAATATTTTGGATTTATTTGAATATAATTTACAATTACAAAAAGAAAATAATTCACCATTAGCAAATAGAGTAAGACCTAAAAATTTGGAAAAGTATTTTGGACAATCACACATAGTTGGTGAAGGCAAATTATTGAATAGATTGATTAAAGCCGATAAAATTCCTTCCATGATTTTTTATGGACCTCCTGGAACAGGTAAGACTACTCTGGCAGAGATAATATCTAACCAGACTAATTCTCTTTTCGAGACTATATCTGCAGTTTCCAGTGGTGTAAAAGAAATCAGAGAAGTTGTAAATGCTGCTAAGAATAATCTAAGCATGTACAATAAGAAGACGGTTTTATTTATAGATGAAATTCACAGATTTAACAAGTCACAACAAGACGCACTGCTAGCTCATGTGGAGAATGGAACCATAACATTAATAGGTGCTACTACTGAAAATCCATTTTTTGAAGTGAACAAAGCTCTTTTATCTAGATGTCAAATAATTGAATTAAAACCACTTTCAGATGACGATGTAAAACTTATCATTTTAAATGCATTAAAAGACGATGTAAAACTGAAACACATGAATATAAAAATAGATGACGATGCTTTAGATTATCTAGTCACATCTTCTAATGGAGATGCTAGAAGTGCATTAAATGCTTTGGAAATAGCTATTGAAAGCACTGACGAAATCAATGGGATTATATCAATTGATAAAGAAATCATGCAAAATTCTATGTTCAAACCTGTTTTGAAATACGATAGGAGAGAAGATCATTACAATGTGATATCTGCATTTATAAAATCGATGAGAGGTTCTGATGTAGATGCGTCGTTGTATTATTTGGCTAGAATGATAGAAAGTGGAGAAGATCCAAAATTTATAGCACGAAGGATGATTATATTTGCATCTGAAGATATAGGAATGGCAAATCCTGATGCACTAGCAGTAGCTGTAAATGTGTTCAATGCTGTAAATGTCATAGGATTACCCGAGGCTAGAATCAATCTATCAGAAGGTGTAATATATTTGGCTAGTTCTGAAAAGTCAAACACATCTTATATTGCAATAGAAAAAGCATTACAAGATATAAAAGACAATAAGATTTACGAAGTTCCTAATCACTTGAAAGATGCTCATTATAGTGGAGCTAAATCATTAGATAGAGGTGTAGGATACAAATATCCACACAACGATGATTCTTATCAGCAGTATTTGCCTGATTTGATAAAGGATGCAAAATATTATAGCCCAAAAGACATAGGTTATGAAAGTAAAATATACAAAAAATTGAGGGGGAAAAAATGATACTAATAAGAGATTTAGTTAAAGATTTTGAAAAATATTCTGACAAAGAAATTGAAATAGGTGGTTGGATAAAAAATTCCAGATTTAGCAAAAATGTTGGATTTATAGAATTAAATGATGGTACTTTTTTCAATCCTGTACAAGTAGTTGTAAATAAAGATATAGAAGATTTTGAAAAATCTGAAAAACTAAAATTAAGCTCTGCAATAATAGTAGTAGGTAAATTAGTTGTAACTCCAAATTCAAAACAACCTTTTGAAATACAAGCTAGTAGAGTAATAGTAGAAGGAGAATCTACAGATGATTATCCTCTACAAAAGAAAAGACATACTTTTGAATTTTTAAGAACAATTTTACATTTAAGACCAAGAACAAATACTTTCAATGCTGTATTTAGAGTAAGGAGTAGATTGGCATTTGCTATTCATAAATTTTTCAATGAAAGAGGATTTGTATACGTTCATACTCCAATAATTACAGGAAGTGATGCTGAAGGCGCTGGAGAAATGTTCAGAGTAACTACTTTGGATTTGGACAACGTACCTAAAGATTCTGATGGAAATGTAGATTTCTCAAAAGATTTCTTCTCTAAATCCACAAACTTGACAGTTAGTGGTCAGCTTCAAGCAGAAGCATATGCATTGGCTTTTAGAAACGTATATACTTTTGGACCTACTTTTAGAAGTGAACATTCCAACACACCAAGACATGCTGCAGAATTTTGGATGATGGAACCTGAGATTTGCTTTGCTGAATTGGATGATGTGTGTAACTTAGCAGAAGATATGGTTAGATATATAATCAATGACGTATTGGAAAATTGCAGAGAAGAAATAGAATTTTTCAATAATTTTGTAGACAAAGGACTTTTAGAGAGACTTACAAAAGTAGCTAACAAATCTTTCAAGAAATTGACATACACAGAAGCTGTAGAGATTTTGCAAAAATCAGGAGAAAAATTTGAATATCCAGTTGAATGGGGATCTGATTTGCAAACAGAACACGAAAGATATTTGAGCGAAAAAGTAGTAGACGGTCCAGTATTCATAACAGACTATCCTAAAGAAATCAAAGCTTTCTATATGAGATTGAATGATGATAATAAGACAGTTGCAGCGACAGATCTTTTAGTTCCTGGAATAGGAGAATTGATTGGAGGAAGTCAAAGAGAAGAGAGATACGACGTATTGGAAAAGAAAATCGAAGAATTGGGATTTGATAAAGAATCATACGAATGGTATCTTGATTTGAGAAAATACGGTGGAGTAAAACACGGTGGATTTGGATTAGGCTTCGAAAGAATGGTAATGTATGTAACAGGTATGACAAACATAAGAGACGTCATTCCATTCCCAAGAACTGTAGGTCATTGTGAATACTAATAAATATTGAAATTTAGATTTCGGTATGATATCATATAGTTATGTTTTTATAATAATATTTTGATAAAAGTAGTAGATGATTTAAGATTTTTAGAGAGTTGATGCGTGGTGAAAATCAATAGTTTTGGTCGTTGAACTTGTTTGTCGATAAAATATACGTAAATCTGCGTTAAAGATTATAAGTGGGTTCAACCAATAAGAGTGGTACCGCGGAATTTTATTTCGTCTCTTCTAGTAAGAGGCGAATTTTTTATTATTGGAGGTAGAGATGGATAGATACAATCCTAATTCGATTGAAAAAAAATGGCAAAAATTTTGGGATGAGAATAAAACTTTTAAAGCAAGTGATGATAAATCAAAAGAAAAATTTTATGCTTTAGTTGAATTTCCATACCCATCAGGTCAAGGATTACACGTAGGTCATCCTAGACCATACACTGCATTGGATATAGTTTCTAGAAAAAGAAGAATGCAAGGATACAATGTGTTGTATCCAATGGGATGGGATGCTTTTGGACTTCCTACAGAAAATTTTGCGATAAAAAATAAAATACATCCAGAAATAGTCACAGAAAGAAATATAGCTAACTTCAAAAATCAAATGAAATCAATAGGATTTTCGTTTGATTGGGATCGTGAAATCAACACTACAGATCCTGAATACTATAAATGGACTCAATGGATTTTCATTCAAATGTTCAAAAAAGGATTAGCTTATAAGAAAGAAATGCCAATTAACTGGTGTCCTTCTTGTAAAACAGGTCTTGCCAATGAAGAAGTCGTAAATGGACATTGCGAGAGATGTGGCGGAGAAGTTATAAGAAAAGTAAAAAATCAATGGATGTTGAAAATTACTGAATACGCTGATAGATTGATAGACGATTTAAAAGATGTAGATTATTTGGAAAGAATAAAATCTCAACAAATAAACTGGATAGGTAGATCTTATGGTGCAGAGATAGATTTTTCTGTAAAAGAAGTAGATGAAAAAATCACAGTATTTACTACAAGAGCCGATACTATTTTTGGAGCTACCTACATGGTAATATCTGTAGACCATCCTTTAATTGAAAAATACAACAGCAAAATTTCTAACATAGATGATATAAGAAGTTACAGAGAAGAAGTAGCTAAAAAAAGCGAACTTGAAAGAACTGATTTATCAAAAGAAAAAACAGGATATAAAATAGAAGGATTGACTGCCATCAACCCTGTAACTAATAAAGAAATACCTATTTATGTTTCTGATTATGTACTAATGACTTATGGAACAGGTGCTATAATGGCAGTGCCTGCACATGATGACAGAGATTATGAATTTGCAGAAAAATTTGGAATAGAAAAGGTGCAAGTAATCGAAGGATCTGATATAACAGAAAAAGCATATACAGATACAAATGAAGGAAAACTTATAAATTCTGGATTTTTAGATGGACTTAGTGTACAAGAAGCAAAAGAAAAAATGTACAACTACATTGAAGAAAAAGAAATAGGCCATAAAAAAACAAATTACAAATTAAGAGATTGGGTGTTCTCTAGACAAAGATATTGGGGAGAACCAATTCCATTGGTATACTGTGAACATTGTGGATGGGTTCCTGTAGATGAAAAAGATTTGCCATTAGTATTGCCAAAAGTTGATAATTATGAACCTACAGACAACGGAGAATCTCCATTATCAAAAATAGATGAGTTTGTGCACACAAAATGTCCAAAATGCGGTCGCGATGCAATAAGAGAGACAGATACTATGCCTCAATGGGCAGGATCTTCTTGGTATTATTTGAGATATACTGATCCTAAGAATAGCGAAGAATTAGCAAGCAAAGAAAATTTAGATTATTACATTCCAGTAGATTGGTACAATGGAGGAATGGAACACACTACTTTGCACTTGTTGTATTCTAGATTTTGGCATAAATTCTTATACGATATAGGAGTTGTTCCAACAAAAGAGCCATATATGAAGAGAACTAGCCACGGAATGATTCTAGGTGATAACGGAGAAAAAATGAGTAAATCTCGTGGCAATGTTGTAAATCCAGATGATATAGTGAGAGATTTTGGAGCAGACACATTGAGATGCTATGAAATGTTCATTGGAGATTTCGAAAAATCAGCTCCATGGTCTGAAAATGGCGTAAAGGGTTGTAGAAAATTCTTGGATAAAGTATGGAGAACTCAAGAATTAGTAGATGGCGATAGTAATTTTGAAAAATTGGAGACATTAGTTCACCAAACAATTAAAAAAGTAAGCGAAGATTACGAAAATTTGAAATTCAATACTGCTATTGCACAATTGATGACTTTACTAAATGAATTCAATAGTTTAGATAAAATATCAAAAGAACAATACAAAATATTTTTGATTTTATTGAATCCAGTTTGTCCACACATCACAGAAGAAATTTGGCAAAGAATGAATTACGAAGGATATATCCACGAAGCTGATTGGCCAAAATATGACGAATCTAAAACTATCTTGGATGTAATCGAAATGCCTATTCAAATCAATGGAAAACTAAGAGCTACAGTTGAAATCAGTAGAGATGCAACAGAAGATGAAGTTTACCAAAAAGCTATTGAAAAAGAATCTGTGACTAAGTTTATAGAAGGCAAGAACGTAGTTAAGAAAATTTACGTAAAGGGAAGAATTTTCAATATAATTGTCAAGTAATTTCTATAATAGTAGATTAAGGTTTCTTAATCTACTATTATTAGTGCTAAAATCATTTACACAATTATTTTACTATGATAAAATTTATCATAATGGAGGGATTTATGAGATTATCTACTAGAGGAAGATATGGACTAGCTGCAATGATATACTTAGGAAAAAAATACGGCGATAGTCCAGTTAGTTTAAATGAAATATCGAAATATACAGGTCTTAGCAACAACTATTTGGAACAGTTAATAAGAGAATTGAAAAAAGAAAAATTAGTGATTTCTGTAAGAGGAGTACAAGGTGGATATCTTTTGAACAAGCCTCCTCAAGATATATCTGTAGCTGAAATATTGGAATGCTTGGAAGAATTTTTTGGCACTACAGAATGTTCAGCTGTGCCTGGATTTTGTTCCCGAGAAAATAAATGTCCTTCTAGAGTTATATGGACAGAAATGTATGATAAAATGATTGAAAGTGTGAAAAATATCAGCTTAAAAGATTTGATAGACAAAGAATAATGCGGTGGTATTACAATGATACAAAATGCTAATATTTTGCTTAATATATTGATATTTATCACTATAGTTTTTATGATAATAGGGCTATATTATTTGATAGTAATAGTAAATAGCAAGATTTCAGAAAACCAAAAGATAGTATTTAATATTAAGAAAATAAGAAAATTTACAATTTTAGCATTGATTTTCATAGGATTAATAGCTATTTTATACAAATATCCGATAATAAATGAAACCATAGGGACTTTATTGATAGGAGTAGTAGTTTCTTATATAATAAATCCTTTGGTCAAATACTTTGAAAAAAAAGGACTAAAAAGGTCGTACTCGATTTTAGTCATTTATTTAATAGTGTTGTTGTTGATAATACTATTGGGAATGCTTGTTGTACCACAAACTATTCAACAGACTAAAAAAATGATAATAAGTTTGCCAGGATTTTTGAGAGATATATCTTCTAATCTAACGCAAATTAATAATAAAATATTTAAAGAATATCCGTCTATAAGTAAAATAATATCGGATACTATGCAAAATCTAAATCAGAGATTGGGAACAATACAAAATCTTATAATGAATACTATTCCTGAAACTGGCAACATAACAAGCAATATATTTAGCAATATATTGAGATTAGTTTTAATTCCGGTAGTTTGTTTCTATATGTTATTAGATAAGGAAAAATGTATTGATTTTATAATGAGTATTATTCCGGAAAAACGAAAAGAAAAATTCTTGAGCGTATGTAGAGATATTGATGGTGCATATAGCGAATTTATAAGAGGAAGAATTATAATGGCTATTTTTGTGGGGGTTTTGACAACTATAGCTTTAATTATAATGAAAGTAGATTTTGCAATAATAATAGGAATACTCACAACTGTAGGAGATATTATTCCATATATAGGCCCGTTCATAGCAGTATTGCCGGCATTTTTGATAACTTTCTTGACAAGTCCATTGAAAGCTATAGCCGTTGTAATAGTGTTTGTAAGTATCCAATGGATAGAAAATAATATTTTAGCGCCAAAATTGTTGGGGTCTAAAGTAGGATTGAATCCTTTGCTTATAATAGTAAGTTTGATTATCGGTGGAGGAATGTTCGGAGTTGTAGGAATGATATTGTCAGTTCCTTTTGTGGCTACAGTTAAAATATTGTATTTACATTTTAATGATGATATTAAAAAGTTTTTGAAAAATTAGAGAGGTTACGATGAAAGATTACGGTTTAAATGAAATTAGAGAAAAATTCTTAGATTATTTTGGATCTAAAGATCATTTAGTTATAAAATCATTTCCGCTTATACCACAAGACGATAAGAGTCTTTTGCTTATAAATGCAGGAATGGCACCTTTAAAAAAATATTTTACAGGTGAAAAAAAATTGAAAAAAAATAGAGCTACTTCTTCACAAAGATGTATCAGAACAGCAGATATAGATGAAGTTGGAAAAACTCAAAGACATGGTACATTTTTTGAAATGCTTGGAAACTTTTCATTTGGAGATTATTTTAAAAGAGAAGCCATTACTTGGGCATGGGATTTCTTGACAAATGTATTAGAAGTTCCAAAAGACATTTTATGGGTTTCTGTATATGAAGAAGATCAAGAAGCTTATGATATATGGGTTAACGAAATAAAAATTGACCCAAAAAGAGTTGTAAAATTGGGAAAAGAAGATAACTTCTGGGAATTGGAGCAAGGTCCTTGTGGTCCATGTTCTGAAATCCATGTAGACAGAGGATATGAATTTGATCCAAGAGAAGATGCCAAACCAGGAGACGAAGGAGAAAGATTCCTAGAAGTATGGAACTTGGTATTCACTCAATTTAATAAAACAGCTGATGGAAAATACGAAAAAATCCCACATCCAAACATCGATACTGGAATGGGACTTGAAAGAATAACTATGGTTTTGGAAAATGCAGACAACATTTTCGAAATAAGATTGATAAAAGACATCATAAAAACTATCGAAGAAATTTCAGGAGTAAAATACAAAGAAAATCACAAAAACGATGTGTCAATTAGAATTATAGCAGACCATGTGAGAGCTATGACATTTTTGATTTACGATGGAGTTATTCCAAGCAACGAGCAAAGAGGATATGTACTTAGAAGATTAATTAGAAGAGCATGTCGTCACGGTAAGTTGTTGGGAATAAATGATAAATTTATTGAAAAAGTAATAGATTCTTGTATAGACGCTTATAAATCAGGATATCCTGAATTACAAGAAAATAGAGATAGAATAGTAAAAATCGCAAATGCTGAAGAGAAAAAATTCCAAGAAACTTTAGATTTGGGATTGAGCATATTGGATTCCATGTTAGAAAATACAAAATCTGATGTGTTTAGTGGAGAAGATGCTTTTAAATTATATGACACATACGGATTCCCAATTGACTTGACTAAAGAAATTGTAGCAGAAAAATCCAAGACAGTAGACGAAGAAAGATTTAACGTCCTAATGCAAGAACAAAAAGAAAGAGCAAGAGGCTCTAGAAGTGAATCAAACATGGGATGGTCTTCTGATAAAAAATACGGAGAAGGACTTCCAGCTACTCAATTTGAAGGCTACAATTCACTAGAATCTGAAGGAAAAGTCATAGAAATTTATTCAGATGATAATAATTATTTAAACTCTGGTGAAATGGGTATAATAGTATTAGACAAGACAGCTTTTTATGGAGAAGGTGGAGGACAAGTAGGAGACAAAGGAATCTTATACAATGATGATTTCAAAGCCGAAGTTTACGACACTAAGAAAACAGGATCTAAAGTATTTTTACATTATGTAAAAGTATTAGAAGGAAGCATAAAAGTAGGAGACAATGTAATAGGAAAAGTAGATGAAAATAACAGAAGAGATATCATGAAAAATCACTCAGCTACTCACTTATTGCATCAAGCATTGAAAGATGTCTTGGGAGATCACGTAAACCAAGCAGGTTCTTATGTTGACAACGAAAGATTGAGATTTGATATTACACATTTTGAAGCGATATCAAGAGAACAATTAGATGAAGTTGAAAAAATTGTCAACGAAAAAATAGCTATGGGTATTCCTGTAATTATAGAAGAAATGTCATTAGAAAAATCACAACAATTAGGAGCAAGAGGATTATTCGAAGATAAATATCAAGACATAGTTAGAGTAGTACAAATGGGAGAATACTCAAAAGAACTATGTGGAGGTACTCATGTAAAAACTACAAGTGATATTCAGATGATAAAAATCTTGTCTGAATCCAGTGTAGCAGCAGGAGTTAGAAGAATAGAAGCCATTACAGGAAGAGCTGTATACAACTACTTGAACAAAAATGATAGCTTACTAGAAGAAGTAAAACAATTAGTAAAAGCTACAAACAACGAAGAAATAGTAAGACGTATAAATTCTAATAATGAAGAAATAAAAGATCTAAAGAAAAAACTAAAAGATATGGCAAATAAAGACCTATCTTCAAATATCGATGAAATAGTTGAAAACGCAGTTGACGTAAATGGATTGAAAGTAGCGACTTTTGCATTAGATGATTTAGATAACAATTTATTTAGAGATTTTGGAGAAAATGTGAAATCAAAATTAAAAGATGGAATTGTTATTTTGGCAAACAGAGGAGAATCAAAAGTATCATTTATTTCATTAGCTACTGAATCTGCTATTGAAAAAGGCGTATTTGCGGGAGATATAGTAAGAGTTGTCGCAAAAGTTTGTGGTGGTAACGGCGGTGGACGTAAAGATTTTGCACAAGCAGGAGCAAAAGATCCATCAAAAGTAGATCTTGCACTACAAGCAGGAATAGATGAAGTAAAATCAAAAATTAATTCTTAAGGAGGCATAGAATGGAAGGTAAGGATTTAAATAACACAGTTAGATTTGAAGCGTCAAAATTAGAAAAGCAATCAATAAAAGATATTGTAACAAAAGTGTATGATGCATTAGAAGAAAAAGGATATGATCCTAAAAATCAGATAATAGGATATATTTTGTCTGGAGATCCTACTTACATTACAAGTTATAATAATGCCAGAAATTTAATACGCCAAATAGACAGAGATGATCTTTTGGAAGAAATGTTAAAAGTATATTTGAAACAAATATAAAATAGAGAAAAATTAAGAGCTGTTATTTCGATAACAGCTCTACAAATATGAATTATGGAAAGATATATTGGACTTGATGTTGGAGATAGAACTATAGGAGTAGCAATAAGCGATCCTTTTCTATTGACAGCACAATCATTGATGACGATTAAAAGGAAAAGCAAAATAGAAGATATAGATATTATAAATGGTATAATAAAAGAAAAAGAAGTATCCAAAATAATAGTTGGATTACCTAAGAACATGAACAACACAATAGGACCACAAGCTAATAAAGTCAAAACTTTTGTAAGAGAGTTGAGAAAGCACACAGATTTGGAAATAGTATATGTTGACGAGAGGTTGACTACTGTAAGTGCAGAAAGAACTTTGATAGAACAAAATGTATCTAGAAAAAAAAGAAAAGATGTGATCGACAGTGTTGCAGCTACTTATATTTTGCAAACATATTTAGATATGGAAAGATAAAAATGGAAACTATAGAATTATTTGATGAAAATGGAAATAAAAAAGAATTTAAAATAATCAACACATTTGGTATTGACGAAGAAAATTATTGTATTTTGGAAGATATATCAAATGGAGAGAATGTTATTTTGAAATATATAGAAAAAGATAATGAGGTAGAATTTATCGGATTAAAAGACGAAGAAGAATTGAAAGAAGCCATACAAGTGTATGAAGATCTGATGAATTCTGAGAAGGAGCAATAATGAACATAGAAACATTAAAAACTAGGCTAATTAATGCGGGATATAAAGTTACAAAACAACGAGAAATAATTTTTAACGCACTATTAGAAAATAAAGAAGCACATTTGTCTCCCGAGGAATTAAATGAAATAGTTAGCAAAAAAAATCCAGAAATAGGTATAGCTACGATTTATAGAACTTTATTGATTTTCGAAGAGTTGAATCTTGTATACAAATTGGATTTTGATGATAATAGATATAGATATGAGCTTGTAGATGAGGATGAGTACCATCACCATCACCACTTAATTTGTACAAACTGTGGTAAAGTAGAAGAAGTAAAATACGATCTATTAGAGGATATTGAGAGACAAATTAAAAAAGATTATTCATTTGATATAAAAAATCACGATTTAAAGTTTTATGGGATATGTTCTGATTGCCAAGAGAAATTAAAAGACAAGGAGAAGTAAATGGCAAAAAAGAATGTTGAAAAACTTAAAGTTATTCCATTAGGAGGCCTCAATGAAGTAGGCAAAAACATGACAGTAATAGAATACAAAGATGATATTGTCATAGTAGATTGTGGAATGACTTTTCCAGATGAAGAGATGTTGGGAGTTGATTTAGTAATCCCTGATATATCTTATTTGGAAAGAAATAAAGAAAAAATAAGAGCGATAGTGATTACACATGGTCACGAAGATCATATAGGCGCTATTCCGTACGTATTGAAGAAATTAGATGTACCAATTTACGGAACAAAACTCACTATAGGATTGTTGGAGAATAAAATACTTGAACACAATCTAAGCTTGAAATCATTGCACACAGTTGATTACAAAAAGCCTATAAAATTAGGAGCATTTGAAGTTGAATTCATAAAAGTATGTCATTCAATTCCAGATTCTGCTAGTATAGCTATCACAACTCCTGTAGGTGTGTTATTTTTCACAGGAGATTTTAAAATAGATTATACACCTATAGACAATCAAAAAATGGATTTTGGAAGAATCGCAGCTATAGGGAATAAAGGAGTATTGGCACTATTTGCAGATAGTACCAATGTAGAAAGACAAGGATATACCTTGAGCGAAAAGAGCGTTGGAAAGACGTTCATAAATTTATTTGACGATGCACCAGCTAGAATTATAGTAGCTACATTTGCATCTAATGTTCACAGAATACAACAAGTTATTTACGCAGCAGAACACTTTAATAGAAAAGTTGCGTTGTCTGGAAGATCGATGATAAATACAGTCAGAGTTGCCAAAGAATTGGGATATTTGAATGTAAAAGATGATACATTGATCGATATAAACAGCATAAAAAAATACAAACCAAGTCAGATCGTACTTCTTACTACAGGATCACAAGGTGAGCCAATGAGTGCGATGACTAGAATGGCAAATGGAACTCACAAAAAAGTTCATTTGGATCCTACTGATACGGTAATTTTGTCTGCCACACCAATTCCAGGTAATGACAATCAGGTAAGTTCAGTTATCAATAAATTAATGGAAATGGGAGTAGATGTTATTTATTCTTCATTAGCTGACGTACACGTAAGTGGACACGCTTGTCAAGAAGAATTGAAATTAATGCATTCTTTAGTAAGACCTAAATTTTTTGTGCCTATTCACGGTGAGATGAGACATTTGAAATGTCATGCTAATTTAGCATTGCAAATGGGAATGAACAAAAAGAACATAGTAATAGCTGATAATGGAAATACAATAGAATTTACGAAAAGAAGCATCAATCTAGTAGAGACAAAATACGCTAGCAATATTTTAGTAGATGGTCTTGGAATAGGAGATGTCGGAAATGTCGTATTGAGAGACAGAAGACATTTATCTGAAGATGGTTTGATTGTAGTAGTCATTACATTGGATTCCAGAAACAAGGAAGTCATTGCAGGGCCAGATATTATTTCTAGAGGATTTGTATATGTAAAAGAAAACAACGATTTGATGGAACAATGTAAAATAGTAGTAGAGCAAGTTCTAGAAAAATCTCATGATAAGAATATTTACGACTGGTCTACTATGAAACACAATATAAGAGAGACATTGAAAAAATTCTTGTATCAAGAAATCAAGAGAAATCCTATGATATTGCCGGTTATTATGGAGGTATAATATGGAATACGGAAAAAAAGCGGAAGAATTAGCTAATATATTAAATCAATCAAGTGAATTTCAAGAATTGAAGAGACTTCACAAACAAGTGTATTTGAATAATGAACAAAATCAAAAAATGATTGATGATTTCAAAAGACATATATTTGAATATCAAATGAAAATACAACAAACAGGAAAAGAAGATCCTGAAGACATGAAAAAAATTCAAAATCTTCAAAATATAATCATGGGTAATCACGAAGTAGCATCTTATTTGCAAGCAGATGCAAAATTTTCTATGATTTTAAAAGAAGTCTACGATGCTTTAGAAAGAGGCATAAAATTAGAAGATGAATAGTATTGTAAATGAAAAATTACAAGAATATTTGAGAGATTTATCAAAAAGCAATGACGAGTCTATAATAAAGATGGAAGAATACGCTTCGGAAAATCACGTTCCAATAGTTGAATCGGAAGTCAGACAGTTATTGAAAATGATAGTTTTATTGAAAAAACCGAAAAAGATTTTGGAAATAGGTACTGCAATCGGATACAGTTCTATTGTAATGAAAAAGACTTTTCCAGAAGCTAAAATAACTACAGTCGAACTCAATGAAAAAAGTGCCAAAATAGCTAGGGAAAACTTTGATAAGCTTGGGTATAATGATATTGATTTGATAGTAGGAGATGCATATGAAGTGATGCAAAATCTCGATGATAAATACGACATGATTTTTATCGATGCTGCAAAAGGACAATATTTAAAGTATTTTGAAGAAGCTCAAAGGCTTATTTACAAAGATTCTATAATAGTATGCGATAATGTTCTTTTTAGAGGAATGGTATGTGAAGAAAAATTCTATGCACATAGACATAGGAAAATCACTATAGTCAAAAGACTTAGAGAATTTTTAAAAGTTATTTCAGATACAACAAAATACGATACTACAATTATTCCTATTGACGATGGAATGAGCATAACTAAATTAAAATAATTATAGTCGGAGATCTTAGATTTCCGACTATTTTAAGGAGAAGAATATGAAAAAGGTAGAATTATTAGCTCCAGCAGGAGATTTAGATAAATTGAAAACTGCCATTGACTATGGGGCAGATGCTGTATATATGGCAGGCCCTAATTTTGGACTAAGAACAGCTTCAAAGAATTTCACGATAGAAGATATGCAAGAAGCTTTGGAATATGCACATAGTCGTGGTAAAAAAATATATATAACTATGAATATACTTCCTCACAATGAAGATTTGGAAGGAATTGAAGAATATATTCAAAAATTAGTAGATTTGAAAGTAGATGCACTTATAGTATCTGACCCAGGAATTTATTCGATAATCAGAAGTATTGACAAGGATATAGAATGTCACATGTCTACACAGGCTTCTGTAACAAATTATAAAACTGTAAATTATTGGAAAGAGCAAGGAATGAAAAGAATTGTACTTGCTAGAGAATTATCATTAAAAGAAATCACAGATATAAAAACTAAAGTTCCCGATGTGGAATTAGAATGTTTCGTTCATGGAGCAATGTGTATGTCTTATTCTGGAAGATGTTTGTTGAGTAATTACATGACAGGAAGAGATGCTAATAGAGGAGACTGTGCACAAGCATGCAGATGGAAATACAGATTAGTAGAAGAAAAAAGACCAGGAGAGTATTTTCCAATAGAAGAAAATGAAAAAGGAACTTTCATATTTAATTCAAAAGATTTGTGCATGATAGAACATTTGGATAAATTAATAGAAGCTGGAATAGATAGCCTAAAAATAGAAGGAAGAGTGAAAAGTCAGTATTATGTGGCTACTGTAGTCAGAAGTTACAGAATAGCAATAGATAAATACTACAACAACGAGTTTGACAGAGAAACAGCATTGAGATTATTAGATGAAATAAAAAAGGTTTCGTATAGAGATTTCACAACTGGTTTCTTTGAAAAAAAACCTGATGAAAACGACCATTTATACGAATCAGCATCGTATATAAGAGAGTATGATTTTGTGGGAATATTATTAGATTACGATGAAAACTCCAAGATAGCTACTTTTGAACAGAGAAATAGAGTATTTGTTGGAGATGAAGTAGAAATATTTGGACCTAATGATGGATTCATCACTACTAAAATCGAAAAATTATACGATGAAAAAATGAACGAAATAGAAGTTGCCAATAAAGCACAACAAATTTTCAAAATAAAAATCGATGCAGATTTACAATCCAACTCTATGATGAGAAAAAAGAGTGATAATTAGTTTTGGAATGTAAATTATACTGTGATATAATCAGAATATGAAGATTAAAAAAATTAAAAAAAATAACATAGCGATCATATTGATATCGTTGTTGGTATTAGTGTATATCATTCACAATATAATAGGTTTTATTTCAGCAAAAAATTTATATTTTGTGAATGATATTACAACAATAGACAACGAAATGGATACAAAAGCTTTAGTGATAAAAGACGAATATTATTATTTGAGCAACTACAAGCCAAAAGAATTAGGCAATAAGAAATACGCCACAGGATCCAATATAATAACAGTTCCTAAAGATATAAACTTACAGTTTACTACGAAATACATTGACGATAAATTGAATGATTTAGAGGAAAACCACAATAATATTAAAAGAGAAAAGTATGAAATCAAAAGCTCTGATTTAAAATCATTATCGGATTCTATACGAAATAGAAAATTCGATAATGAGTTCTTAGATCAATATGATTTGAATAAAAACATAACAGAAGAAGAGTATTTTCACGAAAAAAAAGAGCTCAATATGATTCAAAAAATCTTATCGTCAAAAGGTTCTACTGTAGATACTAATGTAAGTGGAGTAGTAAAAAACAAAGTGGATAATTATGAGAATCTCGCGAATTATAATAGCTCTAGGCTTTTAGATGATGACTTTTACATTCGTGAATGCGAAGCTGACTATCTCCAAGATGGGATGGCAATTTCTGACAGCACAAATGTGGCATTGATGTTTAGTTTGGATAATTCTAGATTGAAGAGAAATCTAGATAAAAATGACGAAATAGGAATAAAATTAAAAGACGATACGTATTCAGCATATGTAAAAGATATAAAAGTTAACAAAAATTTTGTGACCATGGTATGTAATCTGGACGATGGCATAAATGATTTTCTCAACAAAAGATTTGTCGACATAAAAGTTATAGACAAGAAATCAAAAGCGTATAAAATTCCTACGAAGTCCATTGTAGAAAGAAATTCAACGAAAGGTGTTTTTGTAAAAAAAGACAGTGGTATAGTTAAATTTGTAGCTGTAAAAATTCTAAAAAGTGATTCAAAATATTCATACATCTCAACAGGTCAAGATGGAAAAGTTGAGATTAACAATAAAGAAGTCAAAACAGTAAATTTGTACGATAATATTGTAAAAAATCCTAGATTTGTTAAAGAGGGGGAACTTATAGAATAATGAGCATACGAGATAACTTAGAACAAGTAAACGAAAACATGAAAAAATACGCTTCGAAAGGCGAAAACCCAAAACTCATTGCAGTTACAAAAACTGTAGAGTTGGATAGAATAAAAGAAGCCATAGAATGCGGTGTCACAGATATTGGAGAAAACAAACCACAAGAATTGGACATGAAATACGATGAATTAAAAGATAGTGTCAATTATCATATGATAGGACATCTTCAAACTAACAAAGTAAAAAATGTCGTGGGAAAAGCATGTTTGATTCATTCTTTAGATAGAATTAGTTTGTTGGATGAGATAGAAAAAAGAGCTAAAGCTATTGGCAAACCACAAGACTGTTTGATACAGTTAAATGTAGCTGAAGAAGAGCAAAAATCCGGATTATACATTGATGATTTGGAAGATTTTATTCAAGAAATAGAAAAGAAAGAATTTGTAAAAGTAAAAGGACTCATGAATATTGCTCCATTTGCAGAAAATCCTGAAGATATTAGATGGAATTTCAAAAAAATGAGACAAATATATGATAAAATGAAAGATAAAGATTACAAAAATATAGAAATGAAATACTTATCAATGGGTATGAGCCATGATTATACAATAGCACTTGAAGAAGGAGCTAATATGATAAGAGTGGGAAGCTTTATATTTGGAAAAAGAAATTATAATAAGTAGGAGGATAATATGTCTGTTGTAGATTCATTTAAAAAATTAGTTGGTGTAGAGGATGAAGATGATTACGATGAATATTACGATGACGATTACTATTACGAGGATTCATCGGATAAAGTAAGAGAAAATAGGGAATATGATACAAAAGAAAATTACGAACCAAAGAACAATATAGTTAGCATGAACGGAAGTTTTTCAAACAAAACTATAGATGATAAATCTTTGAATAAAGTAAAGATAAATATTCATGAACCTATTACATTTGATGATGCACCTAAAGTAATCGACGTTATATTGAAAAAAGAGGTAGCCGTATTAAATCTAGAAATGCTTGAAAAAGACATCAAGCAAAGAATATTTGATTTTGTCAGCGGAGCTATATATGCATTGGATGGTAAAATGCAAAAAGTGACAAAAGATATTTTTGTTTTAGTTCCAAAAGGAGTAGAAATAGATGGCAAAATCAAAGACCAAATAACTAAAAATAATGGGTTATTCCAATTATGATTGGCATAAGAGTTGTAAGTTTTATTCTAAATATTTTTAAATTGATAGAATGGACAATTGTTATACGAGTAATATTGTCTTTTGTTCAAGTATCTAGAAGCAATGCGCTTGTAGATGCGATTTATTCGATAACAGATTATATAATGTATCCAGCACAGAAATTATTGGATACATTGGGATTGAACAAATCATTTATAGATTGGTCTCCATTAGTTACATTATTAGGATTGCAAATTTTGGCGACAATAATTGTAGGATTGATTTAAATGAATTATGAATTAAATTACATTCAAGATTTTGAAATTAAAAAGACTATCGATAGATTTATTGATAGTCTTATTTCAGTTAAGAACAATAAAATAGTGTATTCTACTGATTTTATGAATCCTAAAGAAATAGAGTATGCAAAAGCTATATTAAATACGGAATCTAGCGTAGATTATATGGTAACGAATTACCCTATTAACTGTGAAAAGAGCATCATAATAATGTGGGATAATTATTATTACGATAGAGAATATATAAATGTTTTTGATTATATAGGAATATTGAAAATCGAAACTGATCAAGAAATTTCTCACAGAGATGTACTTGGAGATATTTTAAATCTTGGGATAAATAGAGAAAAAATAGGAGACATATTTAAAAGCAATGGAGAATTTTATGTCTGTGCTACCAATACTATGGTGAAGTTTTTGGATTTGAATTTATCTAAAATAAAAAGATTCAATGTAGAAACATCTATAATTACTGAAAATTTGACAAAAGATGAAGAAAAATACAAAGAAAGCGTTGGAATCATTCAATCTAAAAGGCTTGATTGTGTAGTAGCAGAGATGGCGAATATTTCTAGAGGCGATGCGCAATCTATGGTCAAACAAAAGAAAATAAAATTGGATTACGAAATTTCAACTAATCCATCTAAAACAGTAGAGGGAAATTCTTTGATATCTATAAGAGGGTATGGAAGATTCAGACTAATAGATTATTTGGGAACTACTAAAAAAGATAAACTTAGAATAAAATACATTAAATATATTTAGGAGAAAAAATGGCTACTATTATAATGATAATCTTGGTAATAGGAATTGATCATTTGACCAAATATATGGCGATTTCATTGCAAAGTGGAGATGTCGTAATATTTGACAAATTTTTGAGTCTGACTTACCTTGAAAATAGAGGGGCGGCTTTTGGAATATTAGAAAGCAAAAAAGCAATATTGATGATAATAACATTGGCTATAATAGGATGTGTAGTTTATTATGTGCTTAAAAGCTACAACAAGCTAAGCAATTTCGATAAAATTATTTACGGAATTTTGATAGGTGGAGCGCTTGGAAATTTGATAGATAGAGTTTTTAGAGGATATGTCATAGATTTCATATCTGTAAGATTACCATTTAATTATAATTTTCCAGTGTTCAATGTAGCTGATATAGCAGTTGTTGTATCTTGTATATTGATAGTTTTATTTGAATTAAAAGGGAAAAATTAATGAGTGTAAATATTGGAAATAGCTGGGATCAATTATTAAAAGATCAATGGGATAAAGATTATTATAAAAAAATAAGAGAAGTTTTAATACACGATTATCAAAATTACGAAGTATATCCTGATATGAATTATATTTTTGAAGCGTTGAAATTAGTACCATATGAAGATTGCAAAGTCGTCATACTAGGTCAAGATCCGTATCACAATCCAGGACAAGCTCATGGACTTAGCTTTTCAGTGAAGCCAAACGTGAAGACGCCACCTTCATTAATCAATATCTACAAAGAATTGCAAATGGAATACGGATACGATATTCCCAATAATGGATACTTGGTGAAATGGGCGAAACAAGGTGTGTTATTGTTGAATACATCCTTGACTGTAATAAGGAACAAACCAAATTCTCATGAAAAAATAGGATGGCAGATTTTAACAGATAGAATTATTGAAATCCTCGGAACTAGCGATAAACCTATAGTTTTTATGTTGTGGGGAAATAACGCCAGAATGAAGAAAAATTTGATAACTAATAAAAACGCATTGATACTAGAAGCAGCTCATCCATCTCCATTTTCTGCACACAGAGGATTTTTCGGATGCTATCATTTCAAAAAAGCAAATGATTTTTTAGTTGATAATGGATTAGACGCTATTGATTGGAAAATAGAAAATATATGAGATACGAATTTTTAGTAGAAAAAGAAGATACAAACGCAAGATTAGATGCTTTTTTGTCAGATAAATTGGATATGTCTAGAAGTGAAATCCAAAAATTCATAGAAGATAAAAAAGTATTCATAAATTCAAAAAATGAAAAGAAGAATTACAAATTAAAAGAAAATGACAAAATAATATTTGAATACCAAGCCAAAGACAAATCGATAAAACCTCAAAAATACGATTTGGATGTAGTATATGAAGATGAATATTTAGCCATCATCAACAAAGATAAAAATGTTATAGTACATCCGACAGACACGATATTTGAAAACACATTGGTCAATTATATAATGTACAGATTTGACAAGTTGAGCGATATTGACGGAGATTATAGAAGGGGAATAGTACACAGACTGGACAAAGATACGACTGGACTTATAATAATAGCAAAAGATAATCAGACGCACACAAAATTAAAAGAATTGATTAAAAATCATGAAATAACTAAAACTTATTTGTGTATAGTACATGGGAAAATTGCTGAAGAAGGAAAAATAGAACAGTACATGGGAAGAAATCCAAAAGATAGAAAAAAAATGGCGATTTTAGACTCTGGAAAATTATCTATAAGTTACTACAAAAGGCTAGATTATAATGATGACTACTCATTGGCACAAGTCGAAATCAAAACGGGAAGAACCCATCAGATTAGAGTTCACATGAATTACATTCAACATCCAATTTTAGGAGATAAGTTGTATGGAATGAAAAGGGAAAAGATAAATTTCGACAGTCAAGTTCTTCACGCGTATAATTTAAAATTCACGCATCCGATTACAGGTCAAAAATTGAATATAACAGCAGATTTAAAAGATGAATTCCTATTGGCTTTGAAAAAAACAGGATTAGATTGCAAAAAAATTACTACTAAGTTATAAAATATAACTTAGTAGTTTTTTATACATCTGAAAGCTCTTCTCCAAGATCATAACTACTGAAGAAAATACTTATAAGGTCTGGACCAGAATGGGCACCTATAACGCAGCCTAGAGGCAATTTGACAACCTTTTTGAAATTAAAATCGCTTTGGATTTTGTCGATAAAAGCATCCATACTTTCTTCATTTTCTCCATAACAAAAATACACAGTTTGATTTGTATTCACATTTCCATCGCATTTTTGCTTTATCAAATTCTTTACCTTCAAATAAGTTTGCTTATCTCCACGGGCTTTATCCACGACGTATAATTTGCCGTCATCCTTGTTAACGTGAAGAATAGGTCTTATACTTAAAAAACTTCCCATAGTTTTTTGAAGTCTAGATAATCTTCCACCTCTATATAAATACTCTAAATCTGTAACGGTGAAAATAACTTGTTGAGATTTTATTATATCATCTAATTTATTACAGATTTCATCAAAAGAATAATTCAAATCGACCAATTTTAAAGTTTTATTTATAATAGATGTCAAGCCAGAACATACAGAAAAAGAATCTTTTACAACGATATTGTAATCTTTGTTTTCTGACAACAAATCGTTTTTAGCCATAGTGGCAGTTTGAAAAGTGCTAGTTATACCACTTGACAAAGAAATATAGATTATATCATTTCCGTTCTCCAATTCTCTTTTGAAAGTTTCATAATAAACGTTGTATGGAACTTGGCTTGTTTTAAATACTTCGCCTTCTTTCATTCTAGAGAACATTTCCTTTGCAAATATGTCTTTTCCTTCTATATATTCCGTATCGGAACTCATAACTGGCATACTTAAGACAATTAAATTTTCATTAGTATTCGTACTTGGCAGTATCTGACTTCCGGTATCTGTAATAATTTTAATTGACATTTTTTCCTCCGAATATGTATAATGGTGCTGTTGAGAGGGATCGAACCTCCGACCTATTGATTACGAATCAATTGCTCTACCGACTGAGCCACAACAGCAAAGTCGTATATACATATTATATGATGTAATTTGCAATAATTCAAGAATTAATATTTTATTGATCTAAAATTATGAATTTAATCTAAAATGTGATAAAATATAAAAATCAAGTTTATTAGGGGGAAAAATGAAGAATAAAAAAATACTTAAAAAGAGATTAGGGATATTCTTTTTGATGAGTGTATTTTGTATGGGTTTGGCAATTAGATTGTCTGGAACTGATTTTAGCTTAGCTAATTCTCAAAAAACTTATATAACATACAAAAAAGAAGATTCTACAAAACAAGAATTAGACACATTAAATAAATTAAAACACGATCTTTACGAATTTCAAAAATTGGGAGCTTTGAAAATCGGAAAAGACAATATGTTTTATCCAACTCATAAATCGAACATATCAGAAAAAATGTTAGAAACTGCTATGCAAGATACTGATTTGAAAGGAAATGCCAAATCATTTATTAAAGTAGAAAAGAAATACGGAGTAAATGCACTTTACCTTTTAGCCATTGCAAATCACGAATCTGACTTTGGACAAAGCAGAATAGCAAAAGAAAAATACAATTTATTTGGATTTAACGCCATAGACTCTGATCCTTACAATGGGGCAAGCAAATTCAAATCATTAGATGAAGGAATACAAGTAGTTGGAAAGAAAATAAAAGACTTGTATCTCACAGAAGATGGAACTTATTTCGAAGGATATAGCTCATATGCAATGAACAAAAATTATGCAAGTGACAAGCATTGGGGAGAAAAAGTCAACAATCACATGGAGATCATAGCAAAGAAAATATTGAGAAGCTATAAATAAAAGTCCAACCTAGTTAATTTTAACTAGGTTGATTTTTTTTGATTAAATTTAAAAAATTACTTGAAATTTTAATTCAATGATGCTATACTAATAAAGTCAAAGCCAATATTAAATAAATTTTACAAAGGCTTGACATAAAATTTTAGTTATGCTATAATAGTAAAGTAGTCAATTGAGGCTATGGTGGATGTAGCCTAGTTGGTTAGGGCGTCAGT